>NC_014248.1:2980000-3580000 GCF_000196515.1 'Nostoc azollae' 0708
ACATACTCCACCGCTTGTGCGGGCCCCCGTCAATTCCTTTGAGTTTCACACTTGCGTGCGTACTCCCCAGGCGGGATACTTAACGCGTTAGCTCCGGCACGGCTCGGGTCGATACAAGCCACGCCTAGTATCCATCGTTTACGGCTAGGACTACTGGGGTATCTAATCCCATTCGCTCCCCTAGCTTTCGTCCCTCAGTGTCAGTTGCGGCCTAGCAGAACGCTTTCGCCACCGGTGTTCTTCCTGATATCTACGCATTTCACCGCTACACCAGGAATTCCTTCTGCCCCGAACGCACTCTAGTTCTGTAGTTTCCACTGCTTTTACAAGGTTGAGCCTTGCTCTTTAACAGCAGACTTACAGTACCACCTACGGACCCTTTACGCCCAATCATTCCGGATAACGCTTGCATCCTCCGTATTACCGCGGCTGCTGGCACGGAGTTAGCCGATGCTTATTCCTCAGGTACCGTCATTTTTTTCTTCCCTGAGAAAAGAGGTTTACGACCCAAGAGCCTTCCTCCCTCACGCGGTATTGCTCCGTCAGGCTTTCGCCCATTGCGGAAAATTCCCCACTGCTGCCTCCCGTAGGAGTCTGGGCCGTGTCTCAGTCCCAGTGTGGCTGATCATCCTCTCAGACCAGCTACTGATCGTCGCCTTGGTAGGCTCTTACCCCACCAACTAGCTAATCAGACGCGAGCTTATCTTCAGGCAATAAATCTTTCACCTCTCGGCATATCCGGTATTAGCCACCGTTTCCAGTGGTTGTCCCCGACCTAAAGCCAAATTCTCACGCGTTACTCACCCGTCCGCCACTAAGTTCCTAAGAACTTCGTTCGACTTGCATGTGTTAAGCATACCGCCAGCGTTCATCCTGAGCCAGGATCAAACTCTCCGTTTTGGTAAGTTTGTTTTTTAGCTCTATTTTTTTCGAGTATCTGAATCCTCTACTTGTCTTTCCAGGATTCTTAAATCTCAAATCTCTTGAGGAGTAATGGTCGTCTCTATTCTTTCAAAGTATTATCTTTTCTCGGTTCAGTAGTTGAGGCGCTTGCCCTTCACCTCTATTAATATACCAACTCTTTCTCTTTTTTGTCAAGCAGTTCTTTAAACTTTTTTTGGTCGGGGTTGAGTGAATGAACCGCAAAATAGGCTTTAATCCTTGTACAACAGGTAATGACATCTCAATTATAGAGTTTGATTATCCTTAATATGTTTCGGTAAATTACAGATTTATATGTTGTTTTGGGCTGGGTGTGATGTGTCTTGTCTGAGGTTTTACCTTTCTTGCGAACCTTTGATTTTTTATGTTGCCAAATTTGCCAAAATATATCTGTAAGCTAGAATCACTAAGCTTTCAACATGATCTTATAAGGTGGATTCAGGAGTCTAGATTCATTAACGAGAAAGAATTAACAGGAAGGAAGTATGGATAGCAATAATTGGTTGGAACAGCTTATGATGCTGGGTATTGGCACAACTTCTTTGGTAGCGGAGAAACTAAGACAAGTCAGTGATGAACTTGTCAAGGATGGTAAGCTCAATCCTGAGCAAGCCAAAGTGCTTATGAATGATATTGTGCAGCAGTTAAAGTCCGAGCAAGGTAATTGGGAACTACAAATGCAACGACAGATGCGAAATATGATGCAGGATCTGGGGGTGGCTCGTCAGTCAGAAGTGGATGAATTGCGGGGTAGAATTGATCGTTTAGAACGTGAGCTGCGCAATTTGGAAAATAAGCTTTGGCGTTAGGATATTGATTGTGATTTAAACTGGTTTTTGTCCTATCGGTAATCTGATTACTAAGCTACTTATATAGGGAGGGCTGATTTTGAAAGGAATTTTACTGAGCGTGGTGTTCATGCTGCTATCTGTTGTGGCTTTGGTATTAACGCAAATGGGTAGTAAACAGGATACTGCTGTTGCGGCTAAGTTGATTCAAACACCATCAGTAGCGACTACTGCAATTGTTGAGAACAATACTTTGACAGCGAGCAATACTATTATTATGTCGGAAAAGAATGTTGTAACTACTTCCTCTGGACTGAAGTATATTGAGTTAAAAAAAGGGGATGGACTAGTTACTCCTGAACGGGGACAAACGGTTGTGGTTCACTATACTGGTACTTTAGAAGATGGTACTAAGTTTGATAGTTCAAGGGATCATGGCCAACCCTTCAGCTTTAAAATTGGTGTAGGGCAGGTAATTAAGGGTTGGGATGAAGGTCTTAGTACTATGAAAGTAGGCGAGCGCCGTCAGTTGATTATTCCCTCGGAGTTGGGTTATGGTCCTAGAGGATCTGGTGGTGTGATTCCACCATTCTCGACACTGATTTTTGATGTGGAATTGTTGGATATTAAGTAGTTATTCGGAAATTGGGATTTAGGAAAAAAACGAATTCCCAATTCCCGATTTGCAATATTTAATTAAATTAATAGTTATTTGGTCTGGCTAGGTTTTTAAATTTTGTAAATTGTGGATCAAATAAAAGTTTGACTGTTCCGGTCGGTCCGTTGCGGTGTTTAGCTATAATCACTTCTGCTATTCCGCGATCTGGACTCTCTGGTGAGTAATATTCGTCACGGTAAAGCATGATTACTAAATCTGCGTCTTGTTCAATGGAATTGTGAACGATGATATTATTGGCTACAAAGTTATGCAGATAAGGAACTGTTAAGTCAAAGACTTGTTCTTCTCCATCTGGTATGATTGATACAATTTCATCCCAATATACATGACTGTTGGGAAGGGCAAGTAACTTATTGGTTTGAACAATATTGGCAACTACTGGTAAACACAGATGTTGTTGAGGATTTAATTCATCAAGTTTCTTCCAACCATGAATTGTGAGGAATTTGTGATTAGCTGTTGCCCTAATTTTTTTTCCTAGTCTAGTTGTTAAGGTAAATACGGGTTTAATACCTGTGCAAAAGGCATTACTCACAATTGCTGTTTCTACCTTCATTGTTTTTTCATTTAATGCCCAAACTGGAAAGCCAGATTTACCTACTAATTCTTTCATTGGTACTTGTAATCCTCTAGCTGTCAATCTGACTAGACTATCACCTGTTAAACAACCAGATTCACGTAAATCTGATAACATTGGGCGTTTATTGGTACGTGCTTCTACACCGCGGCTTAACTGAGATAGGGCGATAATGGGAACGGACAACTCACGGGCTAAACCTTTGAGAGAACGGGTTATTTTGGATAATTCTTGAACGCGATTATCTCCTGCTCCTTCCATGAGTTGCAAGTAATCTATGACTATTAATCCTAGTTCTGTATTCTGTTCGGCTTGGAGTCGTCGGGCTTGACTCCGCATTTGGGTAACTGTAATATTGGCGGTGTCGTCAATGAAAATCGGCATTTCTGAGAGATTACTGATCGCACGGCTTAAAGATTCCCATTGGGTTTGGCTGATGCGTCCACTTCGCAAATAACCGCTTTCAATTTGTGCTTCACTAGCAAGTAGTCGCTGTACTAGTTGTTCTTTGGACATTTCTAAGCTGAAAACTGCAACGGGTAGTTTATAACCAACGGCAATATTATGAGCTAGGTTAAGGCAGAAGGCTGTTTTTCCCATTGATGGCCTGCCAGCGACGATGATTAAATCAGAACGCTGAAACCCGCTGGTCATGGCATCTAAATCATAAAAACCGCAGGGAATACCGGGTAAAGCGATGCCTTCATGTCGTCTTTCAACTTCTTGGAAGGCGTTAATGAGGGTATCAGAAATGTGAACTAATCCTGATTGGGGTTTTTCTTGAGTAACGCCAAAAACTTTTTGTTCTGCTTGGTCAAGGACGATGGGTAATTCAGTTTCTGTTTCGTAACCAAGTTGTACAATTTCATTGCCAGCTTTAATTAATTGTCGTCGCAGGTATTTTTCCATGACTAACCCTGCTAAGGCATCAATGTTAACTGCTGATACTGTGCGGTCTACTAATGTGGCTAATTTATTTCTGCCACCTATCCGGGTTAGTTTGTCGTTGTCAGTTAGCCAATTTGTAAGGGAGAGTAAGTCTGTGGGTTTATTTTGGGCGTGAAGGGTGAGGGCAGCTTGATAGATATCTTTATGGGCATTAATATAAAAGGCTTCCAGTACTAGGCGATCGCGTATTCGACTGATAGCTTCTGGATCTAGTAAAATACCCCCCAATATAGCTTCTTCTACTTCGATGTTTTGGGGTGGTAGGCGGTTGCTACCATCTCCTTGAAAACTAAGTTCTTCAGCCATAAGCGATTTTGGATTGGTAAGCAGGTTTTAAATACTAACATAACTTGCAGGTTAGGAGGCAAAAGGCAAAAGGCAGAAGGGATACTATGCTTTATTTTCTCTATCACCCCATCTCCCTCTTCCCTGTCACCTGTCACCTGTCACCTGTTACCTAACTTAACTAGCAACAACTTCGATATTTATTTCTGCTGTTACTTCAGAGTGGAGCTTGATTTGGGCTTTGTATGTACCCAGTTGGTTAATATCAGGAATCGTAATACGACGCCGATCGATTTCTTGACTGCTGGCTGCTTGAATTGCTTCTGCTACGTCTTGGGTTGTGACTGTACCGAAAATAGCTTCGTTTTCACCAACTGGCTTGGCAATTTTCAATTTACCGACTTTTTCCAAGGCTGCTTTTTGTTCTAGTGCTTGTTGTCTAACTTCTACTTGGCGTTGACGTTCTTGTTCACGACGGCGTTCTACTTGTCTGAGAATACCAGGTGTAGCATGAGTGGCTAAACTCTGGGGAATTAGATAATTACGAGCATAGCCTGGTGCTACATCTACTAAGTCGCCGGATTTACCCAGCTTGCTGACATCTTTTATTAAAACTAACTGCACTTGTTTAGCCATTGTTTTTGTTTTTCCTGTAAAATCTCATTGAATTGGGTGTCAGCAGGAAAGCTTACAAAAGTGTAGCTTGACCTTAAGCGAGTTTGCTTATACCCCAAAGACTAAACATTGTAGCTAATTAGGGGGAGCGAGCGCAATAGGGAAGGGTGACACTCAATGCTGATGTGATCACTAAAATTTATCTTTCATACTACGAATCCAGGCAAATGTTTGTACTGCTTCGTTACTTTTTGCAGATAATTGTAGTGAAGGTTTATCCCACCGCAGAAATGGATTTGTACGCTTTTCCACTTCGAGTAATGAAGGAACTGTAGCTTCTTGGCGTTTACGCATAGCTATTACTTCTTTATAACGCTTTCCTAAGTCTGGGTTATCTCCATCTACAGTCAAGGCGAAGCGCAAGTTATTCAAAGTATATTCGTGGGCACACCAAATACGGGTATTGTCAGGTAAGGCCCGGAGTTTACTTAAGGAGTCTAGCATTTGGGCTGGTGTCCCTTCAAACAAACGACCACAACCACCAGCAAATAGAGTATCACCACAGAATAATTCTCCTGTGTCACCTGTTGTTACTGGTGGAAAGTAGTAAGCGATATGAGCGCGAGTATGTCCGGGAACAAAGAACACTTTTGCTGTACGATTAGCAAATGGGACGTGATCGCCTTCTTGCAAAAATACCTGCTGTCTAGGAATTCTACCTTGATCCTCAATCCCACCGTAAACCTTTAATTCAGGAAATTCCTGTATTAGCTGTTGATTTCCACCTACATGATCATCATGATGATGTGTATTAAAAATCGCTACTAACTTAGCTTTTATTTGCTGCAAGTGTTTTAAAACTGGTTCAGACTCAGCCGGATCAACCACTACAGCAATATCTTGTTGTGAATCATATAACAGAAATATATAGTTGTCAGAAAGTGCCGACAGACGGATAACCTGCATTACTTTACCTCCGTTGTTTATACGTAATTAATGTAAAACATATCCTATACCCCGCTTTATTTTATATAACATCGCGAACAAGTACTGAGCTTCTTAGGTAAATATCAAAATATAGCTGGTATGATAATATAAAATCATACTTTTGATAGTATAGAAAGTTACTCATACACAAGTTTTATGGTATCCGCAAACAGAGACTATATTAAAATCTCCAACTATTTATAGCTAATTAGAAGTACGTTTCCCAATATATCAAAAGATTTGAAGTGGCAGGAGAAAAGATCCAAATTGAAAATTTCTATCCTTGTGAGCGATCTATCTAGTGCTGGAGCAGGAAGATGGGGAGGAGGAGCGGTTCGTTCCTTCCTGTTAGCACAATCCCTACAAAAACTTAATTATCAAGTAGAAATTTTAGGATTTCTCTTTGGTAAAGAAGCAACTGTAATTCCTCAATCAGAAATTAGGATCAATCAGTTCATTGGCTATAGTTATCCAAAATTCTTGATGTCGGCTTCTCAGCTTTTAAAAAAAATTGATGGTGATATTATTTATGCTATGAGACCCAAGCCTACAACTTTTGGTCTAGCACTATTACAAAAATTAAAAACTAATCAACCAATAATTTTAGATATAGATGATTGGGAACTTAGTTGGTATGGAGGTAAAAAATGGGAGTATAAAGCCTCTTTTAAAGAACTTTATCGTGATATCTTTAAATCAGATGGAGCATTAAGACAGCCAGATCATCCATTCTATTTAAGAATAGTAGAAGGCATGACCAAAAAAGCAAATACTATTACAATACATACTAAATTTTTACAGGATAAATTTGGTGGTACATATTTACCTAATGGGAAAGACACAGAACTTTTTAATCCCAATTACTATAATCCAGAAAAAAGTAGGATCTTCTATGGTTTATCTGGATATAGAATTTTAATGTTTCCGGGCGCTCCTAGACTATATAAAGGTGTTGAAGATGTATTATTAGCTCTTGAATTTCTCAATGAACCAGATATAAAACTAGTAATTGTGGGAGGTAGTCCTTATGATGATTATGATGCTCAACTTTCAGCAAAGTGGGGACGTTGGATTATAAAACTACCAAAGTATCCACCGACAGAAATGCCTAAAATAGTTGCAGCAGCACATATTGTGGTTGTTCCCCAGAAAAATACACCAGCCGCTTTAGCTCAATTTCCATTAAAATTAACCGATGGTATGGCAATGGCTAAACCGATATTAGCGACCCGTGTGGGAGATATTCCTGAAATTTTAGGTGAAACTGGTTATTTAGTTGATCCTGAGTCACCAGAACAAATTGCCGAAAAAATAAAATTGATATTTCAAAACTTAGATGCAGCTAATCAGCGTGCAGTTAAAGCTAGAGAAAGATGTGTAGAGAAATATAGTATCAACTCGATGTCTAATATTCTAGAATCTGTTATTAGTAAGTTGTGATTAATTTTGAATGATAGTTAATTGGCAATTAATTATTTTTCATTTGAAAAACTTTCTTGTCATGAAATAAACTCCAATGTCTACCAGCAAGATACTACTAAGGTTCTCTAAGCCTTATTCAAAGTTGATTTTACTAACAATATCATTAGGATTTTCTGGAGCATTATTTAATGGTGTGAGTACAGCTATAATTGTTCCAGTGATTTTAAAAATAGTGGGACAACCAGTAGATTTACAAGGTGCTCCTGGTATTTTAAGATTCATGCTCAACCCGTTTAATGGTGTAGCAGAAAGTTACAGGATTGGAGTAATGTCTGGGGCAATTTTAGCCATAATTACTTTGAAAAACTTAGCTACTTATGCTGGTTCATTAACATCTATTTCTCTAACCCGGATGATAACCTCCGACATGCGAGAAGCTGGAATTAGTATGTTATTAGAAGTAGATGTAGATTATTACACCACGATAAAAATTGGCGATTTAATCAACCGTCTAGGTGGAGAAATAAGTCGTGCATCTACTGTTATTAATAACAGCGTCAAGTTAATTACTCTATCAATTACAATTCTAGTCTTTATTGGTTTATTGTTGTCAATTTCTTGGCAATTAACCATTGCAGCAACGAGTTTAATGCTGTTAGTAACCCTAGTTAATCAGTATTTCATTAATCGGTCTAAAAAATCTGGAAAACAACTTAGTGAAGTGTCTAAAGGTTATTCAATAGCTGTTCTGGAAGTTTTAAATGGGATTAGATTACTTAAGTCAACAGGTAATGAGGGAAAAGAATATAAACGCATAAAGAAATTAATTAAGATGCGTGAGCAAGCAGATTTTCAAGATCAGGCAAATTCACAAATAATTGCACCATTAAGTGAAGTTCTAGGAATTGCTTGTCTACTGCTGATTGTAACCTTAAGTAAAACTTTATTTGCTGAACAAGTTACGTCAATTTCCACAGTACTGCTGACGTATTTATTGGTATTATTGCGATTGCTGCCACTAGTTTCTCAGCTAAATGGTCTTCGCAGTAACTTTGCCAGTACTGCCGCCAGTGTAGATATGGTGAGTCAGTTTTTAAGGCTAGATGATAAGCCCTTTATGGGTAATGGCAAACTTCCCTACAAAAAATTAAAAGAGGGAGTGCATTTTAAATCTATTTCTTTTGGCTATACGAACAATGACAGGCAAGTACTTAAAGAAGTCGATTTATATTTACGCTGTGGTACAACTCTAGCATTAGTTGGTAGTTCAGGTGCCGGTAAATCTACACTGGCAGACCTTTTAGCAAGATTTTACGATCCAACAAGTGGTTGTATTACTTTCGATGGCATAGATTTGCGAGATTTTGATTTGGTATCTGTGCGGAAAATTATGGGAATTGTTAGTCAAGATACTTTTCTTTTTAATGATTCGGTGCGGAATAACATAGCTTATTGTAAGCCAGAAGCGACAGAATCAGAAATTATCCAAGTAGCAAAGCTGGCTAATGCCTATGAATTTATTAGTAAACTCCCTGAACAATTTGATACTGTGATAGGCGATCGTGGTGTGATGTTATCCGGTGGACAAAAACAAAGATTAGCGATCGCACGCGCACTGCTCCAAAACCCCGAAATCCTGATTTTGGACGAAGCTACCAGCGCATTAGACACTGTTTCCGAACGGTTGGTACAATGTGCACTTGATGAACTGAGTCGAGATCGCACTACCTTAGTAATTGCTCACCGACTTTCCACAGTTTGCAAAGCTGATCAGATTGCCGTCTTAGATCAAGGAAGAGTAGTAGAAGTTGGCAATCATCAAGAACTACTTCAAAAAGGCGGTTATTATGCTCACCTGTATTCAATGCAATTTCCTAACAATACTGATACTTCCAGCAAGCCTAACCAAAGCTTAATCCGCATATCTTATGAAATTCGGACCGAACTAAATTCATTAATCGGATTACTACTATTAGTAATACATGATCTTGTAGACGATGCTCAAGAACGTCAAGAATTACTTGAACAATCTTATAAAGCAGTATGGAGAATTATTAACACTGTCGATTTTTTTGAAGATGTAATTAATCGACAAACTAAAGGACAATTAGTTGTGATTGCCGAGCAGAATGATAGCAGGATTACTGGCTATTATCAAAAGTTAATATGTATATTCGATGAACTCCGATCTAGTCTAAATCCTACATTAGTTTGCCTTCGTACAGTTACTAATAATGTAATAAACAAGGATGAGTTTCAAAGTCAATTACTAACAGGAGCTTATGAATCTTTTATCTATATCCTTGGAGATTTACGAAAATTTGAAGATAGTATTAAACTATGAAATCCCATCTATTTAAAATAGAGCTTAATTTAATCTTATTTAACAATAACTTATAGAAACATGATCAAAAAAGTAGGTATGATTAGTAGCTATATGGCTCTGGAATCTAGAGCAGACTGGCTATGGCAACAAACGCCTCATCCATTTGGGACTTGGGGTAATATGCAAATACAAGCACTAGCAGAAAAACCTGATTTTTTACTAATGTATCAGTTTGATTTTCCTCAATCTGTAAAACAACTGTCTTTGTTAGATCGATTACGAAAAAAGCAAAAACAACCAGAATTAAATATTTATAAATTACTGCGTGATGTCAAGCAAGAAAGAACTATTTATTTATTGAGAGAACCACCTTTAGATGAAATTGTAGAAATGAATAAGCGTAATTATCAACAGGCAAAAAATTATTGTGGCTATATTTCTGGACCAGATAATTTTGCTCCCACTCCAGATTATATGCCTGCGATTTGGTATCATTCCAATTCGTTTAAGGATTTAAATGAAATGCCATCTCCAGAAAAGATTGCTATCTGTAGTTGGATTACTTCAGGAATTAAACGCACAGCTAACCATCGCGAGCGTTTGAATTTCTTGCAATTTTTACAATCTAGCGGTATGCAAATTGATTTTTATGGACGTGGTTTACAAAAATGGGTAAAAACTTCAGGAGAACTTGGTAATAAGTGGTACGGCATGGCACCATACTACTATAATCTAGCAATTGAAAACTATGCTGAAAATGATTGGTATGTGAGTGAGAAACTTTGGGATAGTTTACTAGCTTGGTGTTTACCAATTTACTATGGTGGATCAGCAGCAGATAAACTATTACCACCAGGTAGTTTTTTAAGATTACCCAGTTTAGATGAAAAAGGCATCGCTTATATTCAGGAAATAACTTCTACCTCTGATGCTTGGTATGCTGCCAAGGATGCGATCACAGAAGCTAGACAAGTTATCTTACACAAACTAAATTTACTCAACTGGCTATCAGAATTTGTCACCCAATTTTCTTAATTCCATTAGATATACATTTTGAGAATTGATATATGAATGGTATTTGTACCCTCGCTAATGATTATGTTTACGACCAACTCATTGCCCTACTCAATAGCATAGAGGCGGTTTATGGCCGAACAATGCCTGTATGTATCTATCCTTATGATGAAAATACAGCTAAAATTGCTGCTGAACTTGCTCACCGTCCTCATGTAAAACTTTACAATCACCAAGATTCGATTCAAAAATGGGATAAATTTGTTAAAGATATTTGGGATAAGCATCCCACAGCCCAACAACATTGGCAAACTATAGGCGCGAATAAATATCACCGAGTGGGAACTCATCGCCGTTATTGTGCTTTTGATGCGCCTTTTGATCGCTTTGTTTATATGGATGCTGATATTTTATTAATGAGTCCCCTAGATCATATTTTTACTCAGCTAAATCATACTAATTGGGTAGTATATGATTTTCAATTTAAAGATGTATCTCATGTTTACAGCGTATCATCAACTAAATTAAAGGAACTATTCACTCCAGAACGATTGCAAACAGAAATTTTTTGTTCTGGTTTTTATGGGTCTAAAAAAGATATATTTCCTGAACAAAAGCGAGATATTTTATTGAATTATTTGCGTCAGGGAGAGGCAGAAGTTCTCTATGATATGGCTCCTGACCAAACGATTCTCAATTATATGGTAATGCGATTGGGCATTCCTAGCTATAATTTCGCCCGCACCTTACCTGCTAAAGAAGCAACAGGTTGTTCGGTAAGTTCCCTGCACTTTGAAAATAGAGATCAAATTCTCTATGATAAGGGTAACAGACTCACTTATTTGCATTATATAGGTTTATCTTCCAAGTTATTTAGTCGAGTTTGTGCTGGTGAAAATATAGATTTCCCTTACCGGGATATTTTCTTGCACTATCGCTATTTATATACACCAGAAAAAAAACCGAAATTCATAACTAAACCTAAACCTTATGATGTTTCTCCCAGTTTAGGTAAGCGAATTTTAAAAAAGTTAGGTTTAGCTAAACAATAGAGGATTATGCTCATAAACAGGGGAATTTATATCATTGCTAATGACAAAGTAACAGACCAAGCGATCGCACTACTCAATAGTATCCGATTGCATGATGCTGATACCCCTATCGTCATGATTCCTTACGATGATAATTATTACAATATTGCAGATACTCTCAGTCAAAATTATGGCGTGAAAATCTATGAAGACTTAGATATTATCGACCGTCTTTCCCAAAAATTACACGAAATTTTCGGAGGCCAGTTTTTTGCGCGTCCTAATCAATTTCGTAAACAAGCTTGCTGGTTTGGAGTATTTGATGAGTTTTTGTATATTGACACTGATATTGTTGTCTTTGAAAAAATCATTGATAATCTTAACTATTTGAAAACTGCCGATTTCATTTGTTGTGATTACCAACACTTAGGAGGGATTAAAAATGTTTTTAGTCCCAAAGTTATAGAAGATCAAGTATTTAGTGAATATGAAGTCAAAGCAATTTTTAACGGTGGTTTTTGGGGATCTAAGAAAAACTTAATTTCCGAAACGGAATTGTATGAAATCCTTAGTGAATGTGCAGCGAACACAGAATATTTTGATTTTTCTGAAAAAACTTCAGATCAACCAATTATTAACTATATGATATTAAAGCGAATTCCCCACCGCTTTAATATTGTGCGTCGAGAAGGTAAAGCACCAGGAAACTGGGCAGGAACTCCTCATTTTCAAAATCAAGGAAACCTCCTGTTTGATCCGACAGTAAATCAACCTTTACAATATCTTCACTGGGCTGGTATTAGAATTGAACCAGGTTGTCCCTACTGGAAAACTTGGGAACATTATCGTAATTTAAATCCAGTCTTACCAACTACAGCTATACAGGTACCTGTGCGGAAAAGTAAATGGCAGCAAACGTTAGATCATATAAAAAATCAGTTACGCCAACTTCAACCCAAATCGTGAGAATTCAGGAATAAATTTATGTTATGGACTTACAAGGAATTTCAACTTTTACTACATGTAGTAAAATGTAGTAAACTTAGGAAGTCATCAAATAACAATCACTTCCTAAAATCTTAATTTTCACCTGCATAAATGGTAATTAATTTGACTAAATTAATTGCTGCATTAATTGCTGCTTAAGAATAAGAATCTAAATCGAGAGATTGCATTCCTCGACTGCTGACAAATTCCAGCAAACTTCCCAACTGCAACCAAACAAATAAACAAGTTAGCAAACTCAGCGGTAAACCCACACCTAAAGCCAGAGGAAAGGGAAAGCCAAATATTTCTAACCCAGAAGACATAAATAAACAAACTCCTATTGTAATGCCAATAAATGGCACCAACAATTGTTTTAAAGAGGAACTAGATTTTATAGGTTCTTTGTTAACACTTGACCATTTCTGGACAATTACCTGCAAAGTACCAGATAAGGCTAAACCAGAAGTGAATGCTGTGAGGAATCCCACTAGAAGTAAGATGTAAGGTGGTTGCAGAGGGTAATAGTACATGAAAATCCCAATTGTTATTAAATTAATTTAAACTTGGTGACTGGTTATTAGTAAAGGAAATCAAAGAAGTAGCTTTTGGTAGAATAGCTGCTACACCTTCTCTAGATAACTCCGTCAAAATCCCAAACGCTACATTTAATAACCGATTTGGTGGTAGGTCATCTTTGACTAAGTTCCAGAGTCTTTGTACTTCGTCGGTGTGCAAACGGTCATCTTCAGTTAGGGCAAGCACCAACTGACGACGGAGAAATTTACCTTCTTCAGATAGTAAGAATTGTAATCCCATTTTCGCTGTAGGTAAAACATCGAATTCTACATCAGTGCGAGCGATGGAAATTAGATTCTCTAACCTCTGCCATTGGAATTTACCATCTTTAAATAACACATTGAGTAAGCGCCGTCTTAATGCTACAGATTCTCCTGTTAGCAACCGTCGTGCTATGTAGGGATAACCTATTTCTACGATTTTAAAATTGGGGTTGAGGCTCAGGGCAATACCTTCCTGTGTCACCAAGGAACGAATAATTAAGGCAAACTTGGCGGGAACTCGGAAGGGATATTCATACATCAACTCAGAGAATTGATCGGTGATGGTTTTGAAGTTAAAGTCCTTGACATTTTTACCGATGGCATTTCCCAGCACAGCTTCTAATGCTGGCACAATTGGGGTAATATTGGTACCTGGAGCGAGAAAGCCAAGTTCTACAAAGTCTTCGGCTAAGTCGGTGTAATCTTTATTGACAAGATGTACTAAGGCATCTACCAATGTTTCTTTGGTAGTTTCTTCTAGTTGATCCATCATGCCAAAGTCGATGTAAGCCATGCGACCATCGGTAACGGCAAATAAATTACCTGGATGGGGGTCGGCATGAAAGAAGCCATGTTCTAAGAGTTGTTGTAAACCAGAGGTAACTCCAATCTGGATGATTGTTTCGGGATCTAAACCTGCTTGGCGTATACTTTGCGTATCTGTAAGTTTAAAGCCGTTAATCCATTCTAGGGTTAAAACCCGGTTACTGCTATAACGCCAGTAGATAGACGGAACTTTGACATGGGGGTCGTCACGGAAGTTGGTAGCAAATTTCTCTGCGTTACGACCTTCATTGATGTAATCAATTTCTTCAAATAATTTTGTGCCAAATTCATCGACAATTAATGTTAGATCGTGGCCGAGATTGAGGGGTAACCAAGGAGTTAGCCAACTGGCAGCCCAACGCATTAAATATAAGTCCCGTGTTATTACTGGACGCAGGTTAGGGCGTTGCACCTTGACGGCGACTTCTTCTCCACTGATGAGACGAGCTCGATATACTTGACCTAAACTAGCAGCTGCTACAGGTTTGGGTGATAGTTCGCTAAATATCTCGTCAATGGATCGTTCTAGTTCTGTTTCAATGATATGTTGCGCTAAGTTATGGTCGAAGGCTGGTAACTGGTCTTGCAACTTCACCAGTTCTGCTAAAAAGTCTTTGCGGATTAAGTCTGGTCGGGTGGAGAGGGCTTGACCTACTTTGATAAAAGTGGGTCCGAAGTGGGTGAGCAGTTCTCGTAATTGGGTGGCTCGTTTTCCCTGATTCTGCTCAACTTGATTTTGCCATTCATCCCACTTGAGACTGAGTATAAAGCTTGCAAAGGAGAAGATTATTCTCAGTAGTCTGCCCCAAGCTAACCAGGGACGGTAACGGTAGTAACGAGCGATCGCGTCTGGATTATACTGCTGTAGTTGAGCAGGTTGATACTGACCCACGCCTTTATTTGCCTCTTCAACTGGGAACTTTACAATTTCGGTTGCTTGTTTTTTTAGCTACAAGCTGGTTAATACTCAAGATTTTTAGGTGGAGTAATGAGCTTCTTTCTGTTTTAGCTACAAGAAAGAATTACGCTTTACTTATTTCTAGAAATTCTAGTGTAATAAATAAGGCAAACTAAGCGGATCTTTACTGCCTAGAGTTCTTTATCATTTTCTTAATTATACTTTATAAAAGTACAAAATCTGATCTTATAAGTGGACTATTTTATATTTTCTCAATAATTTGATTCCAGCATCATACCCTGCATTATCTTCTGCAATTGCTTTCATTGCAGTGAATTCTAATATGCACAGCTAAGTTGAGCAAGGCTACAGCTATTAGCCTTAGCTAATTACAGTATTTCAAAGCTAGGTAGTAATTGCCTATATAGAGTCTAGGAGTTTTTATTCGCGAAGAATCTCATTTCTACTAAAATTATTCTGCTGTAATGCTTCAGAAATACAACATTTTGCATTCACATCTGGGAATTGTAGACTAAGATGATAACAATTTATTTATAATAAAACCTGGCAACTTCTTATATTTACCCATACAATTTTAAACTAGGTACTCTTTGTAAGAACCGTTTACTAACTTAATGAATCAGTTAACAGGTCAGGGTGTAAGAGCTATCACAAAGTATCCAATGGTAGATAGAATAAACGATATCGCTTGGCAAGCTCGCCAAGGTAGTGTTGCGGCAATTATTCAACTGTTGAACGAAAAACTAGTTATCTTTGGTGTCAGAACTAGAGCTATTTTCGCTGATGGTGTCTTACAACTTTTGTGTGAGGCAGCTACGGAAGAACAACTTGATCAATCTACCTTGGTGCAAGAAGTTCAGCAAATTCTTGATTCAATTGCACCCCGTAATATTCGCACGGTCAATATTAACTGTAGAATTGTCAGGGAAGAACAATTATTATGGTTGGAGGAAATTAATCGCAATCCCACTAATCAATTCCTGTGGTCACAGGAAACTACTCTCTCTCAGCCCGGTCTTGTCAAGCAACTAATTCAAGATTTAAAAGCAGTTTCTACTGAATATAGAAAACCGATTCTCCCTAAATCTCAACCTTTACTAAGTAACAAATATAAACAGAAAATTTCAGTTAGAAAATTGGTATTAGCAGCCACTGGCTTAGCCATAATTATTGTATTTGTTGGTCAAGTTGATTCTCCTTTAGGAAAAGCACTTAAGAATCTGTTTCCTTTAGATGTTTCACCATATTTACAAACAACAAACAAAATCAAATCACCAACATTATCTCCTGATGATAAGAAAAGTTTTTCTAATCCCGCGAATGATTCATTTGCAGATGCTGTCAGGCTTGCTAACCAGGCTACTACCGCTGGTAAAGTAGCTATAACTTCAACTCAGTGGTGGGAATTAGCTGCTAGATGGCAAAGAGCTTCTGATTTAATGAATCAGGTTTCTGCTGGTCATAGCCGTTATCAAGAGGCTCAAATTAGAACTAAATTATATAAGGAATATAGTAAGGCAGCACAAAAAGAAGCAGAAAAAACCAAATCAATTCCTGTGGAAAATTAAGAGTTAAAAAATTTAGTTACAGATCAAAATTTGTGTAGAGACACTTAATCAAGTGTCTCTACTAACTATGTAGGGCTTGCTGATAGCTTAGCTTGGCGTTAAGCCATATAAACTGACAACCTGGATAAATCGTTTAAGGGTCATCTAATGTGGATAAGATGCAGGAAATAAGCCTTGATACCATGAAAACTCAAACACTTTTTGACATTCTGGATTCTTCTAAATCCTCCTCTTCTTTCTTCTGACTCTTGACTCCTGATTCCTAATCGTCACGAACAACTTTTTCAGCAAGCCCTATGTAATTTTAATTAAACACTCATTTCTAACATCCGTTGGATAGGACGGAGTGCTGCAACTCGGATGTCCTCGGACATCGTAATTTCTGGGGTACGATTTTTCATGGTTAAATACAGCTTTTCTAAAGTATTCAAACGCATGAATGGACATTCATTACAGTTACAGTTGTTGTCAGGTGGTGCAGGAATAAAGTGTTTGTGAGGTGCGAGTTTTTGCATCTGGTGGATGATGCCTGGCTCTGTAGCTACAATGAATTCTTGTGCAGGGACTTTTTGACAATAATTCAATAAGGCTGCTGTGGAACCGATGTAGCTGGCGTGGCGCAAAACGCTAGTTTCACATTCTGGGTGTGCGATCACTTCGGCTTCAGGATGTATGGTTTTTAACTGGACAATTTTCTTTTCAGAAAAGGTTTCATGAACTATGCAGCTACCTTGCCATAACAACATATCTCGTCCGGTTTGCTGGATTAGATAGCGTCCTAAATTTTTATCGGGTGCAAAAATGATGGGCTGTTCTTTGGGTATTTGCTGAAGAATTTTTACCGCATTGGAACTGGTGCAGATAATATCGCTCATGGCTTTAACTTCTGCAGAGCAGTTAATATAGGAAATTACCAGATGATCAGGATGTGCGGCTTTGAAAGCTGCAAATTCATCAGGAGGACAACTGTCTGCTAAAGAACAACCCGCGTTTAAGTCTGGTAACAATACTAATTTGTCAGGGTTAAGAATCTTTGCAGTTTCGGCCATAAAGTGAACACCAGCAAATACAATAACATGGGCGTTAGTTTGGGCTGCTGCCTTTGCTAGTTGTAAGGAATCGCCAATAAAGTCGGCGATATCTTGAATATCTGGGTCTTGATAATAATGAGCCAATATGACCGCGTTGAGTTCCTGCTTTAAATCCTCAATGGCGGTAAATAAATCTAGTGGTAGTGTACCTGGTTTTTGAGCAAGTGTAGTTGTAAACACAGTTAGAAGTTGCTTTTAGCGGTAAATAATGATTTGGTGAGTTGAAGAATCAGGGAGTTGTTGGATGTGCAGAAGTAGAGGTTTTGCAATAGCAAGTCCCCACCAATATGAAACTTGCTTACTGATTGGTAGCTAGAATTTAAGTTCTTCTAAGAACGTATGAAATTTTTAACTACGGAAGTCCTAAACTTCTGTATTCCTTGATTCAATTATAGTAGTTTTTACCATTCAATTATAGTAGTTTTCACCAAAAAAAGAACATTTATGTTCGCAATTAATAATGTGCAAATTCGGTGGAGTTTCATATCCTGGAGATATATGGCTTTTTAAAGTGGCATGACCAGTCAAAAAACTCAATTAAGTCTCAAAATTGCTGTAGTTGGCGATGTTCATGAGCAATGGGAAGTAGAAGATGGTTTAGCACTCAAGCATTTGGGTGTTGATTTAGTGTTGTTTGTGGGGGATTTTGGGAATGAGTCGGTAGAGGTGGTGCGGGTGATCGCTTCTCTGGACATTCCTAAGGCTGCCGTAATGGGAAACCATGATGCTTGGTATACTGCTACTGAATGGGGAAGAAAAAAGTGTCCCTACGACAGAACGAAGGAAGACTGGTTGCAAAAACAGCTAGATTTACTAGGTGTTGCCCATGTTAGTTACAGCAAGTTAGATTTCCCGGAGTGGAATTTGACTGTGGTGGGAGGTCGTCCTTTTACCTGGGGTGGCCACGAGTGGAGATTTGCGGATATCTGTGCAGAACGCTATGGTATTTCCTGCTTGGAAGAGTCCGCTGAAAAAATCTTTCAGGTAGTCAAAAGTGCAGCTTGTGAGAATATCATCTTTTTAGGACATAATGGACCAAGTGGTTTAGGTGATCGCCCAGATGACCCCTGTGGGAAAGATTGGCATCCTGTAGGTGGTGACTTTGGTGATCCAGACTTAGCTGAAGCCATTTCCTTATGTCTCAACACAGCAAAAACCATCCCCTTAGTTACCTTTGGTCACATGCACCGCACCCTTCGCCATACTAAGAAGACGCAAAGAAGGGCTGTGTTTAGAAGTCCAGAAGGAATCATCTACCTAAATGCAGCTAATGTACCGCGAATTATCGAAATAGATGGCGTAAAATTACGGAATTTTTCCCTGGTTTCCCTAGAAGGGAGTGTGGTGACAAAGGCTTCTACGATTTGGGTGAGTAATGACTTCCGAGTGGTATCAGAAGAACTTCTTTATAATTCTTAACCTTCAGTGGTGCAATCTGCGTAATTATAGGTTATGATTTTGTCTGTCAGTTTTTGTGTCCAACACCCTGACAGATAATTTGGAGAGGTGGCAGAGTGGTCGATTGCGTCCGACTTGAAATCGGATGAGGCTAAAACCTCCGGGAGTTCGAATCTCCCCCTCTCCGTTGAAAAAACTTAATTTTTACAACGGCTTACACTTTGATTTGTTCTTGCTTAGTACCTCTTGAATTATTCAAGTTAGGAAAAACTATTTATCAGTAAGTTCTAACTAAAGCAATGCTGTAATAGACTCATTTTCTTTATCATACAAAGCATTCAGGTAGTCGCGCTGACGTACACCTTGAATGTTGCTACCCTTCAATAGTTGATAAAACAACAGTCTAGAGGAATCTTCATGCAAGAGTATATGACTTCCTCCTTGCCATGTCTGTCTTGTGAGAAATTTTTAGCTTCCTTCTTCGCGTGACTCAAATAAAATCGGAATAATTTTACGGCTTCTTCTTCATTTCTTATAGGTGAAAGTTGAACTTCGTTAGCAAGATGACCTCTAATAGCTGGAAGCATTTCACGGTAAAGATTAAGAGGATCTATAGTTACAGCAACCATTAAGAAAAGATATTTAGGTAGTGCATTAATTAAAGCCTGCAGAGCAGATAAATATCTTAAAATAATATTTTCTGATAAGCTAAAGTCCTGTTTTTCTAGTTCATCAAGAACGATAAGAATACCTTCTGAAGTTGTAAGGATTCAGGTTTAAGGTAGAGGGATTAAAAAAGGTGTATAGAAAGCAGAGTGAACCATAGCTTTCATAGGTTGGTCAAAAAACTCAACTAGAGAAAGTGCTTGACGGCGACAAGTTTGTGTAACCGTCAATAAATTGGCAGTATGCTGGAATAGCGCCAGAGAAATAGAACTAACACAGACTTTTCCTTGTATCAGTGCTAAATCTAACCTTGGTTCAGCTAAATTATGATCAAGGTCTATTGCCTAAGGAAGGTAAAAGTTTACCAGGTTCCCCTGGGGCTTGATCAATCAATGAATGGAAGATTCAACTTTTGGTTGAAACTAGGATGGGCAAGTCAAGAATTCATGAAGGTTTTGGGTTTGTTGGAATAAAGGGTAGTTTTTAAAACCTTCATCTATGAGGTCGATGAATTTTGTGCCAATTTCTTGGTGATTGAAGCCAGGAATCTTGATTAGTGTCTTGAAGTGACGGGGTAGGGTAGATGTGCCTGACATTTCTGTTGAGCTGTGACCGCATAACCGTTATAGGTAGTAAAGTCATCAGAACTGAGTACACCAGAGTAACTTGACCCCACAATCGATTCTAATTCGCCAGGATAAGGAGTATCAGACCCATGAAATCAAGGAAAGTCACTATTGGCAAAAATCCATAACCATTGTTTCAGCCCTTTGACTACCCAGGGTGTTTCATCCCCAAGGATATGAGGCTAGGTTTGTTTTATCCACTGTTTGAGGCTATGAATACTTTGAGCCACTGTACTGTCTATTCCTTCATTGGTACCTACTAATGTTCCCACTCCAATTTCTATTTGACCCAGTTCCCACAACAACAAGTGTTGTTTTTCATAGGCTCAATGGCCCTAGTTATTGATCCATCCCAAACAAGATTGTAGTGTGATTCCTATATCTTGTCCCGGTACTATCTCTGGTGACCAGTGTGCCCTTTCTGTTTCCGCACACACACTGCAAGTCCACGTATATCTTTCATATTCTACTATTTGGATTGGCCTGTCCACCAAGTCCCTACTTGTTGTGTTTGGATTTTTATTGGTTCGCCAAACAAGTGCCCCTGACTTCACCATCCATAGACTTGCCGTCCCACTATCTCAAATTTATTCTATCTATTCCAACAAACACCTTTCTCCTTTTTCCCCTCTGCCCTGGTTGTCCTCCTAGTTTCCGCTTTCGTGTCTGGTTTTCTTCTGGTTTCTCTTCTTGTTTGTTCTCGGTTTCTTTGAGGATGTCTCCCAAGGGTGGTTTGGATCATGTTATGGTCTCTAAATCTCCACTGACTTTGAGTTTCTCTATTTCTTTTTCCAATTCTACTACTCTATTTATTAGGTTCTCTATACTTTTCCCCTGGTCAATAATGACTCCTACCAGTTGCTCTGTTCCCAACTGCTTCAATATGTCTCTGTCTAGTTTTGGTCCCAGCTTCTTTTCCATAACTGCTATATTCTGCCTCACCTATCACACTTGTTAATACTCCACCACCTGAATCCTTACAAAGGATTGACTTAGCAATTGATAGAACCAATTGGAACCGGATAAATTCATTTATGGTGAGCGTCATTTGTGGTAAAAGAGCATTCCCAATCCATTTTAAATTATTGCCCTCCAGGAAAGAGGCTATATTTTAGAAGTTACTCATGTAACTGGTTAACGCTTTATTTCGCTAGTTTTATTGATAGCAATTACTTACTCTTCTGCAACAATTCAGGGTCAATAGATTAAACGTAAAGGAATACAGAAATATATTGCTCGTATTAAAGAATATGCTCGGTCGGAACTAAGACATAGTAGTTTTTATTTCGGTTGATATGGTCAAACTTGGGTCAATTTCAAGGATATTTGTATGGATTTGGTTACGGAATTAATGAAATTAATTTTAATAGTAGTATCTATCAATAAGGTCTAAGAAGTATGAGGCTTATAGAGTCTATCTTTTAGCTGATTTCCTCCCCCCTTCAGACTGTACTTTTACTACAACTACTAATTACTCAAGATGATACTCGTTCTTAGCTATTACTTTCAGGATCATCAATTCTAGTTGGTAATTTAACATTATTTGGTGCTCCTACCAATTCAATTACCCTTGAGACTGGTACTGAGTTAGAATAAGCTCTCGCTAGGTAAAAGTCTTTACCTAAGTAGTGTTGATAATATATACTTTAATTGTAGTTTACTTATGGTTTAATTAGCGACTAAAAAACGTATCGGCGGAATAAGTAGGGGTAAGAGAAAAAAAGAAAAAGTTGAGGGTGGGACACAGGGCGTTATAAAATATGAGACATGAGGCAAAAAATTTTAGCAAAAGACTTATCACAAACAGAGTTGCTCCAAAGCATTGAGCGAAAAGGAATTGCAGAGGAATCCATGGGTCAGAAAGTAGAGATATGACTGAATCTAAGAGATCAGTTACAATCAGAAGTTAAAGAATTACGGGCAGAAAATCAAGGGTTAAGAGATGAAAACAACCGATTGAAGGGAGAAAAGGGTCAGGCAAAGATAAAAGCCAAGAATCAAAAAGGGTTCACAAGCAATCACTCATCGGAGAAAGAGCGACAAACACCAAAAAAGGACAACAAAGGCAGTAAGAAGGCTGGGATTAAAATAGACAGAGAAGAAATACTAGAATATCCCCAAGAATTACTCCCAGGACAGGCACAGTTCAAAGGGTATGAAGAAGTAATCATCCAAGACATCATCCTGGCAGCCGATAACGTACTCTTGCGGAAAGAGAAATACTACTCACCATGAGAAGGAAGAACCTATTTGGCAGAACCTCCTTGGGGTTATGAGGGAGAATTCGGTTTAGGAATAAAAACCCTGATTATCAGCTTGTACTATGGGGGTAACATGACCCAAGGCAATTTGTTAGAGTTCCTAGAGAATATTGACTTGCTCGAGCATTTTCAACTACCAACTAAATGGAGAAATGCTCTCCAAGTATTGCCTCAAGAAACTGTGTTGAGTGAGGCAGAGTTTCATAACCTACTGGATACACATCTACCTAAACTGGGTTCACAACAACGGACTCGGATTATGGAAGCAGCAGTTATTGCTTTCTATCATCAACAAACTGATTGGCCAGTGGTGCAAAAAGCGCAAACTCTGGTCTGTAATGATGCTCCTCAATTGAAGTTACTGAATGATAATATCGCTTTGTGTTGGGTAGATGAAGGAAGAAATTATAAGAAGTTAAGTGCGTTTATTGCTTGTCACCAAAAGGTTTTAGATAAATTCCTGGATGATTTCTGGAATTACTACCGAGACTTACTCCCTTGTCAAGATTCTCCCAGTCAGCAAACAGCAAATAAACTCCGGTGTAAGTTTTGGAAGTTGTTCCACACTGACAGTGGTTATCGACAATCAGATGAGCGAAAACCATTAACTCTGGTCAGAATTTCTGAGTTGCTTTATGTTTTAGAGCATCCTGAATTACCTTTGCACAATAACCCGGCTGAGTTAGCTGCTAGAACTATGCTATGGTGCAGCGAGGTAATCTTAGTTATGCCACTCAGACTCTCGAACCCACATTCGGCACCCTAAAGTGCCACAGAGAGAAATTACGGAGAGGAAAACTGCAAGGAAGTATAAGAACAAATAAGTGCCGTAAAAAAAGGCATTGGAGAAACAGTAAAGCACCAAAAATAGCATCAAAAGCTATTCTCAATAAGGAGTAATAAGAAAGAACACCGCCCAGAGGAGTCAACAGATAAATGAAGATTTTCAAGAGATAAATCATAAATTAGACTAATAAATCGAAGTGAAAAAAGAAATTCTATTAAAATAGAGCTATAAATCAGAGAGATGAGGTTATTTTCTCATAGAAATTAAATTAATAGAGAGAAAAATTAGGTAAGTAATTGATAGTAGGGAAAACAATGCTCTGGTAAAATATTCACAATGAAATCTCTCTCTTGAGTCCAGTAACAGATGTGTTTTTCTTGGTTAAGTGTAACTAAACGAATAGACTGAAAGCATGGAAAAATCCAGCGTAAACTGGTGCGGTCAGTTGGTTTGCCCAATTGATTTTTTACTCTTGATCTAGACTCTCTCAAGGTGGTTCTAACTTGTCATTGAGCTAAAGTATAAACCAGCAGACATAAAACCATAATCATTCCCAGGGACTCTATTCTCTCTGGACTTTCTAGGTAAATACTGTCTGCAAAGAATAATGGGTCTTTGAGAAAAGCAAACCCTCTCTGGCAAGACTGTTAAGCTTTATATTCACTCAAGATGGAGTCATGGCTAAGTTCATTTGAATCCGAAAAGTTTGTAGCAATAATAAAAGGCCCTGTCCTCAGAAATTCTCTATTAATTTTACTTTCATTCTGGGAGAATGTAGCTGATATTTCATAGGGTATCTCTCCTGAACTATATTTTTTCTTAGATTTGATTTGAGTAACTTTACTATGGTTAATTCGGTGATATTTGAATTGTTTGAATAGTTTAGATAACTCCTTGATAGCATCAGCTTCACAAGCAAATTTTTCTGGTGATAACTTTTTGAAATCTTGTACAGCTTTTGATTGTGCCTTGGTAATTCTTTGTGAGAGTTTACCCAGGTCTGATTCTCTTCTTTCTTGACTTTGCACTACTAACCATCTTTGTTCTATTCCTGGATAATTTACTGTTTTTGAAGCTAGTTTATATCCGGGTAAGTTACTATTAACAAATTCTGTTTCTGGTAATATTCATATTAATCATTGTGCTGATCTTACGCTTAATGGTACTGGAGATAACCAGCTTAAATCTGACATCATTTTTAGATTTGATTCTGTATATAAGGACCAGTCTGCTACTATGAGACTGTTAAGTTTTAATTGTTTTTGGTACTCTACTGCTATTTTACCGAAGCATGATGAATCTGCTTGGTTTCCCGATGCTAGTTTTAAAAATATATATTGGTATGTCTCCATCTCCTGAACATATCATTTCTATGATGAACTGTTTTAACTCCGCTCTATGGTCACCAGAATAACCGTAGGTAATGGTTATTTCTTTTGGTGATTTTACTGCTAATTCTTCTATTTCTTGATTATTTCCTACTTTTTGACTCTCAAATATTACTTCTGGTAAGCTGGTATTATATTGCCCATGTATCTGCATTTATGATGAGTCTAGATGGCCTGCTCATAGGGATACTCCAAAAATTTTTGGGCTGCTTTTAAGGCGACAATAAAAAATATTCTATCCAATCCTTTTATAAATAGTTTATCCATGACTCTCCCCAGTTTATCATCCTTGAGATATTCTGGTGTTACTCCTGGTCCTATTAGATGGTCACAGGGGATTGTTTCAAAATCTTAGGGAAATATCATATATAAGGGTTTTTATACAAATCCTAACCCGTTGATTATCATGGCTTTTACTACATGACACGGACTTACTTTCTCTCCAATTCCAACGGTTATTTCTACTACTCCTATGGCGTCTATTATTCCTGCTACTATGCCTAAATGGTCTAGGTTTTGAATTTCCATTTTTTGAAGCTTTGATTTCATAAAAGAATTATCCACAACTCCTGTTGTGATTACATCATTTTTTCTTCTGTTCTAATTTAATTTTTAAATCATTAAATTTTCTTTTCTTTTATCTTCTTTACAAAACTTTATTCTCTCACTCTATTGCCATTTTAATCATACTTGTTCTTATTAACCCTTTTTTTCCTTGAAGGAGCTTTAGTTATTGTGTACTACTATCTGTGACAGTTAGGGTGCGGAAGGAGGGCTCGAAGGGACTCAGACTTGGGATACTTTTATCTCTCTTGTTGCTACTACTTGTAAGTTGGGAATTAGCTTTTTTGAATATATTCGTGACCGCATTTCTAAGGTTGGGAATATTCCCTGTTTGGCGACTATTTTTAACTAAAAATCTGCTCTCAATCCTTTTGGTTGCTCATGGATGCCTGAATAACTTCTTCCCCCGAAGTATTCAGGGGATACCTCCTACTATATTTATGATTTCCTTTACTGTATCGAATAAATCTTTCTGTTCCTATCTCTCTCTGAGGAATAATCTATTCACACTATCATGTGAAACGTTTTCCAATATCTCTGCCAATCTACAACATCCCCGATGCTTTAGTTATGATAGCAAAAGCAGAGTGTAATGTTCCAGATTCCATTCTGCTGTAGCAGGTTTGGTTATTTCTCCAATTCTCCGATACCTGCTAAGTAGATGACATTTTTATCACTACACTATTTTGCTACTTTCTCAGTGGGTAAGTCCTAAAATGATTGGTTTAAATAGAAAGAGCAAAGATGCTAAATAACACCTTTGCTTCTTTGCATCTTTGCGCGAGATAAATCTTAAGAAGCTACTTGCGCTGTTGGACGAGTCCGTCGTCTTCTGCCATCAGCAGCAGCTTTTACGGAAACAGGTGGTTCTTCAGGAATTTGCATCAACAAAGTTAAACATGGTTGACATTGTAACTCCCGACGAAGAGAACGCTGCAATTCTTTTTCTAACATTACTTGCAAACCACCCCAATCAATATCATTTGCTTCGTTTCCGGTGACAAATTCTGACCAACGCACGGTTAGAATCTCTTCAATGCGTTGTTGTACCCATTTTAGTAAAAGTGCTCGATCAATACTTGTCACCACACCTTGCATATGAATTTCTGGTTTCGCCAACAGTTTACCATTCCAATCAATGGCAGCAGCAATGGTCACAAGTCCTTCAGAAGCCATGCGTTGTCGTTCTTGCAAGACTTTTGCACTCACCATCCCAGAACTAGTAGTATCCACCAGTTCAATTCCTGATGATACTTTACCAGCAACACGGATAGATTCTTCCGTGAGTTCGATCACATCTCCATTCTGGATAATAATCATATTTTCAGCAGGTATACCCATACTCTGAGCGGTTTCTGCGTGCTTCACCAACATCCGATGTTCACCGTGGAAAGGTACAAAGAACTTAGGACGAGTTAAAGCAATCATTAGCTTTTGCTCTTCTTGACAGCCGTGGCCAGAAACGTGAATACCTTTATCCCTTCCATAGACTACTTTTGCCCCTTGCATCATCAATTTGTCAATGGTGTTAACTACGGCAATTGTATTTCCTGGAATGGGGTTAGCAGAGAATACAACTGTGTCACCTTCCCAAATTTTAATGTGCGGGTGTTCTTTATTAGCAATCCTGGTCATAGCTGCCATTGTTTCACCCTGGGAGCCAGTGGTCAGAATCAACACATTTTCATCTGGCATCCCACGGACAGTATGTAAGGGTTGGAATAGATTATCTTCGCACTTGATATAACCTAAGTTCCGGGCGTGGGCAATTAAATTCAGCATTGAACGTCCCACAACTGTAACTACACGATTGTGTTTCTTTGCCAGTTGCAAAATCATGTTGATGCGATGTACGCTGGAAGCAAAGGTGGTGACAAATAAGCGCCCAGTAGCTTGAGAAAATACTCGATCCAGGTTGGGGAAAACAGAACGTTCTGATGGTGTAAAACCAGGCACTTCTGAATTAGTAGAGTCACTTAGTAGACACAGTACGCCTTTTTCTCCATGTTCTGCTAACCGTTGCAGATCAAACTTTTCTCCATCGACCGGGGTATGGTCAATTTTAAAATCGCCTGTATGGATAACTACACCTAATGGGGTATGAATAGCAACGGTGAAACTATCAGCTATGGAGTGGGTGTTGCGGATGTATTCGACAAAAAAGGCTTTACCAATGCGGACTATATCGCGAGGCATAACAGTTCTTAATTCGGTGTGATCCCGCACTCCTGCTTCTTCTAATTTACCCTCTAGCATTGCCATTGCTAGTCTGGGTCCATAAATTACGGGGATGTCAAATTGTTTCAGGTGAAAAGCAATCCCACCAATATGATCTTCATGACCATGAGTAACAATCATTCCTTTAATTTTATGGCGATTTTCTCTGAGATATGTTGTATCAGGTAACACAATATTAACGCCGTGCATCGCCTCTGTGGGAAAAGCCAAACCTGCATCTAACAGGATTATTTCGTCCTCGTACTCGAAAACACAGGTATTCTTACCAATTTCATGCAAGCCACCCAAAGGAATAATTTTGAGGGTGGAATCAAGTTCGTTTTTAGCCATTTTCTCCTTGAGATTGTGTGTGGTGTTAGTAAGTTGATAGTTAGCGTTCTTGTATGAAAGACAACTAAAAATATCTATTTAAGTCAGTGTAAAAGCAGATGATTTTGAATTTAGAATATCCAAATTTTCGCTTGAATAAATAAAAGGGATTTTTCACTGAATGATGCTTATACCGCTCAGTTTTAACACAGATGTTAAATTACAACTTAGTAACAAGTTTTACCAATTACTTATAGATATCTCTGGCAACTAGCAATTAGCGAGCGTCCAAAATATTGGCGCTTAGATTAAACTAAGTTTGTTCAGCACGTCCTCTATCTTTTGACAGATTTCTGCGTCAGCTTCCCATAAAGGTGAACGAACTGAACCAACCTCCCAACCTTGAAGTTTTAATGCTTGTTTAACAGGAATGGGATTTGTTGTTAAAAATAAAGCTTTAAACAATGGGAAAAGTTGTAAGTGAATCTCGGTGGCTATTTCCATGCTGCCCATATTAAAGGACTTGATCATCTGTTTTAGTTGATTGCCTACCAGATGAGAAGCCACACTTACTACACCCTTGGACCCAATTGCTAACAGAGGCAATGTTAAAGAGTCATCTCCAGCGTAAATCTGAAATTCTTTTGGTGTCAAGCGGCGGATTTCACTAGCCTGGTCTAAATTCCCACTGGCTTCTTTAATTCCCACTATGTTGTCGATTTTTGCTAGCTGCACCACTGTTTCTGGACATAGGTTTTGACCAGTACGACCGGGGACATTGTATAACAACATCGGTAATTCGGGACAGGCTTGAGCAATCGCCTCAAAGTGCTGATATAATCCCGCCTGGGGCGGTTTGTTGTAATAGGGAACAACTTGTAAAGAACCATGTATTCCTATTTTAGCTGCTTTTTGGGTTGCTGCGATCGCTTCTGTGGTTGAATTAGAACCACAACCAGCAATGACTTTGGCTTTACCTTCTACAGCCTGCAATACCTCAACAAACAACTGGTATTCTTCATCCCAAGTCAATGTAGGGGATTCACCTGTTGTCCCACACACAACTAATGTGTCTGTACCGTTGTCAACCAGATGTACTGCTAATTTGGCTGCTACATCATAGTTAACACTGCCGTCTGGCTTAAACGGCGTAATCATAGCAGTTACAATTGTGCCAAAATCTCCCACCCTCTTTTTACTCCTGATTTATCAGTTGTCAGTTGTCACTTGTCAGTCGTCAAAAACTCATGACTAATGACTAATGACTTAGCCAATTTTTCTCTATTAACAGTTCAGCAATTTGTACTGCATTTAAGGCTGCACCTTTACGGATTTGATCACCACAAAGCCATAATTCCAAACAACAAGGATGAGATATATCTTGGCGAATTCTCCCTACTAAAACTTCATCGCGACCACTAGCTTCTATTGGCATGGGGAAATGATTTGTTTGCCAATCTTCTACAAATCTGATACCAGGGGCTTGGCTTAAAATTTCTCTAGCCTCATGTGGACTAAAAGGTGTCTCGAATTCCAGGTTAATTGCTTCTGAATGGGCGCGAAGTACGGGAACCCGCACACAAGTGGCAGTAATTCTGATTTCTTGACTACCAAATATTTTTCGGGTTTCGTTGACCATTTTTAGTTCTTCCTCACAATATCCTAAATCGGTCATTGGGGAATTATGGGGAAATAAGTTAAAGGCCAATGGATAAGGTAATACCTCAGCAACTGCCGGATGTCCTTGTAATATAGCACTGGTTTGGGTTTTGACCTCCTCCATTGCCTTAGCACCAGCACCACTAGCAGATTGATAGGTGGCAGCAACAATGCGTTTTACTGGTTTAACCTTATGCAATGGCCATACTGCCAAGGTCATTAAAATTGTTGTGCAGTTGGGATTAGCAATAATGCCTCTATGACTAGCTGCGTTTTGGGGATTCACCTCTGGTACTACTAAGGGAACTTCTTGGTTCATCCTGAAGGCGCTGGAGTTATCAATTACAACTGCGTCTTTTTCGATAGCTACACCAGCCCAGGTTTTGGATATCCCACCACCAGCACTAGCCAACACTATATCAATTTTATCGAAGGAATGATCGCTAACAGACTCAATGGGGATATTTTCTCCTTTAAATTTGATCGTTTTCCCCGAACTCCGTGCTGATGCCAGCAACTTTAAGTCAGCAAGGGGAAAATCCCGGTTTTCCAATAGTTCGAGTAACTCTGTGCCAACAGCACCAGTCGCACCCAAAATAGCTACATGATAGGATTTAGACAAATTCACGTCCTCCTTTAACAGGTTATTAGCGATTTTTTTGTATAACTCAATATTTCTATATTGACAAGATTCAGAAATCAAACGAATTTGTATACTTAATCGGATTTTTCACATCTGGTATATTTTAAAAGCAGTTATAGCGCTTTCTTTACTTGATAATAATAATTTTAATTTTTGTTGGTAATAAGTAATCTTTTAGTATTCATTTTGTTTAATTATACACTACTTCATACCAAACTGCTAAGCCAGATAAAAATAGATCATATTCAAGTTGGATATCTTTAAGATATTAATACCTAATTATAGGATCACCTCGGTTGGCTAATGACAAGATTATATCAATAATAGTTATATATTATAATATAACTATTATTGATATACTATCATATGGATATCTCAGACTCATTAAAAAACACTGTAGCTATGTTGATAGGATATCACAGTGTGAGCAATCTGAGTAGAAATTTGGCTCTAATGCTTAATTAAAGTATGTTTCCCTGCACCCTGACCAACTTCAAGGGTTCTGAGCCTATCTTCTGATAAGAAAATATTCCAGCAAAGTGCTAACTCCCTCTCTATTGGCAGTAAACTAGATATCTGCTGAAGGAGAAACTTTTCCGGACTGGATTTGATCATAGCTGCAAGACGTACTCGACAGCTAAAAAGTTCTTCAATCTTTCCTCGCATTCAGATTATGCCATTATCAGCGAGTTGTGGAGAATATTGACGTATAAAAAATCTAGATGCGGAACTAAGGTAAAATTGATTGAGCGGTTGTGGACAAGTTGAATATCGTAATTTGCATCTTACTGTCAATTTAATAAATGCCCCGATAGCTTAGTGTGCCTTAAGCCATATTATAGAGTACGCATGGCAAGTGCGGAATTTACCCCTGTGAAAAACAACCCGCCTTTCGGACTTGTCAGAAGCAGGAAGCAACCAGCAAAACCCTCAATAGTAGGAGCCATTTGTATTGGTTTTGTGTTGCATAAGGACCAGCCTTATAGACTGGTCAAAGCAGGAAGCAAACATCAAAATGTTCTAGTTATCTAAACTATGAACTATTTGTTTAGTTATTGTGTTGCACATCAAGTTAATAACGCAAGCGATACGCTTCTTGTGTGTACTCTCAAGATGAAAACACCAAAAAACAGAGACAAAGTATGAAAGTTACCCAGGAAAAACTTGAGAAAAGTCAGATTGGACTAGAAATAGAGATTACACCAGAAATTACCAAACAAAAATACGAACAGGTCATTAGAAATTTAAGTGGTACTGTAAATATTCCTGGGTTTCGCAGAGGCAAAGTACCCCGGCAGATATTATTACAGCGCCTGGGCGTAGGTCGCATCAAAGCAGCCGTCCTGGAAGAACTAGTCCCTGATGGCATTGAAAAAGCAGTTAAACAAGAAGCAATTTCAGCCATTGGTCAACCACGATTACGCTCCTCTTTTGATGAATTGATTAATAATTATGAACCTGGGAAAGCCCTGATTTTTTCAGCTGCTGTCGATGTAGAACCAGAAGTGATTATTAATCAGTACACAGGTTTTCAACTTCAAGCAGAGGAGATCAACTACGATTCCACAAAGGTCGATACCGTTTTAGACAAAGAACGGCAACAAATGGCAACCTTGATTCCCGTGGAAGGACGAGCATCCCAAATTGGTGATATCGCCGTGGTTGATTTTAAAGGTGTAATTACTAAAGCTGAAGGTGAAGACGAGTCAACAGAACCTACACCGATTCCTGGTGGAGAAGCAACTGATTTTCAAGTTGAATTGGAAGAGGATAAGTTTATCCCTGGTTTCATCTCCGGTATGCTGGGAATGAACCCTGGAGAAACGAGAGAAATTCCGGCTCAGTTTCCAGATCCTTATGCGAACCAGGAATTAGCTGGTAAACCCGCACTGTTTACTGTGACACTCAAAGAAATCAAGGAAAAAGAACTACCAGAACTGAATGACGATTTTGCTCAAGAAGTGAGTGAATTTGAAACATTGGCACAATTGCGGGCATCTTTAGAGGAACGATCTCAAAAAGAAGCTCAAGATCAAACCAAAGCTAATCAGCAAGAAGCTTTGTTGGCAGAACTGATAAAGCATGTGGAGATAGATTTACCTACAACCTTGATTGATCAAGAAGTCGATACTATGCTCACACAAACAGCAATGAAACTGTCAGAGCAAGGATTAGAGGTGAGAAAGCTGTTTACCCAAGATATTATTCCTCAATTGCGGGAGCGATCACAGCCAGAAGCAATTGAGCGCCTCAAACGTTCCCTAGCCCTCCAAGAAATTGGCAACCGCGAATCCATCCAAATTACATCCGCAGAAATAACAGCCAGAGTCAATGAATTGTTAGAACAGTATGCTGACGAGGAAATAGATGAGGAAAGACTGCAAGCAGTGGTGGAAAAGGAACTAAAAAACGAAAAAATCATTGATTGGCTTTTAGCAAACTCATCTGTGGAACTAGTACCAGTTGGTTCTCTCAGCACCACAGAAGAAACTGATTCAGAAGATCACAGCACTGAAGCAGAATAGGGTGTAGGGTTTGGGGAGGATGGGGAGGATGGGGAATCATATATTCCTCCTGAACTCCTGATAGCGTAGCAATAGCCATACTCCTGAAACTCCTAAACTTCAACAGGAACAAATTAAATAAGGCATAATGGTTAAGACATAGCTCAAATACAAATTCAACTTCTGAGAAAATCAGCCATAACGGCTACAAAGTCTGTCCCAGTTAACTTATTGTTAAATATTCTTGTATGCTTGTATCGCAGTCGGGAAATTACCCAATCAGCAGCTTGAGTCCCATCAGCATTAGCTGTAACTACAGTAGTCCTAACAACATAGTACCCATGGTGGTAGAACAATCCGGTATGGGAGAAAGGGCTTTTGACATCTACTCCCGCCTACTGCGAGAGAGGATTATTTTTTTGGGAACACCAATAGATGATAATGTAGCCAACTCAATTGTGGCGCAATTGCTATTTCTGGACGCTGAAGACTCAGGAAAAGATATTCAACTTTACATTAATTCTCCTGGTGGCTCAGTCTACGCAGGAATGGCAATCTATGATACGATTCAACAAATACGCCCCGATGTTGTTACTATCTGTTTTGGATTAGCTGCCAGTATGGGGGCATTTTTGTTAACGGCTGGGACAGCAGGAAAACGTATGTCTCTGCCTGACTCGCGGATTATGATTCACCAACCCCTTGGTGGCGCTCAAGGACAAGCAATTGATATTGAAATTCAAGCGCGAGAAATTCTTTACATTAAGGGCAACTTGAATCAGCTAATGGCCAAACATACTGGTCAACCATTGGACAGAATCGAGGCAGATACGGAACGCGACTTTTTTATGTCGGCAGAAGAGGCGAAAAACTACGGTTTGATTGATCAGGTTATTTCTAGACAAAATCTCCCCACAGTAGGGGAAAACGTCACCATTCTGAAATAAGAGGCTTGGTATGTCTAAGTACGACTCCCATTTAAAATGTTCGTTTTGCGGCAAGTCTCAGGAACAGGTGCGTAAATTAATCGCGGGTCCGGGAGTCTACATCTGCGATGAATGCGTTGACTTGTGTAATGAAATCTTAGATGAGGAGTTGCTTGATACGAGTGGTGCAGCCTCCCAACCAGCACCACGGTCAGAACCACCTCAAAAACGCCGTACCCGTTCTGCCAATATCTCGTTTAATCAAATACCCAAGCCTAGAGAAATTAAGAAATATTTAGACGAACACGTTATTGGTCAAGATGAAGCCAAAAAAGTGTTGTCAGTCGCTGTTTACAATCACTACAAGCGGTTGGCTGTAATCCAGTCTAAAGGTAATGGCAAGGGTGGAGCAGATGATGCGGTAGAAATACAAAAGTCTAATATTTTATTAATGGGTCCGACTGGTTGCGGTAAAACCCTATTAGCACAAACTCTCGCTAAAATCCTTGATGTCCCCTTTGCAGTAGCTGATGCCACAACTCTTACAGAAGCAGGGTATGTGGGGGAAGATGTGGAAAATATCTTGCTGCGACTTTTGCAAGTGGCAGATTTGGATGTTGAGGAAGCACAGCGGGGAATTATTTACATTGATGAAATTGATAAAATTGCCCGTAAGAGTGAAAATACTTCAATTACAAGGGATGTTTCTGGGGAAGGTGTACAGCAAGCTTTGCTGAAAATGCTGGAAGGAACAACTGCAAATGTTCCCCCCCAAGGTGGACGTAAGCATCCTTATCAAGACTGTATCCAGATTGATACTAGTAACATCCTATTTATCTGTGGTGGTGCTTTTGTAGGTTTGGAAAAAGTTGTAGATCAGAGAGTGGGCAAAAAGTCAATTGGTTTTGTTCAATCTGGGGAAGGTCAGTCTAAAGAGAAACGAGCTGCTGATACTCTGCGTCATCTTGAACCTGATGATTTGGTGAAATTTGGTATGATTCCCGAATTTATAGGGCGGATGCCAATGGTGGCGGTGGTAGATCCTCTGGATGAAGAGGCGCTGATGGCAATCCTTACCCAACCACGTAGTGCTTTGGTGAAGCAATACCAAAAACTGCTGAAGATGGATAATGTTCAGTTAGATTTTAAACCAGAAGCTTTGCGAGCGATCGCTCAAGAGGCTCATCGACGCAAAACTGGGGCGCGGGCACTGCGGGGTATTGTGGAAGAATTGATGTTGGATGTGATGTATGAGTTGCCATCTCGGAAAGATGTAACTCGCTGCACAGTAACAAGGGAAATGGTAGAGAAACGTTCTACTGCGGAACTGTTGGTCCATCCTTCTTCGCTACCCAAACCAGAATCAGCATAATTGAGGAGTCAGGAGTCAAGAGTTCTTTAATTTTGACTATTGGCTATTGACTTTTGATTTTATAATTTTTAACTGTGAAGAATGGCTTATATAAATGTTCGCGGAGTTGAGCATTATTACGAGTGGATAAAAAAACCATCGAGTTTGGTCAAGCCTGTAATGGTTTTCATTCACGGCTGGGCTGGTTCCTCTAGGTATTGGCGCAGTACGGCTGAGGCTTTATTGGGAGAATTTGACTGTTTACTATATGATATGCGTGGTTTTGGGCACTCTGGTGGTAAACCTAGCATTGTCCAAGCTGGTAAGTCTGTGGTTGAGTCACAGTCAACAGAGGGACAAGGTGAAGCAATTGCTGAGTTAAGTTATGAATTAACAGAATACGCTGAAGACTTAGCTGCTTTATTAGATGGGTTGCAACTTCAGCGTGTTTATATTAATGCTCATTCCATGGGCGCTTCTGTTGCGACTTTATTTTTTAACCGTTATCCTGAACGAGTGAAAAAGGGAGTTTTAACCTGTAGCGGCATTTTTGAATATGATGAGAAAGCCTTTGCTGCTTTTTATAAGTTTGGTAGATTAGTAGTTAAATTCCGTCCTAAGTGGTTAGGTAACATACCTTTAGCTGACAAGATATTTATGGCCAGATTTGTCCATAGTTCTATTCCCAAATCCGAGAGACAAGCTTTTTTACAAGACTTTATTAGTGCTGATTATGATGCAGCGTTAGGAACTATTTTTACTTCTGTTAGTAAAGCTCAATCGGAATTAATGCCCACAGAATTTGCTAAATTATCAGTCCCAACATTGCTAGTGGCGGGTGAATATGACATTATCATTCCGGTAGAAATGGGACGACAAGCAGCAGCATTAAATCACAACATTGAGTTTTTCGTAGTTCCTAATACTGCGCATTTCCCAATGTTGGAAGATTCAGAAACTTATTTAGGAAGGATAAGAGAGTTTTTAAATGATTGCTAATTGCGATAGCAGGTGACAGAGTTAAAAATCTTAATTATGTATGTCTAAGTTTAAGCACTCAGCTAATGCCTAACGGCAAGGTACACGAACAGCAGTCACCTTTTTCAGGCTAACGCCAAAAATACCTATTGGATAACTAACCAATTTCTGAAAAATTCTGACTCCTTAATTCTTATGTCTAAGTTTGATGATAGCTTTATGCTGTCATCCAAATGAAAACTTCCATATTGCGTTATTTTAGAGGTAGATTTAGAGGTAGATAAGGTGTAAATTTATGACTGTTACTACTAATTTACAGCAACTCTATAAAACTGATGACCATCTATGGTTATTACAAACTATTGAATTATTAGACCTCTTGAAGAATTAATTTATTTTATGTTATAATGGGATTTTGTCTTTATTATACCCAAAAAGTTAGAGTTACAGGGTTATGTTTGAGTTAGCGAGCACAAGGAACACCAGAAATATATAAAATCTAAATCTCTCTATTCTACTACAGAAACAATTTTACAAGAGGTCTATTGAAACAAAGTCATTTTGATGAACTAGATTTAGAAAATCTAATTCAGGAGTTGGAAGACTTGGATAATGAAAAGAAAAATGCTGTAGGAAGGGAAGCATCCCAATTTAGGAAGAAGATGAAAGAAATGAGAAATAATTTGCGATGATGCCTCGCGAATTCAGGGTGACTATACGAATGCGGTCCATAACTGAGAAGATTATGGGAATCAGAGAGTATGGTTTAAAACAATCACAGCAGAAGATAAAAGACTCTTAGAAGCTCACATCAAACAAAATAGATAGCCAAAATCTTTTATAAAAATACCCCACCCGAGAAAATGGAAACATTTGAGGGCATCGAAACATCTGTAGGCGACCAGGTTTTAGAACATGTCAGTCCGAAAAGCGCCTTTTTTTGTCGGAGAAAAGACTGTCACAACAAGGGCAAAACACGGACAATAAGGAGTTGCATTGGTAAGATTAAAGTCACTAACAAACAAGCATCTCCTTTGGGGAGAGAACCGTATAGGCGATTTAGCCCATTGGTTGAAAAGTGCTGTTTGTTACTTTCAGCCAAGGAGTCATTCCAGGACGCAGAGAATGACCTTAAGGTTCTAATGGAACGTAAACACAAATCAAGCCCAAATGTAGTCCTAACTGGCTTGGTAAGAAGGAAACACGTCCGGATTCCAGTTGAACCAATCAATAAATGGAAAAGATATGGCTGTTCTCAATGCTTCTAAAGCTTGAGTAAAAGTATTCAAAGGTTTCTTAGCCCACCTTGGTCTTAATCCTCCAGTCCACTGATGGCCAAGAATAAAAGTGTAGGCACAGAAAACCAAAATAAAATGGCGCAGTTAACTGCTTTTATCTCCAACTTGATATTCTTTGAGTCCTAACCATCCCTGGGCTTCCCTGCAAAAAACTTCTACCCAATTTCTTTGATAATATGTATCAACTATCTATTGGGGTGTGACAATTGATGAAGAAACATTGGTAATAAAGTAGTCAATATCAGTGGCTTGAGAGAAATTAGAACCGTTGATGAGGATAGCAATATTGCCCTTTCCACTTAAGGCTGATATTTCTACTTCTTTAGTTACTACCCATAATGTTTTGGTTTTATCTAACTGCAGTTGAATTTGTGTAACAGTCTCTTGGGGTAAACTTTGTGCTAATTCATCTAAGCTAATTATTTGTGGAATATCCTTTTGGTCACTGCCAAGGACTTTGGGATTTTTAGCTAATCCTCCTCAATACTTTAAATGCCGATTTTCTATCTTTAATAAGAAAGATGTATTGTGGCCATATCCAGGATCTATAATTACTATTCCTGGTTGATAACCACGGCTTAAGGTCAGATTTATTAATTTAATTCTTAACTCAGGTTTATTCTCAAATAGAGGGTCTTGTTTCCCTTTGGGTAAGGAATCACCGTGGTGATATAACTCTATATGTAATGGTAAGCTTTTACTGCCATCATAATAGATGTATGTGTTGTTACTACTACTATTCCATTATCCCTTTTCCCAATTTCTCCAATATATTTTCTTCCTACTCCATCCCTGAAATTCCCGCTTTTCCTATGGTCATAATCATCAATTATTAAGCTAAATCCTCTGGTGATTCTCCTCTGACTACACTTGTTCATAATCTCTAACCGACGGTCATTGACTTGGGAACTGGACTAAGGTGCTGCAGTTAAACAGTGGTGTAATCGGTGGTAAGTCACCCCTAGGGCATTCTCTGCCATTTCAAATAGGTTTTTTCTCTCACTTTCACCCAATAATCCCCCTAAATAATGTCTAAACTCCTTTTTTGCGCCTTATGAGTAAGTACATCATCAAACCTTTAACACCATCTTTCAAACCATGGTGCCATTGCTACGGCAGTGGTTTTTTTCATCAGCTTCTTTTAACGTGAAAGCTACACCGAAATTGCATTATACTCCTTTCTTTTTACTCTTAACTTTTGTTTAAGTCCCGCTAAGAGGGATAGAATTTGGTTATAGTACCTATCATTGCCAAATCAAAAAAGTGGACTTATCTCCCCCGAAGGTAAAACAGAAATTAACAGAGGTCTGCGTAGAGGGGGGAAAAGTGCGGTTAGGCTCTCAAGAGAAAGGAAAGCCTGTGTACTTGTAAGGAGTATAAAAAAATAGAGCGATTAGAGGGTATATATTAAGGAGCATTCTTTCAAGACAATCTCTCCCTAAGTAATTGGGTCAATAGCCAAAACATCGGTAAAACTCTTTACTGCTTGGGAGATGGGCATGATGGAATTTGGAATCTATTTGCAGAAATTGCCGACTCTGATATTCGTCACAGGATAAAATAGCTCGATTTCAGTAAAGTGGGTATTGCCACCCTACTTGATTGAAAATGGTACAAGATGTCAGGTTAAACCCAGTTCTCGTTTAAGCAAATTAATTGATAGAGAACCAATATAGTTTTCACAGCGAATTAGTTTAGGTGGACGAATTAGGTCTTCTAAAACTGTTTGTATAGTTTCTTGTGCGTTTAAATAACTGACCTGATCGGTACAAAAGATTATTTCTGACCGTTTAACGATCGCGTGTAATTTATAAGTGTCCTTTGGCTGGGAAGTCATGACTAATAGTTCATCACCGCGTAATCCGTGAAGGATGACTTCTGTGGCTCTGAGAATCCCAGGACTGAGGCTAACTATACCAATACAAATCGCTTTGGGTAGGCTTTTCACTACATTGAGTTCTTTGCCATAGTCGTGAATATCTAGGGGAATTACACGCACAGCTTTGGGGGCGGCGATCGCTTCCACTTCTCCGATAAAATATCGACTGGTAACTAATGTAGCTGAGGTAGTTTGATCTAGTACCGCTATTAATTCTTCCATGGCTACTAGTTGGACTGGAATTTGCAAGGATTCTTCCAGTTCGTCGGCCATTAATTCTCCAGCACCGATATCTTGAGATGGTGCTATTACAAGCACTCTGGCACTACAACGCAAGCGCCAGTCAACTTCTGCTAAAAACAGTTCCCGTGCTTGATTAAGAGAACAACCTTGACCAAGTAAGTCATCTAAGGCTTGTTGAACTACTTTATATGCTTCGGGATATTGTTTAAGAATTGGGGACTGTAATCTACTTCCACCCTCATGACCTTGAGAACGGACATAAATTCCTGAACCTGCTAGACTTTCGACAAATCCTTCTTCTTCCAACTGGCGGTAAACTTTGCTAATGGTGTTACGATGTAAACCGGTTTGCATTGCTAACGCCCTGGTGCTTGGTAATTTATAACCGGGTGGATACTGCCCGGATGCGATCGCAAATCGGAGTTGATTGAATAATTGAGCAGAAGCAGGAATTTCACTGTCTGGCTGAATACGGAATTGAATCATTACTAATTCTCCTGATAGCTGGTATTTACACTTAACCAGATGGATCTTTTATGGCAACAGATAACTGAAAGGTGAGAGGTGAAAAAGTTGAAGGTCTGTTTGTCTCTAAGTTTGATCATCAGCTGATTTCTTCATCACCTTGAAAGTTCCTATACCTGTTAAATGTATTATTAATGGGTTAAATAGCTCTGGATAATACAGCAGGAGTCAGGAGTAAAGCTCTCTTGCTATCTAGTTTTCAATTTAGATTCTGTACCTCATTGATCTGCGATCTACTGTATTGCTAATGTTTTCAACCTAGCTAGTTGATAATTTAGTGATAAACATCTTGAACATATTGGCATATGATTTATATCAAATCATAAAAGATTGGTAAAAATTATTATGACAGACCTAGCCATAGTTACTACAAAAGTTAATCTGCCCCAAGATGATTGCCAAATTGAGGCTTAGAGATGATTTATAAAGTAAATGTTTAGGAGACAAGAGGAAGTAGCATAATTCTAGTCATAAGAGCATATATAGCTCCTTCCCTTATTTGTGTTAAACGCTCATAATCCTTGCTTAGACGATGATATTGGTTAAACCACCCAAATGTTCTTTCTACTACCCAGGGTTGTGGTAAAACTTTAAATTCTTGCTCAGTAGGTCCTATGACTTCAACATGAGCTTGAATCAGGAACCAAACTGCAAGTGCAAATTTATCACCGTCATAACCGGAATCAACCCATAAAACTTGGACTTTTTCCAATAATTCTGTGGGTTCCTCTAGCAGTTCCATTAGTGCATATGCAGCAAGTATTCCTTCTGGGGCATTCGCTTCACTAACAACAACTTTCAACACAAGTCCCAGGCTATCAACTAAAGTCTGCCCCTTTCTTCCTTTTACCTTTTTACATCCGTCAAAACCATACACATCCGCTTTCTTTGGTCAGTTTTGACCGACTGACTGTCTGCAGCGAGCGCGGTAGGTTGTGTTGATTTACCTAATTTCGAGCGAACTTGACTACCCAATGTATGGTTGAATTTTTCCCAAACCCCCTGGCCCTGCCATTTCCTGTAATAGCTATATACCGTTGACCTTGGCGGGAAGTCACCTGGAAGCATATTCCATTGACATCCAGTTTTCAAATGAAAATAGATGGCATTACATATTTCACCCATATCTGTTGTGGGTGGATGCCCTCCTTCTTTGGCTGATGGAATCAATGGGGCCAGGATTTCCTAGTCCATATCAGTTAAGTCTGTGGGGTAAGACTTTCGTGCCATGATTAGCTATGTAAATACACTACATTTTATGTATCCTATCCTTCCAACATTCCTTTTCTACTCCTCTTTACATTTACTTTATCAATAGCCTCTGAGAGCAAAACCAACAGCACCTGGGATTTATCCCAGGTGCTGTTGGTTTTACAAGAAATTTTTGGGGTTAATGTTCATATTCGAGATGTGACAGAACGGATTGCTAAGTTGGGATATGTTGCTATAGGTAGCACTAGCACTTTTTCAACTTCAAGCCCCTGGATTTGAAACTGGTTAAACCTCCAAAGATATGGAAGTTGGTAGAAAGTACGCCTGGTCACAAACTACAGCCTCACAACTCTTAAGCGATATTCAAGCAGCTATTAATTACCTCACAACCCTCCCAGAAGTTAACCCAGAGAAGTTTGGCTGTATTGGCTTTTGTTTTGGTGGTCATGTAGCATACCTAGTGGCTACACTCCCTGATATTCAAGTTACCCCGTCCTTTTATGGTGCCAGAATTACCACTTCCACCCCCGAAGGAGGAGAACCAACTATCAACCGTACAAAACATATTCAAGGAACTCTCTATACTTCCTTTGGGATAGAAGATGCTAGCATTCCCCAAACAGAAGTAGATCAGATTGTAGAACAATTAGGAAGATATAACATTTCCCATCGTGTGTTTCGCTACGATAGATATCTGAACATGGGTTTTTCTGTTACCGTCGTGGCAGTTATAATCCTAAAGCGGCTGCGGATGCTTGGGGGCAAGTGCAACAACTTTTTGGTCAACTCATCTGACAACCTACACCCTCCTTAGTCAGTAGTGAGTGAAAAATAACTGACAACTGACCACTGACGACTGACAAATAACAAATAACAACTTATCTTCAAAGTCATGAATTCCGAATCAAAAAATTCTCAAACAGCCAATTCGTCTTTTTCAATGGACGACTTTGCTAAAGCACTAGAAAAACACGATTACCAATTTCAAAAGGGACAAGTTGTACATGGTAAAGTATTTCAGCTTGACCATGACGGCGCTTATGTTGATATTGGAGGCAAATCATCCGCTTTTCTTCCCCGTGATGAGGTTTCTTTGAGAGTAGTAACTAATTTATCAGATGTGTTACCGATGAATGAGGAACTAGAATTCTTGATTATTCGGGATCAGGATGCTGAAGGTCAAGTAACCCTTTCTCGTAAGCAGTTGGAAATTCAGCACCTATGGGATACGTTAACCCAAATGCAGGAAAATTCCCAAACTATACAAGCACGAGTAACAGGTGTAAATAAAGGTGGGATTACAGTTGAAGTTCTATCTTTAAGAGGATTTATTCCGCGATCGCATTTATCCGAACGTGATAACCTAGAAGCACTCAAAGGTCAAACTCTCACCGCTGGCTTTTTAGAAGTCAATCGTAATACCAAAAAACTCATTCTCTCAGAACGTTTAGCAACTCGTTCCAGCAACTTCAGTTTATTAGAAGTCGGTCAGTTGGTAGAAGGAACAATTACAGGTATTAAGCCTTTTGGTGTATTCGTAGATTTAGAAGGTGTTAGCGCCTTGCTGCACATCAAACAAGTTAGCCAAAAATTTATTGAGTCTTTAGAAAAAGTTTTTCAAATTGGTCAGCAAATTAAAGCTGTAATTATCGACTTAGATCAAGGTAAAGGTAGAGTAGCTATTTCTACCAGAGTTCTGGAAAACTTCGCTGGTGAAGTAGTGGAAAATATGGCAGAAGTAATGGCTTCCGCAGAAGCGCGTGCTCATCGGGCGGCTAATAAACCTTCTTCCGAATAGGGGATTGGTGATTGGGGACTTGTCATTCTTCCCACTGACCTTGTGACTCCTGAATCCTGACTCCTCACACCTGCTATCACATCATTTCGAGCTGACGGTAGCTGCTGTGGAGTTGTTCTAATTTCTCTTCACTAAAGGCGAAATTAATGAATGTAATTAATTGCCACCAATTTTGTAATATACAATCGGAAGTAGCTTCACTTAGTTGAAGGGTCCAAAATTCTGCCCACCAGTAGGGAGCATGTTTTCTTTCGGTATAACTATGGTGTTTAGTCCAGCGTTTACGCCATTTGGTACAGTCTGGGCTAGTTGGTGAACCTACTCTGATAATTGGCGGAAAATAGGCGTAACTGACAAATTTGCGTAAACCTTTGCCGTGGACATAAACCACATATCGCCAGAACTCCACGCTATAAATATTTTCAAAACCAATTCGGAACATTACGAAAACTGCTTTTGCTGTGACAAATCTTGCTTGTGGATGAAGTGTTGACGATTTGTGAACAATTTGCGATGAGCAAACAAGTGTTGTTTTTGGCTGGAAAGATGTTACCATGAAAATGTCTGTAACTAGAGTAGATTTTCTCTTCGTTGCTTAACGGAGCTGAAAACAAATTCTGGTTAACAAGTTTTCTTTAAGTGATCGCTTTTCAGTTTGTAAGCCCGAAGATGGTTGTTTGATATGATACAATCTATTCAACGATATAATTCAATCGTTGATATAATTCAATCGTTTTTCAGTAGTCAATGGGGCTGATTAAGCTAAGAATTCGAGAATTTGCTAATGAGAAGGGTTGGATGCTGAAAGATATCAAAGTATTAAGTTTAGAGGATTTCAATCAACAGAGCGTCTCAAAAGAAACAGTTCTCATTACTAAACTAATAGTATGCGGCTATTAGATGGGTATCTATGGGGGCAGTTTGATGGTAAGAAATCATGATCTCGTCAAAATAACAAGACCACAAAGACAAATACTATCGTGATTCTATCAAGAAATCCTAAAAAAATACCTGAGTAATAGATAATTAATCACCCTAAAAATGTTGGTATGGGGACTTAAAACTCATAAAGAAGTAAGAATAGAAAGATTAGCTGCCAACCTACCGTTACCAATACAAGAAAACAGCGGTAGTCGTCATCCTAACATCTTTCAAAATAAAGGTTTTAACCGTTGTAATTTAGTGGTTTATTGGAAACACAAATATCGTGGTAAGCAAGAACCAGAACCTCGGTATTTATCAAGTAATCTGCCAGATGTATCAACGGCAGTCAAAATATATCGTCAACGTTTTGGAATTGAAGCTATGTTTAAAGACTGTAAACCTGGGGGTAGTTATAAGTTAGAAACTTCCCAAGCTTATCCCCATAGACTTGTACGCCTTATTTTATTGATTGCTTTGGCAATGACTCCTGCATGGTTACAAGGTCAAGAAACTCAATTTACAAGAAAACAATGTTATGTTTGTCGTCCTTGTGAAAATCAAAGAACTAGAAGAAGGAACAGTGGTTTTTCGATAGGTTCATAGGGTTATCCTTAGGTAGTTTCTATGAATGAGTGTCAAACATTCGTCTTGGAAATGATGGCTGCCGTTCGCAATAAACAGCCATTTTACCAGCAGGGTCTGATAGCTATGATGCTTACAGAGCAACCTTTTTAACTTCTTTATCCCCCCATAAACTCCTTTTGTTCAGCAAGTTTGCTTGAACCCAACCATTTTGATAATAACAAGGGTTTTCCCGATCACATCTACTTTGCTGGTGAAGAAACCCATGGTAGTACACAATTTTCTCTAGGTATCGCTACTAATAGACCTATTGCAAAATTATTTGTGTAGTAGGATGGAGAGTTTTAGATTTTATGTATTTTTGGTGTTCTTTGGGCTCGCTAATTCAACCATAACCGCGACACCCTCTCATTATAACATAAAACTAATTCTGCAAGATGTGGGGTTTAGGTTGAGTCGTGCGCCATGGGAAGGCGCAACCGAAGTGGATAGAAGGAATACAGATCAAATCGCTTTATTAATAGGTAAAGTATTGCGCTCAGTAGTATATCTATTGGAATGCTCAATGGAATTGATACCACTAGTAGTCAACCAAGGCAATGTTGCTGGGTAAGCCCCTCTAATTAATAAACTAGTCAAAAAAGGGGTTGACCATGGCAAAAAAGTATGTTGTAGATTTAAGCGAAGAGGAAGTTTTACAACTGCAAGCAATCCTCAAAAAAGGAAAGCACAAAGCAAGAAGTATAAACCGTGCAAACATTCTTGAAATGGCATCTGAGGGAGAAACGGACACGGCGCTGCCGCAGTTCGAGTTCATGTTGCCAAGGTGGAAAGGACAAGAGAAAAATTTGTGATTGGTGGATTAGAGTTTGCTTTAAAGGATGGGGAAAATCCACCAAAACCCAAAAAATTAGATGAGGAACAAGAAGCATTTTTGATTGCGACTGCTTGTTCTAATCCGCCAGAAGGAAGAGTGCGTTGGACAATGCAATTATTAGCGGAGCATTTAGTGAAGGTTGGTATCATAGATTGAATCTCAGACGAAACAATACGCCAAACTCTAAAAAAAATGAAATTAAACCGTGGTTAAAAGAAAAGTGGTGTATTCCCGAAGTTAACCCAGAGTATGTGTTTAGAATAGAAGATGTTTTGGATTTGTACAATGAGCCATATGATCCAAAAAAACCTACACTCTGCCTAGATGAACGCCCATATCAATTATTAGAAGAAGTAAGACTTCCTTTGCCACCAGAACCACATCAGCCTGAAGGTTATGATTGTGAGTATAAACCCAATGGTGTTGTAAATTTATTTGGCTTTTTTAAACCAATAGCCGGGTGGAGGCATATTGAAGTTACACAACATCGGACAAAGGCTGATTTTGCTAAACAATTCAAAGATTTACTAGATGTTTATTACCCCAAGCTGATGTGATACCTTTACTTGTTGATAACCTAAATATTCATACTCCAAGTGTTTTATGTGAAGTTTTCTCTCCACAAGAAGCACGCCGCATGATTGAAAGATTAGAGTTTCACTATACTCCTAAACACGCTTTTTGGTTGAATCAAGTAGAAATTGAATTATCAGTTTTATCTCGCCAATGCTTAGAACGACGTATTCCTAATGTAGAAATATTATCTTCTGAAATTGCTACTTGGGAGTCACAGCGTAATCAACGAAAACCCAGTGTTTATTGGGGTTTTAAAACCAAGGATGCACGTAAAAAAATGCAGTGTTTATATCTGAGCATTTAACCCAGCAAAATTGCCTTGGCAGACTACTAGCTTGACCAGTGCTAATTTAGCTTTCAACTACTCATTACTGATATTTAGGAAAAATGGGAGGTGAAGTTAGTCTTCATTGCTCCCATTTTTTATTAGTTATTCAGTTATCAGTTACCCAAGTATATCATAGACAAGGCAAAACTTGCAAAAATTTAGGACGTATTCAGTCAAGGAGACAGAAGGCAGTGGTTAGGTTGGACCCTTCAACAAGCTCAGGATATTACAGGCTCACCAACCAAGCAGAAGGCAGGATTTGGAAAATTTTGTTCACTGATGTGTTAGGTATTGGTAAGCGTTAAGGGGGGTAGAAGACAGATAGGCAAAAATTCCCCCAAAGATCTGATAAATTAAGTGACAATATTTAATTTTTGGAGATGCCTATTATATTCAAAAGGCCAACATCGTTGGAGCCAACGAAACCAGCTTTTATCAATGAAATCTTGACGGTTTTAATCCTGAACAACGAAAAGCTTGGTTATGGGTTGCAGTCACACCCCTAGTCACATCTTTTCAAGTTGCCCTCACCGGTTGTACTCAAGGTGCAAGAAACTTATTGGGTGAGAACTTCAGTGGAATTCTAAACTATGACTGTAATGGTGCTTATGGGTAGACCTGGAATGTCGGCAATGATGTTAGGCCTATCTGCGACGGAAATTTATCAAAATTTCAGAAGGGACTGGAGTGTCAGCAGAATTAGGAACTCCACTGGTTAAACAACGAGAGAAGTTATTTGAGTTGTGTCATCCAGTCAGAGATGGTACTTTATCTGGCGATGATTTTGATGAGTTGGTTCAAGATATTCGCTCATCCATGAGAGCCACTTTACAAGAACCTCACAAATACGAAATTACAACCAGGAGAAAAACACCCTTGGCAAAAACAGTTCGCACTTGTCGTCAATAACTGAAAGTTGAGTCGGCGATGTGGTTGTTCCTCTCGATTCCAGGTTTTGAGCCGACTAATAATGCTGCGGAAAGGGCTATTCATCTTCCTATGATTTGGCGATGCACTAGTACAGTACGGCCTAAATAAACCGACCATTCCAAATCACTGAAAAGCTCACGCCGTATACATTTTGAACTTTGTTGCGCAGCCTGATGGAAGCACTATTTTCTTAGCGTAGCTCTTCTGAAAGAACCATTTTGAGTTCACGGCGGTACTAGTTTTGGTCCTCAAAGCCAGGCTGGTCGTGTTTTTGTTGCCCGGATACTCACGGTGGTAACAACCCTCAAGTCCAAAAAGCGTAATGTTCTGGAGTTTATTACTCAGGCTTTTGTTGCTGCTCCTGGTGGTACAACTACCCCTTCTTTGCTTCCAGAAGCTACTACTTGTTCTGATGATTCTGAAAAGTTGAAAGCTGCTTGATTTGATTCCTTAATTTTGGGGGTTGTTTTTCGTCTTCTCTATACCCCCTGAAGCAATACTGTTCGGTTAAGGAAATAGAGAGGGTAAGAATAAGAGAAAAGAGTTCGCGTTTTCATTAGGAGAACTAAGAACCAACAAAAAGATTGATAAATTCTCACACACTCTCAAACAAGTGATGAGAGAGAAAATAGTCAAATTGTTCAATTATAAATTGAGAAAGAAAAAATTAGTCTAGCATGAAAATAGATATATTTAACTTGCCAGTCTAATAATTTGAGACGATAATTGTTGTCGGGGAGTACAATTGTTCCTGTGACTGTGTTTTTTAGTCTTAAACTTAGAACGTGCTTTCTCGAGCAGTCTGGGATTACTTCGCTGTTGTCGGAAAGGAGTTTCCAAATGAGTATTTCTGCCATCGACCAACTATTATATAAACTATAATATAAATCGATATCCCCCAGAGTATGTATCTGAAGTTGAAACTCAGGAATAGCAAGTCGAATCACCCGTAAACTACCAACAAAACTTAACCTGAAAGGAGAAATATTCCTCAAATTAGCAGGTTAAAAAATCAAACAACGTAGGCAATATTGAACCAATAACCAACCATAAATTTCTTGCACTACCTCACGATGACTCTTAGAAAGAATAGGAATTTTGCGTGCCAATAGATGTACTTTCAATTCATCTAAAGTATTCTCAGCTTCCCATCGTTTATGGGAATCCTGTGCTAATATCAAAGCCGGAAACTTATCAACATCAATTAAATTAGTAATCAACCGATACGTTTTCAGAGTACCATTCTCATTAATAACATATTCAATAATATGAGCCGAAATTCGTTTTGCACCCTTCTTTCTCGACACTCTATCAGGTGGAATCCATGGTAAATAAGAACCATCTGTCAACGTTTTAACTACTTCAAATCTGACATGGGCAGGAAGGCGACCAAGAAAAAAGACCTTGTTGTTTGATGACAGCATGAACCATCTTAAAAGAAAAGAATGTAATCCTCTGTACCACATTAATAACATACTAGAGTTAATACTGCGTAGTAGTTTTAAAGCATTTCTTCCTTCTCTCATGCGATAGGGAGAACAAAAAGCATCTATGATTAAATGAGTAACTGGTTCCACTCAAAATACTAATCTAACTTTAGGAAAAGCTGGATATGTCCCTTGGGGAGAACCAGGATAGCTGAATACTCTAGCATTTGTTGGAGTATATGGAACATCGAAAACTGTTCCATCTATAGCCATGATTCTTAATCCTCCCAAAAAGGGACCAGGCGTTAATATTGTTGCTAAGGGTTTGACTACTAGTTCAAATAATCTCTCCATTACAGCTGCTTCGGTTCTTTGATGGGATTCTGTAATTGATCAAGCAGATGGGGTTTAAAAACCTAAACCTGATGGTATGTGTAAAGAACTCAAACCATGAGTGAGATTTTTGAATACATTAACTATTAAGGTAGATGACCAAAAACTCATGGCAATTACTAAGGTGACTATGACATAATTTGGTAGTATTCTTAGTCTCCGTTGAGAGCTACAAATAGTTTCAATGACATTGGTTATGGTTTGTGGTATAATTACCTGTGACAAAGCCTTAATTACTTATTTAGGATCTACACAGGCTGTTTGTAACTGAAAATTTACCAGTGACATATACTATGAATTGAATGAAGTCCTTGTGGAATTTTCGTTATCAAGTTTTAAGATATTAAATTTAGTCGTGTTCTCGATAGTATTTCGAGAACAATATAACTTTTCTAAATTGATCATATCTATGAAAGAAGATGATCTGATTGCCAGAGCGGAAATGCTCCAACAAGCGAGCGATTGCGATGGTGCAACTGATGATTCAAAAAATTAAAGCTAGTGGGGAAATAGCGCCTCCTGGTTGCTGTGGTTCTCGTTACCAAGCACGGGGTAAACAAGGGGTTTAGTGGGACTACAAGTTACACGCTTTTCAAGCAATTTTTCCTACCACTCAACCAGACAAATTGAGTAAGTACAACCATTTAGGCAAGGCTGGAAGCCCTGCTCATATTGATGCAGTCCGCTCGGTTCCTAGAAGGACTTAAGTTGATTACTGACAATCATGTATTGATTCTCTCTGATAAAACTGGGCTGATTTATACAACAGTCTCAAAGAGAAAAAGTAAGCCTCTCAATTCTTATAGTTCTCGTAAGCGAACTACAAACTCCTTTCTCTTGTTCTTACCTCCTGTTTTTCCTTAACGAAACAGTATTGCCCCCTGAAGGGTTACGTAATTTCATAAACTTGCAATGGCAAATTATCAGGGTATTTAAAAGAGGTAGATTTCGTTCCTGTAATTTCATAAATCCTGATATTTTCAAATTTGATATTGTGAGATATTAAATAACTAAGGCATTCCTAAATATCTTCAACTCCAAAAGCCAGGTGTCTTAATCTACAGGCTTCAGGATTGCTAAATCTTTGCTGAGGATCAGTAGGAAAAATAATTTAACTTGATTATTTCCTAGTTTTAGATCTAGTTTACAAGAGTTCCTTACACTACGAAATGTTTGATTAATAGTCTGACAATCTAATATTTTATGAAAATGTTTTGCTTTTTGGTAATCGGAATAAATAATAGCTACTTGATGAATGCTGGAAGTTTTCATGGTTTTGTGAGATTTTGAATGTTCGATTTTTTCTGGTAAACAGGAATTATAATAACAAATACAGTTCCTGTAGCATATCTAGAAAAGCATTCCAAGTTGTCATTATGCCTTTGTGTAATAGTTTGATAACTAATTGACATTGCCATTCCTGATTAGTATTCCCATCAAGAGCAAAATCATGACAATCCCAGCCAGCACTATTAATGTGGAAGTCAGAAAAGTTTTGCCAACTTGCCGCTGCATTTGTCTCAACTCTAGGAAAGTGATTGCTAAACCCCTTCTGGCCGAAGTCCTAAACAGCACACTACTGAAAATTAGTACTTACACTAGGGTATTCTTTATACTGTCATATTTCCTTGGTAGCAGCAATACCTGTATTTTCCCCCTGATTAATGCCTGGTAGCAGTTCTGGATATTTGTCTTTATAATATAACTGCTCACTGTTCCCGCGACTATCTGCGAGGATAAGTGTTCAGTGGGAAGTTCAATGGACTGGGTAATGGACAAAGCACGAGTGCGAGCTTGTTTATCTAGTAGTCCACCAAGGCAATGTTGCTGGGTAAGCCCATCTAATTGATAAACTAGTCAAAAAAGGGGTTGACCATGGCAAAAAAGTATGTTGTAGATTTAAGCGAAGAGGAAGTTTTACAACTGCAAGCAATCCTCAAAAAAGGAAAGCACAAAGCAAGAAGTATAACCCGTGCAAACATTCTTTGAATGGCATCTGAGGGAGAAACGGACACGGCGCTGCCGCAGTTCGAGTTCATGTTGCCACGGTGGAAAGGACAAGAGAAAACTTTGTGATTGGTGGATTAGAGTTTGCTTTAAAGGATTGGGAAAATCCACCAAAACCCAAAAAATTAGATGAAGAACAAGAAGCATTTTTGATTGCGACTGCTTGTTCTAATCCGCCAGAAGGAAGAGTGCGTTGGACAATGCAATTATTAGCGGAGCATTTAGTGAAGGTTGGTATCATAGATTCCATTTCAGACGAAACAATACGCCAAACTCTAAAAAAAATGAAATTAAACCGTGGTTAAAAGAAAAGTGGTGTATTCCCGAAGTTAACCCAGAGTATGTGTTTAGAATAGAAGATGTTTTGGATTTGTACAATGAGCCATATGATCCAAAAAAACCTACACTCTGCCTAGATGAACGCCCATATCAATTATTAGAAGAAGTAAGACTTCCTTTGCCACCAGAACCACATCAGCCTGAAGGTTATGATTGTGAGTATAAACGCAATGGTGTTGCAAATTTATTTGGCTTTTTTGAACCAATAGCCGGGTGGAGGCATATTGAAGTTACACAACGTCGGACAAAAGCTGATTTTGCTAAACAATTAAAAGATTTAGTAGATATTTATTACCCCCAAGCTGATGTGATACCTTTACTTGTTGATAACCTAAACATTCATACTCCAAGTGTTTTATGTGAAGTTTTCTCTCCACAAGAAGCATGCCGCATTATTCAGAAATTAGAGTTTCACTATACTCCTAAACACGCTTCCTGGTTGAATCAAGTAGAAATTGAATTATCAGTTTTATCTCGCCAATGCTTAGAACGACGTATTCCTAATGTAGAAGTATTATCTTCTGAAATTGCTACTTGGGAGTCACAGCGTAATCAACAAAAACCCAGTGTTTGTTGGGGTTTTAAAACCAAGGATGCACGTAAAAAATGCAGCGTTTATATCCGAGCATTTAACCCAGCAAAATTGCCTTGGCAGACTACTAGGTCTAATCTAATCAGGTGATGTTAGTCCACAAAGTTCCCAAACCAACGGTAGCAAGGGATAAACCGCAAGTGAGGAGAAGTGTCTTTGATAAACTCTGTGTACGTAATTAGGAAAAACCCTTCAAGCTTTCCAACCCTCCATTGCAGTAGTAATCAGTTCCCGATTGATTTAAACATCCTGACGTAGCAAATGCCCTACTCTTTTATCAGACTGGAGTAATTTCCTCATCAGTCTAAGTGCTTCCTGCAAGCCACCATGGTCTTGAAACATCCGTTTTTGTATTGTGATGTTGATCTCAGCTTCTAAAAGTTTTTTTATCTTCTGCTGTCATGGTTTTAAGCCATACTCTCTGATTACCATAATTTTCTTAGTTATCGACTGCATTCGTATAGTCCTCCCTTAATTCGCGATGCATCATCGTGAATCATCTCTCCTTTCTTTCATCTTCTTGCCAAATTGGGATGCTCCCGTGCAAAATCTGTTGAGTTTGGTAATGGGTAATATCATGTCGGGTGATATAGTTATGATTCCCGCATTTTCAGAAAAATGCTGAATACTTCTTAGAGGCTATTGATAAAGTAAATGTAAAGAGGAGTAGAAAAGGAATGTTGGAAGGATAGGATACATAACATGTAGTGTATTTACATAGCTAATCATGGAACGAAAGTCTTACCCCACAGACTTAACTGATATGGACTAGGAAATCCTGGCCCCATTGATTCCATCAGCCAAAGAAGGAGGGCATCCACCCACAACAGATATGGGTGAAATATGTAATGCCATCTATTATCATTTGAAAACTGGATGTCAATGGAATATGCTTCCAGGTGACTTCCCGCCAAGGTCAACGGTATATAGCTATTACAGTAAATGGCAGGGCCAGGGGGTCTGGGAAAAATTCAACCATACATTGGGTAGTCAAGTTCGCTCGAAATTAGGTAAATCAACACAACTTACCGCGCTCGCCGCAGACAGTCAGTCGGTCAACACTGACCAAAAAAAGGGGATGTGTATGGTTTTGACGGATGTAAAAAGGTAAAAGGAAGAAAGGGGCAGACTTTAGTTGATAGCCTGGGATTTGTGTTTAAAGTTGTTGTTAGTGAAGCGAATGCCCCAGAACGAATACTTGCTGCCTATGCACTAATGGAACTGCTAGAGGAACCCACAGAATTATTGGAAAAAGTCCAAGTTTTATGGGTTGATTCCGGTTATGACGGTGATAAATTTGCACTTGCAGTTTGGTTCCTGATTCAAGCTCATGTTGAAGTCATAGGACCTACTGAGCAAGAATTTAAAGTTTTACCACAACCCTGGGTAGTAGAAAGAACATTTGGGTGGTTTAACCAATATTATCGTCTAAGCAAGGATTATGAGCGTTTAACACAAATGAGGGAAGGGGCTATATATGCTCTTATGACTAGAATTATGCTACTTCCTATTGTCTCCTAAACATTTACTTTATAAATCATCTCTTATAGCAATTAAGAGTTAATAAAAATTAAGCAATCCACATTTAACAGGGGTTTATACGTTGGGAGAATTGGTATTAGCTGCCGTTTTTATGATCAGTATTTAAAGGAGACAATATTCTAACCCGCACTTGATATTCTTTCTTTATTATTCCCAAAAAATTTCTGGATATTAAAATCGCCTAATATTTCCTTTGCACTTAATTGCTAAAAGAAATATCAGGCGGCTAGAAATTTACTACTCTCCGTGTATACTTACTATTGCAAATATCACTCCCTCACAATAGTTTTCGAGACAATCCTGGTTTTTTTGCGGTCTGCTTCAGAGAGTTCTTCACCGGCTTGCAAACGAGTAGCGGAAGATTGCAGCACTGTTGCTGCACCAATATCACCGATTTGTAAAGCAGTCTTAGCGGCTGTTTGTAGCATTGTGATAGCACCAGTGCGATCACCCTGTTCCAGTTTTGCTTCTGCTACTTGAGTTTGGCGATATTTTGCCAATACCAAAATTGATTTGATCACTTGTGAATCAAGTAGTGGTTGGTAAGTTTTAGTGAAATTGGCATAAACTGGTATGAGTGGGGAAAGTAAACCTTCTTGGTTAATAGCTGGGTCATCATAGCGTATTTGGATATGTCCAATTACTTGTTCCCCTTCTGGCAACTGTCCCAAATAAATATTCGCTAAAACTACCCGTTCTACATCTTTCATCAAGTCTCCCAAACGCACAATTAAGCTACCATTGGGTTCTGTTTCCACTGGTAACTCAATGGTTTCTGGGGCAACTTGGGCAATGGGTTTTAGTTCTGCTAAACGCACACTAGGGACTAGAGACAGCAATAAGTGGGCATTGGTTAAGCCCACAGACTGAATTCGCTTAAGCAAGCGACTAAATTGATCTACGGCTTGTTGTGGACGCTCAATATAAGCCAGAGTACCACCACCAGCATCAGCAATTTTTTCCAGCAAATCCTGGTTCCAGTCATTGCCAAAACCGAAGGTGTTGAGCGTTAGGCTTACTCTAGTGGCTTTTTGTGCTAGTTCCAAACAACGTTTCTTGTCATTGGGGCCCATCTCCCACTTCCAAATTTTTAACCCCCTGTCACCATGTCCATCTGTCAACAAAAATGCTTGGGAAACAGCGCCTTTTGTCCCTTTGAGTAATTCAGTAATTCCCAAAGATAAACCTTCGGCAATGATTGTGCCACCACCAGCTTTGAGTCTTTTGTGCAACTGGCATTTGATGCTCTCAGCATCTTGGACGATTTGGTTAGGGATAATGACCTCAGAAGTACCTGCAAACGCGACAATTGAGATGTGATCGCCTGGCTGGAGTTGAGCTAATAATTGTTCTACAGCCTGAATTACGGTGTTAATGGGTTCGCCGTGCATAGAACCGCTTTTATCCAGAATCAGGCATAAATTCAACGGTAAACTTGGGTCAAGCTCATCAGCAATGGAAGAAATGGAAATTGCCAGTTGACGTTGGTTACTCAATTGAGTAGCGTCAACATTAGTATCGTTGAGTGCCGATAGTAATTGAACTTTCATTTAGGAGGAGCATCCTGCAACACAGTTTTTGAGACAATCCTGGTTTTTTTGCGATCGCTTTCGGATAACTCGTCCCCAGCCTGTAAGCGAGTAGCCGAAGTTTGCAACACCCTTGCTGCACTAGCATCTCCCATTTGCAAAGCTGTTTTTGCTGCAGTTTGTAGCATTGTCGCTGCCCCAGACCGATCACCCTGTTGTAATTTCGCTTCGGCTAACTGGGTTTGGCGATATTTGGCTAAAGCCAAAATTGACTGCTGCACATGGGGATTAGAACTTGGTTGGTAAATGCGCTCTACATTCGCATAAACTGGTATTTTCAGGGAAAATAAACCGGTTTGGTTCAGGGCGGGGTCATCGTAGCGGATTTGCACATTAGCGATCGCCTGTTTACCTTCTGGCAACTGTCCCAAATAAATATTAGCCAAAATTACCCGTTCTACGTCTTTCATTAAATCTCCCAACCGCACTGCAAGCCGACCATCAGCTTCTGGTTGTACTGGTAACTCAATTGTATCTGGTGCCACTTGGGCAATAGGTTTTAGTTCAGCTAAACGGACATTGGGTAACAGTGAAAATAGCAGATAAGCGTTAGTCAATCCCACCGTTTGCATTCTGCTAAACAAGCGACTGAACTTATCCACTGCTTGATTAGGGTGTTCAATATGAGACAGATTCCCTAGCCCCGCATCGGCTATTTTTTCCAAAATATCCTGATTCCAATTGTCACCAAAACCCAACGTATTCAAGGTTAAATTATAGCTGGCTGCTAACTGAGCGAATTTCAAGCAGCGATTATTATCACCATGTTCATTTTCCCCATCTGTGAGTAAAAATGCTTGGGAAATAGTGTCCTTTTTACCCTTGGCTAACTCCTCAATCCCCAGCCGCAAACCCTCATCAATAGCAGTTCCTCCATCAGCTGTTAGGCGATTGATTTGCTGTTTGATCTGGTTGCGATCAGAAATTATCTGATTAGGGACTAAAATCTTAGCACGGTGGTCAAAAACGACAATACTCAGCCGATCTTCGGAACTGAGTTGATCAACCAGCAAAGAAACTGCTTTTTTCACAGTTTCGAGTGCTCGGCCATTCATCGAACCACTATGATCTAAAATTAAGCATAAATTTAATGGCACTCTGCGATCCAGAGTTTCGCCAACAGCCGAAATAGAAACCGCCAACTGACGTTGACTGCTTGGCTGACACGCGTTTAATTTAGCGTCATTGAGAACAGGCTGTAAGTTAACCTTCATAAACTAATTTTCCTATCGAGATCATCTATATCTATTTAATAGATAACTCCAAAAGGTAGCTTCATCGCTACGGAGAACAGCTATATCAATAACCTTGCCAATAAAAAAACAGGCTGTAGGAATTTCTCCACCTACAGCAAATTGGCTAAAACTATTTTCAGCCAATTTGCTGGTTATTTAGTCGAGCTTAGTATTGATTAATATATAGATTAAGCATATAACAACTCCACCTCACTAGCCACTTACCTTACTAGGAAACCAAACTGAAATTGCTCCCACTGAGGGTAACATTAGGATTACCTAAGTAAGCAAACTCAAACACTCCCACTCCACTGAGAATATTATCATTTTGATTGTAGAATAAACTACCAGAACTTTGACTATAGACAATAGGGGAATTACTAGCGTCTACAAACTCATCATCAGTAACCACCGCAAAATCTGTTAATGACTGTCCAACAGAGTTACTAATCGCATTGAAGGTAGTCTTACTCCGTATAATCTAGTCTAGTCCCATTTTAAACTGGGTAATAAAGTCAACACTTACCATACTAGTAAATACCCCATTGCTTTGTAATAAATATTTATCACTATTTACTCTACCAGTGAGATTATCATCACCTGCACGTCCCCAGAGAGTACGATTTCCCGCAGCGCCTATTAGTTAAGTTATTCCCGTCACCACCCATCACGCTATTACCCAGGGAATTACCGATGGTCATTTCCTGTGGCACCAGTAGTGTGTTCAATCACGTTATTGGCAGAGAGAATGAGTTTCAGATTTCTATTGACCGTCTGGGAGGTAGTGACAGCCAAATTGACCCTGATGCTCCACTAGGATTATTTGTATCAATAGCATCGAATACTAAAGTGACTGTTTCGATAGTAGTGTCAATTCAATTATAGAAAACAATACCTTCGCGAATTTACGAGGGTTCAACGGATGTAGAAAGATTGTGAATACGACCAAGAGAGGTAAGCTTGGTAACAATGTGGGCTAATAAAATAGGTTCTAGTTGTTCCGGAGGCATTTTTTACATTTCAGGAACATATCGAAAACGACGACAGTAAGCCTTAAGATTAACAATGCCAGAGCCGGAACTATCTTGACGGAACTGAGGTAGAATATAATGAGATAAGTTAAGCATAAAAGAAGAAATATTACCAGCATTAGTCACAGATATTTGACCCAGGTTCATAAAATCTCCTAATCCCCAAAACTGTTTAGCATCACGAAAATTAAATTTGATTTGGAAACGAAGTTCGTAGTGGTCAATTATTTTCTCATATGACAAACTTAGGTCACTAGAAAATAGAATTACGTGACTGCGAGCATTAGTTTTAAGATTGGTTTTCACCAAAATAAATACATTCAGGGGCTGAGGAAATTCTTTGTGCAGTAAAGTAGCTTGATAAGTATCGGTTTGGATATCTTCTTCAAGACTACTGTAACGCAAATATTCATCAGCAATAAATATTACGGTAGTCCAGCTGATCTCCCTTTCAGTTCAGCAGTCCCCTCCAGACGGGTTTCCCGTCGCAGGGGACTGCTGAACTGTATTTACGACGGGAACGATGATTCGAGTCAGGATTTTGGTAAGGTATCTATAAAATGCTGAATCGTGGCGTAACTTGGAAATTATGTGCAAGTTAATCTGCCGAGCCATCTGGAAAGCACTGTTGTTCCCAAAACTGTATGAAAGAATCTCATCACTGTCCGATAACTACCACCAATAACTGACCAACGGGAAATTCCCAACATTATTACTTATCTGCTCATCCCTAACATGGCCATGATAATTCGGCTGAACTACCGCATTGTCGTCACTTTTATTTCTGGTAGTAGGTGTTGCATAGTGTTAGGATGTGGAACATGGTATGTGTATGGCTTTCGAGTTTTTGTTTTGGAAGACTATAACTCTACTAGATCAGCGCTCTCTTCATACTCTTTTTTTGGCTAAGGTATTCTTCAAAACAACCATTCTAGCAACCTAGCTTTCTTTATCCTCAGCGAGAAATCCACACCCTAAATCTCCCAAACATCGCGTTAGGATGTAATACAGTTAACGGCATAATCTCAGATCATCAGTTGCTATGGAAAATTCCCCCATCAAGGCAGTTCAAGCCTCCTACTACGGCGACAGTTCCTACCGGACACCACCACCAGACCTACCCTCCTTACTGCTGAAGGAACGAATTGTCTATCTGGGAATGCCTTTGGTTTCAGCAGATGAATACAAGCGTCAAATCGGTGTTGATGTAACAAAGTTAATTATTGCTCAGTTACTCTATCTGAAATTTGACAATCCAGAAAAGCCAATCTTCTTTTATATAAATTCGACAGGGACCTCTTGGTATACAGGGGATTCGATCGGCTATGAAACAGAAGCCTTTGCCATCTGCGATACCATCGACTATATCAAGACACCCGTACATACAATTTGTATTGGTCAGGCAATTGGCACAGCAGCATTGATTTTATCAGCTGGAACTAAAGGTTTTCGGGCTAGTTTACCTCATGCCACCATTGTCCTGAACCAACCTCGAAGTGGCACACGGGGTCAAGCAACAGATATTCAAATCTATGCAAAGGAAGTCTTAGCAAACAAGGCAGCCATCCTGGATATTTTCTCCAAGAACACTGGACAGACTCCTGCGAAAATTGCTAAAGACACTGAGCGGATGTTCTATTTGACTCCCCAAGAAGCGAAAGAGTATGGGCTAATTGATATTGTCCTAGCAAGCATGAAGGATCTCCCCAAACCTGTACCGATCCTAGCTTAAATTGCTTCCAATCATCCCTAGTCTCTTCTAATTATCCCTATTATGCCTGTTGATTCAGCACTTCGGGTTCCTTATAACATTCCTGGTAGTAACCAATGGCAGTGGATCAGTATTGGTCAGCGCATGACTCAGGAGCGCATTCTCTTCTTGAACCAGCCACTCACTACCAGTCTGGCAAATTCCCTCATTTCCTCAATACTATATCTGGATTCAGAGGATCAAAGCAAACCAATCTATCTTTACATCAATTCTCTGGGAGATCCTGTCCTAGCTGGTAGGATAGATGAAACGGCTGGCATGATGTCAATTAAATCTTGTTTGGCAATTTATGACACCATGCAGTACATCAAGTCAGAAGTTGTTACTATTTGTTTCGGTCAAGCTGTTGGCATGGCAGCCCTAATCCTATCATCTGGAGCAAAAGGAAAACGGGTCAGTTTACCTCATGCCAGTATCGCACTGACTCAGTTCCAGGTTGCAGCGCAAGGTCAAGCAACAGACATTCAAGTTAACGCGGAAGAAGTATTGCGGAAAAGAGCCATTATTCTGGATATTTTCTCGCAAAACACGGGGCAACCAGCTGACAAAATTACGAAAGATAGTGAACGTATTTTCTATATGACTCCTCTGGAAGCCAAAGAATATGGACTGATTGATCGGGTTTTGGAAAATAGTAAACAGTTGCAAAACTCTATTGTGGCTTGATCTAAATCCTCAACTCTGAGTTCTCAACTTTTACCGAAAATCTACAGTTCTATCTTCTAGTTTTTACCCAAATTTTCCTATGCCTATTGGTATTCCCAAAGTTCCCTATCGCCTCCCTGGTAGCAACTATGAGCAATGGATCGATCTCGAAGATCGTCTATTTCGGGAGCGAATTATTTTTTTGACAGAGGAAGTAGATGACGGTATTGCCAATGCAATTGTCGCTTATTTCCTCTATTTAGATTCCGATGATCAGACAAAGCCGATTTATCTGTATATCAATTCTCCTGGTGGATCTGTCACCGCAGGCATGGCAATTTATGACACCATGCAGTACATCAAATCTGAAGTAGTGACAATTTGTGTTGGGTTAGCGGCTTCAATGGGATCTTTTCTATTAGCTACTGGGACTCAAGGCAAACGTCTGGCTCTACCTCACTCCCGAATCATGATTCACCAACCTTCTGGTGGAACTCGTGGACAAGCAACTGATATTCAAATTGAAGCTCAGGAAATTCTGCGAATTCGTAGTCAGCTAAATCAGATTTATGCTGATAACACTGGTCAAGCTTTGGCCAAGATTGAAAAAGATATGGATCGTGATTTCTTCATGTCTGCTCAAGAAGCGAAAGAATATGGTTTAATTGACCGTGTGATTGAAGAACGCCTGTAGAAAGGAAAAAATAAATTCAAAATTCAAAATTCGAAATTCAAAATGAAGAATTCCTATTTTTGAATTTTCAACTTTGAATTTTGGATTGGAGTAAAGCAATATGGATATCGGAGATTGCTACCGTTTATTGGGGTTAAGGTCAGGGGCCTCTTTTGCTGAAATCAAAGCGTCTTACCGCCGACTAGTACAGCAATATCATCCCGATATCAACCCAGATGATGAAAAATCTAAAGAAAAATTTATCGCTTTGACTGAGGCTTATAAATTCCTACAAACAGTTGTACCGCAAGAGGAAATAGCCCCAAAATCAATTAGTTCATCTGCCGCATCAAGTTTACTCAGTGATTACACCGAGGTAAAATCCCAGGAGTCAGCATCAACAACAACTATAATGCCACATCCACCAACCGTAGAGGACATAGAACAACGGTTAAAGTGGAAGACTTATGAGCAGTTGCAGCGGTTTTTACAACAAAAACGTTTTCCTCAGGCGATCGCACTGGTGGAAGCTTTAGCAGCAAGATTGCCAGAAGATATAGAAGTACGTCAATGGCAAGCGATCGCTTATCAAATTTGGGGCAGGGCTTTAATTGCTGAAAAACAACTCCCAAAAGCTAGAATCTATCTTAAAAAAGCTATCAAGACAGATCCTTTCAACAAGGCTCTGTTAATAGAAGTGCAGCGAGATTTTGAAATTTTGGGGATTAAACCTTAGGATTTATTGAAATTAGCTCATTTCTCAGCATGGATATAGTCTACAAAGTAGAATTTAGGAATGAGCCAAAATTTCAACCAAGAATAAACTCCCAATCCTAAAAGTGCTGTAATGACCACTGGTAGACCTAGCTGCATACGTAAAGCATCAGAAAGAACTGCAACTCCACAAACAGAAGTTACAACATAGGTTAAAAGCAAGATTTGTAATCTTTGTAGATTTTTCAGCGCCTTCCGGCAACTACTACAATGTTGGGTATGTTGGTGGTAACGATCCAACATGACAGCACGGTTGTTATTGATTTTAGTTTCTGGATTACTAATTCCCACCTTACTCCAAGGTAGTTGACCATGACAATATTTATCAAACCAAGTCCGAAACTCAATTACTAAACGATCTGCGCTTGTAGGCAACTTATAGGCAGTTTTCCAACTTTCGCTTTCTTGTCTTTGTTGCAATAAATATTCTTGCTGATGTAGCAGCATCATATCTCCGTCTAGAACTAGATTCCGTATTTTGATGTGTTCCCACCAACGCGGTATAAGATAATGCAGGTTTTTGGCAAAGTTGCGAGTAAACTGAGCAACAATTCTAGATTTACCAGGAGAAACTGGTACACAATAAACTATCAATCCTAATTTCTTGTCAGTGTCACCAATACTAATTGCATACTCTAACAGACAAGGTGGTTGAAAAGTGATTGTTGTGGGCAAGGCTTTGGAAATGGAAACTTCAATTAAATTGATTGTTGATTGGACAACATTAAGAGGAATGGATGTTGCTTTGTCACGATTACCCTGTACCCCATGATGAGAAAAGGGAACATGACTAGGATCTGCTACATTTTCTACTAAGGTTTGCCAATCATATTCTAAGTCACGAATATAAGAAGACCAGACAAAACCTTTGTTAGTATCTATGTGTGGTGATAAAGGTAGGGGTGTAGTTGCAGCTAGTTCCGCTGATTTAGCATCAGGCCAAACCCAGAGTAAATCATTTTCTTGCCGCACTGGTAGGGAAAGTACACAGAAATTTTGTTGATTTTTAGCTACAAGTTGAGGATTCTCAGCTTGAGGAATGTGAGTACAAATACCCCGACCATCAAACTGCCAACCGTGATAACTACACATGAGATTCCCAGTTTTATCGTCTACTCTTCCTTCACTCAAGGGTGCAAGACGGTGAGGACACTGATCTAAAAATACACGGTAATTGTCTGCATCTCTAGGCTTCCATATAACTAATCGAATTCCTAATAAAGTTACGGGAACAGGTCGCGGTGAATCAAGGTCCTCAACTGGTGAGAGAGGATACCAGTGGTGGAAAAAGTTGAATTCAGCTTGCATTTGACTTCTTCTAAGAATCTTAGATAAGTAAGGGTGTAATAAGAATTTTATGTCTCAATCTGCAATTACTGTCACTATTAAATTGTTTGCTGCTTATCAGGAAGCGTATAGTCTGAGCGAATTAGTGCTGTAATTTCCTCATCGTACACCAGTAAAAGCGGTATGTGATCGCTTCATCTCTGAACACCCACAACTAGCAAAATGGCCTGAAGTTACCAGTTTTGGTATCAATCTTATCTTTGTCGAATCACACACCCCTCTTAAAGATGGTGATGAAGTAGTACTCATTCCACCCGTTAGCGGTGGTTGAATCAGTTATCAGTTATGAGTTGTTCTTCTCCACATCTTCCCCAATCCATACCCGACTATTTTTATCGGGTATGTTTGACGTGCATTTTTGCTCGTGTTACTATCATTCCAAAGTTGATGGAAATACGGGGACAGCTAGTTTATGACTCAGGCGATCGCAAACTTAAACCAAGCCAACACTTCCATATTGAAAGCACTGAAGTGTAAAGAATGTGGAGCAGAATATGAACTCCAAGCTAGTCATGTTTGTGAGTTATGCTTTGGTCCATTGGAAGTAAAGTATGACTATGATGTTTTGCGTCAGTCTGTAAGTCGAAAAAGTATTGAAACTGGTCCCAACTCTATTTGGCGTTATCGTCACTTTTTACCCATTACTACCGATAATTACATAGATGTGGGAACGGGTATGACTCCCCTGGTACGTTCCCAGCGTCTTGCCCGTCGCCTGGGTTTAAATAAACTTTATATTAAAAATGATGCCGTCAACATGCCTACCCTGAGCTTTAAGGATCGGGTGGTAACAGTTGCACTAAGTAGAGCTAGAGAATTAGGATTTACGACTGTTTCCTGTGCAAGTACTGGCAACTTGGCAAATTCAACCGCTGCGATCGCAGCCCATGCTGGTTTAGATTGTTGTGTTTTTATTCCTGCTGACTTAGAAGCTGGTAAAGTATTGGGTAGCTTAATTTACAGCCCTACTCTCATGGCTGTAAAAGGAAATTACGATCAAGTTAACCGTCTCTGCTCAGAAGTTGCTAATACACACGGCTGGGGTTTTGTCAATATTAATTTACGTCCTTATTACTCCGAAGGTTCCAAAACACTAGGCTTTGAAGTTGCAGAACAACTAGGGTGGGAACTACCTGACCATATAGTTGCACCACTCGCTTCTGGTTCTCTCTTCACCAAAATTTATAAAGGTTTCAAAGAATTTACAGAAGTTGGTTTGCTAGAAGGTAAGAATGTTCGTTTCAGCGGCGCACAAGCGGAAGGATGTTCCCCCATAGCCACAGCTTTTAAAGAAAAAAGAGACTTTATTCAACCCGTTAAACCGAATACCATCGCTAAATCTATCGCCATTGGCAACCCAGCAGATGGAGTTTATGCTGTAGAAATCGCTCAAAAAACAGGCGGTAACATTGAATCTGTCAATGATGCAGAAATTATTAACGGTATCAAACTACTAGCAGAAACTGAAGGTATCTTCACAGAAACCGCAGGTGGTACAACTGTTGCCGTCCTGAAAAAATTAGTAGAAGCTGGCAAAATAGATCCAGATGAAACTACAGTGGTTTACATCACTGGTAACGGTTTAAAAACCCAAGAAGCAATTCAAGGTTATGTTGGAGAACCTTTGACTATTGATGCCAAACTTGATAGTTTTGAACGGGCGCTAGAAAGATCCCGCACACTGGATCGCCTAGAATGGCAACAAGTTCTTGTTTAGTCCTTATTCAGTGGTCATTATTTGTTAGCAAATTAATAACTGAATCAATGACCACTGATAACTGATAACTGATAACTGATAACTGATAACTGATAACTGATAACTGATAATTAACTATGGCCGTAACTGTTTTAGTTCCTACTGCTCTACAAAAATTTACAAATAACCAAGCTTCTCTAGAGTGCAGTGGTAGTAACATTTCCGAATTATTCGACTCCTTAGAGGAAGCTTGTCCTGGTATCAAGTCACGTTTGTGTGATGAAGCAGGAAAACCAAGACGCTTTTTAAACTTGTATGTCAACAGTGAAGACATTCGCTTTTTACAACATACAGAAACGCCCCTTAAAGATGGTGATGAAGTGAGTATAGTTCCGGCTGTTGCTGGTGGTTGATATATTTAAGTAGTATTAGCCAACGTTTGAATGCTGATTATCTGGGTGGTGTCTGTATTGCTTACCATTCCAGATTGTTTTTTGAGTTTGTAGTTCAAAATTAGTTGAAATTCTCAAACAGCGATCTGAAGAAAGTTAGCACTATGTCAAAATGAAAGTGAATGACTATCGCAAGGTAAGCAACTCGCTCGAAAAGCTAGATAAAGGATTGACCTGAGAAATGGCAGAAGAAACCAATCAAAATCAAGCGGGAGAAGTGCCTCCCAGTCGTGATGTACCAGTAGCATCAGGCCTTCCGACAGCTAACATACCAGATCCCAAAACAGCAAACACAGCAGTTAACCCGAATGCTGCTGTACCTGCTGAAGAAAAATCCCCTGTTGCTAAACCTGCAGCTAAAAAAGGAAAACCTCCTGCGGTGGAAGATAAACCATTTGAAGAGTTTATCCAGCAAGAATACTTACCAGCTTTGCAAAAGGTGATCGCACAGGAAGGAGTACCAGATGTACAATTGACTTTTGCCAAGCAGACCTATCCCATTGTTGGATTTAACTCAGCCGAAGAATGTTGGCAAATTATCGGCTCTTGGCAAAATGGACAACGCCAATTTAACGTCTATTTCCCCGAAGCAGATATTCAAGGGAAAAAGGGATTTTCTTGTAACGAAGGCAAAAAACCCAGCACCCTTGAATCTTTCTTAATAGATGAACGCAAAACTACCCTTGATTTGTTGGTATCTCGCCTAGTTTACCGTTTAAACGGTCAAAAGTGGCTAGGTAGAAATTAATTATTGGTCAGTGGTTATTGGTAGTCTATAAGTGCTTTTTGTTGCTTCAATTCATGAAAATAATAGATAACGATTCCTGTAACGGTGTCGTTATCTCTTCTCACATAGCCATTCTCAACTCATGATTCCGTCACAACCTGGGTAACAACTAAAGATTTGTTGCAACTCTTAACTTTTTATTTGCCTTTTTCGCACCTAGACCTTGCTACACTGTATTTCATACAAATGAAATTATTGTCCTTAGCTACACCTTGTGAGAGCATAAGCTTTAACTATTTGGTGTACTCAAAATTAAGAAAAATAAAAGAGCAATCAAGACATGGTAGATTCCCTAAAAAAACCAGACTTTGAGGAAATGCGTCCAGGCGTTAAAGTCCCTTCTAGAGAAACCCTTTTAACACCACGTTTTTACACAACAGACTTTGATAAAATGGCGCAGATGGATATCTCCGTCAACCAAAACGAGTTACAAGCTATCCTCGAAGAATTTCGAGTTGACTACAACCGCCATCACTTTATTCGGGATGCCGAATTTGAACAATCCTGGGATCATATTGATGGGGAAACTCGGCAGTTGTTCGTTGAATTTTTGGAACGTTCCTGTACTGCGGAGTTTTCCGGATTTTTGCTTTATAAAGAACTTGGCCGCCGCTTAAAAGAGAAAAGCCCTTTATTAGCAGAATGCTTCAACCTGATGTCACGGGACGAAGCCCGTCATGCTGGGTTTTTGAACAAAGCCATGACAGACTTTAATCTGTCCCTAGATTTAGGTTTTTTGACCAAGAGCCGCAGTTATACCTTCTTTAAGCCGAAATTCATCTTCTACGCTACCTATCTTTCTGAGAAGATTGGTTATTGGCGCTATATCACCATTTATCGTCATTTAGAATCCCATCCTGAAGACCAGATTTATCCAATTTTCCGCTTCTTTGAAAATTGGTGTCAGGATGAAAACCGCCATGGTGACTTCTTTGATGCCGTCATGAGAGCGCAGCCACAAATGCTCAGTGATTGGAAGGCTAAATTATGGACTCGGTTCTTCCTGTTGTCAGTATTTGCAACAATGTATCTCAATGACATTCAACGGAAAGATTTTTATGCTTCCTTGGGTTTGGATGCGCGAGAGTACGACATTCATGTAATTAAGAAGACCAATGAAACCGCAGGTCGAGTCTTCCCACTCATGTTAGATGTTGATAATCCAGAGTTTTATCAGCGTTTGGATGTTTGTGTCAAAAATAACGAAAAATTGACAGCAATTTCCAAGTCTAATACCCCCAAATTCCTGCAATTCCTCCAAAAACTGCCAATTTACATTTCTCATGGTTGGCAATTATTAAACCTATACCTCATAAAACCCATTGATGCGATTTCTGCTCACGGTCAAGCTCGGTAATTTAACTTGATAGTGAACTTGATTGTGTAAAAATATTTATTAGTGGTTCTGTACACAACAGAGCCAATTTTTTGTTATTTTCAGCAGATTTAGGGATCAAATCCTAGAAAAACAGCGTCAACGCCTTTGGGAAATTAAAAATTCAGAAAAGATTATACTCCCTTCCCAGTATGAAATTAGGGGTTATGAAATTAGGGGTGTGGGATTCCACCTTACGCACAAGCATTATCCCTCTCCTCTAAACTATTACTATGACCTTATTCTTTTAGTGGGAAGGGAGTAGCATTTGAGATTTTCGATTTTGGTAGGACTTATATAACAGGTAGAATATCTATGTTTAAAGGTTTTAGGAGTAAACTACCACTCCTGTTAGGTTTTTGCCTATTAAATAGTGTTAGTTTTTTACCTGCATCTGCTGTTGATGTTTGTGCAGAAAACACTGGTAAAGGAGACTTGAAAATAGCTGAACACTACGACAGAGATAGGGATGGAAGATATGACAACCAATATGGGGAGAGAGGAAGTGATGGCCGTGCTGGAAAAGATGGACGCAGTGGACAGAACCAAACTCTTTCTGCTGAAGGTTCACCGCTAAGTCTTGACCTCTCAGGTAGAAATGGTGAAGATGGGGAAGCTGGAGAAAACGCTTCTAGTTCCAGATATGGTAAAGACTACAGTGAAAACGTCAACAGAGATATTAACCCCCCGGATGGTGGTAATGGTGGTGTCGGTGGTAAAGGTAGAGATGGGGGAAAGGCCGATTCTCTCAGCGTTTATTACACCAATTTCGCAGATTTAACGAAAATTTTCATCTGTGCTACAGGGGGAGAAGGTGGATGTGGAGGCCGTGTTGGTCAGGGAACAAAAGGCTGCCTGTAACTGTCCTCCTAGAAAGTGGGAGGTAAAAAGCTGTAAAGGGACTCCCGGCACTCCTGATCATAAATGTACTAACAAAGTTTATCGGTGTTACGACGGTAGAAATAGAAGTGATGGGAGTGATGGACGGGATGGTAAACGTAGCAGCTTAGGAACTTTAAGTATCATTAATAGTAAAGAACCTTTAGTAAAGGATAAACCAACTCAGAAAGTAGCCATTTCTTAACTAGATACTCAACAGTTCAACCTTTCCAACAATAAATGGCAATTCCTTCAAGGTGCAGTTTCTCTATTAGCTGCCGATTCTGTGATTGCAGATGAATATCGAGAATTTGAATGGCGTTTAGAATGGACTCTTAAATTAATTTAGCAGGAAAAACAACCTAATTGGTAATTTTACTAATCAAACTGTCACACTCAATTTAAATGATAACCAACAAGTATAAATTGCTTTTCCTGAAGATATATGAGTTGATGGTAGTGCCAAGACTCAGGATAAATTAACAGAATTTACTGTTAATTATGCAATTCCTAAACAAGAGGTGACACCCTTAGCAGTCTCGGAATTTTCTAGTGCGGGAGAAGACCTAAATTTAAAGGTAGTTGATTTAGCAGCAAAATGTGATTTAATCAATACTCAATTTAAGGTAAAAAACCGGGCAAAGGTTAACTTCTCAGGTGCTTTCGATTATCAAAATTTTTATGAAGGAAAAATACCCGCTACATTGGTAAATCGTGATTAAAATCGTTTTATCTTGGCTTTAGGTAAGCTAGAAATTCCTAGTGATGCCCTTAGTTCTGGTACAAATGTTGAGACTGAATTAGTGGCAATAGCTTCTTGAGCGGGAAGTTCTGCACAACAAACTCTCAGGTAGCAAGGTGCTATTCGCAGGAGTAGATAGTTAAAGAGCTGGAGGCTTAAACTAAAAAGCTTTTCTTGAAAAGGTTTTTCTTTCATTCATTAGTAATTAATTTTTAGAAGATTTACCTTTATGTTTAACTATTTCGGAGAGAATATTTCCTATCGAAGCTAGCATCTGAGCTAGGAGAACACCGATAATAGCTATGTAGATTAGGGCATTTATTATATATTTATAATTACCAGCTTGATACCCACTTCAAATCAGAAAACCTAGTCCTTTTGAACCTGCAAGCATTTCTGTGGCAATGAGTTTAAACCAAGCTGTCCACAGTCCAATCTTCAGGGCTTTAAATATATAATGGATACCTACGCAAACGTTATTATCTTGTTTGCAAAACTTTTGAATCCCTGTGGCTGTTTCCACAATAACTGACGAGAGAATACGAATAAGAACGACAAAAATAGCTGCGATGTCGTTTTCTTTAAGTAGAATTAAAGCAATGGGTGAAAATGCTATGGAAGTAATGCTATTTCGTATTTGTAATAATCGGCTAAATAGCTGATAAGCTATAGCATTGACACCAATGGTATAGCCGATAAATATACCCAAAATAGCGGCGGGAATATAACATAAAAATAATGGTTGCAGGGTAGCAAGAATGTCTAATAATATACTACTTTTCATTCCTCAGTTATGATTTGAAACCTCTGGGGAATCCTCAAGCAATAATAGCCAATATCTGTGAAAGGGAAGAGTTAAAAAAGATATAAGAATCCGACTAAATCAAATTTATCAATAAATACAAATTTCAGGAATAAGTTACATATCATTTCCATAGTTGACTTATTTTCATGTGAGGGCTAAATTCTAAAGGTACGCAAATTTCAACAACAAAATCCCCGACTTCTTGAAGAAGTAAGGGATATAATAGCGTAGCTTAGTATAAGCTATATTCCTTAGTTTTCACAAATCAAATAAGATTGCCATATCAGTTAAATTGTTTTCCCAAATTCTGTTTCATTTTTTCTAATTCGTCTTGAGTTTCCCAACGACGAAACTGTTCTTCTAAGTCGTCCAATTTGCTAGAATGACTACTAGGTGGACTTTGCCAGGTATTAGTTTCTAAAAGCTGCTGGGTTTGAGCTTTAGCCCGTGCTGTTTGTGCTTCTGCTGCTTTAGCTTGGACTTCTTGACGACGCTGTTGAATTTTGCGTAGAAGTTCTTGGCATTGGGTAATGCGTTCTTTTAAACCTTGCATTTGTCCCCATTGTTGGTTTCCTTCCCGCAGGAGTAAGTCTTCTCTTGCCTGTGCTGGTGCGGCTAAATCCTCTCTACGTGCAGCCTTGGCTTTTTGAATACGGATGTGCCAACCTTGTATTTCTTGCGCTGTAGAAAGAATTTTGTCTTGTGATCGCTTTTGCTTTAATTGTAAATCTGCAATTAGTTTTAGTGTATCCTCTTCTTGCTCCCGCAGCTGTTCTAGCAGCATTTCTAACTCCAACTCAGGGTTATTCCGCAAGAATTCTTCTAAACGATCTTCTAAAAACCGGCTTAAATCATCAAATAAACCCACTGTGAGGACTCCAAATTTCGGGGGTGTGATTATTTCATTGTAATGATTACTATCAACTATGCCACTTCTGTAAGTCGTGATAGCATATCCCTGAAGAGAACCATACTAATTCCGAACCAATCATGATTTTAAATTTATTACTACAAATTAGAAAATAATTACCTTAAATTTTGTATTTGTAAGTCTGTATCATACCAGGATACATAATAAATTAATTTTTCATTTTCTGCCCAGGTTTAGCAACAGTGTGAGCTAGTACAGTATCAAATAATTCCTTTTAGTCTTAATTAATAATATAGAATTATAAAGAATATGTAAGGAGTCAAAAGTCAGTAGGGATTTAGCAATACTAAATCCTTACAGGAATCAGAGTATGTGTACAATTCTGAATCCTGATTATACAAATGTTTTAGGAAATCTGACGGCTGACTATTGATTGCTGACAGCTATATTAGCGATAATTGGGATATGCGATATCAAGTCAAGTTGAATAAAATAGATCAAGTCTACGCTATTTGGTGTCCTGCATTACCTGGATGCTGGACTGTAGGTGATTCTGAACAAGAAGCATTAGACAAGATCAAATATGTAATTAAGGACCATCTAGAAGGACTTGATGGACTTACTAAAAATGCGGAGTTTTACTATATAGAAGTGAAATAATGCTGCTAGTACCGCAAGGGGAAAGTCAAAAATAAAAAGTCAATACTTTTATGGAGTAGGCCTTTCGTTTATTTTAAATAGTTGCTCTATTTACGCCGTGCCTTATCAGTTGTATTGTCACTATTAAATCACTTAAATTGGTGACAACCAATAGGTAACACCCCTCACAATTTTATCCTGTAAACCAAATTTTGGTAAACTCTCTTCATCCCAACCAAGATAAGTCCAGTGAGGAACATCATTTTCAAAACTTCGAAACCAACCATTTTTGTTTAATGCTTGTCTCTGTGCGGCGCTAGACACTGTTAAATTAAGTGGTAATCCCTAGAGATGTTGTAAAGTTCCAGGGGGTGTAACTGTACCGAGAAATTTTCTTTCTTTTCCTGGTTGTATTTCTTCTAAGGTCCGATTATTAGCGTATTTTCGCCAAAATCTTAAATTAGTAGTGTAACTGCGAGTAAAGTCCCCAGAATATCCTGATTTCAGAGGAATATTGACTATACTTCTAGCTTTATTAAACGCATCTGCAGAAACTTTTTCTAGGTAACATTCACTACTGCCTTAAACTAAAGTAACTGCCATAGTTCCCTGGAACTTTTGTTTTTCTTGTTCGTTTTCTAAAATAACTTTCGGTGGTAATTTAACTTCTAGTTGTTAATTGATAAATACTCCACTATAGGCATGTAATAAGGTATATTCATAAGTATTAGGCTGGGGCAGGTTTACGATTTGATTGGTAATAGTAGTTAAAAAACGCTGTTGTCCATCTAATTCTTGATTGGGAATAAATGGTGTAGTTTTCCATAGTCTTGTGTTGATGTTATTTATTATGGCAGTATTTTGTAGTCGTGGATGGTAGTTGATATTATTGCTCCCAACTATAGTAAAAAACAGCAAAATCATTAGAGCAGTAAACGTTAAAAGTTTTAAACAGCGTTTTATTCTAGAATGACGTTGCATTGATAAATTGATTATTCGTATAACCTCGATTTAATCATATTACAAAAATGTATGGATATTTGGAAAATAGGGAGATGAGTATGTTTATATTTTATAGCCATCTTGGTAAATCAGAAAATCTCCAACTTCTTAAATAATTTGGGTATCTGAACCATGGCAGATATGAAAAAACAATATTAATTATCAGTTAATATGGATATTGCCCAAACCTTACCAGGATAATACTTAGGATAGATGGTAAGGATTTATTCAGGTGTTTAAAGTCCAGTCACAGAGCCTGGGTCAAAGTCGAGTTTGGTTTATTAACATACCTTTAGTCCCAATAAGAAACGGAAATATAGGCATTATGAAATTAATATTGAGGGTCCTGTTGCTAATCCCCAGAAACCCTTATTAGGAAAAGACTATAGAGATTTTGACATGACCTGAATCCTTACGATAAGTATAAAAAATATATAGTAAACTAGTTAAAACAGTAGCAATAATTCTTGCTACTGTATATATAACAACAGAACACTTCACAGCTATAGAGTTATTTGCTGGTCTTGGTGGTTTTCGTCTAGGTTTAGAAAATGCCAATATGAGAACGGTATGGGCAAATGATATTAATAAACTGTCTTGTAAACTTTATAAAAGTAACTTCGGCAAAAATCCAATTATATTAACTGATAATACTATTATTTCTATAATAGACCTGTCAGGAAAATTAACTTGGTGTCGAAGAAATGGTAGAAGGGAATTCTGAGGGTGTAGCAAAAGGAAAAATCCACTAAATTAACTATATTCAAGAATATCCACATCGTAGAGAACAAATACTGGGAATAACTAACCATCAGTTTCAAGACTTGTGAGCCCAACCTGGAATGAATGTAGCATAAAAAACTTCAAGGTGACATAGAAAGTAAAAAGACACGTATAAATCAAACAGGAGGAGGTTAGAAAGGAGGAGGGGGAAACGGAGACTAGAGATGAAAGAACAGGGATGTCTATCCTTGTTCTATTGGACGAAAATGCCAAAATTTGAGGTTTTAGGTTTACATTTCGGTATATCAAAACGGAAGCAAAGGACACATTTCATTACTGGGTAGAGATATTACGAGATGTTTTCCCTCCTAGTGTCCTTGAACAGGTAGGAAAATATGATAATATGATAGCAATCATCCCATGGACAATCAGAACAAAAGGTAGGAAACAAAGATTTTTCCACCAAGGGTATTTTTATTAAACAGGTCATTAGACTTGTAAAGATATTCTGGGTACCTAAACAAGGATTTCCCCTGACTTCCCCAATTTACTCACAAGTAATTCTTACTAACTATTTGTGGTTTAGTCACATTAGGAATTGGTTCATTATTGTTGCCCATTTCATAAGTGTTATGGATATGAGGTCAGTTATGAATTAGTCATCAACATCTTCATGGATAGGAACTATGCGTAACTATTCCCAACCCTGATTCTTTCCTTGGCTCTTTCCTAATCTTAACACTATGGAAAGCCAGATACAGAGTTATTTGTAAATTTTTGGACCTCTCTAATCTAATTGGTACAGAAATTCCAATACGTCCATATCTGGCAGTTGATAATCTAGAAGTGTTAAGTCTAGACTACTTGAAGTTAGATAGCTTAAAGCTTCTGATCCTGATTTGCCCTCAAAAATATCATAGGTTGCAAATCAATCTATCCTCACTGAAGGAGCAACAGTATAGTGACCGTTCTCCTGGCGAATCTTTTATAAGAAGAACTGAGTAATGGTAGATTGCCATAGGACCTCTTCAGTAATGGTGCGGTTCGAATTGCATATGCAATCACAAAAAGCTCAGGAGAGTGTTAAGTCAAATGGGGGTTGATTTATCATTTCAAACACACTTAAGCTGAGATTTAAGGTGCATTTTGCCCCTCTATTCCCGATTGTTTACCGAATTCTTCAACCGAGTCTTCCCAACTGTGTTTGGCATGGGGATCTTAATAGTAAAGTGATCGGTCTCACCTTTGATGATGGACTGCATCACCAATATACACTCCAAGTATTGACAATTTTAGACAGTTACAATATTAAAGCAAGTTTTTTTTAGTTGGGCACTTGTGTCAACCGTTCACCCCACATTGCTAAAGAGGTTAAAAATAGAGGATATTGGATAGGTTTACATGGTTACGAACATCTCTCTTTTCCCACTCTCTCCCCTACTGAGCTAAAGCTGAGGTTAGAAAGAACCCAAGTTGCTATCTACAATGCTTGCTTGTGACTTGCAACCTTAACAAGTGCGAGATATCCGTCCCCCTAACGGTTTTTTTACACCTAGGACTTTAAAATTATTTAATCAGTGGAATTACAAGCCTGTAATATGGAGTATGGTCTCAGAAGATCGGCTACGTTCTAGTGTGTCTGTGGTCTTTCAGCGCGTCCTTACTCAAATAATAGGTAGATCACAGATTTCCTTACATGATGGTGTTTGTCGTGGACAAGATGTAGCAGAAATTATCGAAATTCTAATTCCACAACTGTTGCAACAAGGCTATGAATTTGTAACAGTTGATAGGTTATGGGAAATTAAGAAGGGTGTAGGGGTGTAAGGGGGAAAATCCAATGCCCAATGCCCAATACCCTTTTACACAGGAGAGATTACACAAACTCGTCATCCTACAGGCGTATGAATAATCACCGATTCTACACCAAAAACTTGAGCAATATTATTTGGTGTCAACACAGTTTCTGGTGTGTCTACTTCCCAAAGATCACCTTCTTTTAATAAAGCAATCCGTGAACTATAGCGGGCTGCTCAGTTTAATTCATGTAAAACCGTGACGATGGTTAATTGTTATTGTTGATTGAGATTGTTGAGTAATTCTAATAGTTGTAGTTGATAATTGATATCTAAGTAAGTTGTAGGCTCATCTAAATAATAATACCTTTGGTTCTTGTGCTAAGGCTAAGGCTAAAAAGGCTCTTTGTCATTCACCACCAGAAAGTTCTTCAACTAAGCGAGCGCCAAGATTTTGTATTTTCGTTTTTTTAATTACTGCTTCAATTTTCTGCCTATCATTCATTATCAGTTAACTCCCATTACCACCAAGGTTGATGTGGTGTCCTGCCTAAACTTACTAATTGACGCACAGTTAAACCAGCAGGAATTGGTTGGTGTTGTGGTAAAAGTGCTAATTTTTGAGCTACTAAATTAGGAGGTTGTGAGTGAATTCCTTTCCCATCTACTGAAATTCCTCCTTGTTGAGGAGAGAGAATTCGACTAATTAATTTCAGTAAAGTAGATGTACCAGAACTATTAGCACCAACTAAACTTAACCATTCTCGAATTTGTAAAGAAAGATTATTATCTTGGATAATTGGCGAAACAGTATAACCACCTGTGAGATATTGTAATTTAAGAGGCATTTTAGCAGTTTAAAAAAGCAATTGCTCTGTTTTCTACTTCTAAGCTGTCACGCATATAGTTTTTTAACCCCTGAACTAGACTGTAGGAGGATTTTACCCTCCAAATTATACTAAGAAAGGTTTAAGAGTATCATTCTGAACGTTCGAGGAGCGTCTCTGAAAGAGATAGTGAAGACTCTCCGAGATACTAGAGCCTACGGCATGCTCCGCGTTCACCCAGTGTCCCGAAGGGATATGATGCACTACGTTACCCATGGCTTCCGCCACGCTGCGCTATCAGTATCATATAAGTCCAAGTTTCACCCGTTTGCAGTATATCAAATTTAAATGCGCGATACCTTACCATACTACACAATTTTTTGCAATACAATTATTTAGTTCTTGCGGATATTGGCTCTTGCGTTGGAAAAAAATTAACTTTTGGGAAAAAATTAACTTTTAGGAACAGCAACACAGGTTAATGACGGTTGCATACTCATAGAAGATTTATCTACAACTAACTCAATTTTCCCTTGGGAATTACGATGCCAGGAAGTAGCTTGTATAAAATTCGCTCGGGATTGAAGTACTTGTGCTTGCACTTGTGCTGTTGTGCGATATGAAGAGAGATCGCGAACATCAGACCAAGGTTTATCGCTCCTCACTTCCTGAGTGGGATTTTGGGGTATTCCACCTCGTCCTGTCGCGACAAAACTACTGCCACTAGTATCTGCACATCCTATAGCTATTTGCTGTGATGGGTCAGTAATATTTGCAGGTAGTTCGACTAAACCAGAACTGGGGACAATACTGATGTTATTAATTTGCACTGTGCCATTAACATTAAACTGGGAACTAGCAGTAATATCATTTGTTGGGACTGTGCGGGGAGTGAGGATATCGCGAAACTCTAGACCGATTATGTTTTGAGTGCTGATATTAATATTGCCACCACGACCTTGAACTGCATTGGCGATGATGTCACTGTTTTCTAAACCAACAATTACTGGTGAGTTAATTGACAAATTACCGCCATTTCCATTACCCTGAGCAGTAGCGGAAATAACACTATCTTGATACATCAACAGATAATCTTGTAAGTTTAACTGAATATCACCTCCATTTCCTGAAGCAGTAGATGCACTGATACTACCTTCTTTGTATAGAAAAAGCAAATTAGCGTTAATTTGTAAATCTCCAGCTCTGCCAGGTCCATCATTCTTAACACTCACGAATGCACTATCACTAATGCGTAATGATGGGGTATTAATCGTCAGAAAACCGGCATCACCAGTGGGAATTGACGGTAGTCCATAAGTCTCTTGAACAACTTGATCGAGAATCTCAGATGAGGACATAATGTTACTCGATCTAATTGATCCAGGTGCTTTACCACTAACCTCTAGGAAATCTGAAGCATTAACTGTTACATTTCCCGCTCTACCCTGACTCAGAGTGTTAGAACCCAGAACTCCCCCATCTCTAAGGATTAATCTGGATGTGTTAACCAATATGCTATTTGCATTGCCGGTACCAATCGTTGCCGAAGAGATTGCACTAGGTACTAAGATAATGGGATTGTTACCGACAATCTCGATGAGGTCTTTGGCATTGATCTGCATCGCTCCGCCCTCCCCATAACCCATTGTCACAGAAATGAGACTAGCCCCATTGAAAACTTTTAAGCTGCCCGATGAAATGGTAATATCACCAGCTTTACCAGAGCCATCCGTGATTGTTATGATCTTGGTGTTCACAGTCGGGTTAGTAGGGATAAAACCATTCAGGTAAATCAAGTCTTCAACATCAATTGAAATATTCCCGCTGGCTGCTGCGGTAGGAGTGAAAGTCTGAATCTGTCCACCATCTTGTACGAAAAGTTGATTGGCGGAAACTACAATATCTCCTGATGAACTTGTTCCCAAGTTTTCGATTGCGATTATACTGCCCTGTTTTTGGTCGGGAGTATAGCCTGTCAAATTCAAAGAACCTGTGGCGTGGACAGTAATTCCTTGCGATTGTGTCCCCAAGTTTTGTATTACTACAGTAGAACCTTCAGTTAAGTTGATATTTTGCCCCTGTAGTTGAATTGAACCATTGCTGCCACTAGCATCTAGTAGAGATTGTTGGGCTAGATGGATATCATTAAACTGTTCTACTTGTGAGTAATCTCCCTTCCATCCTGTCACTGTAGAATTGAGTCTGACTAGCCCATGATTGATACTCCCTATTTCTATATGTCCACCTCCGTCTGCTGCCACAATGCCCCCCGCGAAATTTAGCCCACTACCAATGAGTGCCAGGGTATTACCTGCCTTGACTTGTAACCCAGTGGGATTATTGCTGAGATCCAATTCCTGTGCTACAGAGAATGGTGGTATAATGCGATGCCCTAACCCTTGGACTGTGATGGCTCCCGAATCTTGACCCATTTGCAAGCCTATCGGTACGCTCATGGTTAACAATGGCGAACTACTCGCATTGACTGCGCTAAATTCTGTGCCATCAGCAAACTTAATACTATTGCCAGTTGTTCCTACAAATGAACCACCAATATCTAAGCGGGCATTTGCACCAAAAATAATCCCAGATGGGTTGAGTAAGAATAAATTGGCACTACCATTGGCTTGAATCAAGCCATCAATATTGGAAAGATTGCCGCCAGTCACGCGGCTAAAAATATTCTGGATATCGTTAGCATTATCGAAGAATGCAGATCCGTTAGTAGGAATAGAGAATTCACTAAAGCTATGGAATAAATTATTGCCGACACGGTTACCATTGGTGATGGTATAATTATTACTGCCAGTCACAGTAGTTTTGAGTTTGCTGTCGGGAGTCACTTTTGCCTGAACGCGACTGTTATAAGTGACGGATGTTAATACGACGCTAATTAAAGCAAAGATAGAAAAAGTTACTTTCATTTACCGATTTTTAATTGTTTATTCTGTATCTAAGTAGGAAGGCACAAAAACAGAAGTATCTTAAGAAACTGTAATACTTACCTAAGTAAGTCAGCGGGAAAAAATAGAAGTATGTAACAAAAAGTAAAATGACCAAAACCCTCTTCCCTGTTGCATCAGTGCCCTTCGGGTTCTCTAGTCGCACCCTGGGGGAAGGCGAAGCCCCTATATGGGGGAAACTACGCCACTTGCTTTATGCCGAGAAACCCGTCCACCGCAGTGGCTTCCCAAGACCGCGCTGGTTCAGCTCTTGCCTTTTGCCTGTCATAACGATAATTTTTAACAGCAACCCACTTAACCAACATAATCTAACATAGCAAATAGCAATACAAGCCAAAATTATTCTCCTGGCATAATCAGGTAAAAATAAGTGAAAGATTTTCTGTTAATGGGAATAACCTGTTTCGCATTTACTTTTTTTGCCCAAAAGCCTTACTAACATGATGCTAGGCTGCTAAATATTAAATTTAGCTGCGTAACAGCTTACTAAATACAGACATTTTGAGTTGAGGATTTAGAGGTATGGTAGAGACTTTTGTAAATATTGATGGATATTACGTCACTGAAGAAATCTACAATAGTTCCAGAACGGTCGTTTATCGAGTATACCGAGAGATTGACTCATTACCTGTACTCATAAAAGTATTGAAAACCCTTATCGGAGTTTCAGTGAACTCTTCTCATTCCGGAACCAATACACAACTATTAAAAATCTCAACTCGCCTTTAATTGTCCAAATTTACACCCTAGAACCATACCGAAATGGTTATGTGTTGGTGATGGAAGACTTTGGGGGGACTTCTCTCAATGAATGGGTAGGGAAGGTCAAACAAAAGTCTCTACAGGAGTTTTTAGAAATAGCGATTGCCCTCTCCAATACCCTAGATATATTGTACCGGGAACGCATTATTCATAAAGATATTAAACCCAGCAATATATTAATTAATCCCGTAACTAAACAAGTCAAATTAATTGACTTTAGTATCGCATCTTTATTACCGAGGGAAACCCAAACCCTAGTTAATCCCAATGTTTTAGAAGGGACATTAGCTTATATATCACCAGAACAAACAGGGAGAATGAATCGCGGGATAGACTATCGCACAGACTTCTACTCACTAGGTGTGACATTCTATGAATTACTAGCTGGAGAGTTACCTTTTGTAGTAAACGAGCCATTAGTGACAAGTTAAGGAAAAGAAGAAATTGTCAAGGGTGGTATTTGGATAGGTTAGAAATCGTGACAAACTCAGTGTAGACAAGTAATTGAGGGATTGAAACAAGCCATGACAGGCAGTCAAAAAACCAATCGAGACCACGGCAAAAGGAAACAGAGACCAATGGTGGAAGATGAAGTAATAGCCCACCAATTGGAAATATTACTGGCACCAGCCATTACAAATCAAGAAAATTACTACTGAAAACTAGGACTCAGACAACGGATACTGAATTTACCATTGATCATGGCTGCGGTGTTGACCTTACTGTGGCGAGATATAGCAGGAGTCAGAGAACTGACAAGAGTGTTAGCCAGAGATGGTTTTCTGTGGTGTAATCCCACAAAACTTAGTCAAGGCGAACTTCAGATGCTTTTAATACGGTCAAAAAACTCTTGGGTTTAAGTTATTGATGAACAGGTTCAATCAATGGAATTAAATTACAAATTTGGGTAACGTGGTTATTTTATGGTGTTTTAGTAGATTTAGGTGATGCCGTAGCAGATGAACTTTCTCTGCCTTTTGATGAGATTTCATTATAAATGATTTATCGTGGTCTTTATCATTCTACTATGGCTCATCAAAAAGGTAACGCAACAGATCCTGTTAAATATTTTGCTGACCCTCAAAATCGAGATTTAGGTATTATCAAACAGAAGCGAAAACCAAATGTTAAGTTAATTGTTGCTCCTTTTCCTGATCTTCAAAGTGGAACTGACCGATTTTTTTTCATATTTCTCCAAAAGCCTTTTGAAAAAAGACTTTCAGCCTTAACTTGTCACTAATGTAAACGAGGCAATGGAGTTGGTGCATTCTCATATTGCTAAAACAGGACCATTAATACACGAAATTAATTCAGAAATTCCCTCGGTTATCGCAGAAATCATCAGTAAATTAATGGCGAAGAATGCTGAAGACAGGTATCAGAGTGCTTCAGAATTAAAGTCTGACTTAGAAAATTGTTTACAACAGCTAAGAGAAACCGGGAGAATTGAGAGGTTTAAAATCGCGAGTAGGGATGTGTGTGATCGCCTCATTATCCCTGGTGAACTCTATGGCAGAGAAATCTAGGTCTCAACCCTACTAGTAGTCCACCAAGGCAATGATGCTGGGTAAGCCCCTATAATTGATAAACTAGTCAAAAAAGGGGTTGATCATGGCAAAAAAGTATGTTGTATATTTAGGCGAAGAGGAAGTTTTACAACTGCAAGCAATCCTCAAAAAAGGAAAGCACAAAGCAAGAAGTATAACCCGTGCAAACATTCTTTAAATGGCATCTGAGGGAGAAACGGACACGGCGCTGCCGCAGTTCGAGTTCATGTTGCCACGGTGGAAAGGACAAGAGAAAACTTTGTGATTGGTGGATTAGAGTTTGCTTTAAAGGATGGGGAAAATCCACCAAAACCCAAAAAATTAGATGAAGAACAAGAAGCATTTTTGATTGCGACTGCTTGTTATACTCCGCTAGAAGGAAGAGTGCGTTGGACAATGCAATTATTAGCGGAGCATTTAGTGAAGGTTGGTATCATAGATTGAATCTCAGACGAAACAATAGCCAAACTCTAAGAAAAATGAAATTAAACCGTGGTTAAAAGAATAGTGGTGTATTCCCGAAGTTAACCCAGAATATGTGTTCAGAATGGAAGATGTTTTGGATTTGTACAATGAGCCATATGATCCGAAAAAACCTACACTCTGCCTAGATGAAGGCCCATATCAATTATTAGAAGAAGTAAGACTTCCTTTGCCACCAGAACCACATCAGCCTGAAGGTTATGATTGTGAGTATAAACGCAATAGTATTGTAAATTTATTTGCCTTTTTTGAACCAATAGCCGGGTGGAGGCATATTGAAGTTACACAACGTCGGACAAAAGCTGATTTTGCTAAACAATTAAAAGATTTAGTAGATGTTTATTACCCCCAAGCTGATGTGATACCTTTACTTGTTGATAACCTAAACATTCATACTCCAAGTGTTTTATATGAAGTTTTCTCTCCACAAGAAGCACGCCGCATTATTCGGAAATTAGAGTTTCACTATACTCCTAAACACGCTTCTTGGTTGAATCAAGTAGAAATTGAATTATCAGTTTTATCTCGCCAATGCTTAGAACGACGTATTCCTAATGTAGAAATATTATCTTCTGAAATTGCTATTTCGGAGTCACAGCGTAATCAACAAAAACCCGGTGTTTATTAGGGTTTTAAAACCAAGGATGCAGGTAAAAAAATGCAGCGTTTATATCCGAGCATTTAACCCAGCAAAATTGCCTTGGCAGACTACTAGAAGCATTTGAGAGAGTCAGCCAAGGCGCAACAGAAATGATGCTGGTAGCTGGTTTTTCTGCAATTGGGAAAACTACCACCATCAACTCAAAAAGTATTGCAGTTAGCGGCTTGTATTGGGAATCAGTTTGCTTTAGTAACTTTGGCTATTGTTTCGGAACAATCTCAAATCGAAACAGCAGCCTGTTTATGGAAGGCATTACAAGAAGGGTCAATTTTACCAATTGGTGATGTTTATAAGTTTTATGTTGGTCAAGAAACTCTAGCAGGTACTTCCGAAAATCAACAGACTGTTACTTATGAGTTTTTACATAACAGAGTACAGCAAGCAGCTTATTCTCTGATTCCTGATCACCAAAAGCAAACTACTCACCTCAAGATTGGGTAACTGCTGCTGCAACAGATTTCCCCAGGAGCGATAGAAGACCGGATTTTTGAATAGTTAATCAATTAAATGACGGCATTGCTTTAATTAGTGGACAAACACAACGAGATAAATTAGCATAACTTAACCTCACCGTCTGTCGCAAAGCTAAAAAAAATTCAACTGCCTATCAAGCAGCTCATGAATATGCCGCAGTAGGATTGTCTTTGTTAGGAGAAAAAGCTTGGCAACGACAATATGAAATGAGTCTCGCCTTCCATGAATTAGCTGCTGAAGTAGCTTCCCTGTGTAGTGACTTTAAGGGGATGGAAAAATTCAGTGATACTGTCATAGAACACTCATATTACTTACTGCTTGAAGCAGTATTAACCGCATTAGAATTGACGGAGAGACCTCTCATAATAAACTCACTGAAAACATTGTCATTGGCATCGATCTTCTACAAAACTTGGGGGTAAAAGTTCCAGAAAAACCCACACTGGAAGATATTCAACAGTGAATCCAAGAAACTAGCGAACTGATTGGCAACCGGAAAGTTGAAGATTTTATTCATCTATCTCTGATGACAGATGCTAAAACCATTGCTAAGGAAACCTTACCTCTCTTGAGGAAAAGCTACGCAATTCCATTAGAAGTCGGAAAGCTGACATTTGTCGGATATAGCGGTAACAGTTTCTGCCTCCATTCGTTGTGTTGCGGTCACCCCCTTGCTACCTTGGAGCAAGATACGCACATTTACCACGATAGTTTGGTGTAACTTAATCAGGTCACAGCAGTTAATTATTGCCGAATCTATTGGCAAACTATGTTAAATTTACTGGTTTTCGCAGAGAATACTACCCTTTTGTCTAATTTACTTCTCCAAGGGACGGAATTTCTCCCCCTGCTGCAGTCTAGAGATGATCTGTATGGACTATATATATATAATATGTTCTACTTACATAAGCTCATGCTTGGTTTTTTGTTTGGGGAATTTGAACCAGCTAACAGTTATGCCCTTGAGTGCAGAAACTATTTAATTACTGTTCCAGAATCGGTTGGCGTAGCTGTACTTTATTTCTACGATTCTTTGCTTGCCCTAGCACAATTGAGTCAACCTTTAGGTGAAGAACCAACCACATTAGAGCGAGTAGCAGAAAGGCAAACTCAGTTACAGCATTGGGCGCACCATGCACCGATGAATCACCACCATAAGTTTGATTTAGTAGGATCAGAAAGATGTCGCGTTTTACGACAGAAAACTGAAGCCGGCGAATTATATCACAAGGCGATATCTGGAGCTAAAGGAAATACTTGTAATAATAAGCAATTGCCAACGAACTAGCCGCACAATTCTACTTAGATTGGGGTAAACAGCGCATAGCCTAAGAATACATGATTGAAGCCTACTACAGTTATGAGCATTGGGCAGCAAAAGGCGAGCGCTCAGTAAATTGTCTAATCAACCCACAGTGGAAATTTGTATTGTAACTCTTTCCTGGATAATAGTACTGAATTTATTATTAAAATTCCTATAGCAGCCTTATCTGAAATATGAGATAACACGGTGCTAAAAAGTATTGAGCGACAAGGGTTACAGGTATTTTCTCCCTCACGAATGACTTAGGATTGCTATATATAATTTTTTACGTGTCGGCTCAATAAGTAGGTTTTTCCCACTTAGGGTGAGTAATATTTCTGTTTATGGAATAAAATGTTGTCCGTTGTCAAATTGATATCTTTAATAATTACTTGTTCGTATCCTTTAAACTCTGCATCTTCTGGCAGTTTCTCCTGGGGATATTCTAGTATTTTTTCACGGTCTATTTTAATAGTTGCGTTTTTACTGTTCTTGGAGTGCTTTTTTGGGATTTTCCTTTCTTTCTCTGATGAGTGATTTTTGTCAAAGCCTTTGGAGTTGGCTTTTATGTCTGGTTGACCTTGTTTCCCCTTGAGTGGATTATTTTCATATTTTAACTGTTGATTTTCGGCTCGTAATTCTTTGATTTTTCTTTGTAATTGCTCTATTAAGTTTAGAGCTTGTTTGAAAAGTCGGTCTTTGTATCATGTTGAATGCCGCGGAGGGGAATCAAATATCTCAGTACACGCTCAAAACCTAGATTCTAGAGGCTTCGGCACGCTTTGTGTTGACGCAGTGTCCCGAAGGGATACGCTCCATTTCATTGCGCTCAGAATGACAATTTATACCTCCTAAAACTTTTCAAACATGCTGTTAGTAATATCTCCATTGTCTGACGCATTGATTCGTCTGCAATGCCTTTTGGCTCGATGGTTTGCAGTAACTCTTCTCCCTACTTTTTACTCGAATCCAGTTTTTGCGTTGTCTTTCATATTTTATTACATTCTTTGTCCCTTGTTTACTTTCTTTTTCTCCGCTACCCCTATTTATTGAGCCAATACATTTTTACTTTCGCTCAAAGATCAATTAAGATATTTGGGAATACTAGATTGAGAAATCATTAAGGATGAGCGCAATATGGTTAGTAATCTTGTCAATATTCCCGGATATCTCATCAGTGAGGAACTTTATAACGGTTCTAGAACGCTAGTTTATCGAGGATATCGAGAAAGAGATTCATTACCAGTAGTGATTAAACTGCTGAAAAATCCTTATCCCACGTTTAATGAACTCTTATCATTTCGTAATCAATATACCATTGCTAAAAATCTCAACTCGCCTTTAATTGTCCAAATTTACACCCTAGAACCATACCGAAATGGTTATGTGTTGGTGATGGAAGACTTTGGGGGGACTTCTCTCAATGAATGGGTAGGGAAGGTCAAACAAAAGTCTCTACAGGAGTTTTTAGAAATAGCGATTGCCCTCTCCAATACCCTAGATATATTGTACCGGGAACGCATTATTCATAAAGATATTAAACCCAGCAATATATTAATTAATCCCGTAACTAAACAAGTCAAATTAATTGACTTTAGTATCGCATCTTTATTACCGAGGGAAACCCAAACCCTAGTTAATCCCAATGTTTTAGAAGGGACATTAGCTTATATATCACCAGAACAAACAGGGAGAATGAATCGCGGGATAGACTATCGCACAGACTTCTACTCACTAGGTGTGACATTCTATGAATTACTAGCTGGAGAGTTACCTTTTGTAGCAAACGAGCCAATGGAGTTGGTGCATTCTCATATAGCTAAAATAGCACCATCAATACACGAAATCAATTCAGAAATTCCCTGGGTTATTGCAGAAGTCATTAGTAAGTTAATGGCTAAAAATGCTGAAGACAGGTATCAGAGTGCGTTGGGATTAAAGTTCGACTTAGAAAATTGTTTAACTCAGCTAAGAGAAACTGGTGGAATTGAGAAATTTGAAATTGCACAGCGTGATATATGTGATCGCTTCATTATCCCTGATAAACTCTATGGCAGAGAAACCGAAGTCTTAACCCTACTAGAAGCATTTGAGAGAGTTAGTCGAGGTACATCAGAAATGATGCTAGTAGCTGGTTTTTCTGGAATTGGAAAAACAGCAGTCGTCAAAGAAGTGCATAAACCAATTGTCAGACAACGTGGCTATTTTATTAAAGGCAAATATGACCAGTTTCAACGTAATATTCCCTTCAGTGCTTTTGTACAAGCATTTCGTGATTTAATGGAGCAATTGCTAACAGAAAATGATGTCCAACTAGAGGAATGGAAAAACAAAATATTAAATGCTGTTGGCGACAGTGGACAAGTAATTATTGAAGTCATCCCCGAATTATCAATAATTATTGGTGAACAACCACCAGCAGTAGAATTATCAGGAACAGCAGCCCAAAATCGCTTTAACTTATTATTTCAAAAATTTACCCAAGTCTTTACTAGTATTGAACATCCCTTAGTAATGTTTCTAGATGACTTGCAATGGGCAGATTCAGCATCACTAAAGTTAATACAACTATTAATGGCTGATACAAGTCATCTTTTATTAATAGGTGCATACCGTGATAATGAAGTCCCACCAGGACATCCATTAATGTTGACTTTGAGTAATATACAAAAGACACAAGCAACGATTAATACGATTAGTTTAGTACCACTAAGTCAAGTGGAAGTAAATAAATTAGTTGCTGATACACTCAAATCTACAGAAGAACTCGTATGGAATCTTTCTGTATTGATATATCAAAAAACTCTGGGGAATCCATTTTTCGCAACACAGTTTCTCAAAGCATTACATCAAGATGAACTGATTCACTTTGACTTTGAGTTAGGATGTTGGCAATGTGAGATTGCCCAAGTGACAACGCAGGCGGTTACAGATAATATTGTCACCTTTATGAGTTTGCAATTGCGAAAACTACCGCCATCAACTCAACAAGTATTGCAGTTAGCGGCTTGTATTGGGAATCAGTTTGATTTAGCAACTTTGGCTATTGTTTCGGAACAATCTCAAATCGAAACAGCAGCCTGTTTATGGAAGGCATTACAAGAAGGGTTAATTTTACCAATTGGTGATATTTATAAGTTTTATGTTGGTCAAGAAACTCTAGCAGGTACTTCCGAAAATCAACAGACTGTTAGTTATAAATTTTTACATGACAGAGTACAGCAAGCAGCTTATTCCTTGATTCCTGATGACCAAAAGCAAACCACTCACCTCAAGATTGGGCAACTTTTACTGAGTAATGCGCCACTAAGGGAACAGAATGAAAACTCGTTTGAAATTGTCAATCAACTCAATATTGGCAAATCCCTGATTATTGAACCAGAAAAGCAAATAGAACTGGCTCAACTCAATTTAAATGCTGGACAAAAAGCTAGAGCAGCAACAGCTTATACTGCTGCGTTGGAATATGCTACCACAGGCATTAGTTTACTACACCTTCTCAAGTGGGAAACACACTACAACTTAACCTTGACACTGTATGAACTAGCAACAGAAACTGCCTACCTTAGCGGCGATTTTGAGCAGATGGAGCAATGGGCAGATATTATTTTGCAACAGGCCAAAACTTCCATTGATAAAATGAAAGTCTATGCTGTCAAAATCCAAGGTTATATGGCGCAAGCCAAAAAGCTAGAAGCAGTCCAAATTGGATTAGAAGCTCTGGAATTAGTGGGGGTAAGTTTACCTAAATCACCTGAACCCTCAGACATTCAACAAGCACTTAGTCAAACTGTAAGCAATCTTCAAGAGAAAAAAATAGAAGGGTTAATTAACCTACCGTTAATGACAGATATTGAAAAGTTAGCAGCTACTAAGATTTTAACAAGTATGTTTACTCCTACCTATCAAGCTGCACCTACGCTTGTACCTTTAGTTACATGTGAATTGATTAACTTATCGCTCAACTATGGTAATTCAGCATTTTCCAGTTCTGGTTACGCTTTTTATGGTCTGCTATTGAATGTAGTATTTCAGGATATTGAGTCAGGCTATCAATTTGGTAAGTTAGCTATTAGCCTAGCGGAACAGTTCAATGCTCCAGAAATCAAGGCGTTGGTACTTAATGTAGTGGGTGCATGTACGACTCATAGCAAAGTTCATATTAAAGAAACATTGTCTCTTCTTTGGGATTCCTACGAAAGCGGACTTCAAGGCGGAAATTTTGAACATGCTGGCATATCTGCCATGCTGAAATATGAATACTCCTATTTTATGGGACAGGAACTAACAATACTGGTACGAGAAATGGCCTCTATCAGTGATGTTTTAGCTCGGCTCAAGCAAGAAAACGCTCTACGTTGGCATCAAATTTCTCAACAGACAGTATTGAACTTATTAAACCCCTTAGAAAATTCATGCAACTTACGAGGTGAAGTCTACAACGAAGAAACTTCTTTACCACTCATGAAAGATGCTAATGATAGAAGCGGGCTTCACTCCTTGTATGTTAATAAACTAATTCTTTGTTACCTATTTGGAGAATATCAACAGGCACAGGAAAATGCACAGCAAGCTAAACAGTATTTAGATGGAGTACAGGGACACATATTAGTTCCAATATTTCATTTCTATGATTCCTTAGCCCACCTAGCAATTTACCCATCAATATCGCATTCGCAACAAGAAGATATTTTAAGTCGAGTGACTAAAAACCAAGAAAAGATGAGGCTATGGGCAGATTACGCACCTATGAATTTTCAGCATAAATTTGATTTAGTTGCAGCCGAACAGTCTCGTATTCTAGGTAACAAAGCTGACGCAATGGACTATTATGATCGCACTATTGCTCTTGCTAAAGAACACGGATATATCCAAGAAGAAGCACTTGCTAAGGAACTCGCTGCTAAATTTTACCTCAGCTGGGGTAGAGAAAGCATGGCTAGGGAATATATAACTGAAGCTTACTACACCTATACCCGTTGGGGAGCAAAAGCCAAGGTTGCTGACTTGGAAAAACGCTATCCCCAATTACTTGCGCCTATATTACAGCAAACCCGTTCTACTGTTTCAACTAACGACACTATCTTTGCCTTGGGGAGCGTGACATCTACCAGTTATTCCAGTTCTAGCACAAGTGTTTCAGATACCCTAGATTTAAAAACTATTCTCAAAGCATCTCAGACTATCTCCAGTGAAATCGAACTAGAAAAACTGCTGGCATCCTTACTTTCTATCATCATCGAAAATGCCGGGGCTGATAAATGCGTGTTAATGCTGTCGCGGGATGAGCACCTACTAATTAAAGGCTCAATTACGCAGGGAACAAAACCCGTTGTATTGCAACGCCTTCCTATTGAAGATAGCCACAACATTCCAAAGAAGCTAATTTACAAAGTCAAGCACAATCAGCAGACCGTTGTACTATTGGATGCAACAGCAGATCCTAACTTAGCCAACGACCCGTACATTATGCGTAAAAAACCTAAGAGTATCCTGTGTAGTCCGATTTTGCATCAAGGCAAGTTAATGGGTATTTTATATCTGGAAAATAATCTGACAATGGGAGCATTTACCAGCGATCGCGTCGAACTGCTAAATCTACTTTGCTCTCAAGCTGCAATTTCTTTAGAAAATTCCCGACTTTATGAACTTTCCCAGGAATATGCCCAACAGCTAGAGCAATCATTTGCCGAATTGAGTGCAAGTAATTCTCGTTTCCACAACTTAGTAGATAATGTCCCTGGGGTTGTTTATCAATATCAGATGACTACCGATGGGGTGATGTCGTTGAATTACATTAGTGCACAATGTAATAACTTTTTTGAAATTACCCCAGGTCAAGCTACGTCAAATGTTGAGTTTTTCGGCAATATGGTACATCCAGATGATATTGCAAATTATCAGCAGTCTAATACCGATACGATTCAATTTTTATCTCCCTGGCAGTGGGAAGGACGAATCATCACTCCATCAGGAATTGTCAAGTGGATTCATGGTGAATCACGAATTGAACGGCGTGCTGATAACTCACTAGTTTGGGATGGATGGTTTTTGGATATTAGCGATCGAAAACAAGCTGAACTTACCTTGCAGCAAAAATCACTCTTACTAGAAGAAGCACTAACTGATTTGCAAAATGCCCAATTAAAAATGATCCAAAGTGAAAAGATGTCTGCATTGGGTAATTTAGTGGCTGGTGTTGCTCATGAAATGAATAACCCTCTTGCTTTTATTTATGCTACTCTTCAACAAATTAAACCCAACTTTGCTGATCTCACTGAACATTTAAAGCTCTACCAAGAAATTCTAGAAAACCCAGGTGATGAAATTCAAGACCATGCCGAAGAAATTTATTTAGACTATCTTTTAGAAGATTTACCTACAGCGATAGATGCAATGGTGATGGCGTGCGAAAGATTAAGAAATATTAGCACTAGTCTTCGTACTTTCTCTCGTGCAGATCAAGATTACAAAGTCCAGTTTAATCTTCATGATGGTATAGATAGTACAATTTTAATTCTCAAACATCGCCTGAAAGCTAATGAACAACGCCCCGCAATTGAAGTAGTGACTAACTACAGTGATTTAGCTCAAATAGAAGGATTCCCCGGACAATTAAACCAAGTATTTATCAATATTTTGGCTAATGCTATTGATTCCTTAGAGGAATCAAACATTGGCAAGAGCTTTACAGACATTAAAACCAATCCTAACCGTATTAAAATTACAACATCAATCGTAGACAAATATGTAAAAATCTCAATTGCTGATAACGGGAAGGGAATGGGTGAAGAAATTAAACAGAAGATTTTTGAACATTTATTTACTACAAAGGCTGTAGGAAAGGGAACTGGATTGGGACTGACGATCGCTCGGCAAATTGTGGAGGAAACCCACGGTGGTAAATTGAGTTGTCACTCTGTTTTGGGCAAAGGTACAGAGTTTATTATTGAAATTCCAGCTTGAGTATTAAATTTTATAGAACCCAAATTGGTTCTATCTTAACCTGACCTTGGGATCAGGAAAAGGATAGCTTTCTCGTTCACCACCGGAAAGTTCTTCAACTAGGTGATCCTCAAAATTTTCTAGTTGCGTCTCTTTAATTGCTGCTTCAATTTTCTGCCTATCATTATCACTTAACTCCCATTACCACCAAGTTTGATGTGGTATTCTGCCTAAATTTAGCTAATTGACGCACAGTTAAACCAGCAGGAATTGGTTGCTGTTATGGTAAAAGTGCTAATTTTTGAGCTACTAAATTAGAGGTTGTTTTAAAAGGTTTTGATACATCACTAAGGACTTTTCAAACGTCCTAAGAGGAGGTTGTGAGTGAGTTGCCTTCCCATCTACTAAAATTACTCCTTGTTGAGGAGAGAGAATTCAACTAATTACTTTCAGTAAAGTAGATTTACCAAAACTATTAGCATCTACTCAACTCAACCATTCTCCAGTTTGCAAAGAAAGATTAATATCTTGGATCTACTAGAAACGGTTTAAAGGTGTCATTCTGAAGGTTTGCGGAGCGTCTCTGAAAGAGATAGTAAAGAATCTCCGAGATACTAGAGCCTACGTAGGGCACGCTCCGCGTTCACCCAGTGTCCTGAAGAGATAAGCTGCGCTATCAGTATGACATAAGTCCAAGTTCCACCCGTTTGTAGTATAATTGGCGAAACAGTATAACCACCTGTGAGATTTTGTAATTCCAGAGGCATTTTAGCAGTTCAAAAAATAATTATTCTATTTTTTTAGTTATACCAGACTACACATTCTTTTGCAATACAATTATTTTTCATAATTATACATCAACATAACTAAATTTATGAATAAATTAGTGCCCTTTTACCTATATATAGCTATGCAACTATAATTTTCTGCTTTAAGTAGGTTGAATAAAACAAGCATCAAATTCATCTGACTGTCAAGAGGAAGTGTTATGAATTTGGACAAACCTCTTGTCTTACTTAGTACACTTAGTTTAGTTACACTCCGTAGTGTAGGAATATCTCCAGCATTAACTGATAATCCGAACAATTATAGAAACCAGCGCCAAGAAACTCGTCATAGATCAGACAATAATCAACGACGAGACAATAACCACAGGCCAGATTTTGGTCTATATTAAGGTTAGTTAAAGTTCTGAATATATTTGCTAATTTTTGTAGCTACTATTTAATATCAAATTCATTGAATTACACAGAGATGGTAGTTTTCTTAGTTGTTAACAACAACTATAATTCTTGGACCTATCGCCAAAAGAACTGATATATAAATAGTATGTCTCGGTGAAATTGAGATGTATTTATGGAGTATCAATTCATGAACTATAAACGGAAGTTGAGTATTTATGCTATTCCTGCTGTTGCTGTTGTGGGTTTACCTATCTCTATTCTTACTACAGGATGTCAACTAACCTCTCCCGATCGCACTTCTGTTCCCAATAATTCCAGGGAAAATGGAACAAGTTATCAAACATAGGACAATGACAGAAACTATCCATCGTCTAACAATGGCAGACATTATCCATCATAATCAAAAAGATTTAAATCAAGCTTCAGAGAAAATGTCAGAACTTAATTTAACTGACACTCAAAAAGCACAAGTTAAACGGATTAGAGAGGAAAGTGAAGCACAAATATTTGCACTTTTATCTCCCGAATACCAACAGCAAGTAAAATCTGTTAATAATGGTCGCTATAAATTGTCAATGAAGAAATTGTGATCGCTCAGTTTGTCCGCAGAACAAAGATAGTAATGAACTCAAATTATACAACAGCAACTACAACAAATTGAGAGGATTTTGACTCCAAAATAGCGAGAAATAATGAATCAATGGCGTAGGTCTCCGAGAGGAAATTCATCCTACTAAATAGTTACACAATATTGAGTGTGTCATTGTGGCGGTTATCACTTGGATGAGAACATACAGCTATCATAAAATATGGCTTACGCTGCATTGCATTACAGACAGTACCAGAGATTCAACTCTATCACCTGCTATTCTGCTTAATTGCTAATCAAAAGATCTCTGCGTCCCTCCTGCTCATCAATGTTATAATCTATATATTTATTTTGTTTCTACAGAAACGTCTTTTTTAAAGTAACAATTTGTACAATCTTGATTTTCTCTATTGGTTTTGTTTGTGAAGCTATCATACAGCACCAATGACTGTTGAGAATCCCAACTTAACTGAGAAATCACAGAGATTATTCACCAAAATCTGTTGTACGTCGCATATCTCAGCCTTATGACAAGGTAAACTGGTGGAGTTGACTGATAAAGATTAGTGTCCTATGCCTGCGTTTTTATTAGAAGTTGGTACTGAAGAACTACCTGCAAGCTTTTTGAGTAGTGCCATAGTACAATGGCGATCGCGCATTCCTCAAACTCTGGAAGCTAACAACCTCAAAACTGAAACTGTGGAAGTTTATGGAACTCCCCGACGGTTAGCAGTTCTAATTACAGGTTTACCATCCCAGCAACCAGATAAAGAAGAAGAAATCAAAGGTCCATCGGCACAAGCAGCTTTTAAAGATGGTAAACCCACACCGGGAGCAGTTGGGTTTGCTAAAAAACAAGGTGTAGAACTGGACGCTTTTGAAATTCGACCTACGGAGAAAGGTGATTTTGTCTTCATCCAGAAAAAGACTCCCGGCCGTCCAGTTGCGGAAATTTTGACAGAACTTTTTCCCCAGTGGGTTTGGAGTTTAGAAGGAAAGCGGTTGATGCGTTGGGGAAGTGGTGATGGTAGATTTTCCCGTCCAATTCGCTGGTTAGTGGCTTTGTTGGATGGGGATGTTTTGCCCTTAGAATTAAAGAATGGAGATAAAACGGTTAAGAGCGATCGCATTTCTCAAGCACATCGCGTTTTACATCCCGAACCTGTCAGCATTTCCCACGCGACAGAATATGTAAATACCCTGCGTTCTGGTTACGTGATAGTTTCACCAGAAGAACGGGAAAACATCATTACTGAACAAGTCAAAACCGCAGTTCAAAAATTAGGCGGTTTCACACCAATATATCCTGATTTATTAGAAGAAACTACAAATTTAGTAGAGTATCCTACCGCAGTAGTTGGAAAATTTGAAGACGAATTTCTACTATTACCTACAGAAGTCTCAACTACAGTAATGGTGAACCATCAGCGTTATTTCCCTGTTTTCAAGACTTCAGAGAATCACGAATTATTACCTAATTTTATCACTGTTTCTAACGGCGATCCGACAAAATCAGATATCATTGCCGTTGGTAATGAGAAAGTAATTCGGGCGCGGTTAGCTGATGGGCGTTTCTTCTATAAAGCTGATTTAGCTAAACCATTGGAAAGCTTTTTACCTCAATTGGAAACAGTTACTTTTCAAGAAGACTTAGGATCAGTTCGTGCCAAAGTCGAGAGAGTAGTGAATATTGCTGCCCGAATTTCTCAGCAGTTGCAATTAGGCAATAATGAAAGACAGAAAATTCAACGAGCAGCCTTACTTTGTAAAGCAGATTTAGTCACCCAGATGGTGTCTGAATTCCCAGAATTGCAAGGCACTATGGGTGAAAAATATGCTCTAGCTAGTGCTGAAGATTCAGAAGTAGCACTGGCAATTTATGAACATTATTTACCACGATATGCAAGTGATAATTTCCCACGAACTATTACAGGTAAAGTTGTTGCCTTAGCAGATAGGTTAGATACTTTAGTAAGTATATTTGGTTTAGGTTTAAAACCTTCAGGTTCCTCTGATCCTTTTGCTTTAAGACGGGCAGCTAATGCAATAATTAAGATTATTTGCTCACAATCTTCTGACTCAACTCACCAAGACTATAAAGATGGTTTAACGCTTGATTTAGCAGGTTTGTTAGAGCAAACAGCCACAGAGTTTGCGGCAGCTTTTAACAAAGATAGAGACTCACTAATTAAAGTATTGCAGGACTTTTTCATACAACGAATCCGCACTCTATTTCAAGAAGCAGAAGTACAAATATTTATTGACGAAATAGATTATGATTTAGTCAATGCTGTATTGGGAGAAAATGATCCAGAATATACAGAACGGGCATTACAGGATTTATTAGATGTGCGCGATCGCGCCCTTTATTTACAACAAATCCGCAATAATGGTACATTAGATAAAATATACGAAACCGTCAACCGTTCTACCCGTCTGGCTGCACAAGGTAATTTAAACTTCCAGCAGTTAGAACCAACAGCGGTAGTTAAACCCGAATTATTCCAAAAATCTTCTGAATCTGCCTTTTACAACGCCTTGCTTGAGTTAGTACCCCAAACCCAAGCAGCACAACGAACCCGCAACTATCAAATATTAATAGCCGCACTAGAAAAAATTGCTCCCACCGTGAGTAAATTATTTGATGGTGAAGATAGCGTTTTAGTCATGGATCTAAATCCTGAGATTAAACGAAATCGGTTAAATTTACTGGGACTACTTCGTAATCATGCCCGTGTTTTAGCTGACTTTGGGGCGATCGTCAAAAATCTGTAGCAAAAGACAACAAAAACAGGTGTAATTTTTGCCGATTAACGCTATTATAGGGTAGCTTAACCAGGGATGCTGCACAGTCTATGCCAGAAGCTGTTGTGATTGGATTGGGAAAGTCCGGTATTGCTGCAGCAAGATTGTTGAAACAGGAAGGCTGGGAGGTGGAATTAAGCGATCACAACACCTCTCCAAACCTCCTGGAACAACAACAAGAACTTGCTAACGAACAAATTCCCGTTAAATTAGGTAACACACCAGACCTAGAGAGTGAAATTTTACCACAACTAATAGTTGTTAGCCCTGGTGTACCTTGGGACATTCCTATATTAGTCAAAGCGCGAGAGTTAGGCATTGAAACCATTGGTGAAATCGAACTAGCCTGGCGACATTTGCAAAATATCCCTTGGGTAGCCATTACCGGCACGAATGGTAAAACTACCACTACGTCGCTAACTGCCGCCATTTTTCAAGCCGCAGGATTGAACGCTCCTGCCTGTGGTAACATCGGTATGGCTGCTTGTGAAGTGGCTTTATCAGTACAAAAACCAGATTGGATCATTGGAGAACTTAGCAGTTATCAAATCGAATCTTCTGTCACACTTTCTCCCCCCATTGGTATTTGGACAACATTCACACCAGATCATTTAGCCCGTCATAAAACCTTAGAAAATTACTACAATATTAAGGCCAAATTGTTAAATAATTCTCATTTACAAATATTTAACGGCGATGATATTTATTTAAACAAAGTAGGATTAAATCATTGGCATAATGCTTATTGGACAACTGTGAAAGGACCAGAATTTTTAATCGGTGAAAAGGGCTTTTATATGGAAAATGGCTGGGTAATAGAAAAATTATCTGCAACTTCCACATCTCAACCGATTGTAGAAGTTTCTGCTTTGCGAATGGTAGGAGAACACAATCAACAAAATCTTCTCATGTCAGTAGCTGCAGCCCGGTTAGGAGGAATTAATATTGAAGCAATTTCGCATGCAGTCCATGAATTTCCTGGTGTTACCCATCGCTTAGAACATATCTGCACATGGGAAGGAATTGATTTTATTAATGATAGCAAAGCCACCAATTATGATGCGGCTGAAGTGGGTTTAGCATCTGTAAAAAGTCCTGTCATTTTAATTGCCGGTGGTGAAGCAAAAGCTGGAGATGATACAGGCTGGTTAAATAAAATTCAGGCTAAAGCTGCTACTGTTTTATTAATTGGTAATGCTGCACCTACATTTGCTCAACGTCTAGAAGAAGTGGGATATACTAACTTTGAAATTATCGAAACAATGGCAAAAGCTGTACCCAAGTCCGCAGAATTAGCAAAACAATATCAAGCATCAGTTGTGTTATTATCTCCAGCTTGCGCAAGTTTTGACCAATATCCTAATTTTGAAGCAAGGGGTGAAGATTTCCGTCAGTTGTGTTTGAATTGGGTGGAATCATAAACTTGGCATTACTGAATTAGCATAAGAAATCGGAAAATTCAAGATTCTAAACTTTGCGCCTTTGCGGGAAACCTCAATTCTTCTGTTTAATAAGTAACTCAGAGTATAGGTTGTTCCTATTACCAATCACCACTACCGCCCTGAATTGAAAATGCTTCTTTTAGAAGAGCCAAGCTCAGAAAATAGTGCTTCCAGAAGGCTGGTCCAACAAAATCCAAAACGTATACAGCGTGATCTCTTCAGAGATTTGGAATCGTTGGTTTATTTACGCTGTACTGTACTAGCCCAAACAAAAATAATGCAAGCTTTAATGGGACATTAAATCACTTAGCTAGTCCATGTTCTAGGGCAAAACGCACTAATTCTGTACGGCTATTTGTGCCGGTTTTACTAAATAAACGGCTGACGTATTTTTCTACGTTGCGAACGCTGGTTTCTAAGCGACGTGCAATTTCTTTGTTCATTAAACCTTCGGCTACTAGATTTAAAACACTTTGTTCTCTGGGAGTTAAATCTATTTTGAACGGAGGAGGGGTTTGAGTAATTGCATTTCTGGGACTTAATAAATCTTTGATTTTGGAAATTTCATGGGCTAATTTAGCAATATCCATATTTTCCGTATCTTCACTAGCTACCTGTGTTTTTACAGTGTGACGGACGAGTAAGTTTTCAACTATGGCCACCAGTTCATCAGGATCAAAGGGTTTGGCTAGATAAGCGTCAACACCAGCTTGATAGCCTTGAATGCGATCACCTGTCATGCCTTTAGCTGTTAAAAATACCACAGGTAAAGCTTGAAAACGCGCATCATCTCGCATTTGCTTCAAGAAATGATAACCATCCACTTGGGGCATCATGATATCAGAAATCACTAAATCAGGTATACTATGCTGCATCATATCCCAACCTTCACGGGCATTACTGGCAGTTTGAACCTTAAAACCGCTTTCTTGTAAATATTCTTTCACGGCTTCCCTCAATCCGGGTTCGTCATCTACCAGTAACAGTTGTGCTGACATCGAAAATTCCTATAAATTTACCTTTATCTAACTTTAGCGAAATTTGGTCTGGATTGGGTATTGGGGATGGGCATATCTGATGCAAATCCTGTGAATAACTTTTATTGATACCAATCAATAGTTAGAATGTGCTTCAATTCAAGTGAAATCAAAGGTGACACTTTTAAAGTGTATTATTAAATATTCAATCACATTGATATATACTTCAGCACCTAGAGGCTAGTACCAAGAAACAAACTCACCTGGGCCAAAATATGACTCACTGAGAACTGTTTAGAACAGTACCACACACAATCAAGATTATTCGCTTTTGTCAACAAAACAACATTTCCACTAGCGAAGGTATTGAACGCATTTCTGCTAAGTAGGTGGGCAGAAAGATTTATGACTATATCATGGCGGATGCAGCAAAGGGCAATCAAGCAATCCCAAGGGTTTTAAGTACTTTACATTTTTTCACATAGTTATGTTTATTTGTGTCTACCTACTTATCAAAGAATTAAGATCAAGTCGCAGAACCAAACGACGGGAATTTCTGGCAGATATAGGAACACTTAGCCTCATCCGAGGAAGTCTTGGAGTTGGTTCTGGCTATTTTTTTTACAAAGATTCAAGTAATCAATTAGAATATCAATGCAGGATAAATCCTGCTGTTAGCTTCCATCCCTGACTTAAAAATTGACATTCTATATATACCTTATATATACGTTTGTCCCTCAAAACTTTTTAGGTTTTGAGGTATTCAATATGCCTAACGCATTGGTGACAAGTTAAGGAAAAGAAGAAATTGTCAAGGGTGGTATTTGGATAGGTTAAAAATCGTGAGAAACTCAGTGTAGACAAGTAATTGAGCAATTGAAACAAGCCATGACAGGCAGCCGAAAAACCAATCGAGACCACGGCAAAAACAAACAAAGACCAATGGTGGAAGATGAAGTAATAGCCCAGCAATTGGAAAGATTACTAACACCAGACATTAGAAATCAAGAAAATTACTACTGAAAACTAGGACTCAGACAACGGATACTGAATTTACCGTTGATCATGGCTGCAGTGTTGACCCTTACTGTGGCGAGATATAGCAGGAGTCAGAGAACTGACAAGAATGTTAGCCAGAGATGGTTTTCTGTGGTGTAATCCCACAAACCTTAGTCAAGGCGAACTTCAGATGCTTTTAGTACGGTCAAAAGACTCTTGGGTTTAAGTTATTTATAAACAGGTTCGATCAATGGAATTAAATTACAAATTTGGGTAACGTGGTTATTTTATAGTGTTTTAGTATATTTAGGTGATGCCGTAGTAGATGAACTTTCTCTGCCTTTTGATGAGATTTCATTAGAAATGATCTATCGTGGTCTTTATCATTCTACTATGGCTCATCAAAAAGGTAACGCAACAGATCCTGTTAAATACTTTGCTGACCCTCAAAATCGAGATTTAGGTATTATCAAACAGAAGCGAAAAACAAATATTAAGTTAATTGTCGCTCCTTTTCCTGATCTTCAAAGTGGGACTGACTAATTTTTTCCCATATTTCTCCAAAAGCCTCTTGACAAAAGACTTTCAGCCTTTACTTGTCACAAATATGGCTAACGCCATGCTATCAGGGGTTTCAGCCTATTTTCTTATAAAAATGTATATAGAAGATTATCTTCTGATTTTACCTATCTATAAAAGGATAATAAAATTACCACTGCTGAAATCAATTTTCAACCCTCAAAAATTTTAGTATTTTATAACGATTCAATGATTTTAGCATTTTCTGGTAACTTGGCTTTTCTTTGCCCTAAACTTCTTTCTCTAGAGGTAAATAAGCCCAAAGGAGTACTTAATAAATCCTGAAAACTAGCTTGACCAATAATGTTATTAATACTTATTGTTGGTACCTCTTTTAATAACCAACGTAGTAAGATATAAATGTATTCTTTAGTTTTTATTTCTCTCGTTAGTTCTATACCATGTAATTCATGTAAATAACGATTTGAACGTCCATAGCGTCGCCATTGACTGGCTAGTTCTTTCGTAGTAACGCGGTTACGGTGCTTAACAATAGCATCGGTCACAAATTCTAATTTACCTAGATTAGCATTAAGAATGCGCCAACAGATATCTGCATCTCCACCAGTGGTAAGATAGGGACGAAATAAGCCTGATTTGGTAAAAGTATGATGACGAATTGCTAAATTTGCGGTTTGTCCATAGGGACAAAATTTATGGGCAAGGGTATGTTTTTGAGATAAGGTTTCTTGTTGAGCAGCGAATTTTTCTAATAAACTTGTACCTGGTAATGCCACAATCTCACCAGCAACAATTACCACCTCTGAATTTATGAAAGGCTGAATTAATGTATTTAACCATTGGCATTGGGGACGACAGTCAGCATCAGTAAAGGCAATTATTTCACCAGTAGCAGCTTTAATCCCTGTGTTGCGGGCTGCGTAGGAACTTTGAATATTGTTTTCACTTAAAGGACGGATAGCAATGGGAGAATCTCCAGCCGTCTTTTGTAGAATGGAGAGGGTGTGATCGCTGCTATTATTATCTACTAATAAGTACTCTACCTGCTCTTTTGGGTAAGTTTGCAACAATAGACAACTCAGCAAATCTGGTAAGTCTGCTTCACTATTATAAAAAGGAATCACCACGGACACCTTGGGTAGAAAGCTTTGGGCAGTATTTACATCAACTAACTGATGATTCATAATCTAAACCCGGATTTCTCACAAAAAGATAAAAAAAGGGGTCTAAAACTGCGAAAATGTATATATAGTAGGCATTTCAGCAGTTGTCAACCATGAGCCCATCTTCAACAGATTATATACCAAAACAGTTGAAATTTGAGCAACAAAAATGGCTGCCAGTGATAGTCAATTTCCAGGGTGGACAAGTAAGAGCAGATGCAGGATTCAGCTTAATTGCTGAAATAGACAGAAAATTACAAATCACATCACAGTTTGCACAATGTTTCCAAGATTAGCGAAAGCCAAATCGGATTGACCATTTAATAGAGAGCTTAATTAAACAAGGAATATACGGGCCGGTCATGGGGTATAAAGACTTGAATAACCACGAAGAATTACGTCATGACTAGATGTTTGCTATAGCATTAGGAAAAAGCATTGGAGTAGAGAATGAACCTGCAACATTGACAGCAAAGAGTATATTAAATCCCCTGGAACATTGTCCTGAAGATGTGGAATAAGGAGCAGACAGCGGGTACCATAAAATCGGGCATTCTCCATCAGAAATTGAAAGCTTATTTGTTAAAATATTTCTAGAATCTTACGCCGAAGAACCAAGAGAAATTGTTTTGGATTTAGATGTAACTGATGACTTAGTACACGGCTATCAGGAGCAAGTTTTCTTCAATACTTATGATGGGGGATACTGCTATGCTCCACTTTATGTTTTCTGTGGAAAACATCTATTAGCAGCCAAACTTCGCCCTTTAAAGGTAGACCCAGCATTTGGGGCATTATCAGAACTACAAAGAGTGATTAAACAAATAGGTCAATAATGGAAGAATGTTGAGATTTTAGTAGGTGGAGATAGTGCTTATTCTAGAGACGATATCATGACATGGTGTGAATCCCAAATGGGTGTGGATTATATTTTTGGATTGGTGCAAAATAGTCGTTTAATTGGGATGGACAGAACGACTCAAAGTTTAGAAACTATGTTTAAAATAGATGAAGAACTTGCAGAATTTGCTGGTGAATTGATTAATAACTCAATTTGGTATAAGTCGTTAGACTATAAAACTCGTGAATCTTGGAGCCGTAGTCGTCGTGTTGTTTTTAAAGTTGAATATGGAGTAAAAGAGACTAATCTTCGTTTTGTTGTAACTTCACTTTCTACTAATAAAGTACCTCCTAGTCAACTATATAGACAAAAATATTGTCAGCGCGAGGAGATGGAAAATCGTTTTAAAGAACAACAATTAGAACTTTTTAGTGATAGAACAAGCAACCATACATTTGCGGGAAATCAATGAGGTTTATGGTTCTCTTCTATGGCTTAGGTTTTGCTCAATGCCTTGGGTCAAAAATGTTTAGCTAAAACCGAATTACAAAATGCTACTGTTGGGACTATTCGTACCAAATTATTGAAGTTAGGAGCTTTGATTACTGTAAGTACACGTCCCATTTTAATTGCGATTACTAGTTCTTGCCCATACAGACATATCTTTGCTACTGCTCATAGACGCTTAAGAATGCTCACTAATACTGCTTAATTTGAAGTTAAATTGCCTTTTACTTATTTCTAATTAATCATACTTCGCCCTTGGGTCGATTCAAGTCTTGTTTTGTCATGCTTAATTTTATGAACAGAGCATTTTGATTTTACTACCAATAAAAAGATAGTGACTTTTTTAGCTTTATAAATGAGATTTTATATTTAATTTATCTCTGCGATTCAATTTTGATTGATGATGTATCAAAATTTAGTCTCACATCAGGTCATGTAAACTTATTTTTTACTGCTTGTGAGAAATACGGGTAAAATCCTCTAAGGTAAATTAATAAATTTATACTAGTAACTACTTAGAATGTCTCTATTTCAGTTTTATTATTCTCAATCCGAAATCCAAAATCTCAAATTTCCAAACGAATCCCACTCTTTATTCTTAAGAGTGGGATCTGAATCAATTACAGAAAATACATGAACAGCTGGAAACAAAGTTTAAAATTTCAAATCTTCAGCTCGAATGCTTAGAGGTTGAGAACTTTGAGGAGGTGTCATAGGTTGGGCAAACTTTGTATTAGACAGAGCAACAATAGCACGGGCATATTGTGGATCATTGACAGTTGCAATTAGATCTGGATTAGCAGCTAACTGACGTTCTTGAGCCTCCGTCAAATCTAGCTGAATATCAGGTGTAATGCCCTTGTGATTGATATCCGTACCTTTGGGGGTGTAGTAGTGAGCAATAGTCACTGCTAACCCAGAACCATCAGTAAGTTCATGTACTGATTGCACCAAAGCTTTACCAAAAGTTTGACTACCGACAACTAATGCCCGTTTATTATCCTTGAGAGCCCCCGTGAGAATTTCACTAGCACTAGCGGAATTACCATCAACGAGAATAGCTAAAGGTTGGTTTGTCAAGGCTGTGCGATTGGCTTTAGTTTCTTCACTACCTCCCACACGATCTACAGTCTTGACAATGCCACCATTATCTAGCCACATCCGCGCTATTTCAATACTAGCTTGCAACAAACCACCTGGGTTTCCTCGCAAATCTAATACATAGGAATCGACTTTTTTGTTGTTCAAATTGCCAATAGCTCGACGCATTTGATCAGCCGCGTGGGCGCTAAACTCCCGCAATCTTATATAGCCAATCCGACGACCACCCTCTTGTTTAAGAGTGTAATTCACAGTAGGAAGTTCGATAGTTGCCCTTGTCAGCTTCAAATCAAACTGATTTTTTCCTGGTCGTCCCAACCGCAAAGTTATACCAGTACCAGCCTTACCGCGAATTAAATTAGATGCCTCATCCACTTTCATTTTGAGAGTGCTTTTACCATCAATTGCTAAGATCTCATCACCTGACTTAACACCAGCTTTTACCGCAGGAGAATTTTCTATAGCTTCGACAATGGTTAATCGCTTGGTTTTTTCATTGACTTCCATGCGAATACCAATCCCAGAAACTTCCCCAGATGTTTGAGTAGTCAAGGCTGTGAATTGTTTGGGATCCATAAAACGTGTGTATGGATCTCCCAATTTTTGAAGGGCTTCGCGGATCGCTACATAAGCTTGATCATTGGAAGTATAGTCTTTGCTTAATAGGCTCTGCCTGGTTGCTTCCCAATCTTGTTGATTAAATTTGCTATCAACATATTCACGATTCACCAGTTGCCATACTTGGTAAACCAACGCTTTAGGACTATCTTGTAAAGCAGCATGAACACACCGAGTCCAAGCTTGACCAAATAGAGATATAGTGGCAGTTGTTGCCATCGCTCCACCAATTAAGACTGCTTGAAGCGGTGAGTAACGTTTCGCAGATTGGTTCATGTATATCAGATGGAATATTTGTATTGTTGACAGTTTAGCAATCAGTTTTTACTGAGACTTTTAAGTTTTTATACCGTAATTTCAGCTATGCTTAATCCATCGTTTTCTTCCTTTGTAAGGGATGAGTAATCTATTGTCTTTTTATTCAAAATGAACCTTTGGTTTTCCTGGCTCCACTGTAAAAACAACTAAAGCAACATAGTGATACTAGTCACCACTTCATCTTTAAACGTTAAATTCTTTTCCTAAGATAGCACTTCGTTGACTTGATAACAGTACTTTTTAATAGTAGATAACAAAGTTTTATTTTTCTATGTTATGAAGCAGAGATTTACCATCAAATTGTCTATTTCCTTGAAGGCTAGATTTAGAAAGTTGTGGCGGTTGTTACAAAATATTGTTTTTGGGTTGTGTTTTATCTTGTTTAGTTGGTTGACTTTCACAACTATAACCTTAGTTTCTGCTTCCTCAAAGCCAGTAGATGGTTTTCTTGTACTAGGGGGTAGTATTCGCCGAGAAATTCATGCCGCCCAACTAGCAAAACAATATCCCCAAATCCCGATTTTAATTTCTCAAGGTTCTCCAGATCCATGTATTTGGATCATTTTTCAGCGGGAAGCAGCACACCTAGAAAAGGTTTGGTTAGAAAATTGTGCTCATTCTACCTTTGAAAATTTTTATAATGGTGTACCAATTTTGCGAAATTGGAGAGTAAGGAAGGTAAAATTAATTACTTCTGGTACTCATTTCTTCCGAGCCAAGTTGATGGCACAGATTATCTTAGGCGCTCATGGAATTTGGGTAGAAACTGAAACAGTCAAGGAAATCGGTATTCCTGGTAATCGAGAATCTTGGATAAAGACTGAGTTAGATATAATACGTAGTTTGCTTTGGGCGCTCCTCAGTCAAGTCATTCAGCCCCAATGCTCACAGGTAACAAAACTGGTAGATGTAGATATACATAGTTGGCAACAGCATGGTTTTAAGTGTGAACATCAGGGACTGTTGGGGAAATAGGGTCAGCCTTTATCATAATTGGTAGATTGTTCAGTCATAACCTAAAACAAAAAGTATCTTTGCGCCATTGGTAAAACCGTTGCTGGCTCACAAGTTAATAACTCTCCATCTGCTCGAACTTCGTAGGTTTCCGGGTCAACTTGAATCTGAGGTAAAGCATAATTGAATTTCAGATCGCGCTTACTAATTTGCCGAGTTCCGGAAACAGCAACAGCTGACTTTTGTAAACCTAACATTTGGGGAATTTCTTTTTCTAAACCTGCTTGAGAAATAAAAGTGAATGATGTCGCGTGACGCGCACCGACAAAACTGCCAAACATGGGACAGATATGGACAGGTTGAGTAGTAGGAATACTAGCATTAGCGTCACCCATTTGTGACTAAGCAATCATTCCTCTTTTAATAACTATTTCTACTTTGATACCAAAAAATACCGGATTCCATAAACACAAATCAGTGATTTTCCCCTCTTCCACAGAACCAACATACTCAGAAATACGATGGGTAATTGACGGATTAATAGTGTATTTAGCCACATATCTTTGACCGCGGAGATTATCAGCTAAACTATCTCCAGCTAGTCTTCCCCATTGTATTTTCATTTTACGGGCTGTTTGCAATGTTCTAATTATTACTTCTCATACCCTTCCCATCCCTTGAGAATCAGAAGAGATCATACTAAATGCACCTAAATTGTCCGAAATATCTTGAGTAGCAATAGTTTCTTGCCATATGCGCGACTCAGCAAAAGCCACATCTTCCGGAATACTGGGATCAAGATGATGACACACCATGATGTTCATCTAAGATGTTGAGGGTGTAGAGACGAGTCGGGTTAGTGAAAGATGGCCAAACATTAAATTGTCCAGACACTTTAATAATTTCTGGTGCGTGTCCTCTTCCTGCCCCTTCTCTATGGTAAGTATGAATAGCGCGATGTTTAAAAGCAGCATATAGTATCTTCAACATAACTGACTTTGTTCAAACTGCCGGTGTGAATTGCTACTTCCACAGTCCTAGGGCATTCTCTGCCATTTCAAATAGGTTTTTTCTCTCACTTTCACCCAATCATCCCCCTAAATCATGTCTAAACTCTCTTCTTTCCCCTTTATGAGTAAATACACCATCAAACCTTTAACACCATCTTTCAAACCATGGTGCCATTGCTGGGGCAGTAGTTTCTTTCATCAGGTTCTTTGAACGTGAAAGTTACACCGAAACCGCATTATACTCCTTTTTACTCTTGACTTTTGTTTAAGTCCCGCTAAACATTTATTTTCAGAACTTGGGCAACAGCTGCTGCTAACGCCTCTGGTTCTACTGGTTTAGGTATGTGTATTTGAAAACCTGCCGCCATTGCCTGTTGTTCGTCAAGTTCTCCAGCAAATGCTGTTAGAGCGATCGCCTTCGGTATAGCTTTGCTTACTGCTGGAATGTCTCCACCCAAGTCTGACGACAAAGCTCTCATTCTTCTTAACAGTTCATAACCATCCATCTCCGGCATTCCAATATCACTGATCAAAACATCAGGCTTTAACTGTACCCCAATTTGTAATGCTTCTGGTGCTGATGCCGCTGTGGTCACAGTTGCCTCATACAATTCCAGCACAACTTTAACAAAAGCCAGCGAATCAACATCATCATCCACAACCAAAATTTTAATTCCTTTTAAACTTAAAGCTACGTCCTCAAATTGACCATTCGTAACTGTCACTGGCAAGGAAGATATTAACGGTAGTATAACTTTTAAAGTTGTGCCCTGTCCTTCTCCTGGACTATCGGCCTCAACTGTACCACCGTGTAATTCTACTAAATGGCGGACTATTGCTAGTCCCAATCCCAGACCACCAAATTTTCTGGTAGTTGAGCCATCCTCTTGCCGGAAGTGTTCAAATATATGAGGTAGAAATTTACGGTTGATACCTTTACCTTGATCACTAACTATAATATGAGCCATTGAACCAATTTGCTCTAGCTGTACTACTACCTCTCCGCCTTGAGGTGTAAATTTAATAGCATTAGACAAAAGATTCCAGACAATTTGTTGCAAGCGAGCCGGATCACCTCTAACTTTTCCTATATTCGGTTCAATTAGGGTTTGAACGGCAATTTGTTTAACAGAGGCTGCTAAACTCATTGTTTCCAATGCTGCAGAAATTATATCTGCCAAATTAACTGTAGTCACATTCAGAGTTAGTTTGCCTCGGAGGATGCGTGACACATCTAGTAAATCGTCAATCAGGTCAACCTGCAATTTTGCATTACGCTCAATACTTTTGAGGGCTTCATCTGTCTTATCTTTGTCCAGTTTGCCAGTTTTTAACAATTGAGACCATCCCAGGATCGGATTAAGCGGGGTACGGAGTTCGTGGGAAAGGATAGCCAGAAACTCATCTTTAACGCGATTCGCTGTTTCAGCGGCTTCATAAGCTGCTTGCTTTTCTTGGAGGGCATTTCGCAATGCTTCCTCAGACCGCTTGTGGTCGTCAATATCAGTACAGGAACCAAACCATTTGATAATCTGTCCCTTTTGATTGCGTAGTGGAAAGGCTCGACCTAGATGCCAACGATATTGCCCATCTCTAGCGCGACGTAAGCGGTACTCAATTTGATAATTTTGACCTGTGCGAACTGACTCACTCCAAATATCTATACAGATTTGTGCATCATCGGGATGCAGTACAGGTTGCCAACCCCAACCTTGAGTTTCCTCCAGTGTCATACCAGTATAGTCCAACCAACGTTGGTTACAGTATTCTAACCAGCCATCTCCTTTAGCAGTCCAGATCATCTGCGGCATGGTATCTGCCAAGGTGCGGAAGTTTAGCTCACTTTCTCGTAAAGCTTCTCTGGCTTGGATATGGTCTGTAATGTCGGTATTGGTACCGTACCATTTAACAATCTGTCCCTGTTGATTTCGCAAAGGACGTGCCTGTCCCAAAATCCAATGGTACTCTCCACTCCCAGAGAGCATCCGAGTTTCTACTTCATAGTCACTGCCGGTTTGTACCGCTTTAGCCCACAATTCTTCTACCTTTGGTAAGTCTTCTGGGTGAATAATCTGCTCCCAACTCTCAGTTTTCAGTTGTTCTTGCGTTTTACCTGTAAAGTCACACCACCGCTGGTTATAATAATCAACCAGACCGTTAGGTTGTGCTGTCCATACCTGTTGGGGAATTGTTTCCGTCATTAATCGCAATTGATATTCACTTTGTTGCAAAGCTAGTTGCCATCTTTGACGTTCAATTGCTACACCTGCTAGGTGAGATGCTCTCTCAATGAGTTGCAGATCTGATTTTTGAGGAATGCGAACTGTGGGATAATATAGTGCAAATGTTCCTAAAACATGGCCTTGACTGTCCAAAATGGGTGTAGACCAACAAGCTTTGAGGTTATTCGTCAATGTCAAGTCACGGTATTTTACCCATTTGTGATCGCTGGCAATGTCTGAGACTATTACTGTTTGTTTGGTATAGGCTGATGTGCCACAACTACCTACATCTGCACCTACGGGAACACCATTCTTTAATTCTTGAATATATTTTTCTGGTAGACTAGAACTTACGCCAGGATATAATTTTGTGCCTGTATCATTTAGTAACATGATGGAACAGAAAACTTCAGCCAACTGCGCTTCTATTGACTGAGCTAACTTTTCGAGGATCTCAGAGAGTGAATTACCCGTAGCAATTAGTTCTAAAATATGGTTTTGCATGGATAAGAAGGCTTTGGTGCAATCGTCAGATATAGGTTCTGCAACTGGTTGGTTTAGCTTTTGCTTATCCGTATTTGGAGAAATTTCTACAGCTTGATCTTGATTCCAAGTTACTATTAGTTTTTTATTATTGGTAATACAAGCATCACTCCTAGATTGCCGACATTTCACTTTTGTAAAGTCGGTAAATGTGGTGACAACTGCATAGGGAGTAGATTTGTTAGTTTGAAATAAAGGCTGGGAGTTAAGCAATAACCAAACTAGCTGACCAGTTGGCTGATAAAGCCCCATGACGACGTTTTTGCATGGCTTACCTGTTTGTAAAGCAACTATAGGTGGAACTGTTTCTGGCGTAAAAATTGTTCCATCTTCATGAACTATTTGCCATGGAGGTTTAAAGGGAGTTTTTCCCAATATTTGCTCATTTTTATATCCAATTATTCTCTCAGCAGCAGCATTACACGCCTGTATAGTGGTATCAGCAAGCTGGAAAATCATCCCCTCTTCATCAGTAGAATTAATTTCCTGTTGCTCTTGGTAATTGTCCTTTCCTTGCATTGTGTAATTCTTAAAGTTTTAAATGTGTTTTTTCCGAAACATAATGATTTTATCCCTCACTTACTCACGCTCAATCCTATTGAATAGGAATTTCTGGCTAATTACTGTTCATAACTTTGGTATATTTTATTATACTTAAGTAACTCATTAGTAAAAAACAGAATTATGTGACAAAAGGTAAAGTCACCAAACCCCTGTTCCCTTTTGCCCTTCAGCCTCTCTAGTCGTTGATGGCGGAAACCCCCAGGACCGCGCCGGTTCACCTCTTGTCTTTTCCCTGTCGTAAGGACAATTTTTAATGCCAACCTACTTAGTAAGCATTCAGCCATCAGCAGTCAGCTTTTTCAGACTAACGCCAAAAATACCTATTTGATAATTAACCAATTTCTCAAACATTCTGATTCCTGACTCCTGAATTCTTACCATTGTTATTCCCAATTACCCATTAGCCATATATTTTTATCCACACAATAACACTGTCATATCAGAATCCTAAATAGGACTTGAACAAACTCAATGCCCAATGCCCAGTTTCCATGAGTAAGTTCATAAGTCAAATAGAACTTTCATATCACTATCATAGTTAATTCAATTTATTTTTTCTTTTGATTTTAAAATCTTTGTTACCAAATTCAACGAAAGGCAAATAAGTATGGCTCAATTAACCCTCGAAACACTGCTTTGCAAACTCTATTGCTTCTTCTACTGTTGAAACTTTCCCTTCAGCTTGGGCTACAGCGATTTCACTCAATATTTTTCCCACGAGTGGTGAAGCTGGAATATTTAGTGCTATAATCACCTCTCTACCACTAACTAACGGTGAGGGGTGAGCTACCAGATCATCAGGGTTCAGATAACGGTTGATTAAAGGTGTATAAACCAATAGCGGGTTATGGCCAGATTTCGCCTCTATGACAATATCATCTGCTAAGGCTAAGGTGATTATACTAGTAAACATAACTCCCACCTCCTGAAACAAAAAATACTGTTCTCGTAGGGAAAGATTAATTCTTTTAAACTGCGGGAACAGTCGCAGGACGGTAATAACAGCGCGAATTTCTACACGGCTGTAAGTAATGTCTTGGAGTTCCGTTTCTGCAATTTCTGGGTTTTGGTGAACAAGACAAGCTAGTTTAGCAATACCTAACCATGTTGTGCTAACAGTATCACGAACATAGTTTTGCAGTTCTTCTCCTAGTTTTGACCAATTTTCACTAATCAAATGTGCTGCTTGATCAACTGCCGTTAATTTTAGCACGTTTTCATGTATAGCATTTTGGAAGACATAGCTTAATAAGCCATCTTCCCACGCGCTGATTAGCCACGGTGTACCCTGAGAACTGGCTAAGAGATAACCAATTTCTACCCGCACTCTTTCAGGTGCAACTTGATTAATATCTGCTGCTAAGGTACGAATATTAGCTTGGGTAGATGGTTCAATGGTAAAGCCAAGTTGGGAAGCTTGACGATAAGCCCGCATTAATCGCAAAGGGTCATCTTGCAAATTGGCACGTGATATCATGCGTAATATACCAGTTGCTATGTCTGCATAGCCTTGGAGGGGGTCAATAATTTCCTGGGTATGGGGATTATACGCGATCGCATTAATTGTAAAATCCCTTCTATGTAAATCAGTGAATAAACTATCTCCTTCCTGTTGGGCAAAATCAACGGTAGCATGGGGAAACACCACACGGGCAATGTTTCTTTCTGCGTCGAGTAAGACAAAACCAGCTTGATAATGTTTGGCGATCGCACATGCTACTTTGATTGCATCATCTGGGATAATAAAATCTAAATCTAAATATTCCGCACTCCTACCCAAAATCGCATCTCGCACTGCCCCACCAACCATATAAACAGGTTTTGGCAACCACTCCAAACTGAAAGGCCAATTTTGGGCATCTAAACGAGAAACAACAAAATCACTCATTGTAATAGACCTCTTACAGAATTAACTTTATGTTATAAAAGGGGGTTGTCTTTGTTTTAGCCAAAAGTTAGAGTTACAGGGTTATGTTTGAATTAGGGAGCGCAAGGAATACCAACAATACATAGAATCTAAAACTCCCCATCATACCACATAAACAATTTTGCAATAAGTCTAATAAAAATCAATCCACTAACTAATGCCTAACATTTTTCCGTGAGCTACATTAAGTATAAAGGTTCCTGGAGTTGGTTCTATTATGTGTATTTGTGTGAACTGCCACTATGTAGACCGTTGTGTAACCTACAATGCTGTAGAAAGTCAGCATCAACAACCCCACCTGACTGAAACCCCAGATCTTGATCCCAACGAACCCTCCATCAATGTCAATATTCGCACAAAAGGCGAAATGATTGAAATGGAATGGGATGTAGTTGGTTGTCTCAGCTTTAAAAAAGAAATGGGTAAATGGGCTAAATTGCGTCCCGGTGAATTAGTACCGACTTGAACTTTAGATTTTAGACTTTGGATTTCACCTGCTTTCGATTTTGTAGAGATGTTTACGTAAACATCTCTACATTATTATATAGTTTAATTTCTGTTGATTACTTTATAATCTATATTTGCAGTTACTCTTATAAATAAATCACTTTGACCACTAAACTAGAACTTCTCCCTCCCAGAAAATACGCTTTAGCACTGCACACTACTACACCTGAACTGGGTTTGGTAATTAGTAATTTTGCAGAATATACCCGCACCCATGTTTGGAATTTAGGACGTGATTTATCCAGTCTCATCCATCAATATTTAATTGATTTAATTGAACCCCAAACCTGGACAGATTTGGCTTTTATTGCCGTTGCTAAAGGTCCAGGAGGTTTTACAGGCAGTCGGATTGGTGTAGTAACAGCTAGGACTTTAGGACAACAGTTAGAAATTCCCGTATTTCCAATTTCTACTTTAGCAGCAGTAGCTTGGTATGAAAACAGTAAAAATCCCAATACTCAACCAATTATTGCTGTAGAGATGCCAGCACAAAGAGCGCAAGTTTTTGGCGCGATTTATCAAATGGCTCCTGATAATTCAGGAATCATAACTTTATTACCAGATACAGTATTCACACCAAAAGTATGGCAAGGAACTTTAGCAAATTGGCATAGTGAATATCAATTAATCAAAGCCACATCAAGTTTAGCAGCCACTGTAACAAGTATTTTGGAATTAGCTTATTTAGATTGGCGACAAGATAAATGTCCCCATTGGTCAGAAGCATTACCATATTATGGACAGCATCCTGTAGATGTTTAATAATAGAAGCAATAGTTGAATTAGTGGGTTTAAGATTATGACACTGACTCAAGATACTCCACCTCTGGAAAACGGCAATAGACTTACCCGCATGGAATTTGAACGTCGCTATCATACAATGCCAGATGTCAAAAAAGCTAACTTAATTGAGCGAATTCTTTATATAGCACCACCTGTCAGACAATGCCAGATGTCAAAAGAACCGATTTAGTTGAACGAACTGTTTATATAGCACCACCTGTCAGATATAAAATTCATGGTGAACCTCATTCTAATATTATGGCTTGGTTGGGTTTTTACACTGCATATTATATAGGAGTGGAAATAGCTAATAATGCTAGTGTTAGATTCGATATAGTATAGATAACGGGACTTAAACAAAAGTTAAGAGTAAAAAGGAGTATAATAGGATTCCGGTGTAGCTTTCAGATTAAAAGAAGCTGATGAAAGAAACCACTGCCCCAGCAATGGCACCATAGTTTGGAAGATGGTGTCATTTGATGATGTATTTACTCATCAAGCAGAAAGAAGAGAGTTTAGACATTATTTAGGGGGATGATTGGGTGAAAGTGAGAGAAAAAACCTATTTGAAATGGCAGAGAATGCCCTAGGGGTGACGTACCACCGATTACACCACTTTTTAAATGAAGCACCTTGGTCCAGTTCCCAAGTCAATATAATTGATGATTATGTCCATAGAAAAAGGGGGAATTTTAGGGATGGAGTAGGAGGAAAATATATTGGAGAAATTGGGAAAAGGGATACTGGAATAGTAGTAGTAATAACACATCTATATGATGGCAGTAAAAGCTTAGCATTACATATGGAGTTATATCACCACGGTGATTCTTTACCAAAAGGGAAATAAGACCCTCTATTTGAGAATAAACCTGAGTTAGGAATTAAATTAATAGATCTGACCTTAAGCCGTGGTTATCAACCAGGAATAGTAATTATAGATCCTGGATATGGCCACAATACATCTTTCTTATTAAAGATAGAGAATCGGAATTGAAAGTATTGAGGAGGATTAGGTAAAAATCCCACAGTCCTTAGCAGTGACCAAGAGGATAGTCCAGCAATAATTAGGTTAGATGAATTAGCACAAAATTTAACCCAAGAGGCTGTTACACAAATTCAACTGGAGTTAGATAAACCCAAAACATTATGGGTAGTAACTAAAGAAGTAGAAATATCAGCCTTAACTGGAAAGGGGAATATTGCTGTCGTCATTAAGGCTTCTACTTTCTCTCAAGCCACTGATATTGACTACCTTATTACCGATATTTCTTCATCAATTGTCACACCCCAATGGACAGTTGATACATATTCTCAGAGAAATTGGGTAGAAGTTGTTTACAGGGAAGCCAAGGGATGGTTAGGACTCAAAGAATATCAAGTTCGAGATAACAGCAGTTTACTGCGCTATTTTATTTTGGTTTTCTGTGCCTACACTTTTATTATTTGCCATCAGTGGACTGGAGGATTAAGACCAAGGTGGGCTAAGGAACCTTTGAATACCTTTACTTAAGCTTTAAAAGCGTTTAGAACAGCCATATCTTTTCTATTTATTGATTGGTCCAACTTGAATCCGGATGTGTTTCCTTGTTATCAAGCTAGTTTGGGCTACATTTGGGCTTGATTTTTGTTTACGTCCCGATAATGAACCTAAACCAGACACACTGTTAAGAATTGAAAATGCTGGACAGTCGGAGATCAGTGCAGATGATTATGTTGAAGGTGCGCCAGAATCAATTATATAAATTGCGGCTAGTAGTACGGCTGTTGATACCCATGATAAACTTAAAGTTTATCGTCGAAATCAGGTACAAGAAGATTTAATCTGGCAAGTTTATGACGGTGAACTTGATTGGTTTATTTTAGAAGATGGAGAATACTGACACTTAGAAGCTAATGGTGAGGGTGCTATTTGTTATGAATTTTTCCCTCGTCTTTACTTAGATAAGTCTGCTTTATTAACTGGGGATTTAGCTAAAGTATTGGAAATTTTACAGCAAGGTTTAGCAAGTGCAGAACATCAAAGTTCTATGGAAAAGCTAGGACAGTTATTTTTACCTGGCTCTATTAATTTATGAAAGGTAAATCTCCTATTCTGGTTGATTATTTTCCAACCAGTTAAATAAATCCTCACTAGCTGTAAAATCTAGCAATGCTTCACTAAGTTCTTCCAACTGATTGAGAGAAAGAGTTTGAATTTTCGCTCTTATTTTTCTTGGTAACTCTTCCAAGCATTTTTGTAGTCGTCGTACCACAATATTGTGCTTACCTTCTGTTATTCCTCGGTCGTAGCTAATGCGCTCACCTGTAGTAATATCAATCATAGTTCACTCCTCTTCAAATTGCTTAAGATATTTCCAAAACTCTGCTTCTAATACCTTTGGTAACATCATAAACCAGTCTATCAAGCGGTAAAGGTTACGAATATCCTTTCCTTGCCAACCTTGTTCATACAATCGTCAAACTAAGCTAGATTTCCAGGTTTTGCGTCATTGAGGTTTTTGACTTATAGTGAGTTTCATTAATTCTATTTGTAACTGCTCAAAAGTTATTTTGCAGGGTTGATACAATGTTTCACGTTCAGCTCCCCATTGATCTTTGTGTTCGTGATTCCACTGAGTTTCTAGGAATATTCTCCCTCTCTAAACTTCATGATTAGATTTTGTTTCTGTCATGATTTCTCACATATTATTGCTAACCATAATCGACTTTTTACCATTTTGCTCACCACTGCATTCCATATTGAAAATAAAAAAATTCGTAATTGATAATCCTAAAATTACGAATTAGGAATTAGGAACTAGGAATTAGGCATTAGGAATTACGAATTACGAATTACAAATAAATTATGCTGTAACTTTAGCTAAAGCCTTTTCTACAGCGTGTAGTGCTTGATTTATTTCTTCCTCAGTGACAATTAAAGGAGGTACAAACCGGACGACTTTTGGACCAGCAGCTACTAATAATAAACCTTCATCCATTGCAGCTTTGACAAAATCAGCCGCAGTTAAAGAAGATTCTGCTTTTATTTCCATACCGTTAATTAAACCCCAACCCCGGACTTCTGAGATGTGCTGAGGATATTTGAGTGCGATCACTTTTAATCCTTCCCGTAAATGTGTGCCTTGTTCTTGGACGTTCTGCAAAATATTCTCTTTTTCCAAAGTTTGACAAACACTCAGCGCCACAGCACACACAAAAGGATTTCCACCAAAGGTACTAGCGTGTTCTCCTGGTTGGAAAATATCACAGGATTTTTTACTCATCATTGCACCGATGGGGATACCACCACCCAGTCCCTTAGCACTGGTGAAGATATCTGGTTCTACTCCCAGATGTTCATAACCCCATAATTTACCACTGCGTCCCATCCCCACTTGCACTTCGTCGAAAATCAATAAAATACCGATTTCATCACAAATCTGTCGCAATCGCTGGAAGTAAGCAACGTTACCAGGACGGATACCCCCTTCTCCCTGCAAGGGTTCAATTAAAATTGCACCAACGCGATAATTGCCTTCATCTAATTCAGTTACAGCAGCTTCAACTGCTCTAATATCGTTGTAATCTACATAATGGAAACCAGGTACTAAAGGATCAAAGTTCTTTTGATACTTGGGTTGTCCGGTAGCGGTAACAGTTGCTAAAGTCCGTCCGTGAAAACTGGCATTGGCAGTTAAAATTATGGGGTTAGCAATATCTAGGACTGTGTGGGCATATTTTCTCGCTAGTTTAATTGCTGCTTCGTTGGCTTCAGCGCCAGAGTTGCAGAAAAACACCCGATCTGCACAGGAATGATCAACAATCCATTTGGCTAATTCACCTTGTTCGGGAATGTAGTACAAATTAGAAACATGATGCAGCTTTTGGATTTGCCGTGTTACTGCTTCTATCATTGCTGGGTGGGCGTGTCCCAAGGTACAAGTGGCTATTCCGGCCACAAAATCTAGATATGAGTTGCCTTGGTTATCCCAAACCCGACAGCCAACACCCCGTTCTAAGGCCAAGGGAAACCGTCCATAAGTGGACATAACAACTTGGTTGAAACTTTCTTGATCAAAGGATGTAGTTAGCATAAAACCTGACTCTTGGGGGATTATGGCTTGTTTAACTAGACTTTGGAATGTCACTACTGCACCTCCTGAAAATCCTTTATCCTATAATCTATTTACCAGTTTCCCAAAAATATTTCAAAACTTCTTTTTATTAAGGAGAGAATTGGACATAAGTAGAAATTCGTTAACTTTTAATTTTTAATTGCCTGTGTACTCTACCTTAGAAGAAAAATATCAACGGATTCAAAAAGATTTAATGGCCGGGGCAATCGCTCTGGTTTTTGTTTTCCTAATTGGTACATCATGGTACAGGTTGGTGGAGGGCTGGTCTTGGGAAGATGCGGCTTACATGACAGTTATCACTTTAGCAACTGTAGGATATGGGGAAACTAATCCATTAGGTAGTCGGGGGAGGTTGTTTACGATCGCCTTGATTTTGATGGGTGTAGTCAATATTGGTTACATTGTGAATAGATTTACAGAAGCTGTGATTGAAGGCTATTTTCAAGAGGGAATTAGACTCAGGCAACAAAGGCGTTTAATGGAATCTCTATCAGGACATTACATCATCTGTGGATTCAGTCGCACAGGGCGGCAAATCGCCAAGGAGTTTCAGGCTGAGGGTGTGTCTTTTGTGGTTATTGATTCTGAGTTTGAATCTGTGCAGAAAGCTCAGTCACAAGGTTATACTGCCTACCAAGGTGATGCTACGTTGGATGAAAGTTTGTTAAAGGTTGGGGTGGAACGAGCAACTTGTATTGTGGCAGCGTTACCTTCTGATGCCGAAAATCTCTATACTGTGCTATCAGCAAAAACTGTGAATCCGGCAATTCGTGCGATCGCACGGGCAAGTACAGAGGAGGCTTTACAAAAATTACAACGGGGCGGTGCAGATGCGGTGATTTCTCCGTATATTACTGGTGGTAAGCGCATGGCAGCAGCAGCCCTTAGACCTCAGATTTTAGACTTTGTAGATGGGATTCTCTCTGGTTCAGACCGTCAATTATATATGGAAGAATTTTTACTTAATCCAGCTAACTGTCCATTTGTGGGTCAAAGTTTACAAAAGGCAAAGTTGCGATCGCAAACCGGTGCATTAGTGTTAGCTATTCGCCGTCTTGATGGTAATCTCATTGGTGGACCCACTGGAGATACTATTTTAATGTCAGGAGATACTCTAATTTGTATGGGTACGGCTGAACAACTGCGGAGTTTAAATCAAATTCTCGGCCCTATTAATTCTCAGCAACTGAGACCACCAAAAAACAATTAAGTTTCTTGTTAACAACTAATTTAACTTCTCCATCCACCCATGCAGAGGAGTGATCGCTTTACAAACAAATTCAATCATCTCCGGGGGAGCTTCCGAAAGCAACACACTAGGATAAACAGCAGTACCCCATTGAGGATGCACTAGTACACAGCATTCATTCTTAATCACTGGATAATCTAGTAAAGCCTTGGCAACTGCTGTATCATCATGGGGAACTGCTCCGGGATGAGAAAGTATAGGATAACCAGTACGGGGGTCAATTAAATCTGTTAAATAACCGCGATCGAGCAAATTAAACGCCACATCACAGCCAAAACGCATAAACTTTTCCCGCAACCATTCTTTTTCTCTCTCTATTTCTCCCGTTATTTCTACCAGTGGAAATTTTGATTGTTGTAAAATAACCACTACCCACAACAACTGTTGTTGTTTCCAATCTGGTAATATCTGTTCGGAGTTGGCACAGATATATTGACTGGGATTATGAATCGAAATTTGCACCGCTAGTCCCGTTTTACCAACTAAATTTATGGGAAAGCCTTGCTCAGAAATGCAAACACTAGAATATTTCACCACATTGATTCAGTTTTAGCAAGCTTGTTATTTCTTTCTAGGTTATAGTCATAGACTCAAAACTTCTAATCAACTACCGAACTTTATCTGGTAATTAGCAATTGGTATTTAGTTAAATTTTTGTCTATTCCGTATTAACTGAGTTTTAAAGCATTAACGGGTACTAGATCCCAAGAGTCTACAGTTCTTAATTGTGCAACCCAACCATTAGTTTTTTGAATTTGCGTCAAATCTTTTTTAAAGGATTCGTGACACTGTTGAGCCTGAGACTCATCACAACAGGCAATGCAAGCATGAATCATACCAGATGGATCAATTTGCTCATTTACCCAAATCTTCATAGACTATGACCTCAAAATCTTTGATTAAAACTATTATTGATTCTTTTAGAATACTATCTAATTAGTAAATTGTCAGAAAATAAATGATAATCGATAATAAGGGTTTAGAAAAACTAAACCCCTCCAACTAGGAGTTAACAAGTTAAGGTTTTTGAGTTGCTGTACGCGAAGGGTCAGACATTGTGGCGATAGCTAATTTGGCTCCCTCTACCTGACGGAGCCGATCCATAATTGCAACTACCTGTCCATGAGTAGCATTCTCATCAGCATTAATAATTACTACCACTTGTGAGGTATTACCCATTAACTCCCGTACTTTCTCTGGTAAGGCATTGAGGTTAATAGGTTCATGGTTTAAGCTGATTTTTCCCCCTTGATCAATAGTCACCGTCATTGGTGCTGCTGCTGCTTGTGATTTGCCTGTCACTGCTTTAGGTAAATTAACAGGTAAGCCTTCTGACCGAGTTAAAAATAGAGTAGACATAATAAAAAATGTCAAAATTGCAAAAATCACATCAATCATCGGCACAATATTAATTTGTGCTGGAATATCTGGTTCATCAAGTAATCGCATAAGCAATTCCAAAGAAGTTAAAAGAAGGAGTTCAGTAGTATGGCGATCACCAAGCTATACTATCAGGAGTAAGAAATAATTTCTCTCACCATCTCCCCCATCTCCCCCATCTTCCCCATTATTTGGATCTCTCATACTGACGACGGTAGAGTAATTCTAACTGTCCTCCATATTCTTGAATCCAAGCAATTTGGCGAAGATAAAGTCCACGAAAGGTATTGGCAAAGAAAAGAGTAATGATAGCAACAACTAATCCTGATGCTGTGGAAACTAATGCTTCACTAATCCCAGATGTGACACCAGATGTTTTTGTCCTACCGACATCACTAATATCTAAGGAAGCAAAAGAAGCAATTAATCCTAGAACTGTACCGAGAAGCCCTAACAGAGGTGCAAGACCTATAATTGTATCAAAAATGTTTTGGAATCTTTTGAGTAAAGGAATTTCTGCTTGAGCTTCACTTTCTAAAGCCAAACGAAATTCTTCTGGAGTTGGTTCTTCTAACTCTAAAGCAGCTAAAAAAATTCGAGCAATGGGTAGGTCGGAATTTTTTTGCAAATTATCTAAAGCACTGACCACATTATTTTGACGATAAAAATTTAGAACTTCCCTGACTACGCGATTTTGACGACCAGTGAGTTTTATCCAAAAAGTGATCCGTTCCATAATGAGTCCCACTCCTAAGACCGAAAAAAATAGCAGGGGAAACATTACCACTCCACCGGCTTGAAAAAGATTACTAATATCCATTTACTATGTTTTAACTCCGTTCTAAGAATCCTAACCAATGCTTAACCAGACAGTTTATAATAGTGTTGATTGACAATTAAGGCTTGTTGTAATGTTTCTAATTTTATTGGTTGAGAGAGGAAATTATTGTATCTCCTGAATACTTTGGGGGAAGAAGCTATTAAGGTATCTATGAGCAACCAAAAGGATTGAGAGCAGATTTTTTGTCAAAAATAGTCGCCCAACAGGGAATATTCCCCACCTTACAAATGCGGTCACGAATATATTCAGAAAAGCTAATTCCCAACTTACGAGTAGTAGGAACAAGAGACATAAAAGTATCCCAAGCCTGAGTCCCTGCGAGAGTCTGAGTGGCATAACTAATATTGCCTCGCTGCACCATAGTTCTAGCACATAACTCAACCGGGTTATTGTGCAAAGGTAATTCAGGATGCTCTAAAACATAAAGCAACTCAGAAATTTTGACCAGAGTTAATGGTTTTCGCTCATCCAATTGTTGATAACCACTGTCAGTGTGGAACAACTTCCAAAACTTATACCGGAGTTTATCTGCCGTTTGCTGACTGGGAGAATCTTGACAAGGGAGTAAGTCTCGGTAGTAATTCCAGAAATCATCCAGGAATTTATCTAAAACCTTTTGGTGACAAGCAATAAACGCACTTAAGTTCTTATAATTTCTTTCTTCATCTACCCAATACAAAGCGATATTATCAGTCAGTAACTTCAATTGAGGAGCATCATCACGGACCAGAGTTTGCACCACTGGCCAATCAGTTTGTTGATGATAGAAAGCAATAGCTGCTGCTTCCATAATTCGAGTCCGTTGTTGTGAACCCAGTTTAGGCAGATGTGTATCCAGTAGGGTATGAAACTCTGCCTCACTCAACACAGTTTCTTGAGGTAATACTTGGAGAGCATTTCTCCATTTAGTTGGTAGTTGAAAATGCTCGAGCAAGTCAATATTCTCTAGGAACTCTAACAAATTGCCTTGGGTCATGTTACCCCCATAGTACAAGCTGATAATCAGGGTTTTTATTCCTAAACCGAATTCTCCCTCATAACCCCAAGGAGGTTCTGCCAAATAGGTTTTTCCTTCTCATGGTGAGTAGTATTTCTCTTTCCGGAATAGTACGTTATCGGTTGCCAGGATGATGTCTTGGATGATTACTTCTTCATACCCTTTGAACTGCGCCTCTGCTGGCAGTAATTCTTGGGGATATTCTAGTATTTCTTCTCTGTCTATTTTAACCCCAGCCTTCTTACTGCCTTTGTTGTCCTTTTTTAGCGTTTGTCGCTCTTTCTCCCATGAGTGATTGCTTGTGAAGCCTTTTTGATTCTTGGCTTTTATCTTTGCCTGATCCTTTTCTCCCTTCAATCGGTTGTTTTCATCTCTTAACCCTTGGTTTTCTGCCCGTAATTCTTTGACTTCTGATTGTAACTGCTCTCTTAGATTCAGTCATATCTCTACTTTCTGACCCTTCTGACCCATGGATTCCTCTGCAATTCCTTTTCGCTCAATGCTTTGGAGCAACTCTGTTTGTGATAAGTCTTTTGCTAAAATTTTTTGCCTCATGTCTCATATTTTATAACGCCCTGTGTCCCACCCTCAACTTTTTCTTTTTTTCTCTTACCCCTACTTATTCTGCGGATACAAAAGTATTGAGTATTAATCCCATACATAAAACACTTATCACGAGTTTCACTAGAAACATCCGCAGTTAAGCCAATAGTAATTGGTTGTTAGCTATCACTATACAAGGTGTGAACTTCTCGAGTTGTTTCCAGTCCATTCATACCAGGCATTGGCACATCCATGAATATCAAATCAAAAGTGTGATGTTGCTATACTGCTAGTGCTTATTCTCCATTATCTACTGCTTGTGTTTCTTGGTATCCCAAAGGTTTCAACCTCAGTAAGGCAAATTTCCTATTTACGGCATTATCATCAACAACCAAGACTTTTGCAGAAATCAAACCTGGTAGTTAAGAGTTTATATCTTCCTGATCTAGAGACTCAACCATCTATGCTTGAATATCAAACCGGAACTTGCTTCTGTGCTTGAATATCAAACCGCAACTTGCTAGCGATACCAATGGGACTCTCCACTGTCAGTTGTCCACCCATCAGTTCTACAAACTTGCAACTGATAGGCAAACCTAACCCAATTCCTGTTTGCGATCACTTACCTGCTTCCGACTGTCCGAAAATCTCAAAAATGTAGCCTTTCGACCAGTATAATTGACATTTCATTTTCCGCTACTAAGGTCCTTGTTCTTACAGCTATCCCTTTACTTTTGTAGTCCCACTCCCTAGTAATGACTCTCTTTTAGTCTAAAGTCCTGTATCAAAGGATCTGACTTAGAAACAGAACTTATCAAGGGTTGATTTGTAGTTAATTCGTAAGGATTCAGGTCTAAGGGAGAGGGATTAAAGAAGGTGTATGGAAAGCAGAGTGAACCATGGCTTTCATAGGTTGGTCAAAAAACTCAACTAGAGAAAGTGCTTGACGACGACAAGTTTGTATAACCGTCAATAAATTGGCAGGATGTTGGAATAGCTCCAGAGAAAGAGAACCACCACAGACTTTTCGTTGTTTCAGTGCTAAACCTAAGCTTGGTTCAGCTAAATTATGATCAAGGTCTATTGCCTAAGGAAGGTAAGAGTTTACCAGGTTCTCCTGGGGCTTGATCAATGAATGAATGGAAGATTCAACTTTCAGTTGAAACTAGTAGTCCACCAAGGCAATGATGCTGGGTAAGCCCCTCTAATTGATAAACTAGTCAAAAAAGGGGTTGACCATGGTAAAAAAGTATGTTGTAGATTTAAGCGAAGAGGAAGTTTTACAACTGCAAGCAATCCTCAAAAAAGGAAAGCACAAAGCAAGAACTATAACCCGTGGAAACATTCTTTGAATGGCATCTGAGGGAGAAACGGACACGGCGCTGCCGCAGTTCGAGTTCATGTTGCCACGGTGGAAAGGACAAGAGAAAACTTTGTGATTGGTGGATTAGAGTTTGCTTTAAAGGATGGGGAAAATCCACCAAAACCCAAAAAATTAGATGAAAAACAAGAAGCATTTTTGATTGCGACTGCTTGTTCTAATCCGCTAGAAGGAAGAGTGCGTTGGACAATGCAATTATTAGCGGAGCATTTAGTGAAGGTTGGTATCATAGATTGAATCTCAGACGAAACAATACGCCAAACTCTAAGAAAAATGAAATTAAACCGTGGTTAAAAGAATAGTGGTGTATTCCCGAAGTTAACCCAGAGTATGTGTTAAGAATGGAAGATGTTTTGGATTTGTACAATGAGCCATATGATCCGAAAAAACCTACACTCTGCCTAGATGAACGCCCATATCAATTATTAGAAGAAGTAAGACTTCCTTTGCCACCAGAACCACATCAGCCTGAAGGTTATGATTGTGAGTATAAACGCAATGGTGTTGTAAATTTATTTGGCTTTTTTGAACCAATAGCCGGGTGGAGGCATATTGAAGTTACACAAAGTCGGACAAAAGCTGATTTTGCTAAACAATTAAAAGATTTAGTAGATGTTTATTACCCCCAATCTGATGTGATACCTTTACTTGTTGATAACCTAAACATTCATACTCCAAGTGTTTTATATGAAGTTTTCTCTCCACAATAAGCACGCCGCATTATTCAAAAATTAGAGTTTCTCTATACTCCTAAACACGCTTATTGGTTGAATCAAGTAGAAATTGAATTATCAGTTTTATCTCGCCAATGCTTAGAACGACGTATTCCTAATGTAGAAATATTATCTTCTGAAATTGCTACTTGGGAGTCACAGCGTAATCAACAAAAACCCAGTGTTTATTGGGGTTTTAAAACCAAGGATGCACGTAAGAAAATGCAGCGTTGATATCCGAGCATTTAACCCAGCAAAATTGCCTTGGCAGACTACCTACTAGGATCGCCAAGTCAAGAATTGATGAAGATTTTAGGTTTGTTGGAATAAAGGGTAGTTTTTAAAACCTTCATCTATGAGGTTGATGAATTTTGTGCCAATTTCTTGGTGATTGAAGCCAGGAATCTTGATTAGTGTCTTGAAGTGACGGGGTAGGGTAGATGTGCCTGACATTTCTGTTGAGCTGTGACCGGATAACCCTTATAGGCAGTAAAGTCATCAAAACTGAGTACACCAGAGTAACTTGAACCCACAATGGATTCTAATTCGCCAGGACAAGGAGTATCAGACCCATGAAATCAAGGGAAGTCACTATTGGCAAAAATCCATAACCATTGTTTCACCCCTTTGACTACCCAGGGTGTTTCATCCCCAAGGATATGAGGCTGGGTTTCTTTTATCCACTATTTGAGCCTATCAATACTTTGAGCCATTGTACTATCTATTCCTTCATTGGTACCTGCTAATGTTCCCACTCCAATTTCTATTTGACCCAGTTCCTGTTTTTCATAGGGTCAATGACCCTAGTTATTGATCCATCCCAAAAAAGCTTGTAGTGTGATTCCTATATCTTGTCCCGGTACTATCTCTGGTGACCAGTGTGCCCTTTGTGTTTCCCCACACACACTGGAAATCTACTTCCATTGGCCTGTCCACCAAGTCCCCTACTTGTTGTGTTTGGATTGTTATTGGTTCGCCAAACAATTCCCCCTGACCTCACAATCCACACACTTGCCGTCCCACTATCTAAAATCTATCTACTCCACCAAAAGCCTTTCTCCTTTTTCCCCTATGCCCTAGTTGTCCTCTTGGTTTCCGTTTTCGTGTCTGGTTCTCTTCTGGTTTATCTTCTTGTTTGTTCTCGGTTTCCTTGAGGATGTATACCGAAGGTGGTTTGGATAATGTTATGGTCTCTAAATCTCTACTGACTTTGAGTTTCTCTATTTCTTTTTCTATTTCTTTTTCCAGTTCTACTACTCTATTTGTTAGCTTCTCTATAGTTTTCTCCTAGTCAATAATGATTCCTACCAGTTCCTCTGTTCCCAATTGTTTCAATATCTCTCGGGCTACTTTTGGTCCCAGCTTCTTTTCCATAACTACTATATTCTGCCTCACCTATTATCACACTTGTCAAGACCCTACCCCCTGAATCCTTACGTTAATTGAGATTCCTGTGGTTGGGTTTTAGGTGCAGTATATTCAGCCTTAATTTTAGCTAATGATTTATCAATGGAATCCATTGTACAAGTGCTAATCATGCAGATAGTTAATCAATAATCGCATTTAGTAGCACTTCAGATCAACTCATATCTTCCATATCTTCCATTGTAATTTTGTTACAGATATAAAATTTCGCCCCAGCACTTTGTAATTCATCATCTAAGATTTTCAGGCAACGGGTAGTATTGCCATCTGTAGCAACTTGAATAAATGAAATGCCCAATTCTTTATCTCTATCCATACGTCGTGAAGTTTCTATAATCACTTTCATCACAGCCTTACCATCATCAGGTTCACCATCAGTAAAAACTAAAATCACTTAGTTCACCATTTGGCTTAATTTGACTATTAGATTTGCGTTGGAAATAATCTTCATTAGCGTGTTTCAATACACCTTTTTCAATACACCTTTTTCAATACACCCTATTTGAGTCTTTCTGCCAATTGTAAATCAGTAGTACCTGATGGGTCATTTGCTTGGAAAATTTGCACTACGTTACTAGTGGGACTGAAACAAAAACCAAGCCTAAATGTAGCCCAAACTGGTTTGATAAGAAGGAAACACGTCCGGATTCCAGTTGAACCAATCAATAAATAGAAAAGATATGGGTGTTCTAAACGCTTTTAAAGCTTCAGTAAAGTTATTCAAAGGTTTCTTAGCCCACCTTGGTCTTAATCCTCCAGTCCACTGATGGCAAAGAATAAAAGTGTAGGCACAGAAAACCAAAATAAAATGGCGCAGTAAACTGCTTTTATCTCGAACCTGATATTCTTTGAGTCCTAACCATCCCCTGCTTGCCTTCCCTGTAAACAACTTCTACCCAGTTTATTTGAGAATATGTATTAACTATCCATTGGGGTGTGACAATTGATGAAGAAACATTGGTAATAAACTAGTCAATATCAGTGGCTTGAGAGAAAGTAGAAGTGTTGATGACGATAAGGCTTAATAAGAATAAGTCTCATAAAGATAGCAATAAAGTGAGAGAATGGAGTTTTGTAAAGAAGATAAAAGAAAAGAAAATTTAATGATTTAAAAATTAAATTAGAACAGAAGAAGAAATGATTTAATCACAACAGGAGTTGTGGATAATTCTGTTGTGAAATCAAAGCTTCAAAAAATGGAAATTCAAAACCTATACCATTGAGGCATAGTAGCAGGAATAATAGACGCCATAGGAGTAGTAGAAATAATCCTTGAAATTGGAGAGAACGTAAGTCCGGGTCATGTAGTAAAACCCATGATAATCAACGGGTTAGGATTTGTATAAAAACCCTTATATATGTTTCCCCAAGATTTTGAAACAATCCCCTGTGACCATCTAATAGGAGCAGGAGTAACACCAGAACATCTCAAGGACGATAAACTGGGGAGAGTCATGGATAAACTATTTATAAAAGGATTGGATAGAATATTTTTTGTTGTCGCCTTAAAAGCAGCCCCAAAATTTGGAGTATCCCTATGAGCAGGGCATCTAGACTCATCATAAGTGGACGTACATGGGCAATATAATACCAGCTTACCAGAAGTAATATTTGAGAGTCAAAAAGTAGGAAATAATCAAGAAATAGAAGAATTAGCAGTAAAATCACCAAAAGAAATAACCATCACCTACGGTTATTCTGGTGACCATAGACCGGAGTTAAAACAGTTCATCATAAAAATGATATGTTCAGGAGATGGAGACATACCAATATTTTTATAACTAGCATCGGGAAACCAAGCAGATTCATCATGGTTTGGTAAAATAGCATTAGAGTACCGAAAACAATTAAAAGTTAACTAAAAGTTAACAGTCTCATAGTAGCAGACTGGGCCTTATATACAGAATCAAGTCTAAAAATGATGAATGATGTCATATTTAAGCTGGTTATGTCCAGTACCATTAAGCATAAAATCAGCACAATCATTAATATCAACATTACAAGAACCAAAATTTTTTGATAGTAACTTACCCGGATATAAACTAGCGTCAAGAACAGTAAATTATCCAGGAATAGAACAAAGATGGTTAGTAGTCCAAAGTCAAGAAGGAAGAGAATCAGACCTGGCTAAACTCTCACAAAAAATTACCAAGGCACAATCAAAAGCTGTGCAAGATTTGAAAAAGTTATCACCAGGAAAATTTGCTTGTGAAGCTGATGCTATCAAGGGGTTATCTAAACTATTCAAACAATTCAAATATCACCAAATTAACCAGAGTAAAGTCAATCAAATCAAATCTAAGAAAAAGGATAGTTCAGGAGAGATATCCTATGAAATATCAGCTACAGTTAAAGTCTCCCAGAATGAAATTAAAATTAATACAGAATCTCTGAGGGCAGGGCATTTATTTTTTGCAGACAGTATTTTCCTAAAAAGTCCAGAGAAAATAGAGTCCCTGGGAATGATTATGGGTTTATGTCTGCTGGTTTATACTTTAGCTCAACAACAAATTAGAACCCCTTTGAGAGAGTTTAAATTAACAGTAAAAAATCAATTGGGGAAACCAACTGACCGCCCCACTTTACGCTGGATTTTTCCATGCTTTCAGTCTATTCATTTAGTTAAACTTAACCAATAAAAACACATCTGTTACTGGACTCAAGAGAGAGATTTCATTGTGAATCTTTTACCAGAGCATTGTTTTCCCTACTATCAATTACTTACCTAATTTTTCTCTCTATTAATTTATCTCTAGTAATTTAATTTCTATCAGAAAATAACCTAATGTCTTTGATTTATAGCTCTATTTTACCATGTCCATAGTTTCTTTTTTTACTTCAATATATTAGTCTAAGTTATGATTTATCTCTTGAATATCTTCATTTATCTGTTGACTCCTCTGGGCGGTGTTCTTTCTTATTGCTCCTTATTGAGAATAGCTTTTGATGCTATTTTTGGTGCCTTACTGTTTCTCCAATGCCTTCTTTTACTGCATATGTTTGTTGTTATGCTCCCTTGAATTTTTTGTCTCCGTAATTCCCCTCTGTGGCACTTTATGGTGCCGAATGTGGGTTATAAAGCTTTGAGACATTTTCTGGCTTGTGGATCATGGACTAATTCAATAATGGAAATTACCAATTCTTTTTCATGCTCTATTTTGTAATACCAAGTCTAAATGAGTGTAGATAGAACTGTAGAATAAAGAACATGGAAGATAAAGACTCATGAGGAAGCAATGGCACGCCCTTTCAATCTAGAAGTTCAAGAAAGTGCTGAGTATTTGTCAAAAAGCCTGAAAAATGCGCGGACAGCATTAGACAAAGAACGTTTACAAATGCTGTGGTGGATAAAAACAGAACAAGTAACCCAGCATCAAGAAGTGAGCCGAAGATTGGGCAGAGATGGGTCAACAATAACAGGATGGTTACAAAGGTATGGAAAAGGAGGACTATCTTCTCTTTGAGAGGTAAAAACTGCGCCTGGGGCAACTCCTTTAATACAAGGTGAAATGCTATCACAACTAATATCAAAGTTAGAATCCCCCTAAGGGTTTAGCAGTTATAGGCAAATTGTGGAATGGCTAGAGCAAGAATAGCACGTCCAAGTCAAATACAAGACAGTTTACAGTTTAGTGCCCTACAAACTAGGGGCAAAATTGAAAGTACCTCGACCCATCAGCTCATCACAAGATGAGCAAGCTATAAACCTTAAAAAAAAACATCCCCCTTGCCTTGGTAGCTTTAGAGAAACTATTGGGTGGGGGAAAACGACTGAGTTACCTGTGCCAGGACGAAACCAGATTAGGTTTGAAGACCGAAACTGGAGGAGTGAGTGATTACGGCTCGTGGTGTTAAACCTGTAGTGAGGGTGCAGTGGCCACGAAAAGCATTTTGGCTTTATGGAGTTATTGAACCCACCTCTGGATGGCATTTTTGTCAGGAATATCCTCATCTAAACAGTGAAAATTTTCAGAAATTCTTGGATGTCCTATTTCAGGAATTAGGTTCTGATATGGCATTAATGCAGATGGATCAAGCTTCTGCACACCAAGCTTTGGCACTGTCTTGCCCTGAAAATATTATTCCCATTTTTCAAACATCTCACTCTCCTCAACTTAACCCCATGGAGCGATTATGGCAGTTTATTAAACGTCAGTTCAAAGGTGAAAGTTTCTCACATCTCGACCAATTGCGTCAAGGAGTTCAACATGAATTAGCTCAATTATCTTCTGAGGTCATCTCCTCTTTGACCAGTTATGATTTCATCCTTGAAGCTCTTTTTCACCAAGCTTTATTCTGTGCAGCCTCATAGAGAATTGGTATGAGTAGCATTGATGATTACTTAATATACACATTGACGGTCATTCTTTATACCGCCAGTAATAATTAAAATTATTTCCCCGTTAGGTTTAGTTTTACCAACTGCTTTGCTTTGAAAGTAATTATTAATGGCATCTTGGAGTACACCAACTAAATTGGTCGTATCACCAGGAATATTTTCGGCAAAAATCTGCCCTACTTTAGCTGAGGTAACATGATCAAACCGTTGAGATGTGTGGGAAAACATATAAAGAATTATAGCATCCACATTAACTCCTTCACATTTGCGAGCTAGGGGAAAGGTAGATTCTTGTAAAGCTAACTATCTGCTTTTTTCACCTTGTTTAGATGGTTTACCCATACTGGTACTGCTGTCAATAACTAGTGTGTAGTCATGATTTTCTAAAATTCATAGTTCTCCAATGATTAATTATTAAATTTTGGATTCTGGCTTTTAGATTGATTTTTGCAAACAAAGAGATAATGTGGTCAGATTAATCATTGATTGCATTAGCCAAAACATCTGCAAGGCTCATATCCTCTAAATCCTCTAAAGTTATGGTGTCACAAATATCAAATTTAGCACCGACACCCTGTAACTGATCATCTAAAGCTTTGAGAAATTTTGTTGCTTGTGGATCTGCACCTACTTGAATCATAGAAATTCCTAACTCTTCATCTCTATCCATTCTTCTAGTTGCCTGAATAATGACTTCAAATACGGCTTTCCGATCATCTGGTTCACCATCTGTAACTACTAAAATCGTTTCTCCATTAGGTTTAGTTTGACCAGAAGCTTTACGCTGAAAGTAATTATCAAGTGCATTATTGAGTACACCTGCTAAGTTGGTTGTACCAGCAGGGTCATTTTCTTGAAATATTTGCGCGACTTTGGCTGAATTCACATTTTCGTAACGTTTAAATCTGCCGGAAAAGACATAAACTGTAATACCATCGGGGTCAAACTGTTCAGCTTTCCTAGCCAAAGCTAGGGTTGACTCTTGAGCTATATCCCATCTACTTCTACCACCTGCTTGGTCGGGAGTAGACATACTACCACTTTTATCAATAATTAATGTATAGTCACGATCGCTCATCATAAATACCTCTGTTGATTTTTCTGTTCCTATTTTAACTCTTAGGTAATCACACTGTCTCTAGATACAGAGATAATATAGAGATATTATATTGATACTCCCCTACGTTCATGCTGGGGATTCTGCACTGAGGTGTAAACGCCTTCTGGAGGCTTTCATCCCTTGTCTAAAGTACGGAATACGGTGAAGTGCGCCTGTTTATCAAGGGTTTTGGGTTTTCAGCCAGCCTTACTTTTAATGATTTAAACAATTCCAAACCAGGAAGAACCAATTTCTGAGGTAAAAGTTTCTGAGGTAAAATCGCTAAATAACTGAATATTTAAGGTATGGAGGATTGCTCAATTGGGCATTTTAGGATTAATCTGAATCTATTCAGAGATTAATGAATCGAGATTACCTCCCTTAAATATGCCGAAATTCTTGCTTTTAGGGTAATTCGCTCATCTGGAATTACTGAATCAAATTAGGAGAAGAAGCATGACTGTCACCAATGTCACAGAGGCCACATTCAAGCAGGAAGTGTTGGAGAGTGAGACTCCAGTCTTGGTGGATTTTTGGGCTCCTTGGTGTGGCCCTTGTCGAATGCTGGCAACCGTTGTTGATGAAGTAGCTGCTGAATATGAAGGACAAGTAAAAGTAGTGAAACTGAACACAGATCAAAATCCCATAGTTGCCAGTCATTACGGTATTCGTAGTATTCCCACATTAATGATATTTAAGGGGGGTCGACAAATTGATACTGTTGTAGGTGCGGTACCAAAAATAACTTTATCTAAAATCCTAGTACAGTATATCTCCGTATAGTCATACCTTTTTAACAGTTAACTGTTAACTTGATTGTTGTCAATTTCTCACTATTAAAATAGAAACACGCAGCGCCAGAAATACAAAGTCATAATCTTGAAACCCTTTATTCTAATAATGGGGTTTCCCACAACGCCAGTCGCAAGCCTGATCTGCTACACCTTATTCCCTAGAACCCTTTCATCGCTACTATATGTTAATTGAGATGGAGATTTTTGCTGTTTTAAGGGAGTAATAATTAGAAATTATTTGCCCAAATCAAGCTCTAAAATACATTTTAAATTGCCACTATGTTTTTCTGTAATAGTTTGATAACTAATAGATAAAGCTAAGCCTGTACCTTTGTCCACTGGTTTGGTTTTTAAAAAAGGGTCAAATAAATACTGTTTAAAATTTCCAGGAATAACAGGACCATTATCCTTGATAGAAACAATTACGTGATTATCATTAGTGAGTTGAGTTTAAATCTCAATTTGTGGCTGATTAATTTTGTAACCATTAAGTAGCAACTCTTCAAGAGTATCAATCCCATTAACTAGAATATCCATCAGTACTGGATTGAGTTGTCCAGGATAGCACTCTAATGGAGGTAATTGACCATATTGTTGAATTATCTCAATTCCTGGACAGTCTGATGTAGCTTAAAGACGACTTTGTAAAATCATCAATGTACTATCAATTCTCTCATGAATGTTGACAGCTTTGATTCCTCATTCATCTAGTCGGGAAAAATTTCGCAGCGATAATACTATTTCTTTAATTCATTGAGAGCCAACTTCCACAGAATTGCATAACTTAGGTAAACCTGATAAGACAAAACTTAAATCCATATATTGGATAGCATTTTTGACTTCTAGATTTGGTTGGGAATAATTTTGCTCATAAAGTTGTATGAGTATAATTAAATCCTGAATGTATTGATTAGCTAGCTCTAAGTTGCCATAGAGCAAATTAATTGGATTATTGATCTCATGGGCTATATATGCTACCAATTGTCCCAAACTAGATCACTTTTCACTCTGGACTAGTTGACGCGCTAATTACTGTGCTTCTTTTCTTAATTGGGCTTCAGATTGTCGTGAAATTTCTTCAGCTTGTGTGCGCTGAGTGATGTCATGGACAATAACTAAATATTTCTGGAAATCTTCTTGAGTCCGGTAGGAGATAGAAACCTCTAGAGTGATGACTGTAGATTTTTGGTTCAGAGTATGTTCACTCCGTTTTGACCATACCACTGGATCTACTTTTAATTCAGACAGTAAATTTTGTAGCTGATATCCTAATTAATTGCGATGTTTGAATTTTAAAAAAAGATTCAGTAGCTGGGTTAACTTATTGAAGTATTTCATCTTCATTGACTACTAGAATACAATCTTGGGCAACCACAAAGAGGTGTTCAGCAGATTCTCTAGCCTCTATCAAAGAGATGACTTCTGCTAAACTTGTCCAACAAGCGATCACAACTCCCACAAGTGCAATTGTGATCAATAAGATCACGACTAAGTTTTTAGGAATAGGGATGAAATCAAGATTCAATAACCAAACAAATAAGCAATCTACCAAACCAGAACTACATAGCTAGCAATAATGAGGTAGTCTGTCCAAAGCCGAGTTATATAGTTAGGAGTTCCCCCAGATACATTTAATAAGTTTCTAGTTAGATGTTGAACTTCATAGTTGATTAAATATTCCCACAATAATAGTGGGTATCCAAAAAAAATAGCTTCTGTTCCCAGACTGGCATGAACAGTTGCTACTAATGTTGGCCAACTTAGATGGTTTGTAACACCGAAAAAAGTCCATGGTTCCAAGGTACTCATACTTCTTGGTAAGCCTTGGAAGGCAAATCGATCTGAGACTGGACTATGAGAACGTGACATAGTTATCTATTCTGTTTTAGGCTTAGGGTAAAAAAACGGTATTGGGAAAATTGAAAAACATGAGTGGTAAATTAATTGTATTTGAAGGAGTCGAAGGTTGTGGTAAAACTACCCAAATGCATCTGTGTAGTCAGTGGCTAAGAGATTTAAGTGTATCGTTTTCGTTAACTTGTGAACCGGGGGGAACGGAGTTAGGGACGCATTTACGGCAACTATTGCTAGAAAATTCTGAGGATAAGCCTATTAGTGAAATTACAGAGTTATTATTATATGGTGCTGATAGAGCGCAACACATCGAACAAGAACTAAAGCCGAATTTAGCTGATGGGAAATATATTCTATGTGATCGCTATACTGACTCTACTATTGCCTATCAAGGTTATGGACGGGGTTTGAGCATGAGTATTATTAACCAGCTTAATTATATTGCCACCGGTGGGTTAGAAAGTGATTTAACGATTTGGCTAGATATTGATGTCGAGGTAGGACTAGCGCGGAAACGTGATCAAGCTACACTAGACCGTATTGAACAGGAAACAATTGCTTTTCACCGTCGTGTACAACAGGGATATACAGAATTAGCTGCTACTCACCCATCACGAATTTTTCGGGTAGATGGCAGTTTAAGTAAAGAAACTGTACAACAGAGGATACAAGAGATTTTAAATGCACACCTTTTGAATTCGTAAATGTTTGAAAAACTAATAGGACAAAAACAAGCCATAGGATTATTGACTCAAGCTGTTAAACAAAACCGAGTTGCACCAGCTTATCTTTTTGTTGGTACTGATGGTGTAGGTAGAAGTTTAGCTGCAAAATGTTTCATTGAACTGCTGTTTTCTAGTTCTATCCAACCCCATCAAATTGCCACTTTACAAAATCTTATCCGTCAAGGAAATCACCCCGCCTTATTTTGGGTAGAACCAACTTACCAATACCAAGGACAAAGACTCACCGCAGCAGAAGCAGCAGAAAAAGGAGTCAAACGTAAAGCACCATCAGTAATTCGCTTAGAACAAATTCGGGAAATTACTCAATTTTTATCCCGTCCACCTTTAGAAGCTACAAGGAATATAGTTGTTTTAGAACAAGCAGAAAGAATGGCAGAATCAGCCGCAAATGCGTTACTAAAAACCTTGGAAGAACCGGGACAAGCAACATTAATTCTAATTGCACCTTCTCCAGAATCTGTATTACCAACCTTAGTTTCCCGTTGTCAAAAAATCCCATTTTATCGACTAGATACGGCTTCTGTTGCTCAGATATTGACACAAACAGGAAATTGGGAGATTTTACAACATCCAGAAGTTTTGAGTTTAGCTGCTGGTAGTCCAGGAAGTGCGATTGCAGCTTACCAACAATTACAAACAATAAATAATGAGTTACTCCAAGAGGTAAGAAAAACACCTACATCTTATCGAAACGCTTTGGAATTAGCTAAAAAAGTAGATAAAGAATTAGACATAGAAGCACAATTATGGTTAATTGACTACCTACAACAATGGTACTGGCAACAAATATATAAACGGAGTATTATCGAACAACTAGAAAAAAGTCGTGAGAATTTATTATCCTATGCTCAACCCCGTTTAGTTTGGGAATGCACCTTTATATCCTTACTGCAAATATCGCAGGTGAGTTAATTTTGAGCTCAAATTCTCAACGTTATGCACTATAATTCATTTATTAATTTTCAGGTTTTAATTATTCATGTCTCCTTAGACTAGCCTTCTTACAGTACTGGCACTCATTGTTAACTTTGTAGTAACAATCAACATTGCTAGAGCTATATTTAAATATAAAATTATTCCTCCTGACACGACGGGAAATCCAGACTTTGAAAGAGTTATACGTGTTCAACAGAATACCTTAGAACAACTAATTTCATTTTTACCAGCTTTATGGTTTTTCTCTATTTATATCAGCCCAATTTGGGATTCTGCTTTATTTATGGTATGGACAATAGGACGCATTGCTTATGCATCGGGATATTATCAAGCAGCCTAAAAGACAGGTATTAGGTTTTGCTATTAGTTCTTGGAGAAGAATAGCACTAATTTCAGGTTCACTAATTAGGATTGTTCTATATTTGGTGAAACTTCCAAATACCTATTACCGCTGTGAATTCAAAATGCTTTTTTCAGAAGAGCTACGCTAACAAAATAGTACTTCGAGTAGGCTGAGCCAACAAAATTCAAAATGTATACGGCGTTAGCTTTTGAGATATTTAGAATGGTTGGTTTATTTACGCCGTACTTTACTAGTAATGCAAGGCGAAAGTCAAAAATGAAAGGGGTGTAGAGTGAGTGGTAACTTTTCACTCCCCCCTCGTAGGGGGAGTAAGTTACAAGTGGGTCTGGGAGAAAAATAAATAATCGTGTAACCCTCCTATGATAATGTTGGAGAAAATAGATATATACGACAAGCTGGATGAAGCGACTGAGTAGAAAACACCTTGCCCAAATGAATCAAGGCTACTTCTCTCTTGATAAAGAGAGACTAGTAGAAGTAGCGGGGAATCTTCATAAGCTAGGGCTCGAACAATTAGAAAAATTAGAGCAAACGCTCTGTGACATGCTGTGATTCCAGGACTTATCAGCTATGGTACTCGCACAACTGAAGGTAGTTTGGCGTATTTCTCTTGATTGAGTGTGATTGAGACTTGTCATCTCAGATAAATCAACCCCTGAAATTATATTGGCACTGTTGTGGAAGAAGTACGGAAAGGAAATTTATTTCCACCTATTCCTGCTCCTTCTTAATGGATTGCTGACAGGGGGATGTGAATGGTTACGTAGAGTGTGTGGAATCCCATAATTAAACAGGACTGACGCAACTGGCACAAATAGCGGGCAGGATATAGCCCTGGCACGCAACAATTGAACTCAAACCAAGCACATAGGAAGACTGGGGCATTTTAGTTGCTGAATTAAATAATTAGAAAGCAATCTATGCTTGTTTTGATAAACAGTTTGACCAGTTTGATAGGCTAAATTCTTTAATCTAATCCAAACTAACATTGCACAAGCAATATGATTTCTTTTAAGCCTAGCTTTACGACATTGACAAGATTCAATGCCACTTATTTGTTTAATCTCTCGGTGAAAATACTCGATTTCCCAACGAATTTTACACACCTCTTGTACAACATTCGTAGAACTTTGAGATAAATCCTTAGTAGCGACATAATCCGTTCTGTTGGTAGAAACAGCAACCCGGAATAGTTTCACTTTTTTCTGAGCGGGAAACCCTTTAATTTTTATAATTTTACGACATTCTAACTCTTCAGTACTCCATTCTCATAATTTAATAGGTTTATCTTTTTCTTTGGCAAATGTATCATCAACTAACCGATCCTTTTTGAAAGGGTAATCATAAATTTTGTCTAAGCTATCAATATACAGCATGAAACTGTTTACTGCATATCATGTGTCCATCAAAACTGTGTCAAAGGGGAAAAGCTGATGATACACTAGTTTTTGCAGCATATCTTTCACATGGTCTATCTTGGTTTTACCATCCACATCAGCATTAAAAATGCGGTAATCTATTACCCCAAATCTTTGAACTTTAGCATTCACATATACACAACTGACTACACCAATTCCCTTGAGTATGCCATGTTCATTACCACTATATTGTCTCCTCACCATCTTTACTTCTTCAGAATATCTTTTGTCTAAAACACTATAAATAGTATGATGTACCCATTACCATCAGCTTCTACTACCTCTTTCACTTTATCCCATAGTAAAAGAGATGTTAACTTTTCGGTTTTTAAATAAAAGTTAATTGCATCATGGCTAATACTTTCTAAATGCTCTGCTAAATTAGTAATTGTATAATTAATTTGACTAGTTCATAAGTATTGGCAGTAATCAGTATTGGCAGTAATCAAGTTTAGTAAATCTCATGACCGTCAGCAACATTTATCTAATACAATCTCCTACCTATTTTCTCATGAGTATTTTAATAATGTTTCCTGTTGCAGCTACTTCTTATTGGTTGATAAAGCTTTCGGTATCCAATTTATTTAATACCGAAGTACTATATTTCACCCATCGCCTGTGCTAGTTACCTAAGTCTTGTGTAGATAAGGAGTTCCACATGAGGACCTTATATTTCTGGTAATCAATTCAAAAATTTTTTCTTCATTTTCCATTTTGAATTCAAAAAAATCACTTATACAACATTCTCTAAAACCTGCAGTTGTGGAAGTAGTCTACCATATATCAAATATGACTCAATCAGCATTGATCACCTTTATTGAGCCCATACCTTCTTTAAAGGTTTTTCACAATTTTCGTCATCTTTACAAAGCTGCAAGTTAGAGACCGTTAATCTGAATTTAACAGCACTCACAAATCAGCAGACAGAAGCAATCAAAGAAACTCACGCAAGAATTCAAAAGGATTATCTTCCCAACATGGTTCTGGTACTAACCAAACCAATTTACTTTGGATTTCCGCTTCAATTTCATCACTGTCATCCCTTTCAAACAGTGATATCAAAGCTTCCCAGTCACGTTCTTTAAGGGTGCTGTACGAGGAAAAGTTTACCTGTAGATGATTGGAGTAATTCACAAGCACGTTTTTGGTTAATTTATACAAAAGTGAATATATTTCCTGGCAAATGAGCATATTTTATGAGTAATATTGTGATTTTTCCGTGATCTAGATCACAACTACTTTAATGAACTTATGTAAATATTCTACAGTTTTATATTTATGTTATGTATAGCTTTGATACTTAGATTTTATTAACTTCACACCAAATACCTCAGAAAAACACTGCGCTATACAAGCTCGTACTTCCAGGCATTTGATACTGGGAATCCAGTTACTTAAACTACCTACTGCCTTATCAGCTATGCCACAGGGAACAATACGCTCAAACCCTGTCATATCAGGACAAACGTTGAGTGAAAAACCGTGCATAGTTACCCAGCGACTGACTTTAATACCTATAGCAGCAACTTTATAGCCTTCTAACCACACACCAGTAGAACCCGGAATTCGTTCTCCCTGTAATCCATAATTTGCTAAAACGCGAATTAAGACTTCTTCAAGTTGCCGTAAGTACCAATGCAAGTCTTGACGATAACGTTGCAGATTTAAAATCGGATAACCAACGAGTTGCCCAGGACAATGATAAGTGACTTCACCGCCTCTTTCAACTCTATGCACATTATACACGCTTTTTCCAAGGTCAAATTTGAGAAATTTTAGGTTTGCACCTTGTCCCAAAGTGTAGACAGGGGGATGTTCCAGCAAAATGAGTGCGTCTTCTAGATTGGGGTTCTTAATGCGTTCGGTGAGTAGTGCTCGCTGCCATTGAAGAGCATCTAAATAACGTATTAGTCCTTGGTCATAGAAAAAACAATCATTTTTCTGGGGTTGTATACTATGGATCATACAAAAAATCAATTGGGTAAATGACCAAATATATTTCTAAAAGCAAGCATTGATTCGAAAAATGTCAAGCTATGCAAAGGATCTTAAAGGAAAGTCAACGGAATAAGCTATGTAAACCACAAAGTGCTAATTTGAATATATAACCTCAATGGTGTTAGGAGGAATTCTCTACAATAAGCATCACGCCAAGATAAGAAGTCTAATGAGCTGATGGTATCTTCAGAAGTTGTTTACATTTATCCGAAAAACTGCTGATTAAGGGTTTGATCCTCCATAAACAGTGAACAAGGCGACACCAAGAGAGCAAGAGCAACTACTCGTACCTTTGTAAGGGTTGTGCTCAAACAGGAAAATCACGTATAAAACAACTAACATTGATTGATGGAGAATTTTTTCTAGGACATCCAATTGTCTAGCAACCAGTTGGATAACACCACAGACTTTAACAAGGTAAATTGAGGCTAGAGGTACTTATCATTAAGATGCAGCAACCTGAGAGCAGATGCAAAACCCCTACATAAAAAGCATTTCATAATTGTATTGGCGGCAGTAATAGACCTTACCGCAATCTCTGTTAATACAAAACACATTCACATCAAATAAATATTGAGCGGGAGAGTTTACATGAAACTTGTCATCCACGGCAAAAATATTGAAATCACTGATGCGATTCGCGAATATGTGCATCAGAAAATTGAGAGAGCAGTTAATCATTTTCAGAGCATCACAAACGAAGTAAATGTGCATCTAAGCGTGGCTCGGAATCCCAGAATTAGTACAAAACAAGCAGCGGAAGTAACGATTTACGCTAATGGTAGCGTCATCCGTGCTGAGGAAAGCAGCGAAAACTTATATGCTAGTATTGATTTAGTTGCAGATAAAATAGCCCGTCAATTACGTAAATATAAAGAAAGAAGACAAGATCACAAAACCCAACCTATACCAACTAATGAAGCGGTAGTTGCTGAACCAGTTGCAGACAGTTTAATAGGTGATCGCACCCCCGAACTACCAGGAGAAGTCGTCCGCACCAAATATTTTCCCATGCCCCCCATGACCCTTGCAGAAGCCCAAGAACAACTGCAACTAGTGGGACATGACTTTTATATGTTCCGTAACGCCGAAACAGGAGAAATCAACGTCATTTATGAACGTAACCACGGTGGTTACGGCGTAATTCAACCTCGCAACGGTAACCGACATACCAACGGCAAGAACGGTAAAACAGACCAAGGTAATGTTGCCATGTCGGAGAAGTCTAAAGCCTAAGTGATGGGGACTGGGTAATTGGTAATTGGTAAGAATCTTTCCCAGTCCCCATCACTTAGCTTAGTTGTTGTAAAGTTTTCAGGGTTTCCTCAACGTGACCTTTAAAGTTCAACATGGAATCAAACACATATTGAACCACACCCTCTTGGTCAATCACATAAGTCACCCGGCCAGGGATAAATCCAAAAGCAGTAGTAGCACCATATAGCTTACGTACTTGATCGCCTTTATCACTCAAAAGTGTAAAAGGTAGATTGTATTTGGCTGCAAACTTCTGATGTGATTCACTAGAATCTCCACTTATACCGATAACTTCAGCACCAGCGACCTTAAATACTTCATATTGATCTCGGAAAGCACAAGATTCCGCAGTACATCCTGGTGTGTCGTCCTTGGGATAAAAGTACAGCACAACAGCTTGCTTACTACGAAAATCTCTTAGGCTGACTGTAGACCCATGTTGGTCGGGTAGGCTAAAATCAGGGGCATTATCTCCAACTTTGATAGACATAGTAAAAAATACAGAATTCAAACATTACTTAACAAAATTTTACCTTGTAACGTAGTATATAAATTTTCCTTGATAACGTGCATCAGGCGGAGTAGGGTAGATAGTTATCAAAAATACTATTCTGGTTATGCGTCTGACTTCACTTGATGTGTTTCGTGGTATCACCATTGCGGGAATGATTCTCGTCAATATGGTGGGAGTTGCAGATCATAAATATTCACTCTTAGACCATGCTGAATGGAACGGTTGTACACCTACTGATTTGGTATTTCCATTTTTTCTGTTCATTGTCGGTGTAGCAATGACTTTCTCCCTATCAAAATATACAGCAGATAACAAACCCACTAAGGCGGTTTACTTACGTATACTCCGCCGCGCTGCTATTCTCTTTTTATTGGGATTACTACTCAACGGCTTTTGGAATAAAGGTGTTTGGACTTTTGACTTAAGTAGCATTCGTTTTATGGGAGTTTTACAACGTATTAGTCTTTCCTACCTGTTTGCATCATTGATAGTTTTGAAAGTACCGGGCAAGAATCAATGGGTATTAGCAGGAGTGTTACTTATTGGTTATTGGTTAACAATGATGTATGTCCCAGTTCCAGATTATGGTGCGGGAGTGCTGACACGAGAAGGTAATTTCGGTGGATTTATTGACCGTTTAATTATTCCTAAGGCACATTTATATAAAGGTGATGGGTTTAATTATCTGGGAGATCCAGAAGGATTATATAGCACCATTCCAGCCATAGTTTCTGTTCTCGTTGGTTATTTTGCTGGGATTCGGATCAAGGAGAGAAAACACCTAAATTCACAAACTAGTATGGATTTCGTTTTATTTGGTTTGTGTTGTTTGGTAGTTAGTATTATTTGGGATGTAGCATTTCCTATTAATAAGAAACTCTGGACTAGTTCCTATGTTGTTTTTACCACTGGTTGGGCGTTAATGTTATTAGCAGCTTGTTATGAACTAATTGAAGTAAGGCTAATAAAACGCTGGAGTAAACCTTTTGAGATCATGGGATTAAATGCGATTGCACTCTTTGTCTCCTCTGTCATCCTCATTAAAATTACAGCTAAAACCCAAATTGGTACAGGTGAAACTGGTATCAGTATTTACAATTGGATTTACCAAAATATTTTTGCATCTTGGGCGGAAAATCTCAACGGTTCTTTCTTCTTTGGTATTGTTGCTGTATTATTATGGTACGGTTTTGCAGTTGTAATGTATCGCAAGAACTGGTTTATTAAAGTTTAAATCAAATCCCCAACATTTGTAAATTATGCAACGTTGCGTAAAGTCCTCCTTGTCCTAGTAATTGTTCATGAGTTCCGTGTTCAATTACTTCCCCCCGATTCAAGACAAAAATCCGGTCTACATTGCGGATTGTTGACAAGCGATGAGCAATTATTATTGCAGTTCGTTTGATTAAAAGCTGATTTAATGCCTGTTGAATTAAAGCTTCTGTGCCTACATCTAAACTAGCAGTAGCTTCATCCAATACTAAAATTTGCGGATTACGAATAGCAGCACGAGCAAATGCTAACAGTTGCTTTTGTCCACTAGAAATATTTTTTCCCCGCTCTCGTAATTGGGTCTCATAGCCTTGAGGTAATTGACGGATAAAATCAGCTACATTAGTTTTTGCTGCTGCTTTCTCAATTTCTTCAAAAGTGTAGCTATCTCCTAAAGTAATATTACTTTTGACATCACCAGCAAACAAAAAAGCTTCTTGCAAAATTACTGCCATATAACGCCGCAATTCTGACTGTGGTATCTCACGGAGATCTATACCATCAATCAGAATGCGTCCTTGAGTCGGTTCATAAAGACGACATAAAAGCCTGATGATAGAACTTTTGCCCGCACCTGTAGGACCGACTAAGGCTATTTTTTCACCTGGATGAATAGTAAAGTGTAAATTCTTAATTACATAATCATCATCTTTGTAAGCAAACCAAACATTCTCAAACCGGATTTCTCCCAAATCAGGTGGAGTAGTAAAATCCTGGTTTTCTAAATCCCTAATTATCTCATCTATATAACCAAATTGAGTATCTAAAATTGAAAAATGAGGGTTAGTTTGATCTCTGATCTCTATCGGTTCATCTAAAATATCGTTGACCCTTTCAATGGCAGTGAAACCAGCTTGAATAACAGTGAATTTTTCAGCAAAGTTCCGCAGAGGGTCAAATAATTGTTGGGCATACAAAATAAATGCTGATAAAATTCCAAAGGTGATATTTTGTCCTAATAGCAACAAACCACCTACCCATAACACCCCTGCGATTGCAATCAGACTAATCCATTCTAAGGTCGCAGAAACAGCGGAATCATACCAAATGGTATCATCAACTTCTTTAACATAAATGTTATTCGTAGCGCGAAATAATTCTGCATTGAATTTTTCTCTGCGGAACAACTGCACTACATTAATGCCAACGATATTTTCTTGCAATTGGGAATTTAGTTTTGATAGTTCTTCTCTTGCTTTGTAATTAGCACGGCGATACTGCTGCTGAAAGTAAATAATTACCGAAGTGATTGGTAACAGAATTAATAGTAGTAAACAAGCCAATTGCCATTGAATAGAAAACATTAAACCAATAATCATCAACATGGAAAATAAATCCGAGACAATGCCAATAGCACCAGTAGCAAAGACATCTCCTAAACTTTCAACATCATTGATGAGTCTGGTAATAAGTTTACCTACAGGTGTACGTTCAAAGAAACGCACTGCTAAAGAGGTGACATGATGGAATAAATCTTCACGAATTGCAGCAGTGATTTTTTGTCCTAGCTTTTGTACTAGATAACCCTGAAGCCCTGTTAGTGATAGTCTGACGATAATTGTAGCCAGAAATAATCCTTGCAGGATGTTTAACCCTTCCCATAGGGAGCGGTTTTTAAGAAATTCATAGGTACTCGGTTCCTCACGAATCAGAGATATAACCTGTCCAATTAACAACGGTTGGACGGAGTTAGCAACAGCAATGGGTACTAGTAAACACATTGATAGCGCCAGTAACTCCCTATTGCGACGGGCATAGGGTACTAGACGTAAAAATAACCGCCAATCATTATCATTGCGAGAGTATTTGTTGTGGGATTTTTCCTGGTCTGGATAGACAACCATGTTAAGTGTTAATTTAAGTTGGAATTGAGGCTTTATCTATACAAGTGTACTATTCTATTTGGTAATAATGGATCAAGAAATCAATACAGCTTTGCTCCTATTGGGTAAGTGTGATGTTGATAGGTAAAATCATAGGCGAACCTGCAAAATGATTAAACCATGGGAATTGGAGGCTTTAGCAACATAGACAAGACTAGTGTTTGAGATATACCAAATCGTTAGGTTTGTGTAGTTAAATATCTTAAGCGAAAAACTGCTGCTCCAGCAGTTTTATAAATTGCCTGAAAATTATACTAGTTTTGACATCTGGTTCTCAATACGATAACTTATAGTTGTGACTGTATTGCAAGCAAAACATATGCTTTGATATAAAAGAAATTAAATATGCATATGATCAGCATTCGTAATTTATGCGCTGATCCTGCAAAATATCCAGATACAATGGAGCAACTTAACTCTTGGTATGGATATGTTAAGTCTGCATCATGGCAAAACTTCAATCACCTGAGACAGTTTTACCCAACAGCAGATGTATTAGGTAACTTTATTATATTCAACATCAAAGGTAATTCCTAGCGCCTAATTATCAATATTGATTATGAAATTCAAACTCTTTACTACCAGTATTTTTTAACTTATGCTGAATACGATAACAGAAAATGGAAAAATAACCCATTCTTATGATAGATGTTAGCAAAAATTATTTTTAGGCTGCTGTTATTAACAACTAAGAGTCATCACTTAACTTTTGAGGATTAGAATAAGTCACAGGGCGAACGCATGTAGATATGGTACATATATACTAAGAAATGAGAAAGGTAGGGAGGGCTGATGATATGGAGGTTGACCAATGAGGCTCTGATGGTAAGGTCATTGTAAAAGTAGAAGAAGAAAGTCCCAAAAAGTGTGAAGCTCAAGCCCAAAATCACGATTAATGACCACCTTGCACAGATGGAAGATCCAAGAGTAGAGGGGAGGAAACGACACAAGTTAATTGACATTCTTACCATTGGAATTTGTGCAGTAATTTGTGAAGCAGATAGTTGGGTGGCAATTGAACTGTATGGCTGCACAAAATATAAGTGGTTAAAAACCTTTTTAGAACTAGGAAATGGGCTCCGGTCCCAGGACACATTTGGAAGGGTATTTGCACAATTGAATCCGCAAAAATTTCAAAATTGTTTCTTGAACTGGATCAAATCAGTACATAAGATAAGGGATGGTGAAGTTGTGGCAATTGACGGGAAAACTTTATGTAGTTCTCATGGTAAAAATAGTGACTAGAGTGCAATCCAAATGGTAAGTGTATGGGCAACTACAAATAGATTAGTGTTGGGACAGGTGAAGGTGCATGAGAAGTCACATGAAATTACAGCAATTCCCGAATTATTAAAGGTTTTAGAATTAGCTGGATGTATTGTCAGGATTGATGCCATCGGGTGTCACAAAGACATAGTAAAGTTAATTACGCAAGAAAATGCAGATTATGTAATCACTTTAAAAAAGAACCAAGGTAATCTGTATGAGTCAGTAGAACAGCTATTTAAGTCAGGGATAAGTACAGGTTTTCCAGAGCTTCAACATAGCACATATAAACCCGAAGCAATAGGGCATGGTCGTCATGGAATCCGCAACTATGTGATGTTACCTGGAATGGGATTTCAGCTTGACCCTTATTCAGTTTGGTCAAATCTAAAAAGTGTTGGGATGGTAGAACCTATCGGACAAGTGGATGATAAAACAACAGTAGAGACTCGTTATTTTATTAGTAGTCTTGAGTCAAATGTAGAACAATTGGCTAATTCTGTCCGCAGCCATTGGGCAATAGAAAATTCATTGCATTGGGTATTAGATGTAGCTTTAAAACAAGATGACTACCGGATTAGGAAAGATAATGCTCCACAAAACTTTGCAGTAATGCGCCAGATAGCAGTCGATCTTTTGGGTAAAGAGAACCCCGTGAAGCGGGGGATAAAAAATAAACAGTTTTTGGCAGAAATGGATAATAACTCTTGAGAAAGAGTTTTAGCTTTAGCCTCAACTAACTTGTCAACAATTTACTTAATATTTTCTTCTACTTATTTTTACAGATAAGTTTACTTATTTATGGATGAATAGTTAGCTCATTTATCCTTAGCTAAGAGTTATTCAATTGGAGATAAGCTAATTCATCGCCTAATAGAAAAGTGATTGATTTTGTTTATATATCCATCAAGCTTTGCACTTAATATAGATGATTTTAAAATCCTCATTAGTTTTTATTAGGAAATAAGGTGCGTTTCCCCTGGAGTAAGTCATGATAAGGGTCTTTGCCGATAACGGGAGTCAGTGAGGTAAAAAGCAAATGACGACTTCTTTTGATAGAGTTACTTACAGTCAGCTTCTATTAGAGTTACAACCTAAAGTTATTACAGCAGAAGCAGAATAAGACCGCACTTTAGAAACTGTTGAAAAAATGATGGCGTATAAAGATCGGACAGCCGAACAGACTGCTATATTACAACTCTTAGTTACTCTGACTGAGGAGTTTGAAAAAAACTATCCCATGGAAACATCATCACCTTATGCTATAGTGCAACACCTGATGGAAGGACGTGGAATTAAACAAGCTCAACTAGTAGGAATAATTAGCTCTAAAGGAGTTGCTTCAGAAGTTGTGAATGGCAAAAGAGCAATTAGCAAAGCCCAAGCAAAAGCATTAGGATAGTTTTTTAATGTCTCTCCCTTATTGTTTATTTAGCAAGTAGTGATCACTGATTATTACCGCATGGTAACGAATTCCTCAGCCGAGCTAGGATGGATACCGATAGTAGCATCAAAGTTTGCTTTGGTAGCACCCATTTTGATTGCGATCGCAATTCCTTGAATAATCTCCGCCGCATTCGTTCCTACCATGTGTGCTCCCAGCACCTTATCGGTTTTCTTATCAACCACCAATTTCATTATGGTTTTTTCTTCTTTACCAGCTAAGGTGTAGTACATGGGACGGAAGCGAGTGCGATAAACTTTTAGTGCATCACCATGTTTTTCTCGGGCTTCTGCTTCTGTCAAACCTACTGTAGCAGCTTCAGGATTCGTAAAAATTGCGGTGGGGACATTTTCATAACTCATAATACGAGACTTACCACCAAATACCGTATCTGCAAAGGCTCGACCTTCATTAATCGCCACAGGAGTTAAATTAATCTTGTTTGTACAATCTCCCACTGCATAGATATTTCCTTCTACTGTTTGACTATATTTATCAACAATAACTGCTCCATCATGAAGCTTAACTTTGGTATTTTCCAAACCCAGGTTTTGTGTATTTGGTTTGCGGCCAAGAGCAGCTAAACTGACAGCATCCACAACAACTATCTCTTCAGACTCCCCATCTTTGCGAACTGTTACTTTAATTCCTTCTGCATCTTTTTCAAGAGTAATTAGTTGGATGTTATTGAGAATTCTAATCCCGTGGTTAATCATTCCTTGCTGAATTTCAGTCTGCAAATCTTGATCAAAACCACGCAAGATTGTTTCACTGCGTGTTATTTGAGTGACTTCTGTTCCCAGTCCGTTCATGATAGAAGCAAATTCTGAGCCGATGTAACCTCCCCCCAAAATTACCATACGTTCGGGCTGTTTCTGAAGATGGAAAATATCATCAGAGGTAATAGCGTGTTCAACTCCTAAAATGTTGGGTTTAATAGGATGGGCACCAACGGCAATCAATATCTTATCTGCTGTTAGTTGGTGATCGCCAACTAAAATTGTATGGGCATCAACGACTTTTCCATATCCTTGGAATACCTCAACTTTATAATTATCAAGCATTTTTTGATAAATTCCATTGAGGCGAATGACTTCATTGTTGACTGTACTAATCATCTTTTCCCAATCTAGAGAACTCTGGACAGCACTCCAACCATATCCTTTGGCATCCGAAAATAGCTCAGGAAAATGAGAAGCATAAACCATCAGTTTTTTAGGGACGCAGCCACGATTAACGCAGGTTCCGCCTAGTCGGTCAAATTCAGCAATTCCTACCTTAGCTTCGTATTCTGCGGCACGTCTGGCAGTCGCAATACCACCAGAACCAGCACCAATTACAAATAAGTCGAAATCGTAGGTCATATTAATTTTAGACTTTGGGTTTTGGATTGTATATTAAATATTTGCTTAAATATTTATACTATGGGTTTATACTATCGGTCAGAAATGGGGAGATTTGGAAACAGGGAAATGCGGAGCATAATATATGTTTCCGCCCCCTAGCTTCAATCACGAATTACACACTTTTGAGGTACTTTAACATGGTGTCTGCATCTGAAACTTCAAAGGGATCGCTGGGACAGTTGTCATCCAAACCTGGCTCAATGAACATCTTTTCAATTTTGCCATCATTTACTACCATTGAGTAGCGCCAAGAACGCATTCCAAAGCCCAGGTTAGATTTGTCAACTAACATTCCCATTTTACGAGTAAATTCGCCATTCCCATCAGGTAATAAAAAGACGTTCTCAGCGCCTTGTTGTTTACCCCATTGGTACATAACAAAAGCATCATTTACAGATATACAAATAACGCTATCTACCCCCAATGCTTGAAATTCTTTGTAGAGTTCCTCATAGGGGGGCAGATGTGAGGTGGAACAGGTGGGAGTAAAAGCTCCAGGTAATGAAAATACAACTACACGCTTGCCAGCAAACAGTTCTTCTGTGGTGCGATCTTGCCAGCGGAAAGGGTTGGGTCTACCAATGGACTCGTCACGGACACGCGTTTTGAACACGACACTAGGAACGGTTGCGATCAAAGCCATATTAACCTCTGAAATTTTGATGTGTGAAATTATGTTTGGTCTCTGGCGATGTATCTCACAATACTTTTTACTCAAGCAATGAGCAGTAAGCATAAACACTCATTTAATTTTAAAAATTAAATATTTTGTTAATTGATGAATATGATAACCTGTAATGAGGTTAAAAATTTCTAGGCAAACCTAGAATCATGCAGGAACAAGCAGGTTCAATTATTGAAACCTTAAACTCTAAGGGTTTGACGGTAACTCCTCAATGATGAGGTGAAAGTTGACAGTGAACAGACTGATAACTTATAACTAATTGTGATTGACATCACCTATTTACTGCTGTTGTTATCACCAAAAAGATTGATAATTCTTACCACTATTTGATTAAGTCAATTACTTCAAAGGTAGAGGTTCTAGGGGATATTAATATTATGAAGTTAAAGGAAAACCCCCATGCGCCACATCAAAATTCTTCCTGGTGCTGTTTCAGAAATCATCGCGACTTCTGCTGATAGTGGAATTTTGATTTTAGCAGATCGCTACGGACTGATGGCAGCTATTTTAGATGAGTTTATAAATGATGATGAAGCCCTCAATAGACTATTACTTCATGTGATTAGAGGTCCGATTCAGTTAATAGACCAAATCTCCTGCGATCGCTAAATATTATGTATCGCTAAATATTATGATGATTTTTTATATCCTTACAGAAGATTGGAGATCAATGAGGTACAGAATCTAAATCGAAACCTAGTACCGCCATGAATTCAAAGTGCTTCCTTCAGAAGAGCTACGGTAAAAAAATAGTGCTTCCAGCAGAGCAGGCTGCGCCAACAAAATCCAAAATGTATAAGCTGTGTGTGAGCTTTTCAGTGATTTGGAATGGTTGGTTTACTTACGCCATACTGTACTAGACAGCAAGAGAGTTTTACTTCTAACTCCTAACTCCTGACTCCTGACTCCTGACTCCTACTGTAATTTTAGTGATCAATAGAGGGTGCAGGGCTTTTGATAAGTCAAAAACAAGGCGTTTTTTCCCATACACCCTACACCCTACACCCTAAACTTGGGAATCTTCAACTTGACCAATGCGACGAATGTTAAGAATATCGCTCATTTTCTTAATTTGCACAAACAAGTGTTCTAATTGAGAGCGATCGCAAATATCAATTCCCAAATCCATCAGTGCCGGTTGTCCCAAAGCTGTTTTCACATTAGCATGGCGCACATTTATACCTTGGTCGCTCAACCGCGATAAAATATCCTTCAATATTCCCACTCTATCAAGAGTCTCAATTTGAATATCCACCGGATAAGTGTAAGGACGACCGCTATTTTCTATGGCAGTATTCCATCTGACTGGTACTAGTCGCTCACATTCCACATTATCCACATTATGACATCCTTGACGATGAATGGATATACCTCTTCCCCGCGTTACTACGCCTATAATCGCTTCCCCAGGAATCGGCGTACAACATCCAGCTATATGATAAAGCAAACCTTCTACACCAATAATAGGTGAATCACTAGCACGAGAAGTAATTGGTGGTGTATCTCGCGACGTTTTGGATGTTGACTCCTTGAGTATAAATGACATAACATCAGCCATCGGTTGTTGTGCTTTCACCACATCCCGCCAGCGATTTAACACCAAGTTTAAAGTAATTTCTCCATAACCTAAACCTGCTAGTAAATCTTCCACACTGTGATAATTGCACTTTTCAGCCACAGTATGCATTGCATTTGATTTCAGCAAGTGATCAAAACCAGTTTTACCGAGTTCCTTCTCTAATAAATCTCTTCCTCGTGACACATTTTCTTCCCGGCGCGATCGCTTGTACCATTGTTTGATGCGATATTTCGCCGCCGAAGTCCTGACAAAATTCAACCAATCCAAACTAGGATGGCTATTCTTTTGAGTAATAATATCAACAATATCGCCATTGTGTAATCGCGTCGATAATGGCACGATGCGCCCATTGACCCGCGCCCCTGCACAATGATTTCCCACCTCTGTATGAATTCGATAAGCAAAATCTATACTCGTAGATCCGGGACTTAGAGGAACAACATCCCCCTTTGGGGTGAAGACATAAACATCATCTTCAAATAGATTGTCTTTAACACTATCTAAGTATTCTTGAGCATCTTTTAAATCACTTTGCCACTCTAATAGTTGCCGTAACCAAGTAAACTTCTCATCTGTTCCTGTTAATTGGCTATTAGTAGAACCCCCGGTTTCTTTATACTTCCAATGTGCAGCAATCCCATACTCAGCAACATGATGCATTTCCATTGTCCGAATTTGCACTTCCAAAGGTCGGCCAGTCAAACCAATGACCCCAGTATGCAAGGACTGGTAACGGTTAGGTTTAGGCAGCCCAATGTAATCTTTGAATCTTCCTGGTATCGGGCGAAACGCATCATGAACAACAGCCAACGCCCGATAGCATTCTTCATTAGTTTGCACAATAATTCGCAGTGCAGCCAAATCATAAATTTCATGAAATTCTTTGTGCTGACGATGCATTTTTTGATAAATGCTATAAAGGTGTTTCGGACGACCGCTGACATCCAAACATTGGATTCCCGCCTGTTGCATTCGTTTCCGCAACACTTCCGTAGCTCTAGCCAATTTTTCTTCCCGCGCGGTTCGTTTTTCAGAAACGTGCTGCTGAATTTCTCGGAAAGCATCAGGTTCCAAATACTTAAATGCCAAATCTTCCAATTCCCATTTAACCCGCCAAATCCCCAAACGATTAGCTAAAGGTGCAAAGATATCTCGTGTTTCCTGGGCGCTACGGCGACGACTAGCTTCTGACATATACTGCAAGGTTCGCATATTATGCAAACGGTCTGCCAACTTCACCACAATTACCCGAATATCCTGCGCCATGGCCAAAAACATTCGCCGGAAATTTTCCGCTTGGCTTTCAGTTTTACTGGTGAAATTGATTTTAGAAAGCTTGGTGACACCTTCTACCAATTGTCTGACTTCAGCCCCAAAATGCTCTTCTATTTCTTCAATTGTGACTTCTGTATCTTCCACTACATCATGAAGAAATCCAGCTCCTATCATAGCTGGACTTCCTCCCAAATCACGCAGCAATCCGGCTACAGCTACAGGATGAGCTATATAAGCTTCTCCAGACTTGCGGTACTGACCTTGATGCAGTTGATAGGCAAATTGAAAAGCATGACAAATCAAAGCAATATCGCTATGCATTCGGTTATCTTCCGCTGTGCTAGTCTTTACTGGTGTTTCTCGTAAACATTTCTTGAGCCATTCCGGAAGACTGACATGAACTGAGGAATCAAGAAGTAAGCTGCTCATACAAGAGAAAAGATAAATTTTTGGTGGATAATAGAGATATAGATGAAAATTACAGCATCGTCAAAAGAAGATGCTGTCCCAAGTACAGGTAGGAAAAACAGTGTGAGGATGACTGTATAATTGCCTGTGAACATCATCCATTAAGGGTGTGCAGGCACATAAACAGAATATCCATATATGACAAACAAAGCCTGAGAGAATAATTCTAGGCTTCTAATTTGATTAAGTCCATGAAAGGCTTTATTCTAAAAGAAAATTTTCTTCACATTAATAGTAGCTAATTATATTGGACAAATATCCAGTTAATTAGTTTGGAAGTTTCATCTTGACAGGATGAAGTATAACAACCTCTATCCCTTGGCTAAAAGCTGTTGAAACTTTTTGTAGATTTTCACTTTCCAGAAGTCAAGTCTGCTGCATTCAGTGCTTGTTTGACAACAGAACTCATTAACTAATGTTAGCTGATTTGACGTAATATGTCTAATGTCTAGGAAAACAATGACATTTTGCAATACTAATAGGAGGTAGGAGTTAAAAGAAGGAGTTCAGGAGTATGGCTTATGCCACGCTATACTATCAGGAGTTAGGAGTTATGTCTCAGTATCTTGAAAAATATCAAGAATTTTCCACATTACTGGAGCAATTCTGCTCTTATGTCACCCAAAACCAAATAAGTGCTCCTTTTTTACGGCAGCATCTACGCGAGTTGCAGCAATGGTTTGTCCAGCAAATTGTGCCTATATGTGATCTGGACTGGCGTGAACAGTCTTATCAGACGGAGATTAGTAAGCAACTGCGATTGCTGGAAATAGATGTGATGTTTTTCCAAGGTGCAAGGCAGTCTGTAACGGCAGAAGCGAGACTTATAACCATTAGCAATCGCCTCACTACTCTAATTCAATATTGCCATGCCATAATGCAATCGGAAGCACCAGAAGGTTGAATTTAGTGATCATTTGTCAGTTATTCAAATTATTAATTTTCTCCCCTGCGCCCAATCATCAATCACCAATCACCTGTTACCTGTTATAATACGAACTAAGTTGGAAATATACAAACTATGCCACAGGACTTATCACCCCTTTGGATATCGCTGAAAACTTCATTTCTAGCGACTTTCATCACCTTCTTTATGGGTATTGGTGCTGCTTACTGGATGTTCGGATATAGAGGTAAAGGGAAATCTATCATCGAGGGTATTTTTATTGCACCGTTGATTTTACCACCTACAGTTGTTGGTTTTTTGTTGTTGCTATTTTTTGGTAGAAATGGTCCGGTTGGTAAATTGATGGAACTATTTAACCTCACAATAGTTTTTACTTGGTATGGTGCGGCTATAGCTGCAACTGTAGTTTCATTCCCGTTAATGTATAAAACTGCATTGGGATCTTTTGAACAAATTGATGCTAATTTGTTGCGTGTGGCGAGGACTTTAGGTGCTAAGGAACTAACAATATTTTGGCGGGTTAGTTTACCTTTAGCTTTTCCTGGCATTTTAGCAGGTGTAACATTAGCTTTTGCCCGTGCTTTGGGTGAATTTGGAGCAACTTTGATGTTAGCTGGTAACATTCCTGGACAAACGCAGAATGTACCGATGGCAATATATTTTGCTGTGGAAGCTGGGGATATCAATGAAGCTTGGTTTTGGGCGGTCTCAATTGTGGCAATTTCTCTATCCGGGATTATTTTAACTAACTTATGGCAAGAACAAAAACATAAAGTTAGAAGCATAAATAAAGAAATAGATAAACAAATAGAACCAGAAAATCAATCTTTCCTTGCATCTTCCAGATCTTCTGCATCCGGCTTATTTATAGATATTGAAAAAAAACTGGCAAATTTTCATCTCCAAGTAGCTTTTAATACAGATAGTCAACCATTAGGATTGTTGGGTGCTTCTGGTGCAGGAAAAAGTATGATTCTCCGTTGCATTGCGGGGATAGAAACACCAACACAAGGAGTAATTGTATTAAATAATAAAGTTTTATTTGATTCAAAAAAAGGAATTGATATTCCTGTTCGTAACCGTCGCATTGGATTTTTATTCCAGAATTATGCTTTATTTCCACATCTAAATGTGGCCCAGAATATCGCCTTTGGTTTACCAAAAAAATTATCTTGTGGAAATCTTAATTTAGAGGTAGAAAAACAATTAATAGCAATGGAACTACAGGGATTAGGTGATCGCTATCCTCACCAACTTTCTGGAGGACAACAACAAAGAGTAGCCTTAGCTAGGGCTTTGGCAAGTCAACCGGAAGGATTGCTCTTAGATGAGCCATTTTGCGCCCTTGATACACATCTACGCAGTCAGTTAGAACAACAGATGACAGAGACTTTAACTGATTATTCCGGTGTGACTTTATTTGTCACTCATAACATGGAAGAAGCATATCGGCTTTGTGCCAATTTATTAGTATTAGAAAATGGTAAAGAAGCTCATCATGGTTCTAAATATGAGATTTTTCAGCACCCTGCTACTATGAATGTGGCTAAAATAACTGGATGTAAAAACTTTTCTCGCGCTGTTTGTATATCATCCCAACAGCTAGAAGCCATTGATTGGAATTGTACTCTCCAAGTTGTAGAATCAGTTCCTAATAAATTATCTCATATCGGGATTCGCGCCCATCAAATTGTTTTTACCAATGACCCATATCAGGAAAATACTTTTCCCTGTTGGTTAGCCAGAACCAGTGAAACACCTCACCGGATTACCTTATTTTTAAAGTTGCATTCTCCGGCTCGAAATGTTCATGATCATCACTTGCAAGCTGAAGTTTATAAGGAAAAATGGGTAAAAATCAAAAACTTACCTTTTCCTTGGTATGTACATTTAGAACCTTTGCGGTTGATGTTAATGGAATAGTCTCGTGACTTCCCTTTGAATTTTGAATTGGTATTACTTGTCAGGTTTCAACAATAAATAAGATAACTATCCATCACTAACTGTAACACCAGCGCAATCGCCTGCGACTTCAGCAGTACCTCAAAAGACAGAATCTACCCTACCAAAACCTTTAATTTTGCCTCCTGTATCTTGGACTCATACATAAGGCCTAATGGTTCATAATATGCACTAAACAAAACTGTATCTTAACTAGATTTCCCAATTGATTGATAAAATACAAACTCTTTTTCATTCCCTGTGTGTAATTCTTGAGCAGAATTAGTAGATAATACTAATTATCTGAATCTCTGCAAGCTTTGATCAACAGGCTCTCTTGTAATTCCTGGGATTTTATATTTTTGATAAGCAGTCGCAGCACGATCAGTTTTCAAGTATTTCTAACGTTGGTTAATAGATTTTAATAACGCTTTTTTATCTGTTATTTCATCCTGTTCATTATCATAAGTTCTCCCATGTAAACAAGACAGATCCTTTTCAGAACAAGTAACAGGAATTTTTTGGACAAGTATAGGTGAGTTTTTGGTATCTTCAGTTTTCAAGGCAAATGCTAAATCCCATTTTGTGATTTGACATTCTGGAGAACTGATGTTTTTATTTTTCACCGCTGCTATTTCCAAGAAAAAAATTGTGGAAAAATTGGTAATCTGAGAGTTACGTTAAATATCTTGTTTATGACATTAACATAGGAGTTCAGTAGTTAGGAGGGAGAAGAAGAAAGAACGAGTCAGGATTTTTTTTAGTTGATCTGCTCCCAATTACGAATTTATTCATTCATATTATGGTAGGTAGCAACAGCAGAAGGTGAAATGCGATTTAAGTAACGGAAAATCCAATATTTGAATATAGTATCTAAAATTACGGGAAATGTAGCAATGAATAAAAAGATAAAATCCCTATTAGCAGGTAATCCCCAGTGTCGTGATAAACCTTCCAGAATTACTTCCCAACCGTGAGGAGAGTGAAAGCCGACAAATACATCAGTAAACAATATAATAATAAATGCTTTGGCGCTATCACTTAATCCATATACTATATGATCCAAGAAATCTTTGAGAACGGAAATAGAAGACTTACTGATAAATAACAGCCAGATAAAAGCAGCCACGGAAAAAATATCTGCAAATACATTTTTAATCGCATTAGAACTTTGACTCCAAAACTCCTCTGCTATTTCCTGTGCTTTCTCTTTCATCTGGCGTTCTAGAACTTCAGGTGATAGCGTTGGGGCATTAGTAATTAAGTTTTCAAATTTGATTCTTTCTTCAAACCTTTGCAGTTCTACAAGTGCTTCTTCTTCCATTTCTGCATTGAGAAAGACTTCCACGGCTTCTGCACTTCTAAAATGCTCAACTAAAGGACCGACAAATACAGCTTTAGCTATTTGATGAGTTAGCAGTGGTATGATGATGAGTAATAAAATAAAGCGAATAGAGATAATTGTTCTTTTTTGTGTTTGTCTAAAAGTTTTCACTACGTCTTGTTCAGAATTTGGATCTAATTCCGACTGTAGACGAGTAATGGTAGTTAAAATTGAACGAGGTAAAACTCCTGTAGTATCAGTTTTACGTTTGGGTTCTCTATCGTTGCTCTTAACTGGTAATATTGGTCTATTTAGTTGGGTAATGATCTGATTTTCGGCTACAATGTTAGGTGAAGGCACTAAATTTGTAGAATCTCTTTCTAAATCATCATCTGTGTATTTGGTAATGACCTGATCAATAAATTCTAGCTTTTCTAAAACTAAAACTGGAGTTGTATATTCTATGCCTGTTTTAGCAGCTGCTTGTTGTTTAGATTCATTGGAAAACCAACGACTGGCTTTAAATTCCGTCAGCCGCATCTGAGTATTTCTTAATAATTTCTTTAATTCTGTATAAAAATAGTCCATAACACTACTACTGTACATAGCAGAATCTGGGCATATTTTTTGACTATTAAAATGCTTATCTTCGAGTTCTTTAATTTTCAAGGCTGATTGATAAGCTTCATTTAAAGAGCGTTCTGGTGTCAGCAAGTACCATCGGTAAGCAGCTAATAGGAAAGGGTATATTTTTTGACCAAGCATAGAGTTTCTCATCGTCGATTATCATTTCACATAGTTTGGTGATTATGGAACTTAAGCTAACGCAAAAGTTATACTAACAACTATATAAGGAGTTTTTTTGTGGTTTTGGATTCTATTTGGATTGTCGGTAGTAGCCGCAGTGGTAAGACGACTCGTTTAGCCGAGCAGTTTTGTCATTGGGTACAAATTGGCAATCAACATACAGAACTATTTTATAGGAAAAATCAAAATAATAAAAAGGGTAAAAACTCAATTAAAACCGCAAATCTCCGACAAACAGAACCAGGAGTTTTGGTTTTAGCTTCTAATGATAATAATCGCCGTTTCTTAAGTGATAATATTGTCGCTTTGACTTCAGGAAAATCCCCAATTCGTGCTAAGACAACTGTGGGGTTTATTCAGGATGAGGTAATTTTATTTTGGCCGTTATTAATTGAATCTTTGCGAATTAAAGCACAATTCCCGGTCAGATTACGCCCAGAAACTGAGCAAGAATTAGCAACCAAATTGTGGCGTTATCAATTAGATGCTGAAACTTTGCAACGTGCAGGTGTGAATGAGTATCGCTTAGTTAGGCGGATATTGGACTTGTGGCAATTAGCAGCTTATGGTGGGTTAATTTGTGAAGATATTGCGAATATATTGCAAACAGGTTTAGAAGAAAATGGCAGGAATTTAGAACCAGAACTTTTAGGTTCTTTGCTGTTAGATTGGCGTAATTGGTGTTTAGAAAGGGGATTTTTGAGTTATGGACTGATAACGGAACTGTACAATCAGCATTTATTAACTAATGGTGATTATCAGCAAAAATTGATGCAACGTTATCAAAGAGTTATAGCAGATGATGTGGATGAATATCCAGCCATAGCCCGTAATTTGTTTGAGTTTCTGTTAGATAATGGTGCGATTGGGGCGTTTAGCTATAATCCAAAAGGGGCGGTGCGCTGGGGTTTAGGTGCAGATCCCAAATATTTAGAAGGGTTAGCAAGGCGTTGTCAGGTAGAAAATTTAGTCAGTCCGCGACAAAATAGCCTAGGGTATCGACTGACTACACAGATGCTAGAATTAGTCACCGAACCAATGGCGATGTTGAGCTTACCAAAGTCTGTGGAGTTGATTCAAACTTCTTCACGCGCTCAACTTTTGCGAAAAACAGCAGAAGAGATTATTCAAGCGATAAAATCAGGAATAGTGGAACAGGAAGAAGTGGCGATTATTGCACCTGGGTTAGATGCTATCGCACGTTATACTTTCATCGACATATTAACTAAACAAAATATTCCCGTCGAATCTCTCAATGACCAACGCCCCTTAATTAGTTCAGCAGCTATCAGAGCTTTACTCACCTTATTAGCTTTAGTTTACCCTGGCTTGGGACGGCTTGTAGACCGGGATGAAGTTGCAGAGATGTTGGTGGTGTTGAGTTGGAGTAATAGCCATGATGGAGAGTTAGTAACTTGGGAAGACGGAGAGAAAAAAGAATTCCCACAACCGAAGATTGATCCTGTACGCGCTGGGTTAATTGCAGATTACTGTTTTATACCGCATCCAGACAACCCACACCTACTAGAAGTAAAAACCTTTGAACGCTGGGATAGAATTGGCTACGTGGCAAGTCAAGCCTATGGAGATATTTTACAGTGGATTGAAAAACAGCGATACCTACTGCGATCACCACAAGAACAGCATCTTATCCCTACTCCCATTTCCCTGTTATATTTAGCAATTCAAAATTTTCTCTGTAAAAATAGCAATCCCCAATATCAACAACTAGCAGCACTGCGAGAACTATTAGAAACCGCCCAACATTACTGGGAAGTAGATACAAGATTAAAACAAACTGACTTACAACGAGCGGAACTTACCAATGTGATCGCCGAATTTATTCAACTCCTGCGCCGTGGTACAATTACAGCTAACCCGTACCCCTTACATCCCATCGGGAATACCAGAAAAGCCGTTACCTTAGCAACCATCTTCCAATACCGTGCTAGTCGCAGAAATCACCAATGGCATTTTTGGCTAGATGCAGGTTCACCGCTCTGGGCTAAAGGCGGTGCAGCCACTTTATACGGTGCTACTTTGTTCTTGCAAGATAGATTAGGTGAACCTTGGACAGCAGCCAATGAACAAAAAGCCCAAACACAAAGATTACACCGCATAATAGCAGATTTACTGGCGCGTGTTGGTGAGAAAATTTTTTTATGTCACAGTAATTTAGCCGTCAATGGACAGGAACAAATGGGTCCCCTATTACCTTTAGTTCATGCTTGTGGGACAGTTAATATTTCCTAAATGATTACCTCAATTTAACCGTGAATGTGTTAAATGAAGATCATTGCAATTAGCTAAAAATGCTTGTTCAATGACAAATAATTTCGACCAAGCACGAATTTAATGCTATTGGGACAGCCATTGGTGTTTCTAGTCGTCCTCCCACAACAAGGCCTTTTAGCAGTGATTTAAGTGGACATGAATTTTGGCAACTGCGTCAAGCTGGATATTGGCCAAAAGGATTGTTATTTGGTGCTTGTTCTTATTATTTACATAGCGATCACACCACCTGCACCTTAATGAGTACTCTATTTGGAATCATCTTTTTGTCCAAGGTAGACCCAACCAAGAATTAACACAGTTTACCCAACGCTTTCAAGATGCAAGGGAATTAGTAGTCATGCAACTTTCAGAACAAATCCAACAATTGGTACCTAAAGGTGTAGTAGGAATACACATCGAAAAAGGTGAATAAATCATCACCTAAAACCCACATTCCGCACTTCATTATGTACTACATGCGTAACTCTAAAAATAGACAATACAATAAAAATTGCCAACAACTGGGAACTCGTAAGTATTGACAATAAATTCAGGATAAAAGAAAGGATTCAGGTCTAAGGTAGAGGGATTAAAAAAGGTCTATGGAAAGCAGAGTGAACCATAGCTTTCATAGGTTGGTCAAAAAACTCAATTAGAGAAAGTGCTTGACGGCGACAAGTTTGTGTAACAGTCAATCAATTGGCAGTATGCTGGAATAGCGCCAGAGAAATAGAACTACCACAGACTTTTCGTTGTTTCAGTGCTAAATGTAACCTTGGTTCAGCTAAGTTATAATCAAGGTCTATTGCCTAAGGAAGGTAAAAGTTTACCAGGTTCCCCTGGGGCTTGATCAATGAATGAATGGAAGATTCAACTTTTGGTTGAAACTAGGATGGCCAAGTCAAGAATTTATGAAGGTTTTAGGTTTGTTGGAATAAAGGGTAGTTTTTAAAACCTTCATCTTAAAACCTTCATCTATGAGGTCGATGAATTTTGTGCCAATTTCTTGGTGATTGAAGCCAGGAATCTTGATTAGTGTCTTGAAGTGACGGGGTAGATGTGCCTGACATTTCTGTTGAGCTGTGACCGGATAAGCGTTATAGGCAATAAAGTCATCAGAAATGAGTACACCAGAGTAACTTGAACCCACAATGGATTCTAATTCGCCAGGACAAGGAGTATCAGGACCCATAAAATCAAGGGAAGTCACTATTGGCAAAAATCCATAACCATTGTTTCACCACTTTAACTACCCAGGGTGTTTCATACCCAAGGATATGAGGCTGGGTTTGTTTTATCCACTGTTTGAGGCTATAAATACTTTGAGCCACTGGACCATCTATTCCTTCATTGGTACCTACTAATGTTCCCACTCCAATTTCTATTTGACCCAGTTCCCACAACAACAAGTGTTGTTTTTCATAGGGTCAATGGCCCTAGTTATTGATCCATCCCAAAAAAGCTTGTCCTGTGATTCCTATATCTCGTCCCGGTACTATCTCTTGTGACCAGTGTGCCCTTTGTGTTTCTCCACACACACTATAAGTCTACGCATATTTTTCATATTCTACTATTTGGATTGGCCTGTCCACCAAGTCCCCTACTTGTTGTGTTTGGATTTTTATTGGTTCGCCAAACAATTCCCCCTGACCTCACGATCCACACACTTGCCGTCCCACTATCTAAAATCTATCTACTCCACCAAACACCTTTCTCCTTTCTCCCCTATGCCCTGGTTCTCCTCCTGGTTTCCGTTAATGTTATGGTCTCTAAATCTCTACTGACTTTGAGTTTCTCTATTTGTTTTTCCAGTTCTACTACTCTATTTGTTCGCTTCTCTATACTTTTCACCTGGTCAATAATGATTGATTTCTACCAGTTACTCTGTTCCCAACTGCTTCAATATCTCTCTGTCTAGTTTTGGTAGCAGCTTCTTTTCCATAACTGCTATATTCTGCCTCTCCTATCACACTTGTCAATACCCCACCACCTGAATCCTTACGGTGTTGGCTGTATAGTAGACCTCTTACAAAATCGTTTATGTGCTATGATAGGGAATTTTTACATTCTATGTATTTTTGGTGTTTTTTGGGATCGCTAATTCAAACATAACCGTGTAACTTTGACGTTTGGGTAAAACAAAGACAACTGCCTATTAATTGGAACATAAAATTAATTCTGCAAGAGTTCTAATGTTTGCATAGCGTCTGGTTGAAAAAATACAATGTCCTAATTTGAAAACCCTGATTTTAATTATGAGGTTTCCCACACACCTTTCATAAAATAACTTGGTCAAATTGAGTAAATTTCCCTACAATCTATCAAGAGAGATCGAGGCTAAGAAGATTGGACGACAACTACCAAACCTATTTAAATCGGGTAGCACGCATGACGCTACCAGAATTTTACAGAACCCAAGTTCAGCATATCCAGGAATCTTCTAAATTTAGGGAGAATTCTGGAGTTAGAGAAGCTGCTCCTTTTCCTGGCTATACGCTGATAACCCCAGCAGCAGGAGAAGATAGGGAAAATGTAGCCTTTTACAAACAAATAGAGACTTATCAGCGATCGCTGTTGGAGTTACCAGTCAACTGTGATTTAATTGTACCTGTACCTCCGGCAAGCTTTCATTTGACTGTTGCAGATTTGATTTGGGATCATGCTTTTGTTCATGCCACTGAAAAAAATCCCCAATTTGAACAGGAGTTAAACTCTTGCTTGGGTGATTTGTTTAACCAGTATCAACAGTTGAGGAGCAAAGCTACTGATCCGATTTCTTGGCAAATGCTAGGACTGATAGTGATGCCAAGGGCTATAGGTGTGTGTTTAATCCCCAAAGATGAACGCTGTTATGAGGAGATAATTCAACTCCGTCGGCTAATTTACCAAAATCGTAACTTAATGGGCTTGGGTATTGAGCAACATTATCACTTTACTGCTCATATTACATTAGGCTATTTCGGTGAAATCTTTGCTGAACTAGACCGGATAAAACTCAGTAATCAGTTGTCTGATTTAAATCAACAATGGCTGTTAAGTTTTCCAGAAATTTTAATCCATCGGGTTGAGTTGCGGAAGTTTGATAACATGACAAAATATTATCGTCAACCAGACTGGACTAGTTTAGATTTTTAATTTGTCAGGTGTCAGTTGTCAGTGGTTATTCTCCCCATTTCCCTGACTTCTGATTGCTGACTAAAATTCTGGTTGTTGATAGGCTAAATAAACAGCTTCTCAAAAAACATCAGATGGAATATCGCCTGGCATAATTCCCAAGTTAATGATAGATTCTACCTGCTCAGATAATTTTAGTGATAGAGAAGATACCCTACCTTTATTTGATATTCCATTACGGCTCTGTCAATATTCACGAATAATAGCAAAATCATCTGGTAATAATTGGGATAAATCGGGAATTTCTTGCAAACTCATATGAAATGATTTTGCTTATTCTGAAATAGTCAAATTTACAGATGTTGCTACTGGTTGGGCTTGAATTACTATAGTACCTGCGACTAAATCACCGAGGCACTTTTCACTTTTGTTGAACATAATTAAAAGAGCCCCAATAAACAAAGACTCATCTATAGGACGCACTAAAGCCCGGAGTCCAGCTTGTTCTATGCTCAGAAGCCTACCATCATCTCGGACTATACGAATTTTGGCAATGTATTTACCAGGAGTTTGTCCTTGCCAAATAGTTTCAAAAAAGACAAAATAACCTGTGTAAATTAAGAATAGACTCAAGAATGCCATCGCAGTCATCCAGAAACCGAAGCCTGTTCCAAGAATCTCTAAGTCCAATATAAATTAACTGCGCTGAAATTTAGACCCAGACGAAGATCAACATGGCTAAACTCAAACCCAAAATATTATAGTCAATTATCAGCATCCAAGCCCTACTTCCTCTTCCAGCCTAGGTAAATTCTAACTCAACGCTTTCTGGTGTACTGAATTTAATCCGATTGAATAGGTGCATATTAAATAATTTAAAGTGCTTCTTTTATAAGATCTAGGCTAACACAATAGGGCTGCCAGCAGGCTGCGCCAAGAAAATTCGAAATTCCTACCAGGGCTTTATATTCCTACCGTAACACAGTTAGCAATAAATAAGCAGGAATTCACAGCAGAAATTAAATTCGCATAGTCAGCGGTCAGCACTATTAAGTATTAATTAAAGATAGTGAAATTCCAGTTAAATTGCGTGATCGCGCAGTTGCAAACCTAAACCCTCATGGCGACTCCTCAAGTCATAATATAAAACAGCTTTCATTGATTGCCAGAATGGCATTACAAAAATTCCTCCTAACAAACTGATTACCATAGCAATAGCATAGACAAGCCAGTAGATACTGGTTCTAGCATCTACTGGCAGCAAGGATAAACTGGGTAAATAATTCAGGACTGACGCAACTGGCACAAATAGCAGGCGGGATATAGCCCTGGCACGCAAAAATTGAACTCAAACCAAGCACATAGGAAGACTTGGGCATTTTAGTTGCTAAATTAAATAATTAGAAAGCAATCTATGCTTGTTTTGATAAATAGTTTGACCAGTTTGATAGCCTAGATTCTTTAATCTTATCCGAACCAACACTGCACAAGCAATATGATTTCTTTGAAGCCTAGCTTTACGAAATTGACAAGATTCAATGCCACTTATTTGTTTAATCCCTCAGTGAAAATCCTAGATTTTCCAACGAATTTCACACACCTCTTGTACAACATTCGTAGAACTTTGAAATAAATCGTTAGTAGCGACATAGTCTGTTCTGTTGGTAGAAACAGCAACCCGGAATAGTTTCACTTTTTTCTGAGCGGGAAACCCTTTAATTTTTAAAATTTTACCACATTCTAACTCTTCAGTACTCCATTCTTCTAATAATTCAATAGGTTTATCTTTTTCTTTGGCAAATGTATCATCAACTAACCGATCCCTTTTTAAGGGGTAATAATAAATTTTGTCTAAGCTATCAATATACAGCATTAAACTGTTTACTGCATATCATGTGTCCATTAAAACTGTATCAAAGGGGAAAAGCTGATGATACACCAGGTTTTGCAGCATATCTTTCACATGGTCTATCTTGGTTTTACCATCCACATCAGCATTAAAAATGCGGTAATCTATTACCCCAAATCTTTGAACTTTAGTATTCAGATATACACAACTGACTACACCAATTCCCTTGAGTATACCATGTTCATTACCACTACTATATTGTCTCCTCACCATCTCTATTTCTTCAGAATATCTTTTGTCTAAAACACTATAAATAGTATGATGTACCCATTACCATCAGCTTCTACTACCGCTTTCACTTTATCCCATAGTAAAGGAGATGTTAACTTTTCGGTTTTTAAATAAAAGTTAATTGCATCATGGCTAATAGTTTCTAAATGCTCTGCTAAATTAGTAATTCTATAATTAATTTGACTACTTCATGAGTATTGGCAGTAATCAGTATTGGCAGTAATCAAGTTTAGTAAATCTCATGACCGTCAGCAACATTCATCTAATACAATCTCCTACCTATTTTCTCATGAATATTTCCATAATGTTTCCTGTTGCAGCTACTTCTTATGGGTTCATAAAGCTTTCGGTATCCGATTTATTTAATACCGAAGTACTATATTTCACCCATCGCTTGTGCCAGTTGCCTAAGTCCTGTAATTAAATAAAAACACAATTGGCAATGTCACAAGACCCGCAAATATCACCACCCCTTGAATACGGAAAGCTAAGGCTTTAGTTAACTCCCAACTTCTCTTAACACTCTCACTAGCATTGATATTTTCTTCAACTGCCAATGGTACTTCAGCTATTACCCAACGAGGATAGAAGCAAGTTAGTCCCATTACAAGAATAATAACCATCAAAATAGTAACTAAAGTGGTTGTGATGATCGCTCCTCCACGATCTAATATCATATTCAATACTACTCCTAACACACCAACAGTTATAAAACCTGGGATCGCTAATCCCAGATACACTAACCCTACATAAATACCTACCCGAAAATAAATTCCCCAAGATGACCATAAATGTCAATTAAAGTGACTCCTAGCATCTTCAACACTTTCCGGTTGGTTTGTCAGTTCTTCAAAGGCTAAAGGGGAAATGAGTCCAGAAATTGCCGCATATTTTGCCCAGCCATAGATAGGAACTAAAGCCCAGAAGTGAGCAGTAAATGCTATTTGCAGATAAGTTTTGAGATGAGGACGATATAAACGAACTGCCGCACTGACTACGTTATCCATACTCAATGGTTCAGCCGCACTGGGAAAACGCCTGTTTTCATACATAGTGGTAAATGTTCCTTGATTTTTGGAGCGTGATTTGTCGCTATCTGAAGGTAAATTAAACTCAGTATCCGTAAATTTTATGAATATTAAACGTTGGATAGGACGAAGAGAATAAAATTGGCAGCGTCTGGACTCTATAATTAGACAAAGTTGAAGAGAATCGGTTAAGATCACTACAGTCAGGGGAAATTAGAGAAGTAGCGAGCTTGTATCGTTTCGTAGCCGCAGATTTAGCCCGCGCTCATACCCAAAAAGTCGGAAATACTTTAATCCAAAGTTTACAATCCTTGACAACTCGTGCTTGTACACAAATTTACCAAGGTTCTCGCAAACAAGAATGGTAGGCGATCACAGGATTTTACCGTCATGGATTTCCGGCTGTAGTGCAGCAAACATTTCCATTAGTGATCGCCATAACTATGTTTATTCTTGGAGCTTTGGTAGCTTGGTGGTATGCGTCGCAAGATCCCGGCTTTATGTCGCTCATAGTACCCGAAAGAAAGATTGATTTCCCAGGTGCGAGATAAGCATGAATTGTGGATGGTTTCAATACTTGGGATGGAATCTCTAGCATCCAGCCGCATTATGATTAATAATATTTAATGGTTTATTAATTGGTGCAACTGGCTCTTTAGTAGGTCAAAATAATCTAGCTTATCTATATTTGGGCATTTGTATTTCCTCACGGTTCTTTGGAATTACCTACCATTTTTCTTGCAGGTGGGTCAGGATTATTAATAGCAAAAGCAATCTTACTTCTTGGTAAGTAACGCCGTCGAGATGGGACTAAATATTGTGGTTCTCTACCTGCCAAATTGGTATTTGGGATTGTGCCTATGCTAATTATTACTGGTATCAGTGAAGGCTTTGTATCACCTGGTCCCACTATTCCAGACCCAATTAAATATTTAGTAGGGATGGGATTATTTATCCTTTTGATTATGTATTGTAGTCGCAAAAATGCAAGGGTGTAGGGGAAAATAAAATAACGTGAATTCGATAATTAGTAATAATAGGCCTCTTGCAAAATTGTTTTTGTGGTCTGATAGGTAGTTCTAGGTTTTATGTATTTTTGGTGTTCTTTGCACCCGCTAATTCAAACATAATTGTGTAACTCTAAACTTTTGGCTAAAATAAAGATATACTCTGATTGTAACATAAAATTAATTCTGCAAGAGGTCTAATCTTTTACAGTCTCCAGCCTAAAGCCGTTCGCGTTAGCGTCTCGTTAGCGGGACTTAAACAAAAGTTAAGAGTAAAAAGGAGTATAATGCGGTTTCGGTGTGGCTTTCACGTTAAAATAAGCTAATGAAAGAAACCACTGCCGCAGCAATGGCACCATGGTTTGAAAGATGGTGTCAAAGGTTTGATGATATATTTACTCATAAAGCGGAAAGAAGAGAGTTTAGACATTATTTAGGGGGATGATTGGGTGGAAGTGAGAGAAAAAACCTATTTCAAATGGCAGATAATGCCCTAGGGGTGACCTACCAACGATGACACCACGTTTTAACTGAAGCACCTTGGTCTAGTTCCTAATTCAATGAGTGTCCAGGGGAAACGCAGCTTATTTCCTAATAAAAACTAATGAGGATTTTAAAATCATCTATATATATAAGTACAAAGCTTGATGGATATATAAACAAAATCAATCACTTTTCTATTAGGCGATGAATTAGCTTATCTCCAAGTGAATAACTCTTAGCTAAGGATAAATGAGCTAACTATTCATCCATAAATAGGTAAACTTATCTGTAAAAATAAGTAGAAGAAAATATTAAGTAAATTGTTGACAAGTTAGTTGAGGCTAAAGCTAAAACTCTTTCTCAAGAGTTATTATCCATTGCTGCCAAAAACTGTTTATTTTTTATCCCCCGCTTCACGGGGTTCTCTTTACCCGAAAGATTGACTGCTATCTGCCGCATTACTGCAAAGTTTTGTGGAGCATTATCTTTCCTAATCCGGCAGTCATCTTGTTTTAAAGCTACATCTAATACCCAATGCAATGAATTTTCTATTGCCCAATGGCTGCGGACAGAATTAGCCAATTGTTCTGTATTTGAGTCAAGACTACTAATAAAATAACGAGTCTCTACTGTTGTTTTATCATCCACTTATCCGATAGATTCTACCATCCCAACACTTTTTAGATTTGACCAAACTGAATCAGGGTCAAGCTGAAACCCAATTCCAGGTAACATCACATAATTGTGGATGTCATGAAGACCATGCCCTGTTTCTTCGGTTTTATATGTGCTATGTTGAAGCTCTTGAAAACCTGTACTTATCCCTGACTTAAATAGCTGTTCTACTGACTCATACAGATTACCTTGGTTCTTTTTTAAAGAAATTACATAATCTGCATTTTCTTGCGTAATTAACTTTACTATGTCTTTGTGACACCTGATGGCATCAATCCTGACAATACATCCAGCTAATTCTAAAACCTTTAATAATTCGGGAATTGCTGTAATTTCATTTGACTTCTCATGCACCTTCACCTGTCCCAACACTAATCTATTTGTAGTTGCCCATACACTTACCATTTGGATTGCACTCTAGTCACTATTTTTACCATGAGAACTACATAAAGTTTTCCCGTCAATTGCCACAACTTCACCATCCCTTATCTTATGTACTGATTTCATCCAGTTCAAGAAACAATTTTGAAATTGTTGCGGATTTAATTGTGAAAATACCCTTCCAAATGTGTCCTGGGACCGGAGCCCATTTCCTAGTTCTAAAAAGGTTTTTAACCACTTATATTTTGTACAGCCATAGAGTTCAATTGCCACCCAACTATCTGCTCCACAAATTACTGCACAAATTCCAATGGTAAGAATGTCAATTAACTTGTGTCGTTTCCTCCCCTCTACTCTTGGATCTTCCATCTGTGCAACGTGGTCAGTAATCGTGATTTCGGGCTTGAGCTTCACACTTTTTGGGACTTTCTTCTTCTACTTTTACAATGACTTTACCATCAGAGCCTCATTGGTCAACCTCCATATCATCAGCCCTCCCTACCTTTCTCGTTTCTTAGTATATATGGACCATATTTACATGCGTTCGCCCTGGCTAGTTCACTGCTATAATTCCTTCTGAAACTACCCATTGATAATCAGCTTGATTAATAATCCAGTTAATAACAGATTCTAGTTTTCCTACAGAGATAGCCGCAGATACTAATATTTTATTATCTATGAAAATTCTTATTTTCCTCTCCGATAAGCTGCAATTTCATCATCAATGTCTTTATCAGTTGAAGGATGGTCAGCGTGCAATACCTGGGTTTATTGACATATTTTACTAAATTCTCCAGCCAATTCTTGTCTGTAGGGATCTGAATTGATAATTCTTCCTTATTTCCTGCATCATTTTAATTTTATTCTCTAGTAGTTTTTGTAATGCTTCTCCTGAGAAAATTGTAATTTTTCGACTTTCTTAATTGAGATTCTGTCTTGCTGCTAACAGCTTTAAAGCATCGGTAATCATTTCATTGGGTGTTCTATATTTCCCGGTTTCTAACTGTTCTTGCAATAACTTTTCTCGTTCTAAATCCAGAATAATTGGTATCATTCTTATCCCAGTTTTACTGTTTATCGATAATTAGAACTTTTACAAAGCCTCAATTATTTCATCTATCTATATTTCTCTTTCTTCTATTGTTTACAGTTTATCCCTTTCATCTAGTTATGTATTTTTGTACTAATTTATAGTTTTCCTTGGGTATTCATTTTTAATCAAAGATTGTTTTCACAAATCATTTTTTACTATACAAATTCCATGTTCCTATTTTGGGGTTTCTTCACAAGTCAAAAAAATAGGGATGGTTGATACCATCCCCGTCAGTTTTACATCTAACCGAAAAAACCTTACAGTTGTGCTACAAACTGTTGCTTATCAGGAAAAACAGTATACTCAGCCACAATTTGACGGAACTCTTCACCGTCAATGGTTTCTTTTTCAATCAACAAATCAACCAAGCGGTCTGTAACACTGCGATGTTCACGGATAATTCTCTTTGCACTTTCATAGCACTCTTCTGCAATTGATCTGACTTGAGCATCAATACGAGAGGCTATAGATTCAGAATACTCTGACCGGGTTGTCCAATCACGACCCAGGAACACTTCACCTTGTTGACTTTCCAGTGACAGGGGTCCTAAGTCAGACATCCCAAACCGTGTTACCATTTGTCGTGCCATTCCTGATAACTGCTGCAAGTCTCCACCTGCACCGGTTGTCACTTCCGCAGCACCAAAGATTACTTCTTCGGCAGCACGACCACCCAAAGCACCTGTAATTCTGGCTTTAAGTTGGGAACGGGAAATTAATCCTTGTTCTTCGTTAGGAGTAAACCAGGTTAAACCCTGTGCTTGTCCTCTGGGAATTAGAGTTACTTTTTGTACTGGGTCATGGTCTTTTAATAAAGTACCGACCAAAGCATGTCCGATTTCATGGTAAGCAATTAAACGCTTACTCTTGCTGTCTACTAAGGGAGTACCTTCCATCCCAGCTACTACTCTGTCTACTGCATCATCAATTTCTAGGATGGTAATTGCGTCTTTGCGTCTTCTAGCAGTGAGAATGGCTGCTTCGTTGAGGAGGTTGGCTAAATCTGCACCTGTAAAGCCAGGTGTACGACGGGCGATAGCATCTAAGGATACACTAGGATCTAATTTCTTATTGCGGGAATGGACTTCTAAAATTTCCAAACGTCCTTTAATGTCCGGTGCATCAACTGTCACCTGTCTATCAAAACGACCAGGACGCAACAATGCGGAGTCTAAAACATCAGGACGGTTGGTAGCAGCAATAATAATAATCCCTGTATTACCTTCAAAACCGTCCATTTCTGTTAATAGTTGGTTTAAGGTTTGTTCTCTTTCATCGTTACCACCACCAATACCTGCACCCCTTTGTCTACCTACTGCATCAATTTCATCAATAAAGATGATACAGGGAGCGTTATCTTTAGCTTTCTTAAACAGGTCGCGGACACGGGAAGCACCCACACCGACAAACATTTCTACAAATTCAGAACCAGAGATTGAGAAAAATGGTACACCAGCTTCCCCTGCGATCGCCTTAGCTAGTAAAGTTTTACCAGTACCTGGAGATCCAACTAACAGTACACCTTTAGGAATACGAGCACCCACAGCAGTAAATCTTTCTGGCTGTTTGAGGAAAGTTACAACTTCCTGTAATTCTTCCTTCGCTTCCTCAATTCCAGCCACATCCTCAAATTTTACTCCGGTTTTCGCTTCCATTTGGAATCGAGCGCGAGATTTACCGAAATTCATTGCTTGGCCAGGTCCACCGGGAAGATTATTAGAACGACGGAACAAAAAGAATAAACCAGTAATCAATAAAACTGGGAAGACAAGATTACCCAACAAACCCCAGATAGCGCCGTCATTACGAATAGGATGAGCGTCAAAACTAACGTTGTGTTCTTTGAGTTTATTGATTAACTCAGGTGCATTAATAGGTAAATCTACCCGCCAGCGTTGAACACGGTTTTCAATATCTTGGTCATTAGCTTCAATAATTGCAGTTCTACCGCCATCATACAGATCTACATTAGTAACGCGATCAGCGTCCAAGTATTCCAAAAAGCGGCCATAAGTCATGCGGGTACTAGCTGCATTTTTACTTGTGTCAGCAGGAGCATTTGCAAAAGCACCTTGCCAGAAGAAAAAGCCAATTACTAAAGCCAGCACTGACCAGAGTGCTACGACTCTCCAAGAGAATTTCATCTTTTAATTTGCCTCTAGATACCAATAGGACTGCTTTGTAACGGATGTTTATAAATCCATTTTGAATTTCAGCCATAATACTGTCGTTTGCTTATAGCTGATTCATTCAGTTTATCAAGAATCTTAATTAAATTTAACTTAGTTCTAATATTAATGCTACCAGTCGGAAAAAATTAGGGGAAGATGGGGGTGATGAGGAGAACATTCTTTACCAATTACCATTCATCCCTGTCTACGAGGCGCTACCATTACGGCCTTTTCCTGAACAATAAAAGTAAGCTCCCGGATTTATCAGTGGGGTGAATCCCTTCTGGTGATTTCTCCAGGACGCTACGCGGTAAGCGCAGCGATGCCCGCAGGGCTTTACACCAGTAGCCTGAGTTAAGGGTTTACATCCATACTGGAAGCAATTGCCTGGTATTTTTTAGCGTGGTATGCCTTTGATAGCTTCTTAAAGCTGCATCTTGTTATTTAAAGTGAGAATAAGCTTTAATATTACTTAACTTCTGTAATTTTTAAAGTGTAGGGTAGATATTTGCCTTTTTCGTAAGAACCAACCCAAATTTGGTAAGTTCCCTGCAACCATTCACCAACAATACCAGGATTTTTTCCATCAAAATCATCATTGCACCAATTACCACCAGGGCCTTTAATGATCATGGTGGTATCTGCTAGGCTTTCTACTTGCAACTTCAGGTAATCGAATTTGCTGGTTAGCTTGAGAGTGTGATCTGGCGTCTGATCCACAAACCCACTACAAGAACCTGTGGAAGTTTCACTTGCTCTGTTGACTTTGCTGGCTGGAACTGAACCGCCACTCATCCCACGAACTTTGAAAGGATCTCGGGAAAATTGCCGATTGATGGTTATATCTCCAAAAATTGGTGCTTCTTCAGCATCAACAAGATGATGAATCATAGTTGTGATGCCCAGGGTAAGTATCATCAACAATAGTATTCTTCCTATATTAGGAGGTTCTGTTAGCATTGTATTAAATTTTTTTCTTTCTAAGTCGATGTTAAAACAGAAATCTTAAAAATTTAGTTCCCAATGGGTGAAAGAAGGAGACAGTTATCAGTTATCACTGTCACCCGAAGGGTGATGCCTCCAGCACGCTGCGCGAAGGCTTTAGCAATACGTCAGTCGGTCTTGGGGGTTTCTCCCAAGACCGACTGACTCACCTGTCACCTGTCACTTAATTAGCAGCTGAAATTACCTGATTTAAACGTTGTTTATCTAAACTAATGTGATTTAGTAATAGCCATGATTGGATCAGGTCTGGTCCATGTACATCTCCCGTTAAAGCTGCTCTGAGCGCTCGCATGACTAAACCTTTTTTTACCTTCTGCTCTTTTACCACTTGCTTAATAATATCCTGGGCGGTATAAGGTGAAAGTTGTGGTTGATTTTCTAAAGCTGTCAGAATAGCTTTTAGGGTCGCTTTCACCCCTTCTTGCTGGAGTTGACTTAAACCTTCTTCGGTAAACTCTACCCCTTCAGTAAAAAATATTTTGGTCATGGGAACAGCATCCACCAAACGCGTTAGACTAGCAGCAATTAAACTCACTAGCTGTTCTAACCAAGGACGCTCCCTACCATAAGTTAATGAATATCCAGCTTCTTGCCAAAATGGGATGAGTAAATCTGTCAGATGAACAACGTCCATATTATGGATATATTGGCTATTAATCCAATCTAGTTTATCCCAGTCAAATTTCGCACCAGCTTTATTTACGCGCTCAAAGGTAAATTCTTTAGCTGCTGATTCTAAGGTAAATATTTCCTGAGTAGAGTCTGGGGCTGACCAACCTAACAAGGTCATATAATTGACTAAACCTTCCGCAGTAAAGCCCATTTTCTGAAAGTCAGAAATAGAAGTTACTCCATCTCGTTTAGAAAGTTTACGCCCTTCTTGATTGAAAATCAGTGGTGTATGGGAGAACTCGGGAGTTTTTGCACGCAAAGCTTCATACAACAGAAGTTGTTTGGCTGTATTGGCGATATGGTCTTCACCACGAATGACATGAGTGATTTCCATATCAATGTCATCCACGACGACGACAAAGTTATATAGTGGTTGACCAATACCGTCAGCAGAAGCGCGTGCTATTACCATATCACCGCCCAGATCACTGCCACACCAAGACATTTGACCCCGCACCAAGTCATTCCAGACAATTTGCCGTTTATCTTCAACTTTGAAGCGAATCACCGAGGAGCGTCCTTCCGCTTCAAAGGCAGCGCGTTGTTCTGGGGTGAGATTACGGTGACGGTTATCGTAGCGGGGTGCTTCGTTTCTGGCTTTTTGCGTTTCCCGGAGCGCATCTAATTCTTCAAAAGTTGTGTAGCAGCGATAGGCTAATCCTTGATCCAACAGTTTCTGCACTGCTTCTCTGTAGAGGTGCAAGCGTTGAGATTGGAAAAATGGACCTTCATCCCAGTTTAGTCCTAACCAGCGCAGTCCGCTGAGGATGTTATCAGTGTATTCAGGGCGCGATCGCTCTAAATCTGTATCTTCAATGCGGAGAATAAACTTCCCATCATGGTGACGGGCAAATAAATAATTGAATACAGCAGTTCTCGCTGTACCAATATGCAAATTTCCAGTAGGACTAGGAGCAATACGAACTCTTACAGACACAGTTAATTCTCTCTCTCAAAGCAAAACAAGTGCTGAGTACCTAGTCCTGAGTTAAAAGCATTCATGAATGAAAACCAGATTAAGGCATTCAAATCATCTATCTGGACTCAGCACTTTAAAACGGGACTGACGGGGCTCGAACCCGCAACTTCCGCCGTGACAGGGCGGTGCTCTAACCAGTTGAACTACAGTCCCTTCTTGTTTGTTGTCAATTTTATTATTGCCTATTATTTTTTAATTGTCAAGTAATTAGGAGCAAAAATAGTGCTATTTTTTTGATTAGATCTTCCTTAGTGCCCTTAACTTAGACTATGACCCGCATGTTAGTATTCAATCGCTCTAGTATCTGAAGATTGGATTTGCTTGTATTTCCGCTTTAACAACTTTTTGCCGACTAGGGGTTGAGAAGAGAATGGTAGTTGCTGAGTTTGTTGAACCCATGGTTTCAAATTTTCTTGCTGTGCTGGATTAATGGAACTGCGGAGAATCTTGACACATTTCTGGGCGGGTTCTAGAGTGAACAAAACCAATCGGTAAGACTGAGTGGTTATCAAGGTGGATACCATCTGGAGATTTTGGGTATTTTGCATATCCAGGTAGCAGGGTAGCCATTTCGGTTCCAATTGCCGATTGGAAAGCACTGTTATCCACAACAACATCGGTTGGGGTTAGGTGATAAAGACAAACTGATTGTAAGCCTTGGTATGGGAGCGACTTTTAATTTCATGTTTGGGTAACATTAGCCACAGATAAACGATACATCCTGGAACAGGATATATAAAGCTGAGGAAAAACAATTTCTTGAATGCGTTTATTTTCAGGCCAGGCAAATTTCCCATATTGATTGGTGATTTTTGCTAAATTTCTAGAAGTCACAGAATTATCAAGCAGGGATTTTGTCTCTAGGTTTGTGATTTTGGTTTTTTGGATAGATTGTTCTATATCGGCGAATACTTTGAGAATTTCACCCATATTTTGGGGAAGTTGGTTGGGTTTTTTCTCCAGACAACTCATGATTAAGTTATTTAACTGCTGGGGGATTTGTACATAAGGATTCACATCTGCCAGCACTCTTACTTCTTCAAATAGATATGCCTTATATCAAGCACCAAAATATTCTGTTTCTGTTTGCCAAGGTTTTTGCCGTGTCAGCATCTCAAACATCATTAAACCTAAACTATAAATATCAGAGCGACTGTCTAAAATATCAGAGCGACTGTCTAATTCTGCTCCGTCTAATTGTTCTGGAGAACAATAGGGTAAAATTCCATGAAATCCTTTAGTATTAAGTGGTGTAGACGAGTTTAAAAAGTTGGCAATACCAAAGTCTAAAATCTATACCAATTGTCCTAAAATTGGATTAGGAATCACAATTATATTCGCTGGTTTAATATCTCTATGAACTACATGGTAATTTTCTCCATTCATAGAAATGCCTTGATGAGCGTACTGTAAACCCAAACCAATCTGGCGTACTAGAGTCAGGAATATATGCAAAGTAATAGTAATTCAATCTTTTAAACTTTTGCCAGATAAATATTCCATTACACAATAGGCTTTCCGACCTTTAGTCACACCATAATCATAAGCCCGCACAATATGTATACTCTTTTGGCTCAACGCATCACTCAAAAGAGCTTCACGGTTAAACCTGGCTTGAACTTTGGCGTAGCGTTTGAGTGAAAAATTTGCTCGCAACTGGTGTCCCTCCTAGCAGGACATCATGCGGTAAAATAACTTCACCCATGCCACCTTTACCAATTAATTGTTTAAATTCATAATGGCTTGCAAGCAAATTCTGATTTGCTGGAGACGCAAATGATTTTTTTTCACTTAAAATAACCTCTAATCGAAATCAAATTATTGAAAACAATTACTGTTGATTTTCCAAATCATGGCGATTTAGATATATCAAATAATTTAGCCGCCCAGGAGTTGAAAAATATAGTTGGTTTCTTAGAATCGATATTTAATTTTTTATTCACTTCTATCTTTAACTTTCCATACTCGATTTTGAGTCTATTTTCCGCTTCTTTGGAAGAACCAATTTCATGGCTATTTTGACTGAGATTTATAATATTTGTAGATATGGAGGCTGTTTAACTCTCAGCGAAAAAGTCATAACATCATTACAGTTATGAGGATTTCTACGGGTAAATAATAGCATATGATAGTAGCCAATTTCTGATAGATGATACAATATTTTTTCTTTTCTACTATCTTTAGTCTGTAACTAATAAGATAGCCATGTAATCAAACCAGAGTGATCATCATATAACATTGTTATCCACAACACTATTGGATAATCCATGTTACTAATAAATTTATTAGTATGGGTTTTATTTTTAAGCTTGATAATTTCAGCTTCAGGTAACATTGGCTACAAAGTAGCCATGTTCCCTTTTCCTGTATGTAAAACATGGGAAAAATAAATTGATGCCAATGGTTTATTATTAGTCCACTGCTTCTGGCAACATTGTTTTTCAGAAATTGTTATTAAAGGTACTAATTTTACATTATGATTTAGCTGTAATTCTCGACTATTATCTATAGCATTTTCTTGAATTTACGTCTTGATTTTCGCTAGAACTTCTAAAACCTCACTGATATTATAGGGTCTGTCATTTACATCTTTTGCTAAATAACCCATTACTAACTGCTGCAATTCCTGGGGAATGTGAAGATAAGGATTAATTTCTTCAAATGTAGGTTGAGCTTGAATACAATGAAGTTTACAGCAACTGCTAAAGCAGTGACTTGTTGTATGACATGGATGTTTTCCTGTTAACATTTCAAACATTAACAGACCTAAACTATAAATATCAGAGTACTCATGCAATGTTTTCCGACCTTGCATTTGTTCTGGAGATGAATAAGGTAAACTACCTATAAAAGCCTCAGTCATTGTAATTCCACTGCTTTCGGTCAAGAATTTGGAAATCCCAAAATCAAGGTCTTAACTATTTCTGTTCTTTTACCATCATTATGAATGAATATATTTTCTGGTTTAATATCTCTATGCACAATCGGATGAATTTTACCATTTAAGGTAACTCCCTTGTGAGCGCAATCTAACCCTAAGTAAATTTGCTGGCTAATTTATAGAAATCTTGACAGAGTTAAACTCTCAATTCTCAGAATTTGTTTGAGGGTTCTTCCCCGTAAATATTCCATTACATAAAATGTAACTCTTTCATTAGTAATACCATAGGTCAATACACGGGTAATATGTGAACTCTTTTTCCCTAATTGAGCGCCGATGAAGATTTCTCTCCCAAAGCGTTTAGCTAACTCTGTGTTGCCTATACTCAAAGAGAGCATTTTAACAGCAACTAAAACACAGTTCTTGGTGATATCTTCTGCAAGGTAAACTCTTCCCATGCCTCCGGGACCAAGTACATCTCTGATTAAATAGCGATTATTTAATAATTTGCCGATGTAAATGTCTGATGGTGTTTGGTACTCATTCATATCCTGGTTATTATATTGCACCAGAAAACAAATGCATATTTACTACAGGAGACTTTAGCAAATCTATTACAGCTATTGTTTTTGAGTATTTATACAGGTCTGAATAATTCTATAAGACCAATATTTGACTTGTGAAACTTTAGCAATGCTAAAGCTCTATTCGTATAAACAGGTGATAGGTGACAGGGTTGAAAGTCTAGTTTATATCTAAGTTTTATCAACGGATGATGTCCTGAACACCTTGATGGTTGCCATAACAGATGTTGGCTTGGTAAAGTTGGTATAGCTGGCTTCAATCCTATTAATTGATATCATACCACTTTTTTGGTGGGTAAACTCTAATTAATCTTATGTAACGTATTGTAGCAGCTAGTGTGTACCTGTAATAATACGTTAATTATCTATTATCCTGATAGTGAAGTTATCTTTCCTTCTGGTAGTAGTGTGTCAAATTTATTTTGACGGATAATGATAAACTTCAAAGTTCTATTCTTCCCCTGCCTGGTTTTACCCTTCATTTTTAGCTTGACAGACTAGTACTACCGTGAATTCAAAATGCTTCTTTTAGAAGAGCTACCCCAAGAACATGTCTCCGAAGGAGACGCTACCCGAACCAAGTTCAAAATGTATACAGCATTAGGTTTTCGGAGATTTGGAATGGTTGGTTTATTTCTACTGTACTGTACTAGGAGGTTGGTTAACGGACTTGCCGCAGATCTAATAACCTGTTGATTCGAGTTTGAGTTGAAACGCAAGGATTTGAGTGGTTTGCAGTTTGTTGAAATTGTTGTCGCTGATGAGAATTAACGAAGTCTGTCCATTAGGGAGTTTAGTACCCAAGGTTAGGCCTTCGATGTTGTCTGAGGCTCAATCCAGATTTTGCAAGTCTAGGAGTAGTTTTCTCTGGACTGGTTTGATTTTTGTGATGTTAACAGTTGACAAACTATAAATATTGTGAATTTCGTCAGCATTTTCTAAGGAAACCTGAAATAAGGAAACAGCAAATCCCAAACTACTAAAAGTTCTTTCTAGGGTGAGGAAGTGTCCTTGATTATCTAGGGAGAGTAAAATCAGATAATCCGCTGTTAAACTTGCCTGTAAAATTGAATAGGGGTGTGACTGCTTCTGTTGGGTAGAGGTATTCTTTTTCGGGCTGATTGCTGGTGAGATTGCACTCCAAAATGCGGCAACTATTACCCCCACGAGGTTTTGATAATACACCGTCTTGAATTAAAGTGTTTTCAGTGGCTAGTGGTAATAGAACTGTCCAGAAAACTAACTTGGTGTCAAAAGAAAATGGTGGAAGAGAATTTTGAGGGTGTACCAAAAGGAAAAATCCACTAAATTAACTATATTCAAGAATATCCACATCGTAGAAAACAAATACTGGGAATAACTAACCATCAGTTTCAAGACTTGTTAGCCCAAGGTGAAATCTAGCATAGAAAACTTCAAGGTGACATAGAAAGTAAAAACATAGGTATAAATCAGAAAGGAGGAGGGGGGAAAGGGAAACTAGAGATAAAACAACAGGTATGTCTATGCTTGTGCTATTGGAGGAAAATGCCAACATTTGAGGTTTTAGGTTTGCATTTCGGTATATGGAAAACGGAAGCAAAGGACACATTTCATTACTGGCTAGAGATATTACGAAATGTTTTGCCTACTAGTCTCCTTCAACAGGTACAAAAACATGATAGTAATCATCCCATGGCGACTCAGAACAGAAGGCAGGAAACAAAGAGTTTTCCACCAAGGCTATTGTTGTTGAATAGGTCATTAGACTTGTAAAAACATTCCGGGTACCTTACCTAAACAAAGATTTCCCCTGAATTCCCCAATTTACTCACAAGTAATTCTTACTATTTTTTGTGGTTTAGTCACATTAGGAACTGGTTCATGAGTGTTGCCCATTTCATAAATGTTATGGATATGAGGTCAGTTATTAAAAAGAAAATACCTGTCCCCAAGGTTTGGTAATATTTCGCACATCTGTGCCATATCTTCCCGCCATATCTACTAAGCGATTTCTGAAATAACCCGCTACACCAATTAATACCATATCTCCCGGTTCAACGGTGTTAGCTAAAATGGCTTCCATTGCTGCTGTACCTGTACCGTTAACGGCAATGGTGTGGGGGTTTTCCGTTTGCCATACTTAGCGCAATAAAGATTGAATTTCATCCATTAAGGCTAAAAATGCAGGGTCAAGATGCCCTAATGGTGGGTGTAGTGTTCATGGCCTGTAATACGGTAGGATGGGCGTTAGAGGGGGCACGACCAAGTAATAAGCGGTTGGGGACTTCTAAGGGTGACAGTTGTAAAGGTTGACTATCGTTGATGGAAATTGTGGATGTCATAATTTATGTGAGGCTAAATGGTATTAATGGCATGATGAAACGATTAGATTACTGATGTTTTCACCAGCCTCATGATTGTCTATCATTCGTGGGAAGAAGCCATATCCCCAAAGTCTTAAAGTGGATGTAACACGCTGTTAAGGCAATCGGCTTCGGCACGCTATCCGCACTTTGATACTTGCCCAAGTGATGGCTACTAGTATTGCTTTTACTACTTATTTATGTTTTGGTGGTGGGTATATTTCCGGTGGACTGGCAATGCTATCAGCTATATTCTTGATCATATTCCTCAATACCATACACCCCCCGCCGTTGCCACATCTCTCAGTTTTGCCTTAAAAGCTGGTAATCTTAGTAATCTACTATTATTTGCTTGGGCGCTGGGAATCACAGCTATTTTGGTAGTATTAGAACGTTATGCTTTGTGGTTATTAACACATTACACAAGTGACAGAGAATAAGGATCTTTGCTATCACTCTATTTGTTTTAATTTTTAATCTTCAACCAACCACCCTAATTTATAATCAATGAATAACAAGGAAATGCCTATTTCCTGTGTGGCTTCAACAAACAGAAAGAGGATTTTAACATTTTACAGCATAATATTTATCACCAAGCTATGCTATAAAACACTTTTACTCCTGACTCCTAAATTCTTATCATTGTAATTCTAATTATTTTACCCCTACTTATTCCTATGATATTCGGAGGCACAAGACTACATAACTTAGGTGTTAAAGATGGTAGATTAGCAACCTGTCCTTCTAGTCCTAACTGTTTTTCTAGTCAGAGTAGAGACTCACTTTATCAAATTGCACCGCTGAGTGTTACCTCTGCCCGAGAATAGATATTATCTCAGCTTAAAAGTATTATTCAATCTTTACCTAGAACCGAGATAATTAGTGAAACTGAGGACTATAATATATATTATATGCCGAACCCAAAACAGCTTGTATGGGATTTGTCGATAATCTAGAATTCTATCTAGACTGTAACTCTAACATCATTCATGTACCTTCACCTTCTCCCTTAGGGTATGGAGACTTAGGAGTACATCACCAACGTATAGAGATAATTCGCGCACTATTTAATCAATCTAAGTAGAACGACGTGAAAAAACAAAAGTATGTAACTAAATGTAAATTAGCCTGAAAACCTCTTCACTCTTACCTTATCATAACGACAATTGTTAACGCCCACTTACTTAATTAACTAGAGTAGAGCGTAAATATCCATTTTTTTGAGGCAACTTCTCTTTGAGAATTTGTTTATAAACAGCTTCATAACCATCAGTCATCTGTTTGACACTAAAATGATCTTCTACATATCGCCGACAAGCATAGCGGTTTAACCGTGCTACCTTATCAATTGCACTCACACAATCTTGTGTATTATTACAAAGGAAACCTGTTTCACCATCAGCAATTACTTCCTCGGTCGAACCCATTCGCATCCCAATTACCGGCGTACCAGAAGCCATTGACTCAACCATTACTAATCCAAATGGTTCTCTCCAAGTAATAGGAAATAACGTTGCTACAGCACCTCCCATCAGGACATTTTTTTCAGCATGATTAGCTTCACCTAAATACTGAATTTGATCACCATCAATCAGCGGTTGAATTTCTCGCTCAAAAAATTTCACATCTACCATATCCAGTTTACCCCCCATTTTCAATCGCCAACCAGCTTTTTTAGCAATCTCAATCGCTAAATGTGGACCTTTCTCTGGAGACATTCTTCCCAAAAATGCCAAGTAAGGCTCATCTATCGGCTCGGGAAAAAACTTATAACTAGTAACATCAATTCCATTGTAAATTGTATCTACATAATTTAGCCCTAGTCTGGGTTCTCTTTGAGCATGAGAAATACTGATATAGGGCTGTCTTTTGGCATATTTAAATATTTTCTCATTGTCTGGACTAAAGGTTCCATGCAAGGTGTGAACTGTCGGAGTTTTCACCAGATTTGTGTATGCTAAGGGGCTATGCCCCATATGGGAGTGAATAATATCAAACTCTTCCGCTCGTTCATAGACTGAAGTCAATTGTAGCACTTCATAAATACTGTACTCTTTGACAGTAGCATCAAGTCTTAAAGCACAGGGATGAACTGATATTAACTTAGCTAAAGTTAAAGAATCACCGGATGCAAATAACGTAACTTCATGTCCGCGTCGAACTAATTCATCAGTTAACAAACCTACTACCAATTCTATGCCACCATAAGCTGGAGGTGGTACTCTCTCCCACAACGGAGCAATCTGAGCAATTCTCATGATCAACCTCCTAAAAGATAAGACTGTAAATTAGTGATGTTTGTTGTTTTGATGTAAATCAATGGCCAGCTATTAACTATAGCAGTAAATCACTGAAAATACCAATTGTATTGATAATTGCCTAAAAATCTTAAGTCGTAACTTGGATATTTTTTGTCTATCTTAGGTAGGGACAATATATTCTACTCAAGACATAAAGGGAGCAACGCGATGTGAGGTGGGGCAAAAAGTGTGCGATTCTATCGCTCAACCCAAAACAGGCACCGATACAAATCATTTACCGTGGAACTAGTATATTATATACAGGTAACCTAAATGAAATTACTTAAATAAATTGATTATTAGATGAGAGAAGTTGAGACAGACTGGTATTGTGGTTAAAAAAAGGTAGGACTTCCAAAGAAAAAACAGGGAACACCTACGATTAATGACAAAAGATATATATTGAAGTCTTGATTTGACTAAATGTTTGAAAGACTTTCAAGAGTAAGTTACGGAACTTTTAGAAAACAATATTCCCTAATGGAATGTACAAACTTTTAAGGCCCATGAAGAAAAGCTTAGAGAAGCTGCATTAATATGGACGAATTTATTGCTTCAGCAGTAGGAGAGAATTCTATAACTCTTGTTAAACAAAGAAATTATGACGTGCCTATCGGGAATAAGGTTTGAACTATGCTAAGATTTTAGCCCGTAAATTACCTATTAGTAGTGGAGCTATGGAAAGTTTAATCCACCAAGTTGTCAATTTAAGAATGAAAGGAAATAGTAAATTTTAGTTAAAAGAAAATTCGGGAATTATGTTACATCTTCCTTCTCAATGGATAGCTGGAAGTTGGCATAATTTCTGTAATTCCATTTTTACCTGTTTTATCCATCTTTAAACTGTCTAATATTTCATACTTACAACTCCCATTTTACAGAACTATTTATGCTAATCAATACATGCTTATTTAATTACTGACCTAAGCAGCTTATTCCCACCAGCCATAAATCATTCAATGCAAGTCTTCTTAGGATATTTCGAGAAGATACTTTATCTTGAAATTTCACTTTTTTAATGTGATTTATTTTACTTTAATTCCAGAAAAATTTTTTAGAGATCTCTGTGGTTGGCGTAGCTAAAAGCAGAATCTTTGCCCCACTTCACAAAATCGCGTTGCTACCGACATAAAATGAGTTAGATACATACGAGATGATGATGATTAAAGTTAGTCATTAATTAGTTTTTATATCGAAACTATGTTAAAATTGTCAATACATATCTTATATGCTTACTATTTAGAGATTATTCATTATTTTTGTATTTTAGTGTTAGCATTTGGAAAATTTCCTCATAAAACAGTAATTTATTTTATGTCTGCTAATTTACCTGTAAATACCTTGACTACTTTGATAAAAACGATAAAAACCATGTAATCTAATACAATAATTATAAGATTAAGTATAAAGGTGAATATCTCTAAACAAACCAAAAAAGCCCCTATCTCATGGCAGTCCGTGTTCTCACTGCTGATATTTGTGTTCATGTACCTGCCTATCGTGGTACTAGGCTTTTATAGCTTTAACAAGTCACCCTACAGCGCCACGTGGCAAGGATTCACCCTGGAATGGTATCAAGAACTGTTCAGTGAGGATCGCATCTTATCGGCTGTAAATCACAGTTTACTAATTGCTTTCAGCGCAGTCACAGTTTCTGCGGTATTGGGAACTTTGATGGCGGTAGGGTTAGCGCGTTATAATTTTCCCGGCAAAACATTGTATCGTAGTATATCTTATCTGCCATTATTAGTTCCTGATATTGCGCTCGCAGTAGCCACACTAGTCTGTTTAGCTGCCTTCGCCATACCCTTAAGCATTTGGACAATAGTAGCAGCCCACATCGTTTTTTGTCTCTCCTACATTGGACTAGTCGTATCTGCTAGACTCAATAATCTAAACCCCCATCTAGAAGAAGCCGCACTAGATTTAGGTGCAACACCCATTCAAGCCTTCTTTCAAGTTGTCTTACCCCAATTAATGCCTGGTATTGTCTCCGGTTGCTTACTCGCCTTTATCCTCAGTTTAGACGACTTTATCATCTCGAGTTTTACCGCTGGTAGCGGTTCTAACACCTTACCAGTGGAAATATTTAGCCGCATTAGAACCGGAGTCAAACCGGATATTAACGCCCTCAGCGTCATGTTAATTTCCATCACCGCCACCGTCGCTATCATAGCAGAACTAATTCGTGCATCTGGAGACAACCAAAATAGTTTGTAATAATGCTTTCAGCACACTACGGGAAAGTAATTCCTAATTACTACCCAATTACCAGAAAAATGTAAATTAGGTTAAGCGACAGCAACCCCGAAAATCTATTAGCAAAAGTTATGGTTTTACAGCCCTGAATATCCAATTGAACTCTGTCCATTCTATCCCTTTTAGATCATAAAATTTAAATATTGATTTCCCTAAAAAAATGGTAGAAACAAAGCCAAATATAAATAATAATAAGTTGACAGCATAAACATTAGCAGGTGGCGATAACCCACATGATTGCTAGTGGGAAGAAGCCTATTATCCACTTCACTACCTTCAAGACTTAGATAAAACCAAACCCACTAAGTTTACACTATTAGGTAAAGATATAGTTATTTGGTGGGACGAACAAACTCAATCTTGGCAAACATTTATAGACCAATGTCCCCATCATTTAACTAGACTTTCCGAAGGAAGACTCAACCAAAATGGACTGTTAGAATGTCCCTATCATGGTTGGGCATTTTCAGGAGACGGAACTTGTCAAATAATTCTCCAATAAGCACCAGGACATAAGGCTGAAACTTCCCAACTCGCCTGTATATGATTATTACCAATAACTGAAAAACAAGGATTACTATTTGTTTATACAGGCACCCAAGAGAACGCCGAAAGGACGAAAATTCCCATTATAGAACCCATAGAAGAACCGCCAGATAGATGGGTGATAATCAACACATTTAGAGATGTTCCTTCTAATACCTTGACAGTATTAGAAAACATTCTCAATCCTAGTCATGTTGCCTTTACCCATCATCGCACAGTCGGCAATCGCGCCAAAGCCGCATAGTTAGAATTAGAAGTTATTAATTCCGGAAAACATGGTTTGTTTCAAAGGCGTATGGAAGCAAGGGTTAAAACCAGAATAAATAGGAGAATTATCGACAACGTTCATCGGACCTAGATTCATATGGCACAATATTAGTTCCCAAAGAGCAATAATACTAACCATCGTTTATGGTACACCAATTCGTAAAGTTGAATGTCGGATAATTGAACGATTCTCCTTCAAATTTCCCTCTAGATTGCCCGGTATATTTATTAAACTTAGACCTCGTTGGTATTATCACTTGGGACAAAATAGTCTTTTAGAAGACGACCAAATTTTTCTGCATTACCAAGAACTTTATGTAGAAGCAAAAGGTGGTAGTCTTAACATTAGCAAAGCCTTTGATCTAGCAACAAAAGCAGATACTTGTGTATTTGAACTGCATCACTTAGTTAACAAATACAACTCCGAACCATTTCCCAGTGAACCTTTTCCTCCTCAATTACCAACAGAAGCACTACTAGAATGGTATCACTCCCATAGAGGAAAATGCGCCAGTTGTAGAACAGCCCTCGCTAATATTCAGTTATTAAAATTCTGGTGTGCAATGATAGTACTATCAGCTTTAGCAAGTAGTGTAATTTTAGCATTTATTATATATCCAACATCTTTTTTAACAGTCATCATCGAGACAGTTAGACCTCTAGCATTAGGTTTACTCTCGTGGAGAATCCACAAATTAGAAAACTAATTTTTTTTATCAAGGGAGATCTATCCCACCACATAACCTACCAGAAAAAAACTGAAACCTCCGCAAATAAGATTCCCAATTTCTTTAGAAAACGGGAATCTATTGAATTATTTTCACTCACTAAATATGTTATGAATCCCCCTACAAATGATTAACCAGGTACTTGACAAATACCCAAATTTATTATATTATTTATCTTATAAAAATGGAAATCTGTGCGCCCATATATATACAAACAATTAATTACTACTATATAACTGATAATTAATCATACTGATTAATAATTGGGGCTGACTTTGGACAAGATGCTATCTTCCCCTCAACTATGCAAATTTGTCAAAATCCCAATTGTTCAAACCCATTCAATCCTGACTACAGTAAATTTTGCATCGTTTGTGGACACGGTACATTTGGACAAATCCTCAGAAACCGTTACCGTGTTTTGCGTTTATTAGGAGAAGGTGGGTTTAGCAAAACTTACGCCGCAGAAGATGTAGACAGACTCAACGCACCTTGCGTTATTAAGCAATTTTTCCCCCAAGTTCAGGGAACAGGACAACGTGCAAAAGCAGCAGAATTTTTCAAGGAAGAGGCTTTCAGATTATATGAACTTGGAGAAAATCATCCCCAAATTCCTCGTTTATTAGCTTACTTTGAACAAGGTGCTAGTTTATATTTAGTCCAGGAATTTATTATTGGCAAAACCCTCCTAGAAGAAGTTCAAGAACAGGCCTATAGCGAAGCAGAAATTCGTAAACTTTTGTTAGATTTATTACCAGTTCTTGATTTTATTCACCAAAGAAACGTAATTCATCGGGATATTAAACCCGAAAATATTATTCGTAGAGATACAGATCAAAAACCTGTATTAATTGACTTTGGTGGTGCAAAACAAGTAACTCACACCAGCATAGCTAGACAAGCCACAGCTATTTATACTTTAGGTTATGCACCAACCGAACAAATGGCAGGTTTTGCTTGTCATGCAAGTGACTTATATGCTTTGGGTGTAACCTGTGTCAGGTTATTAACTCAAGATTTACCCATGCAAGATACCTATGGACTTAAAGATCCTCTTTATGATCCTATGACTGCGAAATGGTTATGGAAAGAACGTTTACAGGTAAAAAGTATTACCATCAGTCAGGAATTAATATACATTTTAGATCAATTACTGCAACATTTCCCCAACGATAGATATCAGTCAGCAGCAGAGGTTTTAGATGATTTAACAGCGGAACTATCACTGCCATTAGGATTAGAACCAGTAAGTTCAGCAATTTTCCATATTATCAAAACACCATTAACACCTCCAGGTCCAGCACGAAAAGTTATCGTTCCCTTACTACCTTTAAAAGCTTTTGATTTTGATGTAGTTACAGTAGACACAGCAGGAAAAGAAACTAGTTATGACACACTTAGCGCCAAATTGTTTCTAGAACAATTAAACAAAAACGTCGCTTTAGAAATGGTATCAATTCCTGGTAGTAGTTTTCTGATGGGTTCACCAGAATTTGAAGGTGATGCTGAGGAATATCCGCAACATCAAGTCACAGTTAAACCTTTTTTCATGGCGAAATATCCCATTACTCAAGCACAGTGGAAAGCAGTTGTAGCATTACCGCAAGTCACCCAAGCTTTAAACTCCAAGCCATCAAAATTTAAAGGTGCAAATTTACCCATAGAGAATATTTCTTGGTATGAAGCGGTGGAATTTTGTTTGCGGTTATCAATGAAAACTGGACGAAATTATCGTTTACCTAGTGAAGCTGAATGGGAATATGCTTGTCGTGCGGGAACTACTACTGCTTTTCATTTTGGGGAAAGAATTACTTCTGATTTAATTAATTGTAGCGGTGGTGATTTTTATATTGTCCCAACCAAAAGCGACTTCCGTAAACAAATCACAAATGTCGGCAGTTTTGATATAGCGAATGCTTTTGGTTTATATGATATGCATGGGTTAGTTTGGGAATGGTGTGCTGATCCCTGGCATAACAATTATGAAGGTGCACCGACCAATGGTAGTATTTGGGATGTTGATGGTGATATACATCGTCGGGTTTTGCGCGGTGGTGCTTGGAATTTCAATGCAGAACTTTGTCGCAGTGCTAGTCGCAGTTGGAATGAAGCAGAAGGTGGTTTAAGAATGTCGGGTTTGCGAGTGGTGTTTTCAGTTGAGGAATGAGTTGCTGGGGAAATAAAAACCTTTGTAGGGTAGGGGGAATAGGTTGTTCATGGCTTTGGTTTTATCATAGAAATACTTAATTTCACCCCTATGAACAGTGCGAGTTCCAACCACTTCCTCCTGTTCCTAAGTCCAGAATGTGTTTAACAGTTTTGGGGACTTGAGATAATAAAACCGCTTCCCCTTCTGTGCTCTGACAAGTTTTATCTGCTTTCCCTAAATAGCATAAAGCGTTTTCAATACTCCTCCGTTAAGGAAGAAGAGGGGGTAAGATCAGGAGAAAAGAGTTCGCATTTTAGTTACGAGAATTAAAACCCACCTTCCGCACCCTAACTGTCACAGATAGTAGTACATGAGAACTAAAGCTCCTGCAAGGAAGAAAAGGCTTAATAAGAATAAGTATCATAAAAATGGCAATAGAGTAAGAGAACAAAGTTTTGTGAAGAAGATAAAAGAAAAGAAAATTTAATGATTTAAAAATTAAATTAGAACAGAAGAAGAAATGATTTAATCACAACAGGAGCTGTGGATAATTCTGTTGTGAAATCAAAGCTTCAAAAAATGGAAATTCAAAACCTAGACCATTTAAGCGTAGTAGCAGGAATAATAGACGCCATAGGAGTAGTAGAAATAATCCTTGAAATTGGAGAGAACGTAAGTCCGGGTCATGTAGTAAAACCCATGATAATCAACGGGTTAGGATTTGTATAAAAACCCTTATATAGGTTTCCCCAAGATTTTGAAACAATCCCCTGTGAGTATCTAATAGGAGCAGGAGTAACACCAGAATATCTCAAGGATGATAAACTGGGGAGAGTCATGGATGAACTATTTATAAAAGGATTGGATAGAATATTTTTTATTGTCGCCTTAAAAGCAGGCCAAAAATTTGGAGTATCCCTATGAGCAGGGCATCTAGACTCATCATAAATGCACATACATGGGCAATATAATACCAGCTTACCAGAAGTAATATTTGAGAGTCAAAAAGTAGGAAATAATCAAGAACTAGAAGAATTAGCAGTAAAATCACCAAAAGAAATAACCATCACCTATGGTTATTCTGGTGACCATAGACCGGAGTTAAAACAGTTCATCATAGAAATGATATGTTCAGGAGATAGAGACATACCAATATATATTTTTAAAACTAGCATCGGGAAACCAAGCAGATTCATCATGCTTTGGTAAAATACCAGTAGAGTACCAAAAGCAATTAAAAACAGTCTCATAGTAGCAGACTGGGCCTTATATACAGAATCAAGTCTAAAAATGATGAATGATGTCAGATTTAAGCTGGTTATGTCCAGTGCCATTAAGCGTAGAATCAGCACTATCATTAATATCAACATTACCAGAACCAGAATTGGTTGATAGTAACTTACCCGGATATAAACTAGCGTCAAGAACAGTAAATTATCCAGGAATAGAACAAAGATGGTTAGTAGTGCAAAGTCAAGAAAGAAGAGAATCAGACCTGGGTAAACTCTCACAAAAAATTACCAAGGCACAATCAAAAGCTGTGCAAGATTTCAAAAAGTTATCACCAGAAAAATTTGCTTGTGAAGGTGATGCTATCAAGGGGTTATCTAAACTATTTAAACAATTCAAATATCACCAAATTAACCAGAGTAAAGTTACTCAAATCAAATCTAAAAAAAAAGATAGTTCAGGAGAGATGTCCTCTGAAATATCAGCTACAGTCTCCCAGAATGAAAGTAAAATTAATACAGAATTTCTGAGGGCAGGGCCTTTTATTATTGCTACAAACCTTTTGGATTCCAATGAACTTACCCATGACTCCGTCTTGAATAAATATAAAGCTCAACAGTCTTGCCAGAGAGGGTTTGCTTTTCTCAAAGACCCATTATTTTTTGCAGACAGTATTTTCCTAAAAAGTCCAGAGAGAATAGAGTCCCTGGGAATGATTATGGGTTTATCTCTGCTGGTTTATACTTTAGGGCAACGACAAATTAGAACCGCTGTGAGAGAGTCTAAATCAAGAGTAAAAAATCAATTGGGCAAACCAACTGACCGCCCCACTTTACGCTGGATCTTTCCATGCTTTCAGTCTATTCATTTAGTTACACTAAACCAAGAAAAACACATCTGTTACTGGACTCAAGAGAGAGATTTCATTGTCAATCTTTTACTAGAGTATTGTTTTCCCTACTATCAATTACTTACCTAATTTCTCTCTCTATTAATTTAATTTCTATCAGAAAATAACCTAATCTCTTTGATTTATAGCTCTATTTTAGTATGTCCATAATTTCTTTTTTTACTTCAATATATTAGTCTAAGTTATGATTTATCTCTTGAATATCTTCATTTATCTGTTGACTCCTCTGGGCGGTATTCTTTCTTATTGCTCCTTACTGAGAACAGCTTTTGATACTATTTTTGGTGCTTTACTGTTTCTCCAATGCCTTTTTTCACTGCATATGTTTATTTTTATGCTCCCTTGGATTTTTTCTCTCCGTAATTTCTCTCTGTGGCACTTTATGGTGCCGAATGTAGCTTAAAAGCCCCCTTGAAACCGAAAAGCCACACTATGAACAAAGAAGAGTGTCACCACCAATAAATAATATTTAATTGCTCAAATATAAAGGTAGATATAAAGGTAGAAACGCGAAAATATAATAAGACTAAATAGCAGTTGTTAAAAACATAAAAGAAGTTTGATTGACAGTGGTACTACCACGATGACATCGTTTTTTACTCAGGAACTTGGAGCGCGTCTTTTTCAAAACTCTAGGATTACTTCTAAATTTAGGAGGTGGTATTTCTAAATATGAAATTTCTGGAACTAACCAACTATAAAATAGATGTAAATCTTCAGTAGCAGCTTGTGGGAATTGAGCAACAGCACGTCGAATTAATCGTAAACTACCAGTAAAACTCAAACCTAATGGCGAGATTCCTGCTTCGGAAGCACTTTGGAACATCAAACAACGAATACAAAAATGTCCTAACAACCAACCATAAATTTCTTGGACTACTTCACGAGGACTCTTAGAACGAATCAGAGTTTTACGCCCCAATAGATGCACCTTTAATTCATCCAAAGTATTCTCAGCTTCCCATCTAGTATGATATTCTTGAGCTAAAATCAGTGCTGGGAAAGTCGAAATATCCATCAAATCAGTAGTCAAATGGTATACTTTATCAGAAGCATCATCTTCAATCACATATTCAATTACACAAATAGGAATTCTCTTTGCACCTTTCTTTTTAGATTTACCATCAGGTGCAACCCAAGACAAATAAGAACCATTACCCAAAGTTTTGACGACCTCAAATTTCACATTTGCTGGCACACGACCAAGGATATGATACTTTTGTTTGATTGCGGCATGAACCATTTTAAAAGAATGCAACCCCCTGTCCCACATTAACAATATTCCTTCCCCAACACTGGGAAGAACTTGAATTGCTCTTTTTCTTTCACCAATTCTATAGGGACTTAATAGAGAGAGCATCAACAATTACATGAGTTCCTGCTTCTACTAAAAAAACAAATCTGGCCTTTGGAAAAGCTGGATATGTACCCGGTGGTGAACCAGGATAACCAAATACTTTACCATTGGCTGGAGTATCAGGGATATCGAAAACTGTTCCGTCTACAGCCATCAATCTTAATCCTCCCAAAAAAGTACCTGGTGTTTATATTGTGACCAGGGGTTTTGCTACCATTTCAAACAAAGGAGTCATCACACCAGGACCAATTCTTTAGGACTAATTCTTTGACGTGCTTCACTGATTGATGAAGAAGTTGGTGCAATAAAACGTAGACGATGGGGTATTTGTAAACCACTCAAACCTTGAATCAGATTTTTGAAGACATCAACTATGGAGTCAGTTGAGGAAAAACTCATGGCAATGAATCAAGCTACAACTACGTGAGTGGGTAGTATTCCTTCTCTTCGTTCTTAAGAACAAGTATTGATAATTGCTCTGTGTATAGTTTGAGCGGGAATGACTTGTTCTAACGCCACAAGCAATTGCGCTTTGGCCACTGATGCTGCAATGACTTCAAAGTTGATTAGTGGCATTTGCACCTCTGTTCAGTTTCATTTTAGTTTTAAAAAACTATAAAATGAATGGGTATTTGTTCTCGTAAATATTCCGTGAACAAGTTAATTTTTCTCATTCCCCCCGTAAGTCAATGCCTGCAAAAGACTCGGATATTATTTCTAGAGCCGAATTAATACAACAAGCTATTGCGACTTTACAACTATCTATTCAACAAATTCAGGCTTCTAGGTAGCACCTCCTGGATGTTGCGTTTTCTGTTACCAAGCATCGGGTCAGCAGGGTACTTACTGCTATTACAAGTTGTAGGCTAACAAGCCTATTTTCCCTACTCAATCACCTGATAAACTCAGCGAATATAAGCATTTAGGCAAGGCTGGAAGCCCAAATCATATTCATGCTGTCCTCTCGGTTGCCAGACGAACCCAAATTTACCACTTGCAGTCGTGTATTGATTCTCTTAGGCAAAATTGGGTGGAATTATACGATAGCCTCAAAGAGAAAAAGTCAATCTGTTAGTTCTCGTAAACAAAACGCGAACACATTTCTCTTGATCTTACCCCCTCTTTTTCCTTAACGGGACTTAAACAAAAGTTAAGAGTAAATAAGGAGTATAATGCAATTTCTGTGTAGCTTTCACGTTAAAAGAAGCTGATGAAAGAAACCACTGCCCCAGCAATGGCACCATGGTTTGAAAGATGGTGTTAAAGGTTTGATGATGTATTTACTCATCAAGGGGAAAAAAGAGATTTTAGACATTATTTAGGGGGATGATTTGGTGAAAGTGAGAGAAAAAACCTATTTCAAATGGCAGACAATATCCTAGGGGTGACTTACCACCGATTACACCACTTTTTAACTGAAGCACCTTTTTTAATTGAAGCACCTTGGTCCAGTTCCCAAGTCAATGAGCATCGGTTAGAGATTATGAACAAGTGTAGTCAGAGGAGAATCACCAGAGGATTTAGCTTAATAATTGATGATTCTATCCATAGAAAAAGGGGGAATTTTAGGGATGGAGTAGGAAGACAATATGTTGGAGAAATTGGGAAAAGGGATAATGGAATAGTAGTAGTAACGACACATCTATATGATGGCAGTAAAAGCTTACCATTAGATATAGAGTGATATCACCACGGTGATTCCTTACCCAAAGGGAAACAAGACCCTCTATTTGAGAAGAAAGAAGAAACCTGAGTTAGGAATTAAATTAATAGATCTGACCTTAAGCCGTGGTAATCAACCAGGAATAGTAATTATAGATCCTGGATATGGCCACAATACATTTTTCTTAGGAAAGATAGAAAATCGGTATTTAAAGTATTTAAGAGGATTAGCTAAAAATCCCAAAGTCCTTGCCAGTGACCAAGAGGATAGTCCACAAATAATTAGGTTAGATGAATTAGCATAAAGTTTACCCCAATAGGCTTTTACAGAAATTCAACTGGAGTTAGATAAACCCAAAACATTATGGGTAGTAACTCAAGAAGTAGAAATATCAGCCTTAACTGGAAAGGGGAATATTGCTGTCGTCATCAAGGCTTCTACTTTCCCTCAAGCCACTGATATGGACTACCTTATTACCAATGTTTCTTCATCAATTGTCACACCCCAATAGACAGTTGATACATATTCTCAGAGAAACTGGGTAGAAGTTGTTGACATGGAAGCCAAGGGATAGTTAGGACTTAAAAAATATCAAGTTGGAGATAACAGCAGTTAACTGCGCCATTTTATTTTGGTTTTCTGTGCCTACACTTTTATTCTTTGCCATCAGTGGACTGGAGGATTAAGACCAAGGTGGGCCAAGAAACCTTTGAATAGTTTTACTGCAGCTTTAGAAGCGTTGAGAACAGGCAGATCTTCTCTATTTATTGATTGGTTGAACTTTAATCCGGACGTGTTTACTTCCGATAGAGCCAGCTTAGGCTACATTTGAGCTTGATTTTTGTTTACGTCCCATTAACCGAGCAGTATTGAAAGCTTGTTGTGATGATGTCCCAAGATTGATATTATTCATGTACTGATTCTAGGAATTTTTCTGCTGATCGAGTAAATACGATAATACCCAAAATATGAGCAGCTAAGTCTGTGATATCAGCACTACGATAAGGTTCAAAAAATTGAGTTATTTCGTCAAAGATACAAGTACTAAAGACTATTAATCTTGCAAGAGGTATAGTGATATTTAACATATCAAATTTACTTTTTCTTAGTTCTTGGTGACTGAGATAAGCAGCAATTCCTAGTAACAGCAAATGGTAAATTCAAATTATGTCATAGTTGGGAAATTGTGCTATTGTTGTGGGTATAGTTCGCAGGTAAGCTGAGATAGAGATAGAAAGTAAAATTCCCAAATAAACCCAAAAAGCAAAAACCCAAAGTTGATGAGTTGTCATTTCTCTAATTTGGAATGGTATCTTTGCTAACTACAGAAATATCAATCTGTATTCCGCAATTTGATAAGTTTGAGATTGGGAATTTTATTCTGATTATTAATCATGTGTGTAAATTAGCTTGTTCCTGCAACCAAGGGTCTACTGGTTCTCCATCTCTGCGTTTTAATTCAATTTTTATGACCATCACTTCCTTTGAACCAGGAGGTCCAGGTTTTTGATGGAAGATAATCTCATATTCTAAAGGGTTTTGATTATGTTCTCTTAACCAATCTTGAACTTTCATTAAAGCAAATAATGATTGTCCTCGGGTAAACATTTGGGTGATTTGCATTTGTAGGGTGTAAGGGTTGATGCGACTCATTTTGTTGGCTCCTTTAGTATTTGTAGTTATTATAGTTTTACGCAGAGGCACAAAAAGGAACATTGAGTTTAGAGTTTTTATTCTTCTGAGTTAAAATCTACCTTATCATAAATATTTGCTAACAATAATTGGCAGGGAATAGAAGCTATATTTAAACTATCATACCCATATGTAAATCCAGGAAATATCCATTTATTCTTATCACTTCTAAAATATTATTCAACGTGAGTTGTATATTGAGCAGCTAGAATATACACTTTTAAAGTGGTAATTGTCCGATAAGCTGCGAATTTTTTATCTCTATCTTTGCTTCTCGTTTACTTGGATAGAACTTCTGCAATCACCACAAAGATTACTAAAGTGTCTTTTCTTACTTCTTCATAAATTAAGTCTGTGTTTTGACAACCATAACCTCAGGATAGTTATGAATTCTTCTGTCAGCAATCCAAAGCCGTTGATCTGTAAAAGAGACTTGATAGGTTTGACGTTTGAGAATATAATTGAGTGTACTACTGATATTAAGTTCAAGTTGGTTATGATTTGGTGTTCCGCCTGTCACCTGTGTAATTAATTCATTGATATATTCGTGACCTATTTCTAAGTTTAGTTCTAATTCTAGATATTCTTCAGCTGAATAAGAGTCATAATTTGAATCTGTTAACTCTATTATCATTATAATCCAGTATTTTTTATGTATTCACAAAAATAAAAATATGAGTAGTGAAGAAAGGATGGATAAAATGGAAAATGAATTGATTGATATGCGGTTAGCGGTAAGTGGTTTACTGGAAACTACCGCTGTTCATCAGCGCAATTTCAATACATTGGTAATGGAAATTAGAAATATGCGTGCGGATATGGTGCAAATACAATCGGAAATTAGAGGAATACAGATGGATGTGCAGGGTTTATAAACTGAAAATCGTTGTATTCTCGATATTATGCAAAATCGTCCTCCTGAACAGGAATCTTAATTTGAAAAGGTTGTTTCAGATCCCCGACTTCTCAAAAAGTCAGGTATCTAAGTGGCTAATTTCGTGAAACTTTCATATCATTTTTTGAGTTGACTAACGTCTATTAATCGGTAAAATACAAACTCTTAAACCGATGATAGTACCAACAGTGACACGTATTCCCAGGATGCAGGGCTTACCACCCATTACTTCTGGGTTGGTAAGGATTCAGGTCTAAGGAAGAGGGATTAAAGAAGGTGTATGGAAAGCAGAGTGAACCATGGCTTTCATAGGTTGGTCAAAAAACTCAATTAGAGAAAGTGCTTGACGGTGACAAGTTTGTATAACCGTCAATAAATTGGCAGTATGTTGGAATAGCTCCAGAGAAAGAGAACCACCAGAGACTTTTCGTTGTTTCAGTGCTAAACCTAACCTTGGTTCAGCTAAATTATGATCAAGGTCTATTGCCTAAGGAAGGTAAAAGTTTACCAGGTTCCCCTGGGGCTTGATCAATGAATGAATGGAAGATTCAACTTTTGGTTGAAACTAGGATGGGCAAGTCAAGAATTCATGAAGGTTTTAGGTTTGTTGGAATAAAGGGTAGTTTTTAAAACCTTCATCTATGAGGTCGATGAATTTTGTGCCAATTTTTTGGTGATTGAAGCCAGGAATCTTGATTAGTGTCTTGAAGTGACGGGGTAGGGTAGATGTGCCTGACATTTCTGTTGAGCTGTGACCGGATAACCGTTATAGGCAGTAAAGTCATCAGAACTGATTACACCAGAGTAACTTGAACCCACAATGGATTCTAATTCGCTAGGACAAGGAGTATCAGGACCCATGAAATCAAGGGAAGTTACTATTGGCAAAAATCCATAACCATTGTTTCACCCCTTTGAGTACCCAGGGTGTTTCATCCCCAAGGATATGAGGCTGGGTTTGTTTGATCCACTGTTTGAGGCTATGAATACTTTGAGCCACTGGACCATCTATTCCTTCATTGGTACCTACTAATGTTCCCACTCCAATTTCTATTTGACCCAGTTCCCAGTATATCTTTCATATTCTACTATTTGGATTGGCCTGTCCACCAACTCCCCTACTTGTTGTGTTTCCACTTTTATTGGTTCGCCAAACAATTCCCCCTGACCTCACCATCCACACACTTGCCGTCCCACTATCTCAAATTTATTCTATCTATTCTACCAAACACCTTTCTCCTTTTTCCCCTATGCCCTGGTTGTCCTCCTAGTTCCCGTTTTCGTGTCTGGTTTTCTTCTGGTTTCTCTTCTTGTTTGTTCTCGGTTTCTTTGAGGATGTCTCCCAAGGGTGGTTTGGATCATGTTATGGGCTCTAAATCTCTACTGACTTTGAGTTTCTCTATTTCTTTTTCCTAGTTCTACTACTCTATATTGTTAGGTTCTCTATACTTTTCCCCTAGTCAATAATGATTTCTACCAGTTGCTCTGTTCCCAACTGCTTCAATATCTCTCTGTCTAGTTTTGGTGGCAGCTTCTTTTCCATAACTTCTATATTCTGCCTCACCTATCATACTTGTCAATACCCCACCACCTGAATCCTTACCTGGGTTACGGGTAATTCTAGACAGGTTTTGCATGGTTGATAGATTAGGAAATTAATCCAGCTTAATAAATTTCGTCTTAGGGGAAATTATTTTTGGTGCCACTGCTTTTATATAAAGCCAATGTGGAGCATTAACACTAATAAGCTCATGTGAACTAGCAACCAAGTTTTGCTGTGCTGTTTCATTCAGATCTTATTAGTGTTAATCCCTTTTACATCTTGATATTCTTATAAGTGTTGCTGCACTTTTTGGGCTTTTGCACTCGGTTGGAGCATTTTGTTCAATAAAAGTAATCTTTGCTTTCACCTTGAATTTGTTTATATTTTATAAGACTTAGACTATATCATAAGTATTACATTAGTTGTTATTAAAGATACTTATATTAAGTTGGCAATCTCTTGTGAGAATATGGTTGGTATATAGAATGCACAAGAGGTAGTCATCGTATAATTAAAAATGACAATAAGTTAGGTATCGTAGTTGTACCTGGAAACCCAAGTGATGACATTCTAATAGGTACACTTTCATCAATTTGGAAGCAGACAAAATTAGGAGCAATAAATGATTGAGTACACAGTCATTTACGAACCTGGTGAGACAAACTGGTGTGCTTATTTTCCCGACTCACCCGGTTGTGTTAGCATTGGCAATACCTTACCCGAAGTACAGGGAAATCTTAAAGAAGCTATAGAATGGTATTTGGAAATATTGAAATAACATGGAAAAGCTATACTCAAACCTTCTACAGAATTTACTAAAGTTGCAGTGAAGATATAAATACAACTACTGATTAATAGTTTTATATTCTTCGCGAGTCTTAACTAATAAATTATCGCTACTTTTATTGCATTTTCTATAAGTCCTGATTTGAAAAGTCTCGGATATTATATTCTGTCCGTTGGCAGATAGGAAAGGGTAAACATCAAATGACAATTAAAGAACAAATTACGCAAGAACTAGAAAAATTACCTGAACCATTGTTACGGTAAATCTTAGATTTTGTACAGTTTTTGCAAACCAAATACCAGTCGAAGAACATCCTAGAAATCACGACTATAAGTGAATAGTTGCTGCAAAAAAAGATTGGTTAAAACCAGAGGAAGACGCAGCATGGCAGAATTTATAAAAGGTGATTTTCTTATTGTTACCCTCCCATTTTCAGACTTAACTCAAACAAAACGCAGATGAGCTTTAGTTATTACCACACTTCAGGTAAATCACTTAATTGTTTGTCAAATTACCAGTCGATCTCTTGGTGATATGTATGCTATTAGAGTAAATAATTGTGGTTTTAACTCTGGTGGTTTCAATTAGCCAAGTAATATCAGACCAACTCCTCTTTTTACTGCTGATAAGCAAATCATCGTATATATATAAAGCAGGTCAGATTAAAAGTGAAAAATTAACAGAAGTGATTAAGAAAATGTTTGAAGTTATACAGTATTACACATTAGACAGATCCCCGAGTTTTTTGAGAACTCGGGGATCTAAATCCTATTTTAACGATTCCTCCAACTCAGTTTTTGCAGTTTCTAAAGCTTGCGGTAATTTACTTGCATCTCTTCCCCCTGCTTGCGCGAGGTTGGGTTTTCCACCACCACCACCACTACAAATCCTAGCTATAGCACCTACAAATTTTCCAGCTTCTACACCTTTCTTATTCACTTCAGAACTGAAAGCTGCAACGATACTCACTTTCCCTGCTTCGGGAATAGAAGCTAAAACCACCGCACCGTTACCGATTGTTTGCAATAATCTTTCCGCAGCAGCTTTCAAAGATTCTGCATCGACATCTTCCATTTGGGCGACAATAATTCTATGTTCTGCTACAGTTTTCGCAGTTTTTAATAAGCTGTCAGATTTAACTATTGCAAGTTGTGATTTTAGGGTTTGAATTTCTTTTTCACTGTTGCGAAGTTCGGTTTGCAAAGTTCTGATTCTGTCGGGTATTTCTTCTGGTTTTACTTTAAGGCGATCACTCAAGTCGTTTACCACTTTATCACGCACATTCAAATAGTCCAATATGGCAGCACCAGACACTGCTTCTATTCTTCTTATACCTGAGGAAACTCCCGCTTCAGAAATTATTTTAAAAACGCCAATTTCCCCAGTATTATTAACATGAGTTCCCCCGCATAACTCCATGGAAACACCAGGGAACTCAATCACGCGCACTTCATTACCGTACTTTTCCCCAAACATCGCAACTGCACCTCTAGCTTTTGCTTCTGCTAAAGGTAAAACTTCAATTTTCGCAGAATGCGCTTCTGAAATCCAGGTATTTACTAACTCTTCAATTTGTTGAACTTCCTCAGACGTTAAAGCACGGGGACAGTTAAAATCAAACCGCAATCTATCAAAGGAAACTAAAGAACCAGCTTGAGAGATTCCCTCATCAACAACTTTCTTTAATGCAGCTTGTAATAAATGAGTTGCTGTGTGATTAGCTTGAGAACGACGACGATAAGCGGTGTTAATTTGGGCTTTTACATTGTCACCTATTCTCAGTGTACCACTTTCAATGTGTCCGAAATGAACAAAGAAATCAGATTCTTTTTTCACTTCTTCAACACGAACTAAGACTCCATCACCGGAAATATAACCTTTATCTCCGATTTGTCCACCAGATTCAGCGTAAAATGGAGTTCTATCTAAAACAATTTGTACTTCTCTTCCTGCTTCTGCAGTTTCTTCGGAAATACCACCAACTAACAAAACTTCAACTTTTGCTGTTGTTGCTGCTGCAGTATAACCGATAAATTCTGTTGTGTGGATATGTTCTACAAGTTTATCTAAGGAACCTTGTACAGTTAAATCAATAGTTTCATGTGCAGCTTTTGCACGTTCTACCTGTTTTTGCATTTCTGCATTGAAACCATCCACATCAACGGTAAGGTTATTTTCTTCTGCAACTTCTTGGGTTAGTTCTAATGGGAAACCGTAGGTATCATATAAAGTAAAAGCACTTTTACCACTCATAGAAGTTAATCCTTTTTGTTTTACCTCTTGGATAATTTCTGCTAATAGCTTTTCACCTCTATCTAAGGTTTTTAAAAAATTAGCTTCTTCTCGTTGCAATTCTGCTTTAATTGAAGCTTCTCTTTGGCGCAAATTTGGGTAAACTGACTCAGAAAGAGAAATTGCTCTCTCTGCAACTTGGTTGATAAATTCCTCACAAATTCCAATTAATCTCCCATGTCTAACAACGCGACGAATGAGACGACGTAAAACGTAACCTCTCCCAACATTAGAAGCGCGAATTTCATCAGCGATCATATGTACAACAGAACGGATGTGATCACCAATTACTTTTAAGGAAACTTTGGTATCTTCATCACTGTGATGATAATCAATTTTAGCAACCTTTGCCGCAGTTTCAATAATGGGAAAAATCAAATCTGTTTCATAATTATTCGGTTTGTTTTGCAGGATTTGTGCCATTCTTTCCAAACCCATACCGGTGTCAATATTCTTGTTTTGCAATGGCGTTAAATTTTCCGAAGCATCCCGATTGTATTGCATAAATACCAAGTTATAGAACTCGATAAATCGGGAATCATCTTCTAAATCAATGTTATCTTCACCTAATTCTGGGTGAAAATCATAATGAATTTCTGAACAAGGACCACAAGGTCCAGTTGGTCCAGAAACCCAGAAGTTCTCATCTGCACCCATGCGCTTGATGCGTTTTTCGTTTACACCAATTTTATCGCGCCAAATTCCAAAAGCCTCGTCGTCTTCTTCAAAAACGCTGACAACTAAACGTTCTGGAGGTAAACGAAAAACTTGAGTTGATAATTCCCAACCCCATGCAATCGCTTGTTCTTTAAAATAATCACCAAAGCTAAAATTACCCAACATCTCAAAAAATGTATGATGGCGCTTCGTCCGTCCCACATTTTCAATATCATTGGTGCGGATACACTTCTGAGAAGTCGTAGCACGTTTAAAATCTGGTGTGCGCTGTCCCAGAAAGATTGGTTTAAATGGTAACATACCTGCAATAGTTAGTAGCACCGTGGGATCTTCCGGTACAAGGGAAGCACTGGGAAGGAGTTCGTGTCCTCGTTGGGTGTAGAAGTCGAGGAATAAAGCGCGAATATCATTACCGCTAAGATACTGAGGAGTTAAAGACATGAGTGTTTACGAAATCAAATTTAATTAATTTGGGAAAATTTGCAAAAAGCATCATTACTCAAAAATCATCATTACTATTTATAACTTATGCCACAAAATTAGACATCCTCTAAGCTTTCACAATTTTTTGTATGAATTTGCCATTGCTCATATGTATAATATTAACATCAATTGATATACCTTGATAATACTTCCGTTGAAAAAGTGCATAGAAAAATCATAAAATGAAAAATTTTACTCAAAAAAGCCAAGTTTATTTATCGTTCGACAACAGGAAGTCATACTCGTTGGTTTTATCATATATAAAAACAAGTAAACTATAAAAACAAGTAAACGAGAAATTAGCTAAATTAAAATCAATTCAAGAAGAGGAGTCAAAACCGTAAAATTACCTTATTTAAAGGAGTAGTGAACATAAATATACCTGTCAGGAAAATTAACTCAGTGTGAAAAAAATGGTAGAAGGGAATTTTGAGGGTGTACCAAAAGGAAAAATCCACTAAATTAACTATATTCAAGAATATCCACATCGTAGAAAACAAATACTGGGAATAACTAACCATCAGTTTCAAGACTTGTTAGCCCAAGGTGAAATCTAGCATAGAAAACTGCAAGGGGAGATAGAAAGTAAAAGATAGGTATAAATCAGAAAGGAGGAGGGGGGAAAGGGAAACTAGAGATAAAACAACAGGTATGTCTATGCTTGTGCTATTGGAGGAAAATGCCAACATTTGAGGTTTTAGGTTTGCATTTCGGTATATGGAAAACGGAAGCAAAGGACACATTTCATTACTGGCTAGAGATATTACGAGATGTTTTCCCTCCTAGTCTCCTTAAACAGGTAGAAAAACCTCATAGCGCTTATACCATGGCGACTCAGAACAAAAGGCAGGAAATAAAGAGTTTTCCACCAAGGGTATTTTTGTTGAACAGGTCATTAGATTTGTAAAAATATTCCGGGTACCTCAACAAAGATTTCCCCTGAATTTCCCAATTTACTCACAAGTAATTCTTACTATTTGTGGTTTAGTCACATTAGTAATTGGTTCATTAGCTTTGCCCATTTCATAAATTTTATGGATATGAGGTCATTTATGAATTTGTCATCAACATCTTCATGGATAGGAACTATCCGTAACTATTCCCAACCCTGCTTCCTTCCTTGGCTCTTTCCTAATCTTAACACTATGGAAAGCCAGACACAGACTCCTTTGTAAATTTTTATCCCTCTCTATTGCTATTTAGTTCATTTAGCTGAACTTCCTACTCAAAAATATTATACTGTCAAAAATATTATACTCATGGTGATTCTTGTGAAGAAGCTGTTGGAAATACTCAGTAAGTGATAGCAATTAACATTGCCGAATATCAAGAAGATTGAAAACTTTTACCTTTAGCGAAATCTTTAGAACAATTGATGAATGTGGCATAATTGATTTATGCAAGTAGAGATTTTAGAATAAATTTTCGCCACTGTTACTACTTAGAAGGTTTACCAGAAAAAATTAGAACAGCTTTAAACGATGATTTTAGGCTAGTTTGTGCATTTGGATGTTTTTCCCAAAAGTCGGACAGTCTCCTCCAGGTAATGATGTGCATAAATATTTAGTTTATTTAGGGCTTGCTGATAGCGTAGCGTGGCGTTAAGCCATATAAACGAAAAACCTTGATAATAAGAGATTCGGGCTATAACAAGTGGAAAAAGTGCAAAGGAAAGAGTTAAAATAGGTGAGAATAATAGCATAAAGCTGCATCTACATGTATATAAAAGCGCAATGCTAGGAAGCAGTGCCAGAAAACTTTGAACTACCCTTTGGTGGGAAACTAGTATCAGATAACCGCTGGATAATCATGGGGCAGATGATACATTGGTCAGAATTTAAAGGAGAATATGCAGCCATATTTTCAGAAGGAATAGGGGCACAAGCCAAAACACTTAGGATGGTGTTGGCAGCATTAATAGTCAAAGAGAAATTAGGAATAAGTGATAGAGAAACAGTAGAACAGATGAGGGAGAATCCCTATCTGCAATACTTTATGGAAATGTCAACATATAGTAACGAAGCTCAATTTGATGCTGGGAGCATCCACTATTGGAAGAGACACAAGTGAGAGGAGAATATAAGGATAAACTGTAGATTAGTAACCATGAACCAGGAAAAGAAGGGCTCAAAGCCTGCTTAGAAGAATAGGCAACATTGTTATATAAAAAAGCAGAGAAAAGTCAGATAACAGACTTGGAAGGGATAGAAAAAACAGTAAGGAGTCAAATATTAGAAGTGGTAAGTCCAGAAATAGCCCTTTTTTTATGGAAGAAATAACTGGAAGGAAAGTAGGTAAAACCAGGAAAGTCAAAACCTTAGTAGGAGAACTAAAACTAAAAGCTAAACAGTTGCGGAAACTGGGTTTGAAGCTAAGAAGTCGATTAAGTCCATTACTTCAAAAGTGCTGCTTGAGGCTATCAGCTAAGAAATCATATCAAATCAAATAGCAGAAGTTGAAATTGAGGCATTAACAGGACTAAAATTTGGCCATAGGAGGCAACAAAAACTAGTTGTGGAAGAAGATTGGGAGCTACCACAAGGAAAACAAGCTGTCTGTGAAGTGAGCATGGATGGTGGAAAAGTACGACTAGGGGGTAAACTACAAGCAGGCTGCTACTGGGGAGACTATAAAACCTTTCGTCTACAAGGAATCAGGACTTAGGCAACTGGCACAGGCGATGGGTGAAATATAGCACATTCGGTATTAAATGAATCGGATACCGAAAGCTTTATCAACCCATAAGAAGTAGCTGCAACAGGAAACATTATTCAAATATTCATGAGAAAATAGGTAGGAGATTGTATTAGATAAATGTTGCTGACGGTCATGAGATTTACTAAACTTGATTACTAGCAATACTTATGAAGTAGTCAAATTAATTATACAATTACTAATTTAGTAGAGCATTTAGAAAGTATTAGCTATAATGCAATTAACTATTATTTAAAAACCGAAAAGTTAACATCTCGTTTACTATGGGATAAGGTGAAAGAGGTAGTAGAACCTGATGGTAATGGGTACATCATATTTGATGATAGTGTTTTAGACAAAAGATATTCTGAAGAAATAGAGATGGTGAGGAGACAATATAGTGGTAATGAACATGGCATACTCCAAGGAATTGGTGTAGTCAGTTGTGTATATGTGAATACTAAACTTCAAAGATTTGGGGTAATAGATTACCGCGGTTTTAATCCTGATGTGGATGGTAAAACCAAGATAGACCATGTGAAAGATATGCTGCAAAACCTGGTGTATCATCAGCTTTTCCCCTTTGATAGGGTTTTGATGGACACATGGTATGCGGTAAACAGTTTAATGCTGTATATTGATTGATAATTTAGACAAAATTCATGATTGCCCTAAAAAAAAATCGGTTAGTTGATGGTACATTTGCCAAAGAAAAAGATAAACCTATTGAATTATTAGAAGAATGGAGTACTGAAGAGTTAGAATGTGGTAAAATTATGAAAATTAAGTGGTTTCCCGCTCAGAAAAAAGTGAAACTATTCCGGGTTGCTGTTTCTACCAACAGAACGGATTATGTCGCTACTAAGGATTTATCTCAAAGTTCTACGAATGTTGTACAAGAGGTATGTAAAATTCGTTAGGAAATCGAGGATTTTCACCGAGAGATTCAACAAATAACTGGCATTTAATCTTGTCAATGTCGTAAACCTAGGTTTCAAAGAAATAATATTGCTTGTGCAATATTGATTTGGATTAGATTGAAGAATTTAGCCTATCAAACTGGTTAAACTGTTTATCAAATCAAGCATAGATTGCTTTCTAATTATTTAACTCAGCAACTAAAATGCCCAAGTCTTCCTATGTGCTTGGTTTGAGTTCAATGTGTTGCGTGCCAGGGCTACATCCCTCCCCCTATTTGTGCCAGTTGCGTCAGTCCTAGAATTTATTATGGCGTATTTATTGATAACAACCAATCATTAGTTGATTATGTGATAGCCAGTCTTTGGTTAACCCCCTTGGCTGTTTGGGCGATGGTCATGATGGAGTTTGCAATTTAGTTAACGGGACGTAAACAAAAATCAAACCCAAATGTAGCCCTAACTGGCTTGATAAGAAGGAAAGACGTCCAGATTCAAGTTTAACCAATCAATAAATAGAAAAGATATGGCTGTTCTCAACGCTTCTAAAGCTGCAGTAAAAGTATTCAAAGGTTTCTTAGCCCACCTTGGTCTTAATCCTCCAGTCCACTGATGGCAAAGAATAAAAGTGTAGGCACAAAAAACCAAAATAAAATGGCGCAGTCAACTGCTGTTATCTCCAACTTGATATTCTTTAAGTCCTAACCATCCCTTGGCTTCCCTGTAAAAACCTCTAGCCAATTTCTTTGAGAATATCTATCAACTATCCATTGGGGTGTGATAATTGATGAAGAAATATTGGGCATAAAGTAGTCAATATCAGTTGCTTGACAGAAAGTAGAAGTGTTGATGACGACAGCAATATTACCCTTTCCAGTTAAGGCTGATATTTCTACTTCTTTAGTTACTACCCATAATGTTTTGGTTTTATCTAACTCCAGTTGAATTTCTGTAAAAGCCTATTGGGGTAAACTTTGTGCTAATTTATCTAACCTAATTATTTGTGGACTATCCTCTTAGTCACTGGCAAGGACTTTGGGATGTTTAGCTAATCCTCCTCAATACTTTCAACGCCGATTTTCTATCTTTAATAAGAAAGACCTATTGTGGCTATATCCAGGATCTATAATTACTATTCCTGGTTGATTACCACGGCTTAAGGTCAGATCTATTAATTTAATTCCTAACTCAGGTTTCTTCTTTCTTCTCAAATAGAGGGTCTTGTTTCCCTTTGGCTAAAGAATCGCCGTGGTGATATAACTCTATATCTAATGGTAAGCCTTAACTGCCATCATATAGATGTGTTGTTACTACTACTATTCCATTATCCCTTTTCCCAATTTCTCCAATATATTTTCTTCCTACTCCATCCCTAAAATTCCCCCTTTTTCTATGGAGAGAATCATCAATTATTAAGCTAAATCCTCTGGTGATTCTCCTCTGACTACACTTGTTCATAATCTCTAACCGACGGTCATTGAGTTGGGAACTGGACCAAGGTGCTTCAGTTAAAAAAGGTGCTTCAGTTAAAAAGTGGTGTAATCGGTGGTAAGTCACGCCTAGGGTATTCTCTGCCATTTTAAATAGGTTTTTTCTCTCACTTTTACCCAATCATGCCCCTAAATCATGTCTAAACTCTCTTGTTTGCGCTTTATGAGTAAATATATCATCAAATGACACCATCTTTTAAACCATCGTGCCATTGCTACGGCAGTGGTTTCTCTCATCAGCTTCTTTTAACGTGAAAGCTACACCAAAATTGCATTATACTCCTTTTTACTCTTAACTTTCGTTTAAGTCCCGTTAGGACTCAAAGAATATCAAGTTCGAGATAATAAGAGTTGACTGCGCCATTTTATTTTGGTTTTCTGTGCCTACACTTTTATTCTTTGCCATCAGTGGACTGGAGGATTAAGACCAAGGTGGGCTAAGAAACCTTTGAATACTTTTACTGCAGCTTTAGAAGCGTTGAGAACAGCCATATCTTTTCTATTTATTGATTGTTTCAACTTGAATCCGGATGTGTTTCCTTCTTATCAAGCCAGTTAGGGCCACATTTGCGCTTGATTTTTGTTTACGTCCCGCTAATATATTTGGGTGTATCACTAGTAAAACTGAGTAATAGGCAATATTAAGATGTTGCTAGTATTAGCAGAAGTTTACCGTCAAGAACTGTGGTTATATGAAAATACAAAACAGAGTATAGAAAACTGGATTGTCAGTTTAAGTCAACCACACATTCGTCCGATTGTCCGTGGAAAAGCAGGAACAGCCGTAGAGTTTGGGGTAAAGTTTTCAGCTCTTTATTTTGACGCCTATGTATTTCTAGACCGCATAAGTTGGGATAGTTTTAACGAATCAGAAGACTTAAAACCACAAGTTGAAGCATTCAGAACCTACACGGGGTATTATCCTGAACCAGTTCATGTTGATAAAGTTTATCGGAATAGAGACAACCGTGCTTGGTGTAAACAAAGAGGTATTAGAACAAGTGGTCTTCCGAAAGGAAGACCACCTAAAGACGTCAGTAAAGAAAAGAAGAAACAAGCTTTAAGGGACGAGAGAATTCGTAACTGTATTGAGCGTGAATTCGGACAGGCTAAACGAAGATTTAGCCTTGGGACAGTGATGGCTCAACTTTCTCATACTCCTTTAACTGCAATTGCTATTTCTTTTTTACTTATGAATCTTGCTACTCTTCTCTTACACCTTTTTTTGTGTCTTTTTATGGCGATTTTTCAAAACCACATCTTTTTTCACCTTTCTCATTAATGAAAATTAAGTTTTGGATAATCGCAGCCCACGAAAACTTATCTTTTTCCCTGTCTGATAATTTAGTCAGTTCTTCTCTTGCCTTTTGATGACCTTTTCAGCAAACCCTATTTAGTTTCATTTATGATTATTTAGTTCATGATTCCTACCTCTTGAGTAAGCCTTTAATTAAGTAAAGCTTTCTCACTAACCTATAGCTTTTTGACACTCCGCAACCGAAACACCTTTTCTCATTGCTTCCACTAAAGCTTGATAACTATCCCAATTGTCCTGAATCAGAATTTTTAGCTTGGAGCAAATAAAAACGCTGTTTTTGTTCAAAAATCTTTTCCTCAAAACCCAAAGCTTGCAAAAACTGATTTAACTTGGCTTTATCATCACCACCACCCTCAGCAGATTTAAAAACCACATTTTCTGCGGCAATTCCCGCCATCCAAATATTACAATAGAGTTCTACCATAGAAACACCTATCTTGCCCTTTTCCAACTGTTGTGCAATAATTTCGCTATCTTCCAAAGTCACTCCACCTTGTCCTGGTTGTCCTAGTTTCCAGGCTTCCCACGCGCTGAGAGTATAGCCAGTGACAGGAATACCCAGCAGTTGAGCGACGAGGAAATGACCTGTTTCATCATGTAAAATGCGATCGGGATTTTCTGGAGAAAATCGCGCTAACCAATCTAATACTATCATTCCTCCTTTTCCTTGAAAGCTGAAATTATCCAAGGTAGCGATACCCAAAAACCCCACCATAGTTAAAATTGGGATAGTTGGGGACAGATGTATTAATGGTTCCAACAAAGTGGAAAGCGTTATCAAGAATACGAATACAGCAATGAGATTGATAGCAGCTTGATTCATAGTTAGTTTCCTAAGGAAGTTGTTTAAATTTCTGAATATTTAATTAAATGTAATAAAGTTACAGCAGGATTGAGGAGTAAAAGTCTCTTGCTGTCTAGGTTTCAATTTAGATTTTATACCTCATTGATCTGCAATCTACTGTATACTTTATTGATGAGAAAATTATACCTTGTTGGATATTGGAAATCAAAGATTGAGGATTAGATCTAGACTAAAAGTTTTTTCCAAGTCCCCAATCACTATTAGCTATTCCCTTTTCCCCTCATTACCCAACATTCTTAATAATTTTCTCGCCACTAAAACACCAACAACTCCAGCACCAACCAGTTCCATCACATGGACAAGTTCCTGACCCAAATTGCGGGGGTTAATATGATGATGAAAAATTTCTTCATCCAGCCATTCTGTAGTAGCTTTAAAGTTATGAATTGGTGTTGGTAGTAGTGTTAAGTAAGTCCCTTGACGGATTAAATGCGCGGGTTCACCTGCAACTTCAAAAATATTGAATAAGTTAGCAGCCGCATCATTGAGGCCCAACTTCAACATAGTTCCCCGGATGTCAACCTTAACTGGTTTTGGGTCTTTTCCTAGAGCAAGTGCTGTCAAATTCCGAGCAATATTTGCTCCGTGTTGATAAGCTACTTGTGCTGTAGGTGGTAGCGAACTATTCTGAACTGCTGCACAATCACCACCTGCAAATACTTCTGGAAAATCAAGCAATTGCATTGTGGGAGTGACTAGGGGACGGCGATGATGATCCCGATGTTCTTGCGGAATTGGTAAGTCTTGGATCAGAGGATGGGTAGAAGTGCCAGCCGTCCAAATTGTGGTATACGTTGGCAATTTTCTTACTTCACCATGGCTCTTATATTCCACCGCGTTAGGATGAACAACAGTGGCTTCTGCTTCCAGAATAATTCCAATTTCTACAGTCCGTTTTTGTAATTCTGTCTCAGCAATTGGACGCAACGGATCGTTAATATCGCCATCAAGAATTTTCTGACCATGATTGAGAAGAATCACACGGATTTCCGCAGAACTACCGCCTAATACGCCATACCAATGTGGGAGAAAATCAGCTAAAGTCGCTGCCATTTCTACACCAGAAGGACCACCACCAACTATAACTACTGTTAATAGTTTGCGGCGTTGTTCTACATCTTCTGTTTGGATGGCTTTTTGTAAACAGTCACGTAAATGTCGGTCAAGAGCGATCGCATCAGCTTGTGTCCAAAAAGGAAAGGCATTTTCTTTAGCACCCTCAACGTGAGGATAGCCAGTAACGCTCCCCAAAGCTAATACTAAGTTACTGTATTTGTAGGAATTCCCAGAAGCTAATTCGACTTCCGATTGATGCAGGTCTATTGACTGTACTATATCTTGAACAAAAATGACACCACTACATTTAAGTAATTCCGAAAAGTGTGGTACTACTTGAGAGCTATTCATTTCTCCATCGAAATATTCATAAAGTAATGGCTTAAAACAAAAGCGTTTATTTTTATCAATTAAGATCACAGAGCGAGGATAGTGTTCGTGAGCTAAGTGTAAGGCTGTAAATAGACCGGTAAAACCACCACCGACGATCACAGTCTGATAAACTGGGCTGTTCATAAAAACTCCTCAAGGGTGAAATTTTTACAGATTTAGATCTCTTCTGAACATGCACGCGGAGGAAAATAGCAAATGACTAATGATTAATGATTAATTTGCTATACCGATAAGAAGAAAGCAATGATAATAGCACTAAGCACAAGAGCGAATACAATAGCGTACTCAAATCTGCGGCTAAAAAATCCCACAGCCGTAACCAGAGCGATCGCTAATCCAATAATGCCAACATACTGCTCTTTTTGTAAATTATGTGCAATAAGTGGGTCTTGGTTTTTACCAGGTATTGGAGTTGCTTGAATTGATTTTGGCAATGGTAGTTCTTGTGCTAATAAGTTCATAAAATTACTCCTAAAAATAGTTCTTGCCTTGTTAGCGTAAGCCTGCGGTTCTGACTATTTTGTAGCTTACTTTCCGTAGAGTATTTTGAATACTAACTTTTTAAGCCTGCCACAAGTAGAGAATTGAGAAGAGGAACACCCAAACTATATCAACGAAATGCCAAAATAGAGTCGTTGCACTTGCACCAAAATGATCTTTGTTGTAATTACCTGGAATTAAGGAACGGAAAAGCATAATTATCTGGAGAATTACACCATTAATAACGTGTAAATCATGAAAACCTGTTAATACGTAAAATGTTGAACCAACTAATCCTGTAGTTGACCTAAAACCGAGTTGACTCCATTCAATTCCTTGACCAATTAAGAAGTAACTTCCCATGCAAATTGTCATCAACCAAAGCCAACGGAATTTATTTAGCTGATGGTGCTTGAGAGCATTTTCTGCTGGTTGAATGACAAAGCTACTGGAGAGTAACACCACCGTGTTAATAATCACAAAGGTAGACAATTTTGAACCGGAAACACCAGGTGGTAGCCAATTCTGTGAATGTGTCAATCGCAGGGCAACATAAGTGAAGATAAAACTCAAGAAAACCATGCTTTCCCATAGCAGGAACACGGTAAACCCGAACATACCCTTACCATGATGGTTTTTAGCACGTCCACCACGAATTGCTAGGAAACGCTTTAGCCAATTTGGTAGGTATCGCCACCAGCGTTCCAAAGGGATAGGACTCTCATCTACATGAATTACCCAACGGGTCATAGTTATATAGTTATATAGTTATATAGTTTAAGTAAAATTTTTATCCCAGATACAGTACCTTATTCTTAGTGTTCTAGCTGATGATAGTCAGGAGGTTCTATCACTGAGTATTTAGGGTAACCGTAATCACAAGGTGGTCTTTTCACAACCGGAATTTCATCAAAGTTATCTTGCGGAGGTAGTGAGGTGGTTGTCCATTCCAATCCTGTGGCATGCCAAGGATTGTTGACTGCCCTTGTGCCGTATAGCCAGGAACCCACCATATTGCCACCAATAAAAGGTAATATAGATACTCCCAACAAGAAGCCGCCTAGACTAGCAATAACATTCCATCCTTGATAGCGTCGGTCATAAGAGGAAATTCGCCGTACCATTCCCTGTAAACCTACTGGAAGCATAGGAAAGAACGTAAGGTTAGCACTGATAAAGGTTAACCAAAAATGCAATTTGCCCCAACCTTCGGGGTACATCCGTCCGGTAATCTTCGGAAACCAGAAGTAAATGGCGGTAAAAATTGCCATTGTGATGGTGTTAAAAACAATGTAGTGGAAGTATCCCACTATAAAGTGAGTATTATGGACGTGGATATCAAATGGTACTGCTGCCAACATCACTCCAGTGACACCACCAAGCAGAAACATGGCTGCACCTCCCATAGCGAACAGCATGGGTGTCTCTAAATGCAGTTTGCTTTTCCAAATTGTAGCAGTCCAACCAAATGCTTTCACACCTGTAGGCACGGCAACCAAAATTGATGTCACGATAAATAAGATCCGCATCCAGCTAGGTGTAGCACTGGTGAACATATGATGTACCCAAACAAAAATACTAACTACAGCAATGCCTAAAGAGGCGACAGCTAATGACCGATAACCAAATAAGGGGTTACGGGAAAAAGCTGGCAGAACTTCCGCAAAAATACCAAAGGCTGGTAGCGTCATAATGTAAACTGCGGGGTGGGAGTAAAACCAGAATAGATGCTGGTAAATGATCGGGTCGCCATTCTCTAAAGGTTTGAAGAATTGCATCCCAAAATTGAGGTCAAATAAGAGCAGGATTAATGCACCTGTTAGGGAAGGTAAATTAACTAGTTGCAACAACTGGGCGCTGAGAACTGACCAAACAAAAACGGGCATTCGGAAGAAGGTCATTCCTGGGGCGCGCATCCAAAAAATGGTTGTTACGAAGTTAACAGCCCCCATAATTGAAGAGATGCCGATGATTACTAAACTGATAATCCAAATCAATTCCCCATTTATTGGTTGACCAGGAGGAATTTGCAGTCCGGCTGGTGGTCATATCTACCAGCCGGACTGCGCCGTACCATTGGGCAGCAAGAAGCTAGATAGCAATAAAATACCCCTTGGTGGAATCATCCAAAAAGAGATGGCGTTGAGTAGAGGAAAAGCTATATCCCGCACTCCAATCATGAGGGGTACTAGGTAGTTAGAAATACCTGCATTGAATGGAATAATCCATAAGAAAATCATAATTGTCCCGTGCAAGGTGAACAAGCCGTTGTAAAGGGGACGATCTACTACATTGGACTGAGGCGTAATGAGTTTGGCACGGATGACCATTGCCAACAGGCCGCCAACCAAGAAGAAAATGAAAGACATCACCATGTACTGAACGCCGATCACTTTATGGTCAGTGCTGAAGCTGAAGTATCTTCGCCAGTTATTCTCAGGCTCGTTTTGAGATGTTGAGGATTCTCTATATCCAATGATATTGTCCATATCAGTATGTAATATTTATTAGGTATTTTCCTTTGACACTGCCGTAGGCAGTGCGCTCCGCCCGATCGCTCTTTGATAAGGTACGACAGTGTACCAGCCAGTCTTAAACCATGTTTTTGGTGATTGGCTATACTCTGCTAATGCCTGATTTTTTCTCATCTTTGGTTCTTTTTCAGTTTTCGTAAGCCACTGGTTATATTCCTCCAGGGATTCAACCTGGATATTGGCACCCATCAAAGTAAAGTAAGTACCCTTGAATAAGGCATCTTTCAACCTATGTCTGCCGATATGTTTGGGTGTAACTATAAGGTTAATGTTGGGTCCAGGCATAATATACTGCTGTAACCGGAACTCAGGGACGTAAAAGCTATGGAGTACGTCCTTAGCGTGCATATTGAGAGGAGTGCGAAGATTTACAGGCAGATGTAATTCATCGCCAGTAATATTATTTGGATAGCGGAAAGACCAATCCCATTGCTTCACAAAAACCTCAATAGTTTCAGATGCTGGTTTCCGTTTATCATCACTAGCTACGGCATAGGCCGGTTCTGATTTTGGGAGTGTATGCAAATGTAGGATTTGCCTCAAACCTAGAATATTTAATTGCTGATAAATATTGAAGCCTTGGAAAGCAATCCACAGCAGTAGTAAGGTTGGAGTCGCCGTCCATCAGATTTCTAGCTTGATATCATCACCTCTAGATGAGTGTCCCTAGCTGTAGTCATTTTTGGGTGCATGAAATAAAAGTACCGAGTACAGGATCATGCCTACAAGCCCAAGGATAATAAATGCTCCGATTGAAAGTAAGAAGCTAAATAAACTATGGACTGTTTGTGCTTCTGCTGTAGCTTCAAGCGGCATCGAAGGATACGCCAACTGCCCAATCCAATGGCTGATAACAAGCAGCACTGCAATACAACCAGCTATTAGTAAATATTCTAAACATCTAACCATAAACTCAGAATGCTTCTCGTTTAATTATTTGAGCAGCAAATGCGGGTTTGCGCCCTATTGAAGTAATTTAGCCGCCGTAACGTGAATGCTAAACTCCTCCCCTAATTGTGCCCCTAAAGTTCTGTGGAAATACAACATACCGAACATCACAATGCCTATTAACAAATAATTCCACTGCACTTATCTAGAAGCATTATTGCGCCAATCGTAGCGTTACAAAGCTCTCCACACGTTTATGGCAACGATAACCCCTAGCAGTAAAACACCACCTAAACCATGCAAAAGCATTGTCCACTAAACGCTCAACCCCCAATTACTCTTTTGATTAACTAGTGGTTTTGTCAGCAGTAACTCGAAAAAAACAAAGGCGACAGTAAAAAATATCACAATAGCCGCCCACAGAAGGATCTACCGACCAACGTCGAAGAAACCAGAACGGATGGCGGGAAGACCCAAAAATTTGAAGATTGGTCGTTATATGGAAAAAATAGCTCCTGGTCAAACTAAGATATTGATTATAAACAAACGCAATATCAGATGCACCAACTGCGGGTGCATGGGAATTTCCTAGGGTAGTCTATTAGCATCTAACCTCAATCCTAATTAGTCAATTAGCTGTGAGTTCATGACGATATTCCCTGTTTCATCGCTTCAACGACAGGCTTAAAGTGTAATCCGTATACCCAAAATAGGTTGCTCCCCAAATACACTTGGATTACTCCTAGACCAATTAAAAAGGTTGCTACACCGAGGTAAGCAGGAGGCAATTTTAGCGGGTTGCGATTGTGAATCACAACCCGCCAAGCTGTAATAGCAGCAACGATCGCCGTAAGTGACCAACCCATGACTGTGTGAAAATTAAGTATGGGCTGGACTGCTGGATAAACTTGTGCCAGCCCTGCTTCAAACTGTCCAAAAATCATGGCTGCAAAAATAGGGATCGCACCCATAAACACATTCCAGAAACCAACCTCAAATAAACGTGCATTGCGCGTGGAATAACCCACCACATCACAAATAAATGAGAAAAACACCATCGCTACAAAATGGACAACAATCGGGTGTATGGGGTCGGAGTATGGGAGATTTTGGCTATTAAGAGGGAGAGGGAACATCGCTTACTTCTGGCGATCACCAGACGATATAATATCAGTTAATTTTGAGCAAAACAAAATTCATTATTGAGGTTTAAATTTTAAAATTGCTCTCCACAAACTTATTACTACTAACTCTTATCTAAAAAATCCAACAAAGAATACTCTCCTAAGAGAGATTTAAAAACAAAATAAGTAAAGTAGGTGGGCGGGAAAATTTATAACTATGTCATGGCGAATGCAGCAAAGCGGAACCAGGCAATCCCAAGGGATTCAAGTAATTTACATTTTGTTAGATAGTTATGGTTATTTATCTCTACCTATTTATTTTATTTTCATGATCTGCATCTGCTTTTTTTATATTTTGCTCTGTTAAAAAACCAGAAAATTCTAGGTAATCGATTCTTTACTTGGGAAATAAGTAGGTGGGCGTTAAAAATTGTCGTTATGACAAGTCAAGAGGCAAAAGGCAAGAGTGAAGAGGTTTTGGGGCTAATTTCTAAAGTTTCCCGCCTACCATTATGTAATTCCTTCCTTATTGTCCGACTGAAACCATCCGAGAATAGGCTTCTTGGGATTTACCCATCGCATCTTCATCTACATAGCGAATCAAATCATCAACTAGGAGATTTTCGAGAGTGAAAATACGTAAATTCTGTTAGATCCCGTTAATATTGTGCTTGTTGAGACTAGGAAAGAGAATTTGAGAGAAAACTGAATTAGCGATCGCATTTTCAACTAACGATTAACATTCACAAGACAGTAATCTGCGGGTTTTCTACAGAAGTTCATTATCTGTTTCACCGACTAACTCTAAATAATCTTATAAGACGCAGAAAAATTACTGCGTATAAACTTTTCTCTCTATGGTTAAGCAAAACCTCCCATTGACCAGTCCAATCTATATGTGTGGAGATTTGGATTTTCGCAGACATTATCTGGACATAGTCATAATTTTTGCTCCAAATACTTTCTAATAGTAGCATTTATCAAGAGACGGAACTCAATAAATAAGTACCTTCAGCCTTTGTTGACAGAGATTATCCTTTGCACATGATTCTATCTAAGATCTTCTCTACAGTCTTGGCAAACTTTGCATCTCCTCTAGCCCGTGGACATGGAAGATCAATTTTCATATTCATACTGATTTGACCATTCTCAATGAAAACTACTAAGAGATGATTTATAAAGTAAATGTTTAGGAGAGAAGAGGAAGTAGCATAATTCTAGTCATAAGAGCATATATAGCCCCTTACCTCATTTGTGTTAAACGCTCATAATCCTTGCTTAGACGATAATATTGGTTAAACCACCCAAATGTTCTTTCTACTACCCAGGGTTGTGGTAAAACTTTAAATTCTTGCTCAGTAGGTCCTATGACTTCAACATGAGCTTGAATCAGGAACCAAACTGCAAGTGCAAATTTATCACCGTCATAACCGGAATCAACCCATAAAACTTGGACTTTTTCCAATAATTCTGTGGGTTCCTCTAGCAGTTCCATTAGTGCATAGGCAGCAAGTATTCGTTCTGGGGCATTCGCTTCACTAACAACAACTTTAAACACAAATCCCAGGCTATCAACTAAAGTCTGCCCCTTTCTTCCTTTTACCTTTTTACATCCGTCAAAACCATACACATCCCCTTTTTTTGGTCAGTGTTGACCGACTGACTGTCTGCGGCGAGCGCGGTAAGTTGTGTTGATTTACCTAATTTCGAGCGAACTTGACTACCCAATGTATGGTTGAATTTTTCCCAAACCCCCTGGCCCTGCCATTTCCTGTAATAGCTATATACCGTTGACCTTGGCGGGAAGTCACCTGGAAGCATATTCCATTGACATCCAGTTTTCAAATGAAAATATATGGCATTACATATTTCACCTATATCTTTTGTGGGTGGATGCCCTCCTTCTTTGGCTGGTGGAATCAATGGGGCTAGGATTTCCCACTCCATATCAGTTAAGTCTGTGGCGTAAGACTTTCGTGCCATGATTAGCTATGTAAATACACTATATCTGATGTATCCTATCATTCCAACATTCCTTTTCTACTCCCCTTTACATTTACTTTATCAGCCTCTTATTACCAATGTTTCTTCATCAATTGTCATACCCCAATGGATAGTTGATACATAGTCTCAAAGAAATTGGGTAGAAGTTGTTTACAGGGAAGCCAAGGGATGGGTAGGATTCAAAGAATATCAAGTTGGAGATAACAGTAGTTGACTGCGCCATTTTATTTTGGTTTTCTGTGCCTACACTTTTATTCTTTGCCATCAGTGGACTGGAGGATTAAGACTAAGGGTGCTCTAAGAAACCTTTGAATACTTTTACTGAAGCTTTAGAAGCGTTGAGAACACCCATATCTTTTCTATTGATTGATTGGTTCAACTTGAATCCGGACATGTTTCCTTCTGATAGAGCCAGTTTGGGCTATATTTGGGGTTGATTTTTGTTGAAGTCCGGCTAATAAATTAATTGCTCACATCAAAGCATAAAAAAATTATTTTTCAGAAATCTCTTACAAATTTTGGGGATTTAGACCCCTTTAACCTATGCCGACCCGATAAAGATTCAGGTGATGCTACCCTTTTACTAGTACAGCACGGCGTAAATAAACCAACCATTCCAAATCTCTGAAAAGCTCAGGCTGTATTCATTTTGCATTTTGTTGGCGCAGGCTCCTGGAAGCAATATTTTGAATTTCGTTAGGGTAGCTCTTCTGAAAGAACCAGTTTGAATTCACGGCAGTACTAGGTTAGTTTGGTACTCATAGTGGCACTAAAACCTAAAAAGACAAGTTTTGGATAGGAAAATTTATTCAGATGCCTTCTCAATAAGGAACAATAAACCTATTAAAAAATTGTTTCTGTGGTATGATAGAAAGTCTTAGATTTTATGTATTTTCAGTGTTCTTTGTGATCGGTAATTCAAACATAACCGTGTAACTCTGATTTTGAGCTAAAACAAAGAAAGTTATCTTTTATAAGATCAAATTAATTCTGCAAGACGTCTAATGATTTTGAACCAGGTTTTCCATAGAAAAAACCTAAGAACTGGAACTTTGTACTTAGTCTTGTTTATGACCTGTATATCTAACTTAATATTAGTAATTACTATTTAGCTCCAATGAATTCTAGTCAATTCTCCCAGTAATTAGTTCTTATATTCTATATCTTATAGTATATACATCCGTTTTGTTGGTTTCCATCTGATCTTGGTTATATAGTATATATATACTATACCTATTCTATAGCGTCCACTCTCTAAAAGCCTTTTGGAAGATTGATTCAATGGATAGTTTTATGATAAAGCATTACATTCTCAATCTTAATCCAACTCCCAAGCATGAATGGGACCGATACATATTAAGTAACCCACTAAGGGGAAAACGCCCAGACATTGCCAAATTAATTGCTGAAGCAGTGGGTGCGGATACAGGCAGTTATTTGGTGAGTGTGAAGATTGAAGTAACCGTCTTAGAGGAAGCAGCAGTACCAGCAGTGAAACAACTTTCACTGCCATTTCCAGAAGTTAATATTAATTTATCAAGGCGAGAAGCAGCGTAGATATAACATGAACCAATAAGCAGGGAATAGGGTGTAGAGTATTGATAGTTGACACGGTGTTCAATATTAGTATTTATGGGAATTTCTTTATTGTATATTCTTTGCTAAGAAATGCAGTAATTTACCAATCTGCTGATTAATAGTTGTTACATCAAAACGCAAACTAGCACTAATTCTAGCATTTTGAGCAATGATTGCAGTGTTGTGCGGCTCATGAATACAACTGTTAATTACCTCTGCTAGTTCCTGTGGGTTTCCTGGTGTGACTAAAAAACCATTGATTTCATGTTCCACTAATTCCATTACCCCTCCAGCTTTAGCCGCGACCACAGGTTTACCACACAGCATAGCTTCAACAATAACTCTGCCAAAAGGTTCAGGTGCTGTTGATGTATGTGTCACTAAATCACAAGTTGTCATTAATTGGGGAATGTCAGCACGAAATCCTAAAAATTTAACCCTATCTTCTAATCCCAAAGAGGTAACTCTTTGGTGTAAATCTTTTACATAATGTTGTTCACCAAATAAAGCATCACCTACTAGAATTGCTGTGATATTGTCTGGACATTGGGCAAGTGCATTAATTAAAATATGCTGCCCCTTCCAAGGTGATAAACGGCTGAAATGCCCAATTATAAATTTATCTTGTAAACCTAATTCTCGTTTTATTTTCATCACACTTTCTGCGGAGATTTGATAATTATTTAATTCAAAGCCATTATAGACAACTTCAATAATATTTGATTTTCCTCCAGCGTGTAAGAATGCCTGTTTACTGGCTTGGGAATTAGCAATTACTAAGGAAGCAAACTGATTAATTAAAGTAATAGCAACACGCAAGTTAGTTTTGCTAAAATGTTCGATGGAGAGAATATCGTGTAAATGATAAACTAAAGGACGACGAGATAAAAGACTCGCAATAGCACCTACAACTAAGGCTTTTTGAGTATTGGCGTAGATTAAATCATATTTCCTGGCACGTTGTATTACTCGATTAATTAGGGGTATGAGCTGACCTAAACTCCCTAATGCTGCTAACAAACCACTATCTTTATTAACTTTAATAGCTTGAGTAGCTAAAATTTCTACAGGTATTTGATGCTGCTGTAGTAATGATCTAAAATCACCATCTGCAAATAAACCTACAAGAGAACTATCCGCATAGGGTTTAGCAATATCTATTAAACATAACTCAGCACCACCTGGTTTACCACTTTGATCCAAAAACAAAATTTTCATTATCCTATTTTTCAATTTGTATTAATCTGTGTTTATCTATGGTCGCTCTCTAAATTTATCTAGATAAAATAACTTTCCTTACTTTTTGAGCAATATTAGTCCAATCATAATTTGTGATTGTGTAATAGCGGCATTCTTCTCTAGTAGGTAAAGGAATCTTTTCTAAGATTGCTAGTTCTAATTTCTCTGCAATGCTTTTAACTGTGATAGAATCAGTAATTAAATCTGGTGAAAATACTTGTAAGATTTCTGTCATTCCCCCTACAGGTGTACATAAAACTGGAGTACCACATGCTAAGGACTCCAGAATTGCTAATCCAAAACCTTCGAAAGACTGACTGGGCATTACAGTTAAATTAGCAGCTTGATAAGCTATTGGTAAATCTTCATCTGGTAAAAAGCCTAATAATTGAACGTTGTTTTCTAGTCCTAGTTCTAGAACTTGTTGTTGGAGTATTTCCTGAAGATGACCACGACCAGCTATAGCTAACCAAATATCAGAAATTCTCGGTTTGATTATTGCTAATGCTTGCAATAATTTATCGATTCCCATGCGATGTACTAAACGGCGAGATGTGAATAATATCGGTCGATTAGTCGGCCAATTTAGTTTTAATCTTGCATCTTGACGAGATAGATTATTTTGAAAGTGATGAATATCAACTCCACCAGGTATAATATTAATTATGCTCCAAGGGATTTGATATCTTTGATGTAAAATATTGCCAAAAGCTTCACTCAAAACTATAAAGCGGTCGCATCGATTATAAGTATTTTTTTCTATCAACTTCCATTTCAGCCAAATACTAAGTTTCTGGTCTACAACTTCTTCTTGACTTTCAGAAGCCCAAGGTCCATGGAAATTAAAAGTAACTGGTACGTCTTTAGGTAAAAGATCCATAATTGGAAAGCTATATAATGCAAAATGTAGATTAATAGCGTCTGGTGTTTCCAATCTGCTTTTCTGAAAATTAGTGCGAATTGACCACAATCTTTGGCAAATAGGACTATCTGGATCAGCTAAATTAGTTAGCTTAATAGGTATATTTTCGGCTTCACTGGGTAAACCTACACCACATAATTCTACCTGATCTTGATTGTCTGCTAATTTATGAGTTAATTCATGAATATACCTTTCTAATCCTCCTGGGGTTTTGGGGAACCAGCCAGTTCCCAATGTGAGGATAGATGCAGAACTTGATTCATAACCTTTTTTGTTACCTTCCACCTAATTATCTCCTCTAGGGAATTTAGTTTGCTTCCACACTAAAATTAACTTTTTTACATTCAGCCCTTAATTACTATTACTGACTGGTTGAAATTCTCAAGGCTGTATTTAGTATTTTGGTTTGACCACTTATCTCTTGATCTACAAGCCCTCAGATTCATCCGTGGAATTAATCCAAAATCCAAAATTGAATCAGGTGATCCAATTTTTGATCGAAATTCAATTTATGATCAAAATCATCACTTGACTAAACTGTCAGTCCGGTTAAAAAATCATTCATCAGTGTAGTTTTCAATCAATTATTTTTATATGGGTGATGTTACTAGGATAAATTGGTTTGAATTATACCGATTTAATGATTTTGATCATTCTGTACACATGATAGATGTTACTTCTCATAATTGATTTAAAAAAAGGATAATCATCAGGATAGATGCTCAATATTTTCTGTTTTCCGTGCATAATTCTCTGTCTACCTTCTAGGATTTACGACTTACTGCATCAGTATATCTATTTATAGCGGTAAACCTTTATTAATCCTGTATTTAAATTCACTTAGATGATATTTATCATTACACTTTCTCAATGCAAATCAAACTTTACTCTTGATTAATAATTGCTGTGTTAAAGAAATATATTTTCTTTATAAAGTTTCGATAAGAATATATAATTAACAACATTTATCTGTTAGGTTATTGATGTCTTGTACAGGTGCATATACAAATTCTCCATTACTACATATAACAATCCTGCTGACCCTACACTCTGTAATTAGTTGGAAATTGTGCAATATATCAAAATCGAACAACCATAACTTTTTCAGTAATGATAATTGCCAATATGCAATCAGAGCAATTATATGAAAAATATATTTATCTCGCAAATTAAAAATATCAGTCACAAACTAAATCAAATTATTAGGAATTCAATTCAGAGTAGATATGGAGGCACAAAAATGGCCTTCAATTTTTTACTCGGTCTAACTTGTGGATTAATGGTGATATTTGTGGGTATAACAATGGACTCAGCCACGACAAAAACCACTACAGTAGCTGGATTTACCTATGAAACTTCTTGGCTTGGTAATACTATCGGCAAAGGTAAATTACGAGTCCAAAATAATGTAGAGGCAATGTATGTAACAACTAATGGTAAAATTTATACTAATAGTTATTGGGATGAAGCTGGAGGAGAAGCAGGAATATATAAAGATGGTAAGGTTATGGGTTTTCTAGAAGATATTCATGGGTGGAATCGTCTCGGTGGTAAAGCAGTAACAGCCAATAGCAAATATATTTATATTGCTATGTCCCAAAGTGGAATGAATAATGGAAAAGACGGTTATCCACCAGAAGGTAAAATTTGGTACTGTGTCAGACGTTATAATTTAGCCGGAAAATCTGTACCTTTTCCGGGAGGTAATGGCTGGGATAAAAGTATGTTAATTATCAGTGATAAACATGAAGTAACTGGATTAGCAACTGTAGGTGATAAATTATTTATTAGTAATGCTGCTGGTAACATTGTACAGATTTACAATACTGAAACAATGCAGGAGATAGGCAAATTCGCTGTTACCAATCCTGGAGGAATAGCCATTGATCCACAAGGAGATTTGTGGATTATTCAAACTAAAAAAGGTACTATGGTTGGTCAGATTGTCCATTATTCGCAAACAGGAAAAAAACTGCCGCAACAAATTGTAGATGTGGTTGATCCAACAGCGATCGCAACTTACAGACAAGATAGGTTATTAGTAGCAGAAAATGGCATCCGTCAACAAGTGCTGATTTACAATATCGAAAATCAGCCTGTACAAGTAGGAACATTAGGGACTGAAAATGGTATCTATAGTGGTGTTCCTGGTGAAGTTGAAAGTTTAAAATTATATGGAATTACGGGAGTCGGTACAGACAGCACAGGCAATATCTATATCAACAATAATGGTTTTAATAAATCAGGTACAGATTTAAGAAAATTTTCCGAATCAGGGAAACAACAATGGCAATTATTGGGTTTAACATTTGTAGATAATGCAGATACTGACCCCAAAAGTGATGGTGTAGATGTATTCACCAAGCATGAAAAATACCTGATAGATTATAGTAAACCATCTGGTAAACAATGGACTTATAAAGTCTACACACTTAATCCTTTTAAATATCCTCAAGATCCTCGTTTACATACATCCCCAGATGGCCCTATTTTCCGACGTATTCAAGGGAGGCCTTTTTTATTCCTCACAGATATGTTTGGCAGCTTACTGCAGATTTATCGTTTTCAACCAACTACAGACGGTAATATTGCTATTCCTGCGGGGCTATTTGTGGTAACTAATGATAAAGGTAAATCTATTCAGGGTAATTGGCCTCCCTATCAACCAGCCAAAGGTGAATGGATTTGGCGAGATAAAAATGGTAATGGTGCATTTGATCAAAATGAATATGACAGCAGTGAAGATTATCCCTACATAGGTGGTTGGTGGGTAGATACTAAAGGTGATGTTTGGAAAACTTTGCGAACTGAAGATGGTATTCGTCATTATCCTTTACAGGGATTAGATAGCAAAGGAAATCCCATCTATACTTATACTTCAATACAAAAACACAAAACTCCTAGTGTGTTTAAAGATTTGCGGCATATTGAGTATTTTCCTGAAACAGATACTATGTATTTATCAGGTTTCACAGCAGCACATCCCGCTTCTGGTGATGATACCAGGGTTATAGGATCAGAAATTGCCCGGTTTGATAATTGGAGTAAAGGAAATCGCACTCCTAAATGGCGGACTGTAGTTCCTTATGATTCTACTGGGAAGCGTGAAGTTTCTACTGCGGCCATCAGTGTAGCTGGTGATTATGTGTTTGCAGTGACGGTGAAAACCGCAGAAGTTTATGTCTATAAAACTGCTACAGGCAAACTTGTACTCAAGTTCGGTCCTGGTCCAGAAGTTGGTGGAGAAAGTGGCTGGGTTGATATCCCCCACGGTATCCGGGCTTTTCGCCGTGCTAATGGTGAATACTTAGTGTTTGCAGAGGAAAATATGAACGGAAAGGTGATTATTTACCGTTTCTCAATGTGAGGAGAAAAATTCCTAAAATTCACTAGAAAACCTGAATTTGTAGGGTTCTGGCATTGTTAAGCCCCTATTTAAAATCTTTTATACATTGTTCATTCCCACAATATCAGCAAAATATGAATCATATTAAGTAAGTGGGGCTAATTACTGGTAATATTTTTCTATTACCTGCTTGAGCAATCAAATTGGATTTCCATATAAGTAGAAAATAACTACTGAGTCACTGCTGATTTATTCTTCATATTGATAAGGCAGATTTACAGAAAAAATAAATACGAGGGGTCATATTTAATTATTATAAGAAATAAATACTTGTTGTTTGTTTAAATATGATTTGATTTAATGAGTTATAATAAATGTTTATTCATGTCAATTTTCAATTGAATCTAAAAAATTTCCAACCTGAATTAGTATCAAATAAGTATTTAATTGTATTAGATAAAAAGAACAAATGGATAAAACTAGTCTGATTAAACTAGAAAAACTCATCCCCAATGATTTACTAAACCTAATGCAATATATTCATGCAAACTTACTCTCTAGATGGATTTTACGTTGGGGAAGTCAGCCCTTAGAATTTAGTCAGAAGTCAGCAATGGTTTTTTCTCCCCATCAAGATGATGAAACCTTGGGTTGTGGTGGAATGATCGCCCAAAAAAGGGAGCAAGGACTATCTGTAGTTGTCACTTTTTTAACGGATGGACGAGGTTCATACACTTCAGACCTAAATATTCAAAATCAAATTATTCAGATTCGTAAACAAGAATCCTTAAATGCGTTAGGTATTTTGGGAGTACAGCCTTCGGGAATTTACTTTTTGGATAAACCAGATGGCACTTTACCAGATTTAACAGCAGAGGAAAGAGAACAAACAATTAAACAAATTTCCGAATTGCTAAAGCGTTATCAACCAGGAGAAGTTTATGTTCCTCATCATAAAGATTGTCATAAAGATCATGAGGCAACATTTTATTTGGTTAAAGAAGCAATCACACAAGCAAAAATTACGGTAGAACTCCTACAGTATCCGATTTGGGTATTCTGGAGAGCTCCCTTATTTATCCTTTTAAAATTAAAGGATATTACAGCGGCTTATCAGTTATCAATTACACCAGTACAAGAGAAAAAAAATCAAGCGATCGCAGCCTATCCTTCCCAAATACAAACCCTACCTAGTGGCTTTATTAACCAATTCTTAAATTCACCAGAAATCTTCTTTAAATCTGAACCTTAGTTCCTGCGAACTTACTTATTTCTGAATTGAATCAAGGTGAAATATCTAGTAATAAGGATCATGATATTTGTTTAGAATAATTGCCATGGAGAAAAATTAAATGCGAATCCTACACATTACAAACCATGTCCAAAAAATCGGTAACGGAATTGTTAATGTGGCAGTAGACTTAGCCTGTTTACAAACTAAAAAGAGTCTTGATGTTGCTGTGGCATCAGCAGGAGGAGAATATGAAACATTATTAGCAAATTATGGTATTTCCCACTTTAAATTAGATCAATCGCGCACACCAGTAAACATGATCAAAGCTGCTTGGCGCTATCGAGAAATTATCAAAGAATTTCAACCAGATATTGTTCATGCCCACATGATGACAGGAGTTGTGTTAGCAGGTATTCTCAAAAATAGTGGTCAATATAGTTTAGTTTCTACCGTACATAATGAATTTCAACGTAGTGCCGTATTAATGGGATTAGCAGATCGCGTCATCGCAGTTAGTCACGCAGTAGGTGATTCTATGATCCGTCGTGGTATACCAGCTAAAAAATTGCGGGTAGTTGCTAACGGAACATTAAACAGTCCTCGACATAGGAAAATTCAAGATTACCAACCCCTCCCACTCCATCATCCAGCCATCACCACTGTAGCTGGAATGTATAGTCGTAAAGGAATAGGTGAATTAATTGAAGCATTCAATTTGATTGCAAAAGATTTTCCCAAAGCCCATCTTTATCTAGTAGGAGATGGGCCAGATCGGGTAATTTTTGAGACTATTATTAATAGTAAAATCTTTAGAGATAAAGGATTACATCAACGTATCCATTTTGAAGGTTTTCAACCAGAACCTCAACGTTATATGTTATCCACAGATATATTTGTTTTAGCTTCACATTGCGAATCATTTGGTTTAGTTTTAACAGAAGCAAGAGAAGCCGGGTGTGCAATTGTCGCCAGTGATGTAGATGGAATTCCAGAAACCTTAGATCATCGGCAAGCTGGTATTTTAGTTCCACCTAAAAATAGTCAAAAGTTAGCCAATGCATTGGCCCAATTACTAAGCGATACCAAACAATTGCAGAAATGGAAATTTCGCGCCAAACAAAACCTAGAAAGATTTAGCGCCGTACGAGTAAATGAAGAAACATTGAATGTTTACCATGAATTAACCAGACAATATAATCTCGTCAGAATAATCGAACCGAGAGAATTAGTAATAGGTAAGTAGCCATTATCAACTACTTACAAATTTACTTCCCCTCTTTTTTATTCCCTATTACCTGCTATATATGAATCAGTTCCTTCTGGCTGAGATACATAGCAATTCCTTTTTCATAATAAGCAGCCTCATTAATAAAAATGGGATGTACAGTAGATTCTCCTTCATAAAAAATTTCTTTGCTTTCAAAAGTTAGAAATAGTGGATCACCAGAATATAGAGGTTGATAGTCTCTAAACTGAAGTTGGGGGTGAATCATAGCTGCAATATCCCCATCTTCATTTCTGGGATAATTAACCACACCACTAGCTCTATAAACAGTAACACTATTCTGAATGAGGGGATTTTTACCTTTGTTAAAATCTTCGAAATAGTCTAAGACTGCATAAACAAGATTTTCTGTTTGTTTAAATAATTCCCCATCTAAAGTACCCTGAGCTACAGCACCAACTTCTATAGAAAAACCTAATTGACACAGCGAACGGAGAAAACCACTGTTCCTAGCTTGCTGATGAATATAAACTTTTACTAAAGGATTAATTGCACTTAAATAAGCAGCTAGTCCAAGTAATAAAGGATGTATATTACCAATAATAATACATAATCCCATATTGGCAGTAGTAGTATGTAAATCAATAATTACATCTACAAATTCCTGATTTTCTGGTTGCAGTATTGCTTGAATTTCTTTGGCTCTTAATTCCTCATAAATTGAAGATTTAGTAGCTGGTAAATTATCTCCTATAAAGCACCGATTTAAATCAATATCAACATATCTTCTACGGGCTAAAATAGCCTGAAGATTGCCTAATAATGCAAGACTTTCAAAACTATTTCTGTTAATTAAATGGGGATATTTTTGGAATTTTTTGACTAAATAAACTCCGATTAATTCATTACCATGAATTCCTCCCACAATTGCCAATCGATTGATTGGATTCATAATTACCTCATCTAGACAAAACTTTGATAAAAATTAGAAATTGACAAGGATCAAATTCCCGACTTCTTGAAGAAACCGGGAATCTTGTTGTTCACTAAAAATTGAGGACGGCAATATAAGCTACATTTTCATTCCTTGATGCTGATAGTATTTATGTGCTGCCATAGCCATAGCCAAAAATCCCCACATAATCATACCTGCCACACTCAACATCCCGCTATAGATAATTAACTGAGCGCAGGAACTGATACTAATAGCACGAGCAGCACTGACAAAACTATCAAAGCGACCTTCGGTATACCTGCTCACACTGACCAGCATCAAGACTAACCCAGTAATATAAGGTATAGCACCGAACCAACCCAAAGTAAAAAACATATCTAAAATACCACTGTCAATGACGATAACTTCTATTTGTCCAGTTTTTTCATTGACCTTCCAAATATTTCCTAAACCGTTACCGAGAACAGTAGTTAGGGCTAAATTGAGATTCCGATCATAAGTTTCTGATCTGTCCTTAAAGCTACCATCTTTTTCCAAGTTGGAAAAACTTTCTAAACGAGTAGTCACAACTTTGGAAATAGGTTCAATAGTCACTAATGGTAAGACACACATAGCCATGACTAAAATGATCGTAATTAAGCGCAGTTGAATTTTGGTTTTCACTGAACCAAAAATAAGGATGATTCCTAATAACCACCCACCCCAACTAGTACGTACTTGTGAAAGTAAAAACGATAGATAACCAACCGCTGAGGCAGGGAAAATTAATGCACCTGTACTGGTAAATAATAACAGCAACCCCGTTTGCATCACGGTACCAAATGGCCCTGGTGAGTGCAATGTACTCCAAACCCGCATCCCAAATGCTACAGGATTACCAGCGCTGGTGAACATTTTTGATTCTGTCAACCAAAATTGATCCCATTCAGGAGCAGCTACAAATTGATATACACCATAAGCTCCTGTAATTAAAACGCACCAGATAAATACACGCTGAAAGTGTTGGCGATAGCTAGGGTAATCTCGCCAATTCATAAATAAATGAAAAGCGAAAATAATGGGACTCAACCAGTCTAAAAAACCGCGTATGACTGGAACTGGTTGATTAAAAATCAACCCTACTAAACCACCATAGGATACGCCAATAACACCCAAGATAAAAGGCAAACCACCTTGACGGATGGCATTAGGTAGGTATTTGAGCAACGTGGCAATGGTGACAAATACCACTAAATATGGGGCTATGAGCATTTGACGGGTGGGATCCCAACCAACCTGATAATCAACTAAACGAGTGAGTAAAGGTGTGAGAAACCAAATCCACCAAGTAAAGCCGATGTAAAGAATGGGATGACGCAAGTATAAAAATATGGCTACTAATAAAGATGTGGCAGGAAAAACTATCCGCAATAAGCTCGCTGCACCACCAAAGTAGTAAGTTGCGATGAGTAATAGGAAGCTGAAAATAACTATCCAACTTTGTGCAGATCGATCTTGTGGAGAAAAGGTTGATTGTGAAAAACTATTAGGAAGTATCTGTTTGGAAAACATACAAGTTTGAATTTGGGATTTCGGATTGAATGATCTAAAATTTAAAGTTGTCAATCCAAAATTGACTTGACAGAAGGCAAGAAGTTTATTTAATTTTAGATTTCTAATTTTGTATTTTGAACTGATTTGTTTGCCATCCTTGCCATCGCCCACGCAAAGATGCTTGCAATTTTTTATTAACAATTTTGCCTTGACTGGGGAAAAGTCTCAGCCATTGGACGAAGCCTAAACAGTCTCTTGTTCCTACTAATATTGCCCAGAATAAAAAGGCGATTCGGCGTAATGGAGACAGATGTTCTAATAAAACTACTGTTTCATTGTGGACTAAGTTAGTACAGGCAATTTCATTAAAGTTTTGACGTTGGTCTTCATCAAAACGTTGGGCTGGGTAGTGATCTACGGCCACGCTGGGATCGTAAATGATTTTCCAACCTGATCGTTGTAGTGCAAAGGTAAATGCCATTTCAAAGTGTACTTGTGCGCCAGTTCCTCGCATTCTTTGATCAAATTGCAATTTGCCGATTGCCTGTGTACGAAAACTCATATTTACACCTTTGAGAACATCCACTTCACGGGGTCCGCCTACTCCAAGATGATGGTTGCCAATTACACGCCCAAACCACTGTAAGCGTCCTACTATTGAACATGAACTATCTTCTATCTTTTCACCCCGGTGTACCCAATCACGGCCACCAACACCACCTATGCAACCATCGTTTTGAAAATGAGCAGTGATTTTTTGCAACCAATCAGGATGAGGTGCGGCATCATCATCAGTGATGGAAACTATGTCTCCTGTTACTTCTGCTAGTCCGGCATTGAGGGCTGCGACGACTCCAGGTTGTGTGACTGTGACAGTTTGTAAAGGTAGGTTGTGGGGAGAAAATAGGTTCAAGAATTGCCAAGTTTCTGTATCTGTATCTCGAACTACGATAATAGCCTGATTAACTGGTTTAGTTTGGGCTTGCAGTGCGGAAAGGCAGTGTAACAAGTCTTGAGGACGGCGATAGGTGGGGATAAGAACTGTATTCCTCATGTTTCATTAACTCTTCAAATAAATCTAAATAGGTTTGTGCCATAGTTACCCAGCTATGTTGTTCAGCAATAGTACGAGCGACTTTACCCATTTGTTGACGTAGTGTGCGATCGCTACTTAATAATTTCAAAGCATTGGCTAAAGTATCAATATCATCACAATCGGGTAAAACAATTCCACAAGCTGGTGTTACTAAATCAGCTGCACCAGTGGTTTTAGCAGTAATCACAGGTAAACCTGAAGCCATCGCTTCAATTACTACTAACCCAAAAGGTTCATAACGGGAAGGAAAAACAAATAAATCTGATGCCTGTTGAATTTGCGGCATATCACGGCGATAACCTAAAAAATGTACCCGTTCAGTTAATTTTAAGTCCGCAACCATTTCTGGATAGGGGCTATCTTTGGTTTCACCAACAACTGCTAAATGTAAACTAGGAACTTTTACTAAGGCATGAAGTACAGTATCTAAGTTTTTGCGAGAAATGCGAATATCTCCAGCAAACAATGCCAACGTCACATTTTCACGTATCCCCAACTTTTGGCGAGAACTCGCACCAGGGGAAAATTCTTGTAAATCAACTCCATTCACAATCACACGAATATTAGCACGGGGTACGCCAATATTAACTAATTCTTCAGCTACTTTTGTAGATATAGCGATAACAACTTTAGTTTGGCGAAAAGCTTCTTTTTCCCAATAAGCATTAATAGCAGTGTAGAGCCACTGATATAAACCATATAAATCTCGTCGTTGACGAGCAATATGTACAGGCGATTTCCACCAAGAACTATGGACGAAATGCACAGCATTGACATCAGTAGCGCCCATGGTAATCGCACCATTGGCTTTAATTAAATCAACTTCGCCCCGATGTTTACGTAACCAATCACCGCTTTTTTTAGCAAATACAAAATTGCGAACAAATTCACTCGGATATCCATCAACAGAAATGGAAACCCAATTTACTGCAGTATTATGTTCTAATTCAGGTGCTATTTCACTCGACAATAATGTCAAATTATGACCACGACGGAGTGCTTCCATAGCTACTTCATAATTGACTCGTCCTTGACCATCACCTTTTCGGATTTTATGGGTAACAATGCAAATTCTCATTGCTCACCTCTCAATTTTATAAATCAATTTCAGATAAAAATGAATACAATATTTAGTAAACACTCAGTAACTTATTAGTTATGATCTGAGGTGTGAAACTGAGAGTAAGTGCTGTTAAAGTCCGCAAATTAAATTTTTGCTCATTCAAAGCTTGCCAAAAATAAGAACGTGCTGCTTTCGTTTTATTATCTAGTAACAACCCAATGCCTAAGGTTGTATTAGCTTCTAACCATAATTTTTTAAAGTGTGAATAATACTCCTGTAAACGGACATCTTTCATAAAAACTTTATAACAGAATATTTCACTTTCAGCCTTGCGAATTTTTGCCTGTACATTACGTCTACCACTGAGCATAGTATCAGTTTGCTCATGCTCACGATAATAGGTCAACTTTTCTGGATAATAATAAACAGCATATCCTGATATATAACACAGGTAACTTAAATATAAATCCCACATTCCCCCAATTTCTGCAGGAATACTATCCCAATCAATCAAACCATTACGAATTACACAAGCTGCGGCAGTAGGGATACTTTTATCAACTAAGGCAATTTTCTGAAAATCCTCATGAATTCCTGAAGTGATTCGATCACGCTTATAACTGCGTGAATTTCCTTCCGTAGCAGCAACATTAATTTGACCTTGAGCATCAATAATATATTGGTCACAAAAAGCTAGAATTAAGTTAGAATTTGCCTCTAATGGTGGTATGAGTTTAGCTAGAAAATCTTGATTCCAGATATCATCATCGTGAAGACTAGCTACATATTTACCCTGTGCCATCTTAAAGGCATTCATCTGATTAGTTAGCATTCCCACATTTTCTGTATGTCGCCAAAACTTAATGCGGGAGTCCCCAAAAGATGCAACTAAATTTTGAGGATCTTCAGGACTAAAATTATCAGAAACAATAATTTCAATATTTTGATAGGTCTGTTTAAAAGCACTAGAAATAGCTTGTTCTAGATATTGTGGTCTGTTATAAGTAGGAATAATCACGCTAACTAGTGGTTCTAGTAATTCAGAATTAATAGTCATAATTTCAACTCGGTATACTTCCAAAAGTAAAGAATATAAATTAACGGTAGAGCCATACAGATAAATAGAAACTATCCCAGATATTTAAGTTTATTTCCCCAGATATTTAAGTTTATTTCCATCTGACCTTACAACTTATCGAAGGCATGAAATAAACAAACCGCAAAGTAAAGAGCGCTTTAAATGGCTTGTGAGTTAGTCTGTTGATTTTCTTAGCAAAATTGGAATGTTACTGATAATTACATATAAATTCCAAGTATAAAATGGTTATATTTAAAATGCTAATTGATAACCAATCAACTCCAGAAAATAATAATTTATTCAGATGTTTGTCAAGGTTGATACTTGAGTTGTGCTAGTTATTGGCTGTTGGTAAATTGTCTCTAAAAACCGTAATGCAGTCGGGACTGGACTATAATTTTCAATTGCCCACTGCCTTCCTTGTACACCAATTTTTTCTAAAATTTTTGGTTCATCAGCTATTCTATTAATAGTTCCTTGTACATTATCTAAGTCTATGCCAATATAATGCCGCCAATTTTCAGGCATCACAGGAAGAGAAAGCCCATATTTCTCAAAATCCAAATGAAAAGTAGTACAGCCAGCTGCCAATGACTCCCAAAATCGCCAACTATCCCACTGTACAACCGTGTTAGATTTCAATCTCAGATTACTCAGAAGATTCTTCCCAATCCGATTCATTAACATACCTGGATCATTAGGCCAAGCAGGAACAAAAAAGCCGCCAAAACAAGCACAAGCCATGGAATTTTTGAGTCGGTTATAATAACTTGGATAATGGCGTTTACCTGTTTGTAACCATTGCAATTCATGATATGGATCAGTTGAATGGTCATCTGGATGCTCAATACTATTATCTACCTGTAGCATATTTTTAATGTGAGGGATGAAGGTACTAGCACTAAAATTTCTAACGGGATGACCTTTTTTCCAATGCCTAAAATTAATCAGAATTTGGTTTTTTCGCTCATAAGAGTTGGGAACTTCTTTCAGTTCCTGTAAAATCCGATTACTCAAACCATAAGCCCAGGGATAAAAATTCTTAGCATATTTGAGTTTATTATTGTAATGATTGCGAAGAATAAAATCAAATTGTCTAAATTCCGGTCTTTCTATGTAGGTTTTGTCACTATCCTCCCCATCTAAATACACAGTTGTATACGGACGATTGGGATGAGATAAATTATCTGGTAAAGGATAATTAATATGAAACCAATTATTAGTTAATACCACAATAGAACAATCATCAGGTGTGATATCTGGTTGATGATTAAAAAGATATTTATTCTCTTGTGTTGATTCCTGCCAGTAGTTGACATTGGAAAACAAAGATATTCCCAGCTCCCGAAACCCTTCTGCCAAACAAATCAATAGATGTTGGAACTTATATTCTGGCTTAGTTTCTTCTCTAGGATCACAGAAGAAATATACTTTCCCATTAAATTTAGCTGGAAGATTGTTAATCATATCCTTAATGTTTCTTGACATAAAACCGAACTTATTTAACAAATTATAGTTTATTTATGCTGCTCCCTTGCCTAATTAAATATACAAATAAAAGGTTTAATAGCTTAATTACTGTACCTATCTCACTTCATTTTGAATTTGATAATATTTCCAAAATTTACCACGTTGTTCTAGTAGGCTTTGGTATGCTCCCTGTTCGACAATTGTTCCTTGTTCAATCACTACCACTTTATCTGCTTTAGCAATTGTGGAAAATCGATGGGCAATAACAATTACTGTACGACCGACAGTGAACTTTTCTAACAACTCTTGAATGACCTGCTCTGTAATTGCATCTAAAGCACTGGTTGGTTCATCTAAAATCAAAATGTCTGGATTTCTTACCAAAGCACGAGCAATCGCAATTCGTTGTTGTTGTCCTCCAGATAATTCAATCCCATCAGCACCGACAATTGTATCCAAACCTTGAGGTAATTTTGTGATAAATTCTAGAGCATTTGCCAGCCGTGCGGCTTCTACAATTTCTGCCTCAGTTGCTTTTGGTGTCCCATAGGCAATGTTGTTGCGAATAGAAGTGTTGAAAATAAATGTTTTTTGACTAACTATCGCCATTTTACGACGCAGTGAATCAATTTCTAATTCTCGCAAATTCAGTCCATCGATCAGAATTTTTCCATCTATTGGCTCGTAAAATCTGGCTATTAAATCTGCTAGGGTACTTTTACCACCACCAGATGCACCCACTAAGGCGACCATTTTGCCTTTTTCAATGGTCAACGTGATATCTTTGAGTACAAGTTTATGCGGTTCATAACTAAAATTTAGAGCTATTATTTCTATGGCCCGTTGTAATCCCAAAAATTCAAGATGACCGTTTTCAAAGTAAGTTTTATCATCTGTTTTTAGGATATCTTTGAGATTTTCTACTGCTCCGGCTTGGGTACTTAAAAAAGCTATTACTCCATTCAAATCTTGAGTCATTGGCACAAGACGAAATAGTATAAAGAAGAAGGTTAATAATGAAGAAATCTTCATGAATCCTGTCACTAGAGCCATAATGATCATTGAGATCAGAATCATAGTAGATAGGCTTTCAGCTAGAGGTTTAACTAGCAGAGAAATCCAATAAACACTCTTCCAAGTCTTAACGATATTGCCACTGGCCTGATAATATCGCTGTTGTTCAAATTCTTGAGTAGAACAAGCATGAACTGTGCGGATACCTTCGATAAACTCTAGCGCCCTTGAAGTAAAATGATCATTAGCTTTGGTAATAGCAAAACTACGTTCTCTAATTTGTTTATTTAGTGTTGATAGTCCTACTGCTAAAAGACTGAATAATAAAACGGAAACTATGGAAAGTTGCCATGAAAACACAAATAATGAAATTGAATAAACAACTAGTGTTAAGGTTTTTGTGACTAAAAAAGCCATGCCTCCGAAAATCTGCCTAATTCTCTCCATTTCATTGGTGAGAGTATTAATCAACTCTCCAGAATTTTTCTTGCCAAAATAACTAAGACTTTGAGCTGCTAATTGCCCAAAAATTCTTCTACGTAGATTATCTATTAAATTTATTTCACTAAACTGGATGCAAAGCTGTCCTAGATAGTTAAAAGATGCACGCATACAGGTTGTAATGATGATTAACGCTGAAACGCGATATAATCGTTCATTTGCTGAAGCGTTAATTCCTAAGATAAAAATATCAAACCACTCAATTCCTGTTTTCAGAGGTTCAGCACCAGGAGTAGTTAAACTTTGCAGAAATACTAGTAGAAAACCTAAGCCAAATCCCTCACAACTAGCAGCAAAAGCTGAAAAAACTATAGCTAAAGAGGCTATAATCCGAAAGTGTTTAAACTCTCGTAATATTAAATAATTATTCTGCCAAAAGTTCGTAGCTTGTAGAATTTTTAATGTTGATGTCGGTAATTTTAGATACATAAAATTGGGAATGATTTCTTTCAGAATTCAGCGCCAAAACTATAGTCAAAATATAATTAATCTACTTACATGGGAGCACGACGAATAAAACGCCCAATAGCAGAGCCAAAGAGAATTTCAACTTGTTGCCATAGTAATTTTGCCGTTGAATATAATTGAATTGGTGTTTGGCTATGCCGCCAATACAATTTATCAGTTATAGTTGGAGAACTACCTTGTAAAGCACTGATGATTATTTGCTTGCGCCAAGGTTTAATATTTGGTACAGTGGCGTGAGACATAATAGTACCACCAGGAAGAAAATCCATACCATCAGGTCCAACGGTACTTAAAGGATAATTATTCAGCATTAATACTAAGTTTAGATAAGTCTGATCTCCATAAAGATAGGGATATTGATGGAAAGTCTTATCCCCATAAAGATGCTCTAAATCTGCATATCCTGACATTTCAGCCACCTCTTCTAATTTTTGCCAAAGGGTGAGGATAGATTTGTATTTTTTAGGGACACCAATGAACCCGCTATTGTAGTGATAATCTAATTTACGTTCACAAACAAAACCGTTATTTTCTGCAAATTCTTTCCATGCTAAACGTTTCGGATGATTAGCAGGAACAAGATACCAAGAATCGCCGCAAATAGCAATTCCTCTGCTCACCCAATGTTCGTAGAAGTTCCAACTACATTTATTTACAATATCAGGATCGAAATAAAACAATACCTCAATATTTGGGCAATAATTTTCCCATAGTTGAGACATGAAATCAGGCTTGTAAAAACCTAAATGTTTACGAGTTTCTAGTTTTATAAACCGTACTGCACACCCTTCAGCTATAGGTAATTCTTGATAACCATTTCCTGCTTGCAGAGACTTAGCCCAAGGTGGCAAATTACCACGATATCCTGCCCAAAATATGCCTCGAAAACCGTGGTGATATAAAGAATTCACTAAAGCTCCTACACCATAGTGATAGTCTTTTTCAAATACTGTACAAATTGCTGTATCCATCACGATTCTATATTTTAAATTACGTATATACTTCCAGGGTTTAAATATGAAAACAGGAAATAATCCTCATGGGAATAAAAAATATACTACTACCGCCGTGAACTCAAAATGGTTCTTCCACAAGAGCTACCCTAACAAAATAGTGGTTCCAGCAGGCTGCACCGACAAAATTCAAAATGAATACGGCGTGAGCTTTTCAGTGATTTGGAATCCTTGGTTGATTTACGCCGTACTGTAATAGGATGAAAGAATCAATGACTTTCCTAGTTTCTTTAGTGATGACTTTATGAAAGTCTAACTGGGTTGTATTTAGTTTCTATTTGCCATGAGTTGATCACGTCTGGTAATGGATCTGATTGTTCTGCTTCTTTCTCTAAACTTAGTTTAACTGCTTCTTCTAAACACCAATAATGGTATCCGATTAAACTAATCTCACCACGGATGACATTCAATAATTTAGGTAATTTATCTAGGCCATATTTACGCATCCATAATCCTAATAGCGTGCTATGGTTTTTTCTAGTTGTGCAAAATTCGATAGCTCGAAATAGTTTACCTTTTTCACCAATCCGCCATTCATAAGCAAAGAGTATATCTGATGATTGAAGACGCATGATGACAATTAATCCCAGGATTAAAGGACTAATTAATAGCAGTAAAGTTAATGCTAAAATCCAGTTGATTACCCGTTGTGTTAATCTCAATACTTGGTTACTTAATTTGGGAAGTTGATTTTTAAAAGGGATAGATAGGAATATAGGCTTATTAGCTTGGTGACAAGCATCCGCCCAAAATCGCAGCGCAGCATCACCTAGTTTAGGATCTATAGTTACTAAATTAACTGGGGAATGTTTTAAACACTCCACTAATAATTGTTCGTTATATAGTGAAGGTAAATAAGGTTGTTTCAAATCACTAGGAGGCTTTACCAGTAGCTGACCTCTACGCCATTGAAGTGTACAGTATTGGATGTGATAATTTTCGCGAGACTGGGCTATAGTAGTTTGAGCTTGTAACTTGGGAACTATTGAAGTTGTCATAGGTCTTGAGATTTGTGCAGTATAAAATTACTGAAGCGGTAAGTAAGAGTTTAGATTTGCAGATTTCTGTAGGTGTGAAGATGTACAGAAAGAAACAATAGGAGTTAAGCAAACGGCAACTAAGATAAATGGAGAGTTAGGAAAGTTGGTATTTCTGTTAGGGATATGTAGAGGTCAATCATCCCTTCAGATTACCGCTACATCAATCTACTTTCAGGATCTATTGCAAAACATGTCTGCTCTTAATTTCGAACAATTTAGTTTTGTCCTTAATCTCTAGAATATAGGAACGGACAGAAATAACTTATCCTGCTACTAAATTCTTGATTAAATCTTTAAATATCTAGATTTCTTGGAAACTAATATAAAAATCTGATGAACTTCGATGTTTTCCTCATCAGTATCGGTTAAGTGCAAAAAATGAAATGAGGTTGCTTGGAACGTATCCTTACGGGACACTTCCTATTCATGCAGTGTCCCGTAGACATCACCCAAAATTTATAAACCTTACGCAAGTCCTGATTTACAAGGATTTGTTGAGTTTCACCATCGTTCTACCCAACCTACAAAAAAATTAGTACCGCCGTGAATTAAAAATGCTTCTTTTAGAGGAGCTACGCTAACAAAATAGTGCTTCCCGCAGGATGCGCCAACAGAATTTAAAATGTATACGCCATGAGCCTTTTAGAGATTTGGAATCGTTACTTTATTGACACTGTACTGTACTAGTTTTTCTGCTAACTGTTAACTTATTTCACGGTTTACCTTTAACCAACAAGTATAGTCAGTAGAAATCATTTAGCTATTTTTCCATAACTTCTTGTAATATTAATTGTGATTGTTTGGCATAAGGTACATAAGTGCTATCAGAGTTAGATACTCCATTGGCTACAACTCCAATGAGATTTAACTTGCTCAACATTGCTGTAGCTTGAGCTAAATTATTGCGTGTTACTTTACCAATGCTTGCTACCATGACTACACTCCGACAAGATGAGGCTGTGAGTATAGCATCTACCATACCGATAACTGAGGGAGCATCTATGAGGACTAAATCATAGTTTTCTTCAAATGCAGCCATCAATTCCATCATCCGTGGAGAACTCAAAAGATGAGCAGGATCTACAGGTATGGGGCCAGCAGTTAAAATGTCGATATAAGATGAACCTGAGTATTGAAGCCCAATCTGATTAGGAAGGGTAGCATCACTGGCTAATAGGGTGGATAAACCTTGTTCATTAGGAAGGTTAAGTTGTTTGTGTAAGCTGGGGTCTCGAAGGTTGGCATCTATGAGCAGTACCTTTTTATGTAATCTCGCTGCACTCATAGCTAAACCTAATGTCAAAGCTGATTTACCATCATCTGGTAATGCTGATGTCACCATCAATGATTTTAAATCAGTGACGCTATTGAGGAGTTCTATGTTTTTATAAATGAGATCCAGTGATTCCCAACGGGGTGGTGATTGTAAAACTTGAATTGTCCAAGGGGCAAGAACTTCTGGTTTACCAAATGGTAATTTGATGATTGACTCTTTGGGTTTTGCTGGTGGCAATTTGGGAGTTGTGCCCAATAATGGTAGGGTAATTTGTTTTTCTAATTCAGCAGTAGTATGTACAGAGTCATCAGATGTTTCTCGAATAAAGGCGGCAATACCACCTAACATTAATCCTACTACGGCACCTAATAAGAGGTTCTGCTGGAGATTGGGACCTAGTTTTATACCTAGTTGTGGTTCTTCTACTACTTCCCAATTAAATCCACCTTTGGATAGTTCCTGCCGCAACTGCTGTTCTGCTCTCAACAATTGCTCCATTCTTTCTCGACTAAATTGTAATTGGGGAAGGATACGGTTGTAATAAGCTAAGAGAGAGGGAAAACGTTTGAGTTGTGATCGCAGTTCATTCTCTTTTGCTGCTAAAGTTTGATCACGCGCACTTAATGCAACTATGTTAGTCTGATTTTCTACTAATTCCCCAGTCAAATTTAGGTCAATTTCCCCAAGTTGTCCTTGTTCGAGAAGATTTTCTCCAAAACTGAATACACTGGTGGATTGTCTACCTAAAGTTCTGCTGACTTCTTTTTGCAAAAGTTCCTTTTGACTCTGGAGTTGTTCAGTTAGCTTCTGTACGTTGGGAGTATCATCCGTAAAACGTAAGCGTTCCTGTGCTAAAGCTAGTTCTGTTTTCTGAATTTCATTCAGTAAGCCCTGATAGCGTATAGACTGACTCAAACGAGAAGAAACCAATGCATTTTGAGGAGAACGATTAAGTTGTTGCTGCAAAGACTTTTGCTTTGCTAAAGCTTCTTGATATTGAGAACGAGTTGTTTGTCTTTCTCTCTGAATAGAAGTTAAAGATTCTTCAATCGCTTTGGCTTGTAATTCTGGATCAATTAAATTTTGGTTTCTGCGAAATCGTTGGAGATTGGTTTCAGAAGCATTCACTTCGTCACTAGCTTTTCGCAACTGCTCTCTAATAACTTGCAGACCTTTTTGTAACCGTAAATCCTGTTGTTGTTTGTTATAATCCACATAGACTCGTCGAATAGCAGTTAGAACTTTTTGTGTTCTTTCTGGATTGCCATCGGTATAGTCAACTTGGAAAATTTTGGTGACAACATTATCCTCTTTAGTCCTGATTTGGGTTAAGACTAAGGATCTCTTTACTTCCTCTACAGTAATACTTGGATCTTCTAACTTGAGTTTATTAACTGCTTTTTGAATCAGTCCAGAACTTTGCATCAAATTAAGCTGTGTTGCCGTGTCTATGACAACGTTAGAGTCTGTAAACTGACTTTCTGCTGTATCTGATCCTTGTTTTTTACCTTGATAGTTAGGTTCTACTAACAGTTGCATCGTACTTTTGAAACTGGGCTTTGTCTTTAAAGTAATGATGCAGGCAAGAGCAGTAGAACTCAGGAATACTAATAAAAACCAGGGAAATCTTCTGACAAATACAGTAAACATTTGTCCATAACCTGTTTCTGTATCAGCTGCTGAACTTATATGGGGATTTAGACTAGTTTGAACCACTTTAATTATCCTTATCCTTGTTGTGCGAGACGCTATATATAGCTTGTCAATACTTCTCTGTTAAGGAAAAAATCTGAGGGGGTAAGGGGAAAATAAAAAACCTTTGCTCTTTCCCCAACACAACTGATAAAATTCAGGTTATTAACAGAGTAATATTGGAATGCCAGTTTTTTTCAAGGGTTTTTGATGACAAGTTAAATGAATGTGTGATGCACACCAGAAACTTGAACAAGAATTTGCTCAACTTTACTAAAAAATGCTTGTTCAGAAAAATTATTTACGGCATGATTACGAATATTCTCGTAATTCCAAGATATTCCTCTAGCCTCTAATAATGCTGTTTGTAGAGAATCGGGTGTTTGTCTTTTAAAAAGAACTCCTGTTTTACCAGGTATCTGAGTATCTAATACCCCACCAGCACCATAGGCTATTACTGGAGTCCCACTAGCATTAGCTTCCACTGGAACCAATCCATAGTCTTCTAAGGCTGCGACAATAATGGACTTAGCTCTAGAAAATAAGTCTTTGCGTTGTCCATCACTAACGTGACCTAGGAATTGGATATTACCTAATGCTTTCGATTTTAACCGTTCTAGTTCGGGTCCCTCACCTGATATTAATAAATGCCACCCTAACCAGTTAAAAGCCTCAACTATTATATCAAGACGTTTATAACTTATCATCCGGGCAGATGCCAAGTAGTATTCATCTTTTGTATCAGAAAAAACAAAATTCTTGGTATCAATTGGATAGTTAATCACAATTGCCTGTTTACCATAAATTTTCCGAATACGATGGCCAACAACACTAGAGTTAGCAATGTAGAGGTCTGGTTCTTGGGAATATTTCAGGTCTACATTTCTCATCATTTGAAAGACTTTTTCAATTAAGGGAGCAAAATAGCGATAGTCTCCATACTCCCGTAAATAAGTCTCTGTATCCCATAAGAACCGGGTAACATTATGGCAGAAACAAATATGGCGTGCTTGTGGTTTTTTTCTGACTGATTTAGCAAAACTAGTACTACTGCTGATAATTAAATCATAGTGTTGGAGATTCAACGTCCGAAAGGCAGGAAAGTAGAGAGGAGCCATCAGGCGGAAATACTTGGCTGCACCGGGAATCTTTTGTAAAAAAGTTGTGTTAACTATACGCTCACCGAAATCAATACTTTTTTGCTGATCATATAAAGATGTGAAAATATCAGCTTCGGGGTAGCGTTTAGAAAGCAATTCAAACACACGCTCTGCCCCACCGCGCTGGGTTAAGTAATCATGGACGAGAGCAATTTTCATGGATGATGCCTTATATTGCAATATTGATTAAATTCTGGGTTGACTAGCAAGTATGTACAGATATGTTTATACCAGTCTACCTTCTGTACTAAACCCATCCTGAGGTGGTTGTATGTATTTGAAATTTGGGATAATACCCTTGCAACATATAAAAAAATGGAATATTTACTTATCTGAAAATTGAATTTAGTAAGGTAAATTACCAATGCTAATAGTTTACTTAATTTAATATAGATAAACCCTAAGTCAATACTATCAACTAGAAATTTCTACTACCTGTTAATAACAATCAACGGTTGAATAAGAATATCAGGAAATATTTTAAGTATTTGCTCAAAATAAGCAAAATTAGGCTTCGGATCAAGTAAAGGGGAAAAGGTGAAGAGAAAACCTTTCCCCAAATCAATTTACTAATTCCAGGTTATGAACCTATTGCGGTATGAAAACTATTTTGCAAGTACCAAGGTTTTTACTGGTACAAAATAAGTTAGTTGTTCAGCACGGAGTTTGTCACAAAGTCTACCTTCAGGCAATTCTACACAGTCGTAGGTGAGGACTTGATCTTTAGAAATATCACGCTTCAAAGTACATCCTTCTGCTATTCCCATTGGTAGTAAATTTTCTTGGTGGACAATTTCTGAGTTTTCGCATTGTCCATAGGTCATGTAATAACCGATGCCATCAAGAGTTTCTCCGGCTTTGAGGTCAATTTTGGCAGTAGCGACGACATCGATAATGGGGCCTGCTATGGGTGAGAGAACAGCATCATGGAAGAGGACTGCACGGGCTACTGATAGAGGAACTTCAAAATGGCAGAGGTGATAGGGGGTGTAGAAGCTGTACAGGGGTCCTTCACCGAGTTTATAGAGGTTGAGATAATGGCGTTGTTTGGGGTCGTCGTGGGTGGCAAAGACAAACACTCCTGGGCCTGGTTTCGTGCCAACTACATAATCAACGATGCCACCTAATTCTTTGAGTTGGTCAACATCATACATTTTGGTCATTTCATCAACATGACCTGTGTAATCATATCCCAACATTCCTCGTTTTGCTACCTTCATCCCTGTAGCATTAGCAACTATTGCTTGCTCAAAAGAAATTTTTGTTCCATCAGCAAAGCTTGTCACCATTGCGGGATTTTGACCCCAATGTTGAGCAAAACTAGCTTGGGTGGTGGGGTTGCGATAGGGGTCTTGTAAGCCTTTGATGTTGCCACACAATAGGGGGGTTAAACCGATACTTTTAACGAAGCGGTAGAGGTTCATTTCTACCCCTGGTTGGTCGCCATCGCAAGCTGTGAGGATGACTCCAGCCCGCTCAGCATGCAGTTTGAGGATGGGGCCAATAGTACCATCGAGTTCTGCATTCATTAAAATGATATGCTTTTTATGAGCGATCGCTCTCATCACCAAATGAGCAGCATATTCAATTGTTCCTGTCACTTCAATGATTGCATCTATGCCATCAGCTTCACACAGCAACATAGCATCTTCAGTGATTGCATATTTACCTTGAATCAGTGCATCTTCTAAATCAACTACACTAGAAACAACCTGAACATCCTCAATTCCTGCTTCTGAATAAGCTCGTTTAGCTGAATCAATGTGACGGTTAGAAATAGCAACCAACTCCATCCCAGGAACAGAATTGGCAATTTGATTAGCAATACCGCGACCCATAAAACCAGCACCAATCATTGCTACTTTTATAGGTTTACCTAATGCCGCACGGGCTTGTAAGGCTTTATCTATAATAATCATCATTAAACTCCTATTAAAATAGATTCTAGTAAAGGCCAATTCCGGTCTTTATCAGACATTTCAGTTGCAGCCAAAGGCCAAGAAATTTCTAAAAGTGGATCATCATAACGCAAACCACGCTCATAACCAGGAGTGTAAAATTCACCCACTTGATACACAACTTCAGCCCCATCTGTTAAAGCTTGATAACCGTGAGCAAACATTTCCGGTACATATAAAGCCCGGCGGTTTTCCGCACTTAGTTCTAGACCAATATGCGACAGATAAGTTGGAAACTCAGGACGCATATCCACAATTACATCATAAATAGCTCCTTGAGTACAACGAACTAATTTAGTTTCTGCCGCTGGTAGAAGTTGGTAATGCATTCCTCGCAATGTACCTTTTATATGATTAAAAGAAAGGTTACATTGAGCAACCGTCGGCTTTAAGCCATGGTTAGCAAATTCCTGAGCACAAAAAGTCCGAGCAAAGAAACCACGCTGATCTGGTTTTTCTTCTAAGTCAATAATAAAAGCACCAGGGAGTTCAGTTTTCGTAAAAATCATAGTTTTCTAAGTAACAGGTAGCAGAAAATTACATAAGAGTTCAGGAGTCATAATGGTTGAGACTTTGGTTAACTATCAAATAGTATTTTTGGTGTTAGCCTGAAAGAGTTGACTGCTGATGGCTGTTCGCGTAGCGTGCCGTTAGGAATTAGCTAAATGCTTACAAAATTACGTTTACAATGACTAATTATCCGTAAGCACTAGAAATGGTAAGGATTGAATTACCATATATAATTTACTAACCATTTCCTATGCTCTCAGGGATTTATTGTTTTTTGGGTCTGATGAAAGTATAATCATTGTATTGAGTACAAAGTTCTGGACGCTTTGGTGAATTCGATGTGTAGATAAAAAATAGTGTTGAGCGTGCTTCGGATCTTACAGTACCATGATGTAAAACATTTCTAGGATCTACAAAAATCACAGTTCCCGCTTTGCCTGGACAGTATTTCCAAGCTGATTTAGGAATAAAATTGATCATTTGTTGATCGTTAATTCCTAAAAAGTTAGACTTCCAGAGTGCATAATCAACTCGATAATAATTATACCAGTCTAAAAGATTAGCAGGTAATGGTATATATTCAAAAGCACCGTGTCTTTCTGTCACATTATGTAAATATATGATGACTTTAATCATCCGTCGGTCTTCCGCATCCTTATGCCACAACAATGTTTGTAATTGCTGCTGATTGGGGAAGTCTTTCCGCATATGAACACCATGAAAGGCTATAGGTAATCCTATATAGTTTTCGATGATATCTTGTAGGCGTTCTTCAATTCCCCAAGTAAAAAACTCTGGCAAATCTGTAACTGTATAAATTTGGGGTAATTCATATCTTGATTGCATATTCGTTGGACTTTTCATCATAGCTGCATAACTGTTAGCACGATCTAACATTTCTGCAGTTGATGGTAATCCTAACTTCTCTAAAGAAGTGATGTAAACACCTTCCCCTGTTAGAGTCCTGGCAATTAATTGATCAGAATTAGATAATACAGGTAAATTTTTTCTGTGCCTGAATAATGATATTCGATAACCTAGCTCAGAAGTCAGGTTACTTATTTTGTCGTTAAGCTTGGTAATAATCATAGAACTTCTAGCTTTCTCCTTCCTTATTCTTTATTACTACGGACAATTTGGTTAGATATTGGCTGAGATTCTGCAATTTTCAATTCTGGATAAGCCATGATTTCAAAAGCAGAAATAGTCACTAATGCTAAAAAAGGAACGACTGTTTGAATAGCGGAAACTGGCCATCTTCTCAAAGCACCTAAGAAAACTCTCAAGTTAATTTCTCGGAAATTATGCAGCATCATTTTTCCAGAAAATTGCTTGGAATATCCGTTCTCTTGCAGCTTTAAAATTACTTCTGGGATGTGTTTATATTGCATTAATAGCGCAGATTTTGGCTCTTCTTGCCAATAACTTACACCAATAATACATTCCAGATAGGTATCTTTAGTGACAATTATTTTGCCATTAGCAGCACAATAACCCGCTAAATATGCTAAAGATATCCAGTTATTGATAGCATTTGGCCAAATTTGTAGAGCGCGTTTAACTAAGTCAGTACGATATATTGTAGCAGTGAGAAAAATGACTGCTCCCACACTTTTAGTAAAACAATATTCAAAGATTGCTTTACCATCACCCTCACCATTTTCAGTATCAGCATCAAACCAGCAATTACCACAAATTGTCGGTGGATGAACTGCTTCACCAGTTATTTTATTTTTACCAGAGAAATTGAGGAAAACCAATGATAAATCCTCAATTCTTTTTATTTTCTCTATTACATAACTTACTGCTCTTTCTTGAATGGGATCATCATCGCCAATTGTCCAAACATATTTTGTATTTGCCGAACTTAAGCAATAAATAATATTTCTCATTACGCCTAAGTTTTCACTATTTCGATTAGATATAAAAGTGATATTATTAAGAGTATATTGCCATTTCTGGATAATTTCTTGAGTGTTGTCAGTCGAACAATTATCAGAAACTAATATCTCACATTCACATTCATAGCCTTTGATAGCTTTAGAAAGCCACTCTAATTGTCGCTCAAGTGAATTTGCCCGATTATAAGTAGGAATAGCAATGGTCAATAATTTATTCATGGGTGATTAGATCAATTGTCAATATCTTAAATTTACTATTTGTTTGAATTCTCATCCTATTTATTGGTTATTGTACTGAAATGTTTATTGGTTATTTTACTGAATGATTAAGAAGTCTCCAACGACATATACCTACTGAACTTCAGTAGAGTATGATAGACAATATTTATTGTCGTCAAAATCCATCTTCTCACGGCACCTAAAACTACCCTCAAATCGTTTTCTGCAAAGTGATCGATAATTAATTTGTAGCAAAATAAATATTTCTCTATAGCCTATTTCTATGAGTTTTACATACATCATGGTTAAGTCTAAATAATACATCCTCAACCGTAGTTTTTCCCCAGGTGCAGAATTGATGCCGCAAGCATTTTCTAAATAAACATCTGTGGTAATTTTTACACTTCCCTGATCAGCAGAAAATGCATTTCAATAGGCCTGAGATTCTCTGTTATTTACACTAGAGATCTATGATCTTAACGCCTATTGAACTGCTTGTGTTTTGTATACTTGAGCAGTCATAAAACCCAGACTACCAAAGTTCTAATGTAAATAATTTTCAATCAGAGGTTTACAACCAGATACAGTTTCTTCATCTTTAACAGTGAAGCAGTGTTCATGAGCTAGTTTACCACTTCCTAAATAAAGCCAGGAGAAATCCAAAATTAATAATGCTAATTCTGGATGAGTTTTCAGGTTGTTGATTACATATCCTAAAGTCCTTATTTGAATCCGAGCGTCATCACTAATTACCCAAACATATTCAGTTCTAGCAGATTTAAAGCAATGAGCTATATTAGCCATTACACCAATATTACTTATACCTTTATTCGTTATAAATGAAGTCTGATTAAATATTGTCTGCCATTTATTAATGATTTCTTGAGTGTTATATGTGGAAGAATTATCAGAAATATTTATTTCACATTGAGGTTTAAAACCCTTAATAGCTTTTGCTAACCAAGAGAGTTGTTGCTCTAAAAAGGTGGCGCGATTGAATCTAGGAATACCAACTGTAAGTAATTTATTCATATTTGATGCTGCTGGATTTCATAGGCGAACTTGAGAAAACTAGTAACGCTGTGAATTCAAAATGCTTCTTTCAGAAGAGCTACGCTAACAAAACTCAAAATGTATACGTCGTTAGTTTTCAGAGATTTGGAATCGTTGCTTTATTTACGCCGTACTCCACTAGCTTGTAAATGATGGCTTTCCGAACCAAATTTTTCGACTCAGAAACTTAAACTACTACATTATCGCATTTAGCCCAGAAGAAATTTTGATCAATTTGTTGAGTGCGAATCAGATACTCTAGCTGCTTTAATCTTGTGAATCCTCTAAACAAGAAAGTATCTTCAGTCATGTCAATTTGACTGAATAAATCAAATAGTTGTTTAGCGCCAGTTTGAGCATTCCATTCACACTTAAATCCGGGTAGGACTGTGTTGATTTTCTCGAAAGATACTCGATAGCTACGATTGTCTGAACCGTTATTACCAAAGGTTAATTTACAACTAGGGAAAGTATCAGCAATGATTTCGGCGATTTCTTTAACGCGATAGTTATTCGCTGTATCTCCAACGTTAAAAACTTGATTGTGGACAATATCTCTTGGTGCTTCCAAGGCACAAATAATAGCTTGACAAATATCTAAAGCATGAACTAATGGCCGCCAAGGAGTACCATCACTGGTCATTTTAATTTCTTTGGTAGTCCATGCTAAACCAGATAGATTGTTTAAAACAATGTCAAATCGCATTCTTGGAGAAGCACCAAAAGCGGTAGCATTTCGCATAAATGTAGGAGAGAAATCATCATCAGCTAATGGTTTAATATCTCTCTCTACTAATGTTTTGCATTCTGCGTAAGCTGTTTGCGGATTAACAGGTGATTCTTCTGTGACATCACCTTCACTGGCAACACCATAAACACTGCAAGAAGACATATAAAGAAAGCGACGTACCCCCATTCTTTTCGCTAAGTTAGCTAGATGAACAGAACCTAAATGATTAATTTCATAGGTAATGTGAGGTGCTAATTGTCCAGCGGGATCATTAGAAAGTTCCGCCATATGAACTATTGCATCCACACCTTCTAAATCTTCAGGAATAATATTGCGAATATCTTTGTTGAGGGTTTTAGCTGTGATGTTAGTTCCGTTATATAGCCAACCAACTTTATAAAAACCTGTGTCTAGTCCGCTCACTTCGTGACCTTTAGCAATTAATAAAGAAGGTAGTAAAGAACCGAGATATCCTTCTGTTCCTGTGACTAATATTTTCATGATTTTTAAATATCTTGAGGTATGGAGTTACTTTTGGTTTCAGATGTAGAGCATGACTAATTAACCGCAAATTAACATAGATTAATACGGATGAAATTTTCCACAAATTCCCATTCTAAATTTGGTTTAGGCTACTAAGCTTTGTAAATGAGACTGTTCCGATGTAAATGAGACTGTTGCGATATTTGAGTGACAATCGCTTTACCAATTTCTAGAGAAGATGTAGCTGCGGGAGAGGGTGCATTGCAAACATGAATGGAGTTATCACCTTGGATGATTAAAAAATCGTCTACTAATGAGCCATTATTCATTAATGCTTGGGCGCGAACTCCTCCATGGGTTGGGACTAAATCTTCTGCTTGAACTTCGGGAATTAGTTTTTGCAAACTTCTCACAAAGGCGGCTTTACTAAAGGAACGAATAATTTCTTGAATGCCTTCGTCAGCGTGTTTGGCGGCTAGTTTCCAGAATCCCGGATAGGTGATTACTTCGGCAAAATCTCTCAGGTCAAAATCGGTTTTCTTATAACCTTCGCGTTTGAGACTGAGAACTGCATTTGGCCCTGCGTGAACGCTATTGTCAATCATGCGCGTGAAGTGAACACCCAAAAAGGGAAAGTCCGGGTTAGGAACTGGGTAAATCAAGGTTTTGACGAGATAGCATTTTGCGGGTGTGAGTTCGTAGTATTCACCACGGAACGGGACGATTTTTGCTTGGGGATTTACTTTACCTAATTTTGCAATGCGATCACTATGCAATCCGGCACAATTGATCACAAATTTAGTTTCAAAATTACCCTTGCTGGTATCAATTACTTGGTTTTTACCTCTTTGGAAGATTTGGTTAACTTTGGTATTGAGGCATAAATCTCCCCCTTGTTTTTGAATAACTTCAGCGTATTTTAAACAAACTTGTTTGTAATTAACAATGCCTGTAGATAATACGCGAATTCCACCTACACAACTAACATGAGGCTCAATCTCTTTAACTTCTTCGGGACTAATTCTTTGCAGTGCTATGCCGTTATCTAAACCTCGTTTGTAGAGGTTCTCTAAACGTGGGAGTTCTTGTGATTCTGTGGCTACAATCACTTTACCACAAAGGTCATGCTCAATATCATGCTTTTGGCAGAATTCAACCATTGAACGACTGCCTTCACGGCAAAATTGAGCTTTAAAGGTGCCTGGTTTGTAGTAAATTCCCGAATGAATTACGCCGCTATTATTACCTGTTTGGTGAAATGCCCATTGACTTTCTTTTTCTAAGACTAAAATCTTGGCATGGGGATAGCGATCGCCTAAAGCCATAGCTGTAGAAAGTCCAACTATCCCCCCACCAATAATCGTAAAATCATACATTAGTAATTTTTCCCCAATCGAAAATCTAAGTTCTAAAATCTACTATTGTCAGCACTTATGCAACTCATATATTAGTATGGTGTATCAGATGTTGAGAATCTGTTGATATTAGCCAATATATCACGGCTGAATCACCCTAGGACTTTAGTGTGAAACTTCGAGAAATCCTAATTTTTATTACCACACTTTCCAAGGCGCTTCATCATTTTCCCATAGCCCTTCTAAGTATTGTTTATCTCTTAAAGTATCCATTGGTTGCCAAAACCCATTATGTCTAAAAGCTGAAAGTTGTTCCATATCAGCTAATTTTTCCAATGGCTCTTGTTCCCAAACGGTAGATTCATCAGTAATGAAGTTAATTACTTCAGGTTCAAGCACAAAATAACCGCCATTAATCCACGCACCGTCGCCTTCCGGTTTTTCTCTAAAACTAGTAATTCTAGTTTGCTCTTGTCCTAGGGAAATTGCACCAAACCTTCCTACTGGTTGGACTGCGCTTAATGTTGCTAACGTTTTTTGTTCTTTATGAAACTTTATGAGTTCAGTGATATTTACATCACTAACACCATCACCATAAGTAAAGCAAAAAGTTTCATTACCAATATGTTCTCTGACTTTTCTTAAACGTCCACCTGTCATGGTATTATCACCTGTATTAACTAAGGTAACTCGCCAGGGTTCAGCATACCCAGAATGTATACTCATCTGGTTAAAGCGCATATCAAAAGTCACATCTGACATATATAAGAAGTAGTTAGCAAAATACTCCTTGATGATGTAACCTTTGTACCCGCAACAGATGATAAATTCATTAATACCATGAGCCGAATATATCTTCATGATATGCCAGAGAATTGGCTTACCTCCAATCTCAACCATCGGCTTCGGCCTGATACTCGTTTCTTCACTGAGGCGTGTACCCAGTCCGCCAGCCAAAATCACTGCTTTCATGCAATCACCTTAAAGATTTATTTTATTTAGGTTATTATTTGAGTTTTTAGGGATGAGGAGGATGCACCACAAATAGAGGAATAATCTAGATAAAAAATCAACTTCTATACACTTCTCTCTATGACTAACCTAGAAATAATTTAACTGGAAACTGCTGAAAAATTATCAAGAATTAGTAAATTTAAGATATTTTATATGTAAAAAAGTAAAAAATTTATGAACACCAGTGGTTATACCTCACATATATACATTTAATGAAGATTAATAAATTTAATATAAATTAAATACCCTCTAACTAATATTAAGTATCTTGAGAGGGGTAGTTTGTAAGTATTGAAGGTTGAGTGTAAAGATTTATTCGTGATAGGGTAGTGTGGGGTTAGCCATGAGGTAGGAGTTATAAATAGGTCAGAATAGTCTCAAATCTGAAAAAGTTTTTGATTGTTATCTGTCACCGACTATATCAAGGTTGAACTTGGTTAAAACTTGTGGAACTTTGGAATAAAGTATCACACTTTTTGGAGACAATAACACAAATATTACTGAGGGCTTGCTGGTAGTTATCCATATCCTCATCTTCAAGGTAAATTTGAGCGGATTTTTCTAAATCTTCAATGGCTTGAGCATGGTTTTGTTGGACTGTATTTTCACCGTATTGTGCTAGTTCATAATGAACCATACCCCGTTTGAGATAAACTTTAGCCATGCGTGGATTGATATTTATTGCTTGGGTAAAATCTACAATTGCCTGTTTATATTCTCTAGCATAATTACTGCTATATTGGGCAAATTGATAACGGGCAAGACCACGCTGAAAATAAGCTTCTGCTTTGGAGGTATTGAGTTTAATTGCTTCAGTAAAATCTGCAATAGATTTCTGGTATTCGTGTTGATAATTACTGCTATATTTAGCCATTTGAGAACGCACAATACCTCGTCTAATATAAGCTTCAGTATCACGTACATTGATGTGAATAGCAGTGTTGAAATTGTTGATAGCTTTTTGATATTCTTGTTCAGGGTCGCTACTATAATCAGCCAGCATATAATAAGCATTACCCCTATTGACTAGTGCTTTCACTTCCTGGGGATTAATTTTTAGCGCCTGGTTATAGTCTGCTAATGCTCCTTCATAATCGTTCAGATTATAGCGGGCATTACCTCTATTGATATAGAACTTAGAAAAAGTAGATTTTTTTTTAATTCCTTGGGTGAAATTTTCGATTGCTTGTTCATAGTCTCGCTTTTGATAAGCTTCATTACCCCGGTCATAGTAATCAATAAAGGTGAGACTGTCAGTCTGAATACTATTATTTCCTAAGTGAGATATTAAGGATTGTTGGGTATAAGGATTTTGGGAAATAAAAGGACGAGTGAATTTAATCATTATGTCGAGATATCCTAATAAACCAAAACCTAACAAGCAAAAAATAATAGTATAAAACCTTGTTTTGTTTGGTTTTTTAGCTGCTTGATAAGCAGAAAGATTGGCAGTAAGTATTGGTTGCCAATGATGTAGAGGAGATGGAGAAATAGCTGGCTTGCGTATACGAGGAATTGGGAGATGGTACTTTTTAGATTTGCAACGTGGTTTGAGATGCTCTCCACAAGCGATCGCCTCCAGTGATGGAAAAGGATCACGTCCACCTAATTGGGAAGCACGTTCACACCAAGGACATTTATTGAGGTGATTATGGTAAAGATGCTGGGGGTTTAGAGAACAAGTGACAAGACTCTCCTCAGCCTCTGCGATCGCAGATAACCAGGTTTGAGCAGTAGGACGCAATTGAGGACTGTTGTGACCATCTTCAAAACAACGCACAAACAGTTCCTGTAAACGGGGATGAAGCATCTGCCAAGCAGGTGCAATAGGAGTAGGTAAATAGGGAACTTTCTGCTTTTGACTGTAAGTAAAATGACCAGCAACTATTCTGGCTTCATAACCCGGTGGATCAAATAAACCTTGAAAAATTCCAGAAAATGGGTGAGTACCTTCCATTAATAATTGAAATATTAGCACTGCTAACCCAAATAAATCATGATGACTTTCCCGATCATAGTCAGCAAAAGTTTTATTCTGTAATTCTGAAGGTGTATACTCCGGTTTACCTACTGAACAACGATAGACAATATTTTTCTCTGGATCACGTACTTGAAATGAATCTGTATCTACTAAGGTTATTAATGCAGTATTACTCACCAGAATATTTGATTCATTTACGTCCCCAATGCAGTATTGGCTGGCGTGTAGAGCTGCAAAAGCGGCCGATAGATTGCGAGCAGTACGCAATAAATATTGATAATTAAATAATGGGAAATTTTGACGTCGGTTCCCCGGATTGTAAAAATCCATAATCGGCCGCATTCCCCGAATGCGCGGCATTAAAAAGCCAATGATACTACCGCTACCATCCACAGCTTCCAACAATTCCTGTGGCCAAGCGATGGAAATATGCCCCAAATTAGCTGTAGGGTTTTCGGGGGGATTAGCTATCATGGCCTGAAGTTTTTGAGCATAGGTATCAATTGGCTTATGATAAATTTTTGCCACTAAATTTTCATCTGATGGCACTGTATAGACACAAGCTTCACCGCCACGCCCCAAACTAACAGTGAGATTGAGAGTTTCTTGCTTGGGAAGACAACGTAGTACCTGCATGGTGGAATATGTGCTTAAGAATGGTGGTTAAAATTAGTCAACAGTCAGGGAAATAGGGAACAGGATGTGATTTTTCGTGTTTATTCCTTTTGTAACGAGGGGGCTAAATACTTGTGACTGCGTTGTTTTTACCTTCAGGGCTTTCTTAATGCCGCTATAACCAAGGTCAAATCATCATCAGTCCTTTGGGTAATGCGCTCTGAACATAAAAACTTTATCAACTGTTCTTTGGCGATGGTCTTATCCTCGGCATTGGCGACAAAATCGAATAAAGGAAAGAAAAACGGTTTGTGCGGTTCACCCACTAGCATATTCAAAGCTAGCATTTGTAGTCCATCTGTAAGAACACTAAGATTCACTATTTCTTGCCGCAGTATTCTGAATTGTGCCGTATCTAAGGCATCAGGTGAAGTTAAAAATGTGGTTTCATTAATATATTCACCGCTGCTAGGAATGGTCAGTGCTATTAGGTTGCCTCTGCTATCCTTAGCTACGGCTAAACCATCACCGATTTGGGCTACTGCTACAATTTTTGGTGTGGCGATCGCAATAATTAAGGTAGTAGCTAAATCATGGGGCTGATGGTGATACAAATCTGCCTGATCTTCTACTGCTTTTTTGGCTGCTAACATGGCATCAGTTAGCAAATCACGCAAAAAACCATCCTCAGCAAAGGTTTTATGGCTAATTTCACTGTGTGAGATATATTCTGTGGCTGTCTCTACAGCAATCATTGCTCCCATTTTTCCCAATGTTGCAGAACCTGCCCCATCTGCTGCTGCTATAACCAATACATTATTTGCTAATACTTGCCAATGGTGAGCATCCTGACATAACTGCTGGTTTTTAATGTGGCTCGTACCACACACAGATGCGGCTACTATCCGCCATTTAGTAATCTGTTTTGGTATGTTCATAAATTTGTTGTTCACAGCTAAGTAGCTGTAATTTTAATTACCCCAACAGCACACAGTCAAGAGTTATCAGTTCTACCTGTTGCCTATTCCCTGCTATAATTGATAACTCCTAAACGGATCCCCAACCAATTGGTGGTAGTGCTACTTGCTCATCTACTTTGGAATGAGAGACGGCTGACATACTGGCTGAAAGCCAAACAAACATTTCAATAAAGTTTAATCCTTGAAGTTTGATAGGAGCACGCACGGCTATTTGATTTAAACGGGTCATATTCGCATTTTCTACTCCTACCGTAAAAAAGGCAACTCGTTTATTCGCTTCATCTCCTTGTAGACGCTGTACAGCTTGCTCAATCACATTATCTAGCTCACCTTGCGGCTCACCATCTGTAATCATAAATACCCAAGGACGGTAATAAGCAATCCCATTAGTACGATACTGGGATTTACGTTCTTGAATTATTTCTAAAGATTTATTAATTCCAGCCCCCATTGTTGTTAGCCCTTGGGCTGTTAGAATAGGTGGGTTGAACTGGTCTGCGGTTACAAAATCTTGCACCACATTAACATGACTATCAAATGTGATAATTGCTACTTCTACCCTTCTAGCTGCCAAGGAATTTTTTACTAGTTCATCCTTAAAAGTTAGCAGACCCTGATTTAGAGCCTCAATTCGTTCTCCTTGCATTGATCCAGATGTGTCTAGCAATAGCACACAGGGACAACGTGGTTCTGGATTTTCTGCAAATTCTACGACTTCATCTAATTTTAGCGTATCCAGCATAACCTTTTGTGTTATGTTATAGTCCAACGTTTTAATTTCCTTTTCTCAAAGTATATAGTTTCCTAGACTAGTACGACTAGAACTATGGTATTTTGCTCTAGAGCGCTTAAATTTCATTAATTCAATTATTCTCACCAAATTCTCTATTTCAGGAAACTTGAATCACCATATACTTTAGTAGAGGCGAATGATTAGGAGGTATGAACATTACCTGTTGTAGTGGAGCTACCATAATTTATTTTCAACAAATTAAGAATATAATAATCAATATATACATTTACATAAAGAAAAATTTTAAAGATTTTATGTGGAAAATTTCCTGATTCAAGACCCCTAAGTAATCATAATTAAGTGGGTAATTTGCTGATTATTACTATGTAAAAATGGAAACTGGTCTTCGCTTTTATATAACATAAAATTTACCGATATATAATTGGTTGATAGAGAAATATAGCAGGGAGTAAGCATTCAGCTAATGCCTAACGGCACGCTACGCGAACAGCCATAAGCAGTCAGCTTTTTCAGGCTAACGCCCGCCAAAAATACTTATTTGATAATCAACCAATTTGTCAAACATTCTGACTCCTGACTCCTGACTCCTGAATTCTTACAGAAGGAAAGACAATACTTAACCCCAAAATTCCTCTTTCTCAATAGAAAGTTAAGTTCTTAGAGAAAACTGTAAAAATATGAATAATACTGGCACATTTAGCAAACTATCTCCTGAACGTCTATTAAGACAGTTAACTAATTCCTCTGATACTACTTGTTTACAGGTTTCGCACAACTCAGTACTGTGGTCAATATACTTAGAGCAAGGTAAAATTATTTATGCTACCCATTCAGTAGAACCTTTTGATAGATTAGAACGACATATACGTCGTCTGAATCAGCAAATTTCTCCACTAACTAATGAAGTTCGTGTACAATTACGCTTGACTTTTGAACCTGATTGGCAAACTCAGTTAAGCAAACCTGAGTATGATTTACTGAGTGAACCGCCAGAATATCAAGGAATTCACTGGCTAGTGACGCAAAAACATTTACCTTCTCACCAGGCAGCATTACTAATTCAAGAGTTAGTAAAAGAAGTAATTGAATCATTTATGTTGATGAAAGAAGCAACCTATGTATTAACAGAACGAGTAAAGAGCCTTCCTAAACTTTGCAAGTTGGATACAGAAAACATTATAGACATTTGCCAAAAGCGTTTACAAAGTTGGCAATCCTGCGCTCCGCAAATATCTTCTCCCTATCAGCGTCCATACTTGTTGATTAACAGCAGGTTTTATAACAAACAACTACCAGAATTACAGCAGAATATGACAACTTGGATGAAGGGCTTTAGCCTGCGTCATTTGGCTGTAATTATGAATGTAGATGAAGTAGAACTGGCTCGAACTTTATACCCTTATATACTTCAGGGTTCGGTTATTCTCCATGAACCAGACCCTCCATTTGATCAATTGCCTAAGACTTTTGAAGATGTTTCTATATCTTCTACATATAGCACACTAGTAATTAATGAGGAAGAATCTGATGTAGAAGCGTTAGCAGATGATAATCCTGCTGTAGAAAACCATGTACCTGAAATTTCTACTTTACGAACAGAGAACCATAAGCAACTAAACATACTAAATAACATAGAGGCTGAAAACGAAACCGTAAATACGACTACTATAAGTCCTAAGGAAACCTACAAAATTATCTCTGTAGATGATAGTCCAACCATTCTTAAAGAAATCAGCCGTTGTTTAGAAGGTGAAAATGTTGCGGTAGTCACGATTAATGATCCAATCAAAGCAGTTATGTCTATTATTAGACATAAACCGGATTTGATTTTGTTGGATCTCAATATGGCAGGAATTGATGGTTATGAGTTATGTAAAATAATCCGTAATAATTCAATGTTTCAGGAAATTCCCATTATTTTTGTTACAGGAAGCAAAGGAATTGTTGATAAAGTAAAAGCCCGAATGGTGGGAGCCTCTGGTTATTTAACTAAACCTTTTACTCCTACTGAGTTGGTAAAAATGATTTTTATGCATTTGGCATAATTAACTAAAATTAACTAATCTCTTCTCAGAATCAGAACTTATAGAAATTAAGGATAAACAAGATGAAACTTAGGATTTAAACTCTAATTTAACTCTAGAGGAGCAGATACAGCAGAAGTCAGGAGTCAGGAGTAAAACTCTCTTGCTGTCTAGGTTTCAATTTAGGTTCTGTACCTCATTGATCTGCAATATGCTGTAAGGTCTAACTTTATGAAGTTTGAATTTCGTTGGTGTAACCTGTTGTAATCACTATTTTGAATTGGTATAATTACCTGTGGCACAAGTTGTATTAGAAAACGTTTATAAAAGTTTTCCTCCTCGTAAGGGGGAAGGTGTGACTACACAGATGTCATTACTAGGAAAGGAAGGTGCAGATAATATTAATGTCCTACGGCGAATTAATTTAACCATCGCGGATGGTGAATTTATGGTGCTGGTGGGACCTTCTGGTTGCGGTAAAAGTACCTTGCTCCGGTTAATAGCAGGGTTAGAGGTGATGACTGCGGGTAATATCTGGGTGGGCGATAGCGAAGCTGACCAAGGGTATCGCTTGATTAATGATTTACTTCCCAAAGAACGTGACATCGCCATGGTGTTCCAAAATTACGCCCTCTATCCCCACATGACAGTTTATGAAAACATTGCTTTTGGGTTGCGTCGTCGATTTGGAAATAGAGAAACAGTTTCTTCACCCCTGCTACGTCAGTGGGGAGAAAATCTACTGGTGGGAATGACCAGAAAATTACCCCAAAGACTGCGTTATCTTTCTCCAAAAGAACGAACTGTAGAACAACAAGTGTGGAATGTTGCCCAATTATTACAAATTGAAACTTTATTAAATCGCTTACCTAAACAGTTATCTGGAGGACAAAGACAACGGGTAGCATTAGGAAGGGCGATCGCCCGGAATCCTCAAGTATTTTTAATGGATGAACCATTATCAAACTTAGATGCTAAATTACGGGCTGAAACTCGCGCCCAAATCGTCAAATTGCAGCGTCAGTTGGGAACAACAACGATTTATGTCACCCATGATCAAACTGAAGCAATGACAATGGGCGATCGCATTGCGATCATGTATGGGGGTCAAATCCAGCAAGTCGCACCACCATTAGAACTTTACAACCACCCTGCTAACCGCTTTGTAGCCGAATTTATTGGTTCACCACCAATGAATTTCATCCCGGTAGAATTTCACGCACCTTTATTAATTACCCATCTTAACTTTCGTTTCACTCTTCCAGAAATGTGGGGAAAACTCTTACAAAAATACGATGGAAAAACTTTAATTTTAGGTATTCGTCCAGAACATTTAACTTTGAGTGTACCTGCAACCAAAAATCTACCAATTAAAGTAGATTTGGTAGAAAATTTAGGAAATGATAGTTTTTTATCTATCAGGATTTTTGATCCTGAATCATCAAGTCCAGAAGGTCAATCTTTGCAAGTGCGAGTTCCCCCGGATAGATTCATTAGTCTGGGTGAACAACTGTGGTTATCATTTATTCCTGAAAAAATTCACTTTTTTGACCCAGAAACCGAGTTAGCAATAAGCTAATATATCTTGGCTAATACATCAGGAGTCAGGAGTCAGGAGTCAGGAGTCAGGAGTCAGGAGTCAGGAGTAAAACTCTCTTACTGTCTAGGTTTCAATTTAGATTCTGTACCTCATTGATCTGCAATCTGCTGTATCTTTGTGAAGGTGCAAGTTGATGCGGGTTATCCTCAATAAGTGTAGAAAAGAATCTTCCGAAATGCTTGCTAAACATGGCTATAGGTTGCATGACGACCTAGGATTCATATGCCAGGCTTCGCATTCACGCAGTGTCCCAAAGGGATACAGATAATGAACACAGGCTCATTTATTTTGTGGCTTACTCTAACAGGATTTTGCATTGATTATAGGGATAAATATGGGGGCTTGTACTATCAAGGAATGATGATGCTTGATGTAAACGAAGCCTTCCCAAAAAGTGGTAGATTGATTATTCTTTTTATAAGTCTCACTTATCCCAGGAATGGGAGTGATTTAGGTTTTATAAATTTTGCCAACCAGTACCTTTATAACCATATTCAAAAATGTCTGGGTGCAAAATTTCTGCTAATATTTCTACAGAATCTACTAGGCGTGGACTAGGACGGTTAAAGTAAGCGTTACCATCTGTGATGTAGACTCTACCAGCTTTAAATGCGTGTAATTTTTCCCAGTCTGGACGCTGAGTTAACAGTTTTACTTCTTGGTAAGTTCGTTGTAAATCAAAGCCACAGGGCATAAAAATAATTACATCGGGATTAATCGCAATTAATGTGTCCCAGCTTAAAGGTGCTGAAGGTTGACCGATACCGCTAAATAATGTCTGTCCACCAGCAAGATGAATGAGTTCAGGAATCCAATTAGCAGCCACCATCAAAGGATCAGTCCATTCGATACAAGTAACTGTAGGCATTTCTGTGATCGAAAGTCCTTGGATTTTGCGATTGCATATTTTTACACGGGCCTCTAAATTTTCTAGTATTTCTACTGAATTAATCCCAAATGTTTGACCGACTCGTTCAATATCTGCCCATACATCCCGCAGTGTACTGGGTTGTAAAGAAATTATTTGGGGTGTGGTGTAGGTCAGTTGGGCAACAGCTTTTTCTACTTCTGGTAAACTAACAGCACAAACATCACACTGGTCTTGGGTGAGAATGTGGGTAGGTTGCAATTGTTCTAAAACATCAACTTTAATTTTGTAGATGCTCAGAGCAGATAGCAATATATTATCGACTTCGTTGTGAATAGAACTGCTATCAGCATTACCATTCAAACGTGCTTGCGTACAAACTGGCAGGTGAGCTATTTCTGGAGGATAGTCACATTCATGTGATCGCCCCACAATAGCATATTGTAAACCCAGAGTAGCAGCTATTTCTGTGGCACTAGGAATTAAAGAGACAATTCTTATATTTTTATCTATCATAGTTCCACCTCCTGCGATAGGAGTTCAGAAGTCATCCTCTAACAGGATTTTGGATTTTGGATTGATTCCACGGATAAATCTGGGAGCTTATACCATTAAGAAATTATTAGTCAGAGGCCTGGAGTTGAAAATAGAAAAAGTTTTCTACTTTTCTTAATAGCCATTCTATTCTCATAGTTACATAGTTTCAGTGGGAAGATATCTATCTTGAGGATGTTATAATTCCGAATCTCTACACTTAACTTATACACAAAGATTGTATAAAATCGGCATAAGTTAAGATTTATATGCTTTATCTGCGCTCGCCTTTAGTAGGGCTGCTATAATAGTGCCAGTATAAGTAAGTGGGCGTTAAAAACTGTCGTTATAACAAGGGAAGAGTGAAGAGGTTTTCACGGTACTTTACATTTTGCTACATACTTTTGGTTTTCTTCACGTCGTTCTAGTTAGAAATTCACCAAAGAATTACAGTAGGAAACAGGGAATAGGCTGGAAAGTTTCTTACTATACACCTTTGTTAGTAAATTCTGTACATCTTTTACCTACAATCTGCTGTGAATTTGTAATGTCATAGTAAATTCTCTAGCAATGGAATCAAGTTATTTAATATCATCTTTTCTACCCATAAATAATAGATATATCCTAGTTTAATCTTGTAGCATAAAAATATTACCATTTGTCTGAAGCAGGATATCCAGAATTTCAGGATTTACAGGATAAGAAAAAGTCCCCCTTAAAAAGGGGGATTTAGGGGTATGTGTTTCATGTAATTACTCAGAAACCTCAATAGGTGCAAAACCTTGACGTTGGATATTTTCTGTGATATGTCGCGGTTCTAGGAACTGTAATAAATAATCTGGACCTCCTGATTTTGAACCTACACCAGAAAGTTTAAACCCACCAAAAGGTTGACGGCCGACGATCGCTCCGGTGATGGTACGATTAATGTATAAATTGCCAACTTCAAATTCGGCTTGTGCTTGCTGGATGTGGGAAGGAGTACGAGAATAAAGACCACCAGTTAAAGCGTAATTTGTGCCATTGCCAACTTCTAAAGCTTCTTGAAAATCCTTAACTCGAATTACTGCTAAAACAGGGCCAAATATTTCCTGTTGGGCTATGACTCCATTAGCAGGAACTTCAGAAAAAATCACTGGTCCGATAAAATATCCTTGGTTGGGTGCGGGTAATTCCAAAGCTAATGTTGCTTCTTTTTTCCCAATCTCAATATATTCCAAAATGCGAGCGCGTGCATTGACATCAATCACAGGACCAACCTGGGTACTTGGTAACTCCGCTTCTCCGATGTTTAAAGATTTAGTCGCTTCCACCAATCTTTGTAAAAAAGCATGATAAATCGGTTCCAGCACAATTACTCGTGAACAAGCTGAACATTTTTGGCCACTGTAACCAAAAGCAGATTGCACAACTCCAATTACAGCTTGGTCTAAATCAGCACTTTCATCAACAATGAGGGCATTTTTGCCACCCATTTCGGCAATTACTGTTTTGAGGTGCTTTTGACCAGGTTTTAAAATTGCTGCTTCTGCGTAAATTCGACAACCAACTTCCTGAGAACCAGTAAAAGCAATCACATGTGTATCAGGATGATTGACTAAATAGGCACCAACTTGAGAACCCTTACCAGTAAGGTGTTGAAAAACACTTTTTGGTATTCCTGCTGCTATCAAAATTTCTGTTAACTTCGCAGTAATTACAGAAGACGTTTCCGCAGGCTTAAGCAAAGTACAATTCCCAGAAACCAATGCAGCAACTGTCATCCCGCAAGCAATAGATAATGGGAAATTCCAGGGAGAAATTACCACCGCGATTCCTTTAGGCTGGTAAATATAACGATTAGTTTCTCCAGATACATCATAGATTACACCTTTGTCAAGACGTTCGATCTCGTTAGCATAATAAAGACAAAAATCTATTGCTTCCGAAACCTCGGCGTCAGCTTCTTTAACAGGTTTTCCCACTTCTAAAACCATCCACGCAGAAAGTTCAGCGCGTTGTTGTTCCATCAAATCGGCAGCTTTCCGCAAAATATCCGCACGCTCTTTCACAGGGGTTTTCTTCCAAGCGGGAAAAGCAGCTTTAGCAGCTTGCATAGCTTGTTCAGCTTGTTGAATGCTTAATAACCCAATTTTTCCAACTACTTCACTAAAATTAGAAGGATTAAGAGAATCAACAAACGTTGTTGTATTGACATATTCACCATTTACAAAAGGTAAATAAGTTTTACCCAACTGCTGACGCACACCTGCAAAAGCTAAGCTCGATTTATTCCTTTTTTTCTCTTCAGCAAAATCCGTATCCGCGACACTAATAAACCTTCCCTCAATCCCCCCCGCAAGGGAGGGGGAAGATGGAATTGGAGGTGCTAACAATTCCTCAACCGGACGGTTTTCGAGACTCTGCCGTAAAAAGGAACTATTAGCGGTATTTTCCAACAATCGACGAATTAAATAAGCCATTCCCGGTAACAAATCACCGTAGGGACAATAAACCCGAACTCGATAACCCTTATCTACTAAGGCTTTAGCGATTTTGTCACCCATGCCGTATAAAACTTGCAATTCCAAGCAACGACGAGGAAGTTGGAGAGTTTCGGCTATTGCTATGGCGCGAGATTGCGATCGCATATTATGACTACCAATGGCAGAATAGACATATTGATGATTTTCTAGCAATATTTCTGTAATTGCTTCGAAATTGGCATCTGTTGTAGCTTTATCGTTATATACTGGTTGGAGCCAATGTTTTTGTTCTGCTTTAATAGTTTCCTGATCCCAATAAGCACCTTTAACCAAACGTATGGTCAAAGGATAACCACGTTGTTTTAACCAAGCAATGATATCTCTAGCATCTTGTTCACTATCGCGCAGATATGCTTGAATCGTCATGCCAATATCGGTACGCTGACGGAATTCTTCTTCCAGTAAAAGTTTTTTGAGAATATTAAAGGTAATATCCTTATAGGCGTATTGTTCCATATCAAAATGGACTGCTGCACCTAATTCTTGAGCGCGACGTAATAAAATCCTAATGCGAGCGCTAACTTTCTCTTCACTACCTTGAGCATCTAAAGGATCAAACTGGGAATAAAACGCCGTTAATTTCACAGAAACCTGAACTTTAGGAACTTTCTGACCGTCTGCTTCATCAATACTGGGAATATTAGCCCAATTTTTGGATGCTGCTACCAATTGCTGCATTAAATCCAAGTATCTGTGTAAATAAGACTCCGCTTCTGTTTCGGTAATTACCGCTTCTCCAAGTAAATCAATAGTGAAAGACATTTTTTCCTTTCTTAGTCTTTCCAAAGTCTTGATAACCTGGGAAATATTTTCCCCAGAAATATATTTATGTGCCAAAGTTTGCACGGCAGTTTCCACTGTTCTTGCTGCTACCTGTGCTGGCATAGAATCAGCGTTGGCAAAATTTAACATCCCCTTCAAAGCTGCAGGTAATTCCACCAACTGATCACCCAAATATTCTTGCAAATGGGACGCAATTTCTGCTTTGCTATTTAAAGCAGGTAAAGTATCAATAAACCGGAATAATTGTACCCGCAAACCTGGATTACTCATAGCCCAAGCGAGTAATTTATCATCCCACCGCATTTGATCGCCTAAAGAAGCCAAAAAAGAGCGATTTTCCTGAGTAGCAGCGAGAAATTCTTTAGCAATTTCTTGTGTTTTAGATTCGTAAGTGCCGTTTTGTACTTGTAACATCATAAATGTTAGTAGTCAGTGGTCATTGGTCATTAGGCATTAGGAAAATTACTTCCCCATCTCCCTCATGTTCCCCAGTCCCCAGTTTTGAATAATATCAAATCACTGTGTAAAACTGTACTATGGTGCTATTTTAAACTTAGTTACTACCATTTTGTAAACTTTCTCAAGTAGTAGTTTGACTGTAGTTGCATTGAATATCTTCAAAAACCTGGTTTTAGTATCTTTGAGGATAGCTATTGTCTGTTTGGGAGGTTTTACAGAAAGACCAACAAAAGAACAAATGGAAGTATCGCGGAAAGAGGCGAGCGGTCGCAACAATCAAATATTGGCAGAACAAGCCCAAAATAACCAGCAGGGTGGCTGGGACTTAGTTATAGAAGGTAAGACAGCGACTTTATCACAGTATTAGTATGTTGAGGAAATGAAGATATACCAACATATATCAAGTCATTATCAGGAAATGAAGTTGATTCTAAAAGGTTTGGAGAAATCGCAGTCGAATATCATAAAAGAATATAAATTGATAGTTTAATAGTAGCAGATAGCACATATACAGAATCAAATATCAATTTAATACGCAGTATCAAATGGTTAACTCGATTAGTAGTTACGATAAAATCAGCAAAAAGCTTAGTGATAAGTTTAGCAGGATCAGAATTTTTTAAAAGTGAAAAATTAGGATATTCATATGCTGAAAAGAAAATAATTTATGGAGATATAGAGTAAAGATAGTTAGTTATCAGTAAACCAAAAAGTTTTTCTCAGAAGAGTGCTCGCTAATCAGTACTTATGCAATATTTATTGTATAAGTACTGATTAGTAGTGGTATAACTAATACTTATAGTGCTATCAGAATTTTCTAAAGATGAAATAATGAAAGTAATGTGTAGGATTTTGGCTGAAATCAATTGACATTTCCATCAGAACATCTGGCTTTAACGGATTCGGAAACCCTTGAGAAAGTTCTTGAGTGTTTAGCAGAGAATTCGTCAATTGAAACTCAAGGTGGATGTGACCAAGAAACGTTATTTTAAATTCTAGTAAAAGCAGCAAGTAGTAGGGATAGCCTTAGAACACAGCTGAAATTTTCAAAAATATCACTACAGCAAATGATATTAGATATCATCTGAAGAAAATCAATAATTCTGACGAATTAGAGCCACAAATAAATCAAGCATTGAAAAGCGGAATTCCTCTGGGGTTAAAAACAATTCTTTAAAAATAGCTATTGATTTAAATTGAATCTGCTACTAGGCTCAGCCGATATCGGAGGAATTACCCTACATATATCAAAGTCAAAATAAATCTGGCATAAATTCATTGTGTGCCTATGCAACTTTATATGTTATTAACAATAATAAGCGTGTGGATCTTGCCATAATAGGTGTTCGTAGATTTGATACGAGTGTCTCTATTATTACCTATTTATTAGCGGAAATTGATTCTCTTAAAATAAATGTAAAAACACTGCATCTAGATAGCGGCTTTTTTAATACTCCTGTAGTCCGATAGCTACAAGCTGTCTTATATTCCATTTATGATCCTGCTCTTTTGAGCGCTTTGTTCCAGATAAATTTGTTTCCGTCATCCCTCCTCAAGGAATAGAAAATATTGCAGTAGGTATGGCTTCAACGCGAAAAATGACAATTTTATTCTGTGATATTTGCGGTTATACTTCCATGTCAGAGGCGATGATACCAATGCAGATTTTTTTATTGTTAAATGACTATTTGGCTTGTATGGGAAAAGTTATAGATCAAGCAGGTGGCTTTATTGATAAATACAGGGCTTAGGCAACTGGCACAGGCGATGGATGAAATTAGTACATCGGTATTAAATAAATCGGATACCGAAAGCTTTATCAACCCATCAGAAGTAGCTGCAACAGGAAACATTATTGAAATATTTATGAGAAAATAGGTAGGAGATTGTATTAGATAAATGTTGCTGACGGTAATGAGATTTACTAAACTTGATTACTGCCAATACTTATGAACTAGTCAAATTAATTATATAATTACTAATTTAGCAGAGCACTTAGAAACTATTAGCCATGATGCAATTAACTATTATTTAAAAACCGAAAAGTTAACATCTCTTTTAGTATGGGATAAAGTGAAAGAGGTAGTAGAACCTGATGGTAATGGGTACATCATATTTGATGGTAGTGTTTTAGACAAAAGATATTCTGAACAAATAGAGATCGTGAGGAGATAATTTAGTGGTAATGAACATGGCATACTCCAAGGAATTGGTGTAGTCAGTTGTGTATATGTGAATCCTAAAGTTCAAAGATTTTGGGTAATAGATTACCGCATTTTTAATCCTGATGTAGATGGTAAAACTAAGATAGGCCATGTGAAAGATATGCTGCAAAACCTGTTGTATCATCAGCTTTTCCCATTTAATAAAGTTTTGATAGACACATGGTATGCAGTAAATAGTTTCATGCTGTATATTGATAGTCTAGACGCAATTTATTATTACCCTTTAAAAAAGAATCGGTTAGTTAATGATACATTTGCCAAACAAAAAGATAAACCTATTGAACTATGAGAATGGAGTACTGAAGAGTTAGAATGTCGTAAAATTATAAAAATTAAAGGGTTTCCCACTCAGAAAAAAGTGAAACTATTCCGGGTTGCTGTTTCTACCAACAGAACGGATTATGTCGCTACTAAGGATTTATCTCAAAGTTCTACGAATGTTGTACAAGAGGTGTGTAAAATTCGTTGGAAAATCGAGGATTTTCACCGAGAGAGCAAACAAATAACTGGCATTGAATCTTGTCAATGTCATAAAGCTAGGCTTCAAACAAATCATATTGCTTGTGCAATGTTGCTTTGGATTAGATTAAAGAATTTAGCCTATCAAACTGGTCAAACTGTTTATCAAAACAAGCATAGATTGCTTTCTAATTATTTAATTCAGCAACTAAAACGCCCCAGTCTTCCTATGTGCTTGGTTTGAGTTCAACTGTTGCGTGCCAGGGCTACATCCCGCCCGCTATTTGTGCCAGTTGCGTCAGTCCTGAAATATATTGGTGATGCTATCATGGCACTGTTTGATGATAAAGCTACAGACTCAGCCCTACAACCAACAGTTTAAACGCAACGTGTATCAGCAAGAACTAGCAGGTATTGAGCAAACTTTAATGAATTCAGGCGAATGCTGGCGCCGTATAGAAGATAAAGTCTTTTAAGAGACTGGGAAGATGGGGAAGATGGGGAGGGAGCAACACGATTTTGTGAGCTGGGGTAAAAATCGTGCTTTTAGCTACGCCAATCACAGATATCGCTAAAATATTTTTCTGGAATTAAAGTACAATAAATCACATTAAACAAGTAAAATTGCAAGACAAAGTATCTTCTTAAAATATCCTAAGGAGACTTGCACTCAATAATTTGTCGCTTGTGGGAATAAGCTGCTTAGGTCAGTAATCAAATAGGCATGTAGTGATTAGCACAGATAATTGTGTTAAATGGGAGTTGTAGGTATAAGATATTAGACAGTTTCAAGATGGATAAAAGAGGTAAAAATGGAATTACAGAAATTATGCCAACTTCCAGCTATCCATTGACAAGGAAGATGTAACATAATATCCGCATTTTCTTTTAACCGAAATTCACTGTTTTCTTTCATTCTTAAATTGACAACTTGGCGGATTAAACTTTCCATAGCTCCACTACCAATAGGTAATTTACGGGCTGAAACTTGAGCATAGTTCAAATGTTCTTCCCCATAGGCATGTAAAAGATAATTTCTTTGTTTAACCAGAGTTTTAGAATGCTGTCCTACTGCTGAAGCAATAAATTAAACCATATTAATGCAGCTTCTCTAATCTTTTCTTCATGGACCTTAAAAGCTTGTCCATTCCATTAGGGAATGTTCTTTTTTCCTAAAGATTTCGTAAGTTACTCTTGAAAATCTTTGAAACATTTGGTCGAATCCAGACTTGAATATATATTTCTTGTCATTAATGGTAGACATTCCCTGTTTTTTCTTTGGAAATCCTACCTTTGTTTTGACCACAATACCAGTCTGTTGCAACTTCTCTCATCTGAAAGTTTCCCTAAGTAATAATAGTTAACTGGAATATATAGGATACTCTAACTGTACGGTAAATGATTTTTATCGATTCCTATTTTGGGTTTAGCGATCACACACTTTGTTGCCCCACCTCATACAATCGCGTTGCTCCCCATGGGGAAGATGAGGAAGATTGGGAAGTAATTTTCTGAATGACCACCAATCATCAATCACCAATGACCTAAATTATGTAATGATAGGAAACTGGATTAATAACGGAATGATAACGGTGTAATTAGGCATGGATTATCGGGATGCAGGTGTTGATGTTGAAGCAGGTAGAGCTTTTGTAGACCAAATTCGCAATTTGGTCCATAGTACCTTTAGACCAGAAGTAATTGGTGGTATTGGTGGTTTTGGTGGTTGTTTTCAACTCCCCACAGGTTATCAAGAACCGGTTTTGGTGTCTGGGACAGATGGTGTCGGTACAAAGCTAAAAATTGCTCAAATTCTCAACCGCCATGATACCGTTGGCATTGATTTGGTGGGGATGTGTGTTAATGATGTGTTGACATCAGGTGCAGAACCTTTGTTCTTCCTAGACTATGTGGCTATGGGTAAGCTAGATAAAGAACAGTTAACTCAAGTAGTGGCTGGAATAGCTGCTGGTTGTAAATTAGCTGGTTCTGCTTTATTGGGGGGAGAAACCGCAGAAATGCCTGGTTTTTACCAATTTGGTGAATATGACTTGGCTGGTTTCTGTGTGGGAATCGTGGAAAAAAGCCGAATGCTTAATACTTCTCAGATACAATTGGGAGATGTGGCCATAGGTTTAGCCAGTGCTGGTGTTCACAGTAATGGTTTGAGTTTGGTGAGAAAGATTGTTAGGGACGGTGGTTTTTCTTGGCATGATACCCCAGATTTATTAAATGGGGAAACTATCGGTGAAACTTTCCTTACACCTACGCATATTTATGTTAAACCTGTGTTAGGAGCTTTAAAAGCTGGTTTAGAAGTTCACGGTATGGCACATATTACTGGTGGGGGTTTACCAGAAAATTTGCCTAGATGTTTAGGGACGGATCAAAGTATTAAAATTAACTCTGGTAGTTGGAATATTCCTGCTGTGTTTCAGTGGTTAGCCAAGGCTGGCTCTGTGGGTGCTGAAGCTATGTATAATACCTTTAATATGGGAATTGGATTTGTGCTAGTGCTACCACCCTATCAAGTAGAACAAGCAATTACTCATTTTCAGGAACAGAACATTCCCGCTTATACAATTGGTGAAGTAGTCACTGGTTCTGGAGAACTAGTAGGTCTTTTTACTTAGGTTGCTGTGAAAGTAAAAGTAACAGCCAAAACTGAAGATAGTTGAACTAGCTTTGATAGAGGTGATAACTTTACTCAGTCCAAGATTTTTTCTAGAAATTCCCGTCGGGAAAATACCAGTATTTTTGGGAACTTCAGCAAAATTTTAGCTTGCCTTTATAAAGGTGATCAAAAATACGCATGACCATAAGCGTTCAGATTTGCTAACGTAGTCTTGATAAATCTCAAGAATTAATTGCTGTAGCTAAAAAAGTAGCACCTAATACTACTGTAGGGAGCTAGTAATTTATTATTTTTCAATGTGGTCTGTTGGTGTATTTAGAATCGCATATTGTATTGTTGCTCAGAGGGGGTTATGGTTGTAAATTTGGCCCGGACTACTACTGCTTCTATAGAACTTTTAACACAAGTATTTCAAAGTATCGATGGACAAAGTTGTCCCAGATTGTACAACTTTCATCTGCATACAGTTAGCTCTGATGGGAGGTTGCAGCCCAATATACTAATGGAGCAAGCGATCTCTATTGGGTTAAAAGGACTGGCAATTACTGATCATCATGGTACTGGTGGCTACCAAGCAGCATCCGCTTGGTTAGAAGACTGGAAGTGGAATAATCCTGATGGTATTATTCCTCATTTGTGGACTGGTGTAGAAATTAATGCCAACTTATTGGATATAGAAGTTCATATTTTGGCTTATGGTTTTGAGTTGAAAGATTCCAGCATGAAGCCTTACTTACAAAAAAAACCAACGACAGGTAGGAACTATCAAGCAGCTAATGTCATAGCAGCTATTCATGATGCTGGAGGATTAGCAGTATTAGCACATCCAGCACGTTATAGGCGATCACATTTTGATTTAATTCCCGCAGCAGCAGAATACAGGATTGATGGTGTTGAGGCTTTCTACGCTTACAACAACCCTAATCCCTGGAAACCAAGTCCTGTACAAACAGAAGAAGTACAACTGTTAGCTGAAGAGTATGGTTTATATAACACCTGTGGGACTGATACACATGGGTTAAATATACTCCAACGTCTGTAAATCTCTATTTACCTTGTTTATACTCCTGGTTTACATCTCACCTTCCCCACCCTAACTGTCACAGATAGTAGTACACAAGAACTAAAGCCCCTGCAAGGAAGAAAAGGCTTAATAAGAACAAGGATGATTAAAATGGCAATAGAGTGAGAGAATAAAGTTTTGTAAAGAAGATAAAAGAAAAGAAAATTTAATGATTTAAAAATTAAATTAGAACAGAAGAAGAAATGATTGAATCACAACAGGAGTTGTGGATAATTCTGTTGTGAAATCAAAGCTTCAAAAAATGGAGATTCAAAACCTAGACCATTTAGGCATAGTAGGAGGAATAATAGACGCCATAGGAGTAGTAGAAATAATCCTTGAAATTGGAGAGAAAGTAAGTCCGGTTCATGTAGTAAAAGCCATGATAATCAACGGGTTAGGATTTGTATAAAAACCCTTATATATGTTTCCCCAATATTTTGAAAAAATCCCCTGTGACCATCTAATAGGACCAGGAGTAAAACCAGAATATCTCAAGGACGATAAACTGGGGAGAGTCATAGATAAACTACTTATAAAAGTATTGGATAGAATATTCTTTATTGTCGCCTTAAAAGCAGCCAAAAAATTTGGAGTATCCCTATGAGCAGGGCATCTAGACTCATCATAAGTGGACGTACATGGGCAATATAATACCAGCTTACCAGAAGTAATATTTGAGAGTCAAAAAGTAGGAAATAATCAAGAAATAGAAGAATTAGCAGTAAAATCACCAAAAGAAATAACTATCACCTACGGTTATTCTGGTGACCATAGACCGGAGTTAAAACAGTTCATTATAGAAATGATATGTTCAGGAGATGGAGACATACCAATATATATTTTTAATACTAGCATCGGGAAACCAAGCAGATTCATCATGCTTTGGTAAAATAGCAGTAGAGTACCAAAAACAATTAAAAGTTAACAGTCTCATAGTAGTAGACTGGGCCTTATATACAGAATCAAATCTAAAAATGATGAATGATGTCAGATTTAAGCTGGTTATGTCCAGTGCCATTAAGAGGCTATTGATAAAGTAAATGTAAAGGGGAGTAGAAAAGGAATGTTGGAAGGATAGGATACATAAAATGTAGTGTATTTACATAGCTACTGATGGAACGAAAGTCTTACCCCACAGACTTAACTGATATGGACTGGGAAATCCTGGCCCCATTGATTCCACCAGCCAAAGAAGGAGGGCATCCACCCACAACAGATATGGGTGAAATATGTAATTCCATCTATTATCATTTGAAAACTGGATGTCAATGGAATATGCTTCCAGGTGACTTCCCGCCAAAGTCAACGGTATATAGCTATTACAGGAAATGGCAGGGCCAGGGGGTTTGGGAAAAATTCAACCATACATTGGGTGGTCAAGTTCGCTCGAAATTAGGTAAATGAACACAACCTACCGCGCTCGCCGTAGACAGTCAGTCGGTCAAAACTGACCAAAAAAAGGGGATGTGTATGGTTTTGACGGATGTAAAAAGGTGAAAGGAAGAAAGGGGCATACTTTAGTTGATAGCCTGGGACTTATGTTGAAACTTGTTGTTAGTCAAGCGAATGTGTCAGAACGAATACTTGCTGCCTATACACTAATGGAACTGCTAGAGAAACCCACAGAATTATTGGAAAAAGTCCAAGTTTTATGGGTTGATTCCGGTTATGACGGTGATAAATTTGCACTTGCAGTTTGGTTCCTGATTCAAGCTCATGTTGAAGTCATAGGACCTACTGAGCAAGAATTTAAAGTTTTACCACAACCCTGGGTAGTAGAAAGAACATTTGGGTGGTTTAACCAATATCATCGTCTAAGCAAGGATTATGAGCGTCTAACACAAATGAGGTAAGGGGCTATATATGCTCTTATGACTAGAATTATGCTACTTCCTCTTCTCTCCTAAACATTTACTTTATAAATCATCTCTTAGTTATGATTAATCTCTTGAATATCTTCATTTATCTGTTGACTGCTCTGGGCGGTGTTCTTTCTTATTACTCCTTATTGAGGATAGCTTTTGATGCTACTTTTGGCGCTTTACTGTTTCTCCAATGCCTTTTTTCACTGCATATGTTCATTTTTATGCTGCCTTGGATTTTTTCTCTCCGTAATTTCTCTCTGTGGCAATTTAGGGTGCGGAATGTGGGATTTATAGATAAGGTAAAGATTTGTAATGGCTTTTACAGATAAACCAAACCGACTGTAGCAAATAGATCAAGAAACTTTACTGCACCGGATGATTAAACAGATTCGGCGCTCGCTTGATCTTCAAGAAAGATTAACAAGTACTGTTAGTGAAGTGCGATCATTCTTGAGAACAGATCGAGTTAAGATATATAAGTTTGCAGCTGATCGTAGCGGTGAAGTCATTGCGGAATCTATTCATCACCAAAACTTACCATCCTTACTGGGACTTCATTTTCCTGCTAATGACATTCCCTCATCTGCAAAAGAGATGTTTTTGTTAATGAGACAACGCTCCATAGTAGATGTAACTAAGGGAATAATAGGACTATCACCACTCTAGTCAGCAACAAGTGGTAAATCTTTACTGACAGAGAATATTCACTATCGGCAACTAGATCCCTGTCATATTGAACACCTAAAAGCTATGCGTGTTAAATCTTTGCTGGTAGTACCAATTCTAGAATATGATCCTAGAGGAGAATCAAAATAGCCAAAAGTGTGGCGATTACTAGTATCTCATCACAGTCAGGAGCGAATAATCCTGAAAAAAGAACTCAAGGTAGTACAGCAAATAGCAGATCAAGTTGGGATCGCAATTTCTCAAAGTAACCTACTCAGTGAAGCTAGAGACAAACAACACCGAGAAGCCATCATTAACCAAGTCGCAACTTTCCTACATCAACTACCAACCATCCAACTACAAAAAGCACTAGAAATAACGATTAAATCCTTTCAAGGGATAGGTGGCAGGCTTTACATTGAACAGAATGAAGAACTATATACCTGTGACGAACAACCAGAACTAGCTGATGAGCTGGAAAATAATGTATTGGAAAAACATCCCGTTTGGGAAAACTCGATTTCGGAGTACCAACCAGACCAAATATTAGCAATTCCCGACCTTTACAAACAAGCAAAATTAAAAGTTTTAGCCCTGGACTTTCGGTCTACTCGGATTCAGGGACTGATACTAATTCCCCTGCACTACCGCGGAAAATTTATCGGTGTATTAACTATTTTCCGAGCAGAATTGAATATTGAAATCCTCTGGGCAGGTAGAACAGACTCTAATAGGCATCAAGAATTACCACGCCTTTCTTTTGAAGTTTGGAGAGAAGAAAGAAAATGACTAGCACCTGGATGGAACCCTGAATAAATATTACTAGCACAAGCTTTGTCACATAGCTTCTCAATGGTAATTCAGCAACAGCAAACAAACCAGGAATTACAAACACTTAATACCAACTTACAAGTTAGAGTCCAGGAATAAACCGCAGAAATGGAAAAAACATTATTTTTGAGAAAAGCACTCAAACAAATCACAGATCAGATTCGCAGTACATTGGACTTGAATATAACCCTACAAAGCATCGTTAGAGAAGTCCGTTCTTTACTTGATTCTGACGCTGATTTATAAATTAATGGCTGAATACAATGGCGAAGTCATTGTAGAAGAAAGTAATGGTAATTGGCGGTCAGTTTTAGGTCTGAAGTTATCATCACATTGTTTCCCACAAGAGTATGTCCAACTTTACTTAGAAGGTAGGGTCAGAGCAATTAGTAATGTATCTGTAGCTACATTAACGCCTTGTCATCTAGAATTGTTGTTAATGATGGAAGTCTAAGCCAATTTGATTGTACCCATTAGAATGGCAAACCAACTTTGGGGTTTACTGGTTGCCCACCAGTGTGAATTTGCCAGAACTTGGCAAGATGCAGAAATTAAGTTATTGCAACAACTAGCAGACCAAGCTGCGATCGCCATTCAAAAAGCCCAACTCTACGAACAAAGTTGTCTAGCAGAAGCCACAGCTACAGCAAAAGCTGGACACTTAGAGCATACCCTCCATCAACTCCAAGAAACCCAAGCCAAATTAATTAATTCAAGCGGAAAAAATGTCCGGTTTAGGACAATTAGTAGCAGGTATAGCTCACGAAATAAACAACCCCGTCAACTTTATCTATGGCAACCTTTATAATGCCAGCAACTACACGGAAGACCTACTCAAGCTAGTACAACTCTACCAGTCCAAATATCCTAACCCTGGTAGTGAAATTCTTGCCACTATAGAGTCCATAGACTTTAACTTTTTGGTGCAAGACCTACTGAACATCCTATCATCAATGAAAGTAGGTTAATGAAAGTAGGTTCAGATCGAATTCGTTCCATCGTACTATCATTACGCAATTTTTCCCGTCTTGATGAAGCTGAAAACACATGTGTTAACTTGCATGAAGGCATTGATAACACCTTATTAATCTTACAACATCGCCTTAAGCCACACAGTCATTTTTCTGGTATTGAAGTGATCAAAGATTATGCTGACTTGCCAAAAGTACAATGCTATCCCGGACAAATGAATCAAGTATTCATAAATATCATTAGCAGTGCCATTGATATCTTAACCGATGAAATAGAAGAAAGACAAAACTCTAATGATAACAAACCCTCACCTACTATTCGTATTTCCACCAGAGTTTCTGCACACAACTCCTATCTCCTCATCAGGATTACAGATAATGGACCTGGCATGAGTGAAGATATAAGAAAGCGAATTTTTGACCCGTTCTTTACCACCAAACCTGTAGGTAAGGGTACAGGATTAGGATTAGCAATTAGCTACCAAATTGTAGTGGAAAAACATGGCGGTTTGATGGAGTGTATATCACAACCAGGAAAAGGTACAGAATTCTGGATTGAAATTCCTCTGAAATTGCCAGGATCAGGAGGCTGAGAAATTTTAGACTTTGGATTGAACCATCTCAGACAAAGAAATTTACCTCTGCATCCCACAACCTGAAATATCCTAAGCGTTAAGCTGCTGTATGTCTTCAAGACTTAAGATATTAATGAGTAATTACTATTTAAATTTTATACAAAATAAACATTTATACTTCAAGTATTTAAGGGGTTCATCAACCTATTTCTTAAACTTTTACTGACGATGAAAGTAAAGTTTAATTGCTAATATACAAACTCCAAATGAGAGGTTTAATTCTAATAATTGAAGCTCAAAAAGAAGCTTCCCTGGCAGATTAAACAGCTAGAGGTAGAAAAAAAAGTAGTAAGAGGTTACAATCGCTTTTAAATTCCTATCTGTCCCGTCAAATCAGAACAACACCCAAGGCGAACGCTTATATTCCCTTAAATTATTGAGAGTTAGGGGGCAATGTCACTGGTTTTCATTCCTTGTTTATCAAGGTGGTGAAAGGTAGTACATCCCTGGCTAGAATGAACAAGGGGAGTGAGAAACCAAGCTAGTAGATATTGGGTGTTGTTGTTTTTGGGGATTAGGCATTGAAAATTTAGTTATTTAAGTGATAACTGACTAATGCGTAAGTTTGTATGGAAATTGAATAGAAAAAGACAGTTTCAATAGCTTTTCATGTCAATAATTTGGCTCAAAGCTTGGTATCTAAAAGATTGTGAACCAATTTCAGAATTGGAAAAACGTCATTGGAAAAACGTCCTCCAAATATTCGTTTGAGTGAAAAAGCCTGCTCAAAACTGGGTTGCGTGTGGATTTTCTGGAAGATAGTGATGAAGTTAAAGCATTAACTTGGTTTAAAAGTTATCTGGAAGATGAAAATACTGAACTTTATATTGATGGTAGTAGTGGTTATTGTGTAGCTAAGTATTGACTTAATTAGTCATGAGATTTATTATCCTAAACAGGGGTTGTTAGCGCAGTTAGAACCAACAATTTTTTTCTGCTATCAAACTGAATATGCAATAGCCAGTGATCTGCTCAGGGAAGAATTCCAGGCAAGTTTGAAAACCTTAAATTTGCGATCGCGTCTACCTCTAACATTAATAGAATCATCTCGTCCCAAGAACGCACCACTGCGCTTTAACCGTACCATAATGCGGAAAATCCGTAAGAGTTTATTATTTATTGCTGACACCACAGCCATTACAAGGGTTGAAGCTAAAGAGACCCGTCAATTAATTCCCAGTCCCAATGTCTGCGTAGAAATTGGTTATGCGATGGAAAGTAAGCGGTCTGAGCAAATTTTACTTGTACATCAGCAACGTCCAGAATTAGAGGGGCAATTTCCCTTTGATTTACCAATACAGCAAATTTTACTATTTCAAGATAGTGAGGAATTAAATAAAATCCTCACAGAAGCGGTTGAAACACAGTTAGCACAATTCAAATGATTTTAGGGACTGGGGACTGGTAATAAAATTCATCTCCCCCTGTTCCTAAAGAGTTGGGAACTATTTCTGGAGAAGCAAGCGTCGTGATGCGAAAGTAAAAATTTTGAACTCTCTGTGATTGTGGTAAATCTGATACTTTTCCCGTGTGCCTACTCTTTTCATTGGGGGCTGATGTGGTTAACAATCGGTTGGATGTATTAAAAATGATGTGAATTTATGCCTAGAACTCCAAACCAATATGCTGTCTACCTACTGTTAGAAAGTGGTCATCGAGAAGAAGTACGTTTTCCTACTATTCAGGAGTTTCAGAAGTGGTATAGTGGTGAGCTTGTACCAAAATCTGCGTCTAATGATTTTATCAGCGTACCGATTAAGAATATTCAAGGTGAATATATGGTGGTACGTCCATCCCGGATTGTCGGAATTCGGGTAGAACCCATTTTTAATTCTAGTATTGAACGATAAATGATGAGAGAAACCCTTGCTTTGCTGTCCTTGAGTCTGGGAATTGCTGTTGTAAATCCACTTTGGCCTGTTGTCGCTCAAGTTATTATTCCGCAGCCAGTACCAGTACCTGTAGCAGCACCTGTACCGATTACACCTGAAGTTGTACCACCACTCCAACCCGTCAGCCCAGCAACTGCTTGTAACTCCCGAAATTGCTTGGGTTGGGATGAGCAACTGTGGGGGAGAAATGGCGATTGCCAAGCTTTGTTAACTTCTATAGATAACAGTTTGCGTTACCTCGAAACTAATAAAGCGATCATTGTTTATCAAACTTATCCAATCCGAGAAATTACTCTGGATCGTGTGCGTCGGAGTTTGGTACGCTTCCGTCAACTGGTTATGAGTTCCAAGTCAGCAGCAGAACTACAAGCCTCTGTCCATCGGGAGTTTGTCTTTTACCAGTCCATAGGAAATGATGGCAAGGGTACTGTTAAATTTACTGCTTATTATGAACCTGAGTATACTGCTAGTCGTGTCAGGACTTCAGTATACAAATATCCCCTGTATAGAGTCCCAACAGATTTTAAACAATGGGCTAAACCCCACCCCAAAAGGGTTGACTTAGAAGGGAAAGATGGTTTGTTGGGGAACAAAAGCAAGCTAAGTGGCTTAGAAATGCTTTGGTTTCGCGATCGCTTTCATCCCTACATGATTCAAATTCAAGGTTCTGCCCAAATTAAATTAACTAATGGACAAAGAACCTCTGTTGGGTTTGGTGGAGGAACAGATTATCCTTGGACTAGCATTGGTGGAGAACTAGCAAAAGATGGTAAGTTACCACTCAGCGGTTTAACCATGCCCAAGTTACTCAGTTATTTCCATCAAAATCCCAGGGAAATGAGTAATTATTTGCCACGTTGGGAAAGATTTGTTTTCTTTCAAGAAACCAATAGTGCAGCAGCTACAGGCAGTATTAGCGTACCTGTAACCGCAGAACGTTCCATTGCTACAGATAAATCTCTCATGCCTCCGGGCGCACTAGCACTGATTAACAACTCATTTCCTTATCCTAATAGTCGCGGCAACCTGGAATCTCGTAGAGTTAGCCGCTTTGTATTAGATCAGGATACAGGCAGCGCAATTAAAGGCGCAGGAAGAGTAGATTATTTCATGGGTACAGGTAAATTAGCAGGCGAGCGCGCCGGGATTACAGGCGGCAAGGGTTCGCTGTATTATTTACTACTGAAAAACTAGTGCTAGGTGATGGGGAATAGGTGACAGGTGACAGAGTATTCTCTCTCATCACCCTCATCTCCACTCCCTAATACGGTGGATAAGCAAAATCATCATCATCTGCATAAACATAAGAACTGGTAACACCAGCCATTTCTGCTTTAGAAATTTCTGGTTTAATCACTTCCTTACCAAATTCCTTATATTCTTCAAAAGCCTGACAAATTATTTCCGACTCAGGAGAATCTGAGGCAATCATATGATCAATTAAAGTTGAGACTGTAGGTTGTTTATAATCTACAGTTGAAGCTACCAAGGCAATATTAGGTTCAATGCCTCTTTCTTCACATTCAATGATTGGGCAAAAAATTCCGTGAGCATGAAATAAAGGACCCTTGGGAGTTAGAGGTTTCTTTTGAAAACCAGCATAGGCTTTTTCTAATTCCCCAGCAAAACCGCCAGTGATTCTACCTTGTTGATATTCAGCGTAACTTTTACCAAAACTTGCTCCTGCTGCACCACTCAAAGTCAGTTGTATTGGTGATTGATGCAAAAACTTCTTATCTTCACCTACTAAGAAAATAAGATGGCGAGTAAAAGTTTTAAATTTAACTTTATCTGCTAAAAAAGCATCATAATTATCCTTAAAAGTACCCAATTTCATACCAGTTTCCCGGTCTTTAACAGATAATGGACCACGACGCACAATTACTAATCGGGGAGTGGAGCTAATAAACACCGTTTCCATTCCTGAACTAAATTCATGCTCTACTTGTTGCCAATTATCATCAGGCTGAAACCCAACTGCTTGGGCATTATCCTGGCTAATAGCCAAACCATAACTTTGTAAACCATCCGTACCATAACGAGGATTGATCATCAAACCCCAGGGAAGGACTTGAGACGGTAGGGCATTAAATTTTTCGTCTTCAAAATCGAACTTAGGAGATGCTTTCACCATTTTTAGAATATCAGGGTGTTTAATTTTACAAGTTCTTCTTTTGTACCATCCATCTAGGATATCAGGCACCTTCTGAATTAGATTTTAACAATTTCGGTTTGGCTGTTGTTGATTTCGGTTTAAGTAGGGGGAATTAGATATAATGGCTACATAAGTAAGGAGAATAGAGAATGAACCACGTTCGGCTAAGAGGTTTCTGCAGCTCTAGTTGTGGTGTATTAAAAATGAAAGCTTGCAGTATTTACCGTCTTGTTTGGTAGTTATAAAGGCTAACTTTGTTTGATTTTGCTGGTCGATGGACGTAGGAGATAGTCTATTATTATACTTTACTCTATGTACTGTTATTTAGAGGTATAGACATCTGTAATATCCAGAGGTGATAAGCGTAACAAAAAGAGTTTTGGACTGTCTGGAATTCAAGAAAAGCACTATGGTGAAATGAAGTCCTTTATTCAGAGAAATACATGGTTATGTGAAGAAAAACTTGAAAATGGCTGTAAACGCATGCATAGACATTAAGCACGGAAAGTTTGTCTGTGTTGTTAAGGTTTACGGGACAGGTACTATTCAAGTCCAAGGTGTTGACTCCAATTTAAAAGAGGTAATCAACCAAGCAAAGGCTGCAATTGAAAATGATGAAGGCATTGGGGATATGCTTCCTTTTGAAGTTGAGGGTGCGCTTTATAAGTCTTTTAAGACTAGAGTAGAAGCAGAAGCAGCATTAGAGTTTCCAGAACATTATTTCAATCTTAGAAATGAGCAAGAAGGAGAAACTATCAAGCAGAGGAAAGCAAAAACTTCTCCAGCAACAGAGTTAATTATGGATAGCACTTGTGTGGATGCTTCCTATTTAGGTAATCCTGGTGATGTGGAGTATAGAGATATTCATACAGGAATAAATAAGGTACTTTTTCATAAAAGCCCTATGTCAAATGGAACAAATAATCTTGGAGAGTTCTTAGCTATTGTTCACGGTCTTGCATACCTCAAGAAAGAAGATAGAGATATACCTATTTATTCTGATTCTGAGATAGCTATTCTCTGGGTAAGAAATAAGAAAGTACAAACAGAGTTAAATCAAAGTATAGATAATGAAGAAATTTTTTATTTGGTAGCAATGGTATAAATCGGTTAGAAAGTAACGAGTATACCAATCATATTCTCAAATGGGATACTATTTTCCGGGGCGAGATTGTAGCGGACCTTAATCGTAAATAAAATCGTGTTTAGTTTTGAAAAACTTGTATGTACACATAGGATGGAAAGCAACCATTATTTAAGAGTGTCAACTCAATTGTCTATGTTCTACAAAAGCCCCGTCACAATATCCTCAGGTGCGATTACGTCTGTAATTAATGCCTCTGTTAAACCCTCTTCAACATTATCATCTTCAATCACAACTTTTCCCTCTATCAACTGATCATGAAAGGAAATTGTATTCATCTAACAATTCTTTTCCCAACCTGTTCTAATAATTAAAAACTGACCTGACTCAGCATCACATACAGCACGAGTTGAAATAGGGTATAAGCGAGGTTGTGCAAATGCGGCTCTCCGTAATACTTGGGTTAAAATTTCTGAACATTCATTTTAGTGAGTTATCCGTTGAAGAAGTACCTCATATATGGGTTTATAAACTAGCAAATTAATTTTATTCCGTTTTATAACTAACTGAAAAATAGGTTCTTGAAAATGATATAATTAAATATATAGGCTGACTTACAGCTACAAAGAAGTTTCATTTATGCATCTTGTCCTTATAAGTCCCATTGATAAAGCTGAAGCTGACCCATCGTCTTTTCGAGTTCACTAATTATAGAAGGAGTATCAAAATCTTCGACTTTAATGGCAATTTTCTGGTTTTCTTTATTGGCGATAAAAAACTTCTCTACTCCAATATCAGCTTTTAGTAATGTTGTCTCTAATACTAAAACTAAGGGATTAGATGTTCAAACCGTCCTTTTCTAAGGTGCGACGCACAGAAAAATGTAAATCATCTCGTCTAGACATTAGTAAGCTTGATTAGAAATTGGTGATGTGTCACTCATAATAATCACAATAACACCATGTATCTGAGAATATTTATTCCCCTGGCTATGTAACCCACATTCGGCACCATAAAGTGCCACAGAGAGAAATTACGGAGAGGAAAAATCCAAGGGAGCATAACAACAAACATATGCAGTGAAAAAAGGCATTGGAGAAACAGTAAAGCACCAAAAATAGCATCAAAAGCTATTCTCAATAAGGAGCAATAAGAAAGGACACCGCCCAGAGGAGTCAATAGATAAATGAAGATATTCAAGAGATAAATCATAACTTAGACTAATAGATTGAAGTAAAAAAAGAAATTATGGACATAGTAAAATAGAGCTATAAATCAAAGACATTAGGTTGTTTTCTGATAGAAATTAAATTAGTAGAGATAAAAACTAGGTAACTAATTGATAGTAGGGAAAACAATGCTCTGGTAAAAGATTCACAATGAAATCTCTCTCTTGAGTCCAGTAACAGATGTGTTTTTATTGGTTAAGTATAACTAAATGAATAGACTGAAAGCATGGAAAAATCCAGCGTAAAGTGGGGCGGTTAGTTGGTTTGCCCAATTGATTTTTTACTGTTGATTTAGACTCTCTCACAGCGGTTCTAATTTGTCGTTGCCCTAAAGTATAAACCAGCAGACATAAACCCATCATCATTCCCAGGGACTCTATTCTCTCTGGACTTTTTAGGAAAATACTGTCTGCAAAAAGTAATGGGTCTTTGAGAAAAGCAAAGCCTCTCTGGCAAGACTATTGAGCTTTATATTCACTCAAGATGGAGTCATGGGTAAGTTCATTGGAATCCAAAAGGTTTGTACCAAAAATAAAAGGCCCTAGCCTCAGAAATTCTGTATTAATTTTACTTTCATTCTGGGAGACTGTAGCTGATATTTCAGAGGATATCTCTCCTGAACTATCTTTTTTCTTAGATTTGATTTGAGTAACTTTACTCTGGTTAATTTGGTGACATTTGAATTGTTTGAATAGGTTAGATAACCCCTTGATAGCATCAGCTTCACAAGCAAATTTTTCTGGTGATAACTTTTTCAAATCTTGCACAGCTTTTGATTGTGCCTTGGTAATTTTTTGTGAGAGCTTACCCAGCTCTAATTCTCTTCTTTCTTGACTTTGCACTACTAACCATCTTTGTTCTACTCCTGGATAATTTACTGTTTTTGAAGCTAGTTTATATCCGGGTAAGTTACTATCAATAAATTCTGGTTCTGGTAATGTTGATATTAATGATAGTGCTGATTCTACGCTTAATGGCACTGGACATAACCAGCTTAAATCTGACATCATTCATCATTTTTAGATTTGATTCTCTATATAAGGACCAGTCTGCTACTATGAGACTGTTAACTTTTAATTGTTTTTGGTACTCTACTGCTATTTTAGCAAAGCATGATGAATCTGCTTGGTTTCCCGATGCTAGTTTTAAAAATATATATTGGTATGTCTCCATCTCCTGAACATATCATTTCTATGATGAACTGTTTTAACTCCGGTCTATGGTCACCAGAATAACCGTAGGTAATGGTTATTTCTTTTGGTGATTTTACTGCTAATTCTTCTAGTTCTTGATTATTTCCTACTTTTTGACTCTCAAATATTACTTCTGGTAAGCTGGTATTATATTGCCCATGTACGTCCATTTATGATGAGTCTAGATGGCCTGCTCATAGGGATACTCCAAATTTTTGGGCTGCTTTTAAGGCGATAATAAAGAATATTCTATCCAATCCTTTTATAAATAGTTTATCCATGACTCTCCCCAGTTTATCATCCTTGAGATATTCTGGTTTTACTCCTGGTCCTATTAGATGGTCACAGGGGATTTTTTCAAAATATTGGGGAAACATATATAAGGGTTTTTATACAAATCCTAACCCGTTGATTATCATGGCTTTTACTACATGAACCGGACTTACTTTCTCTCCAATTTCAAGGATTATTTCTACTACTCCTATGGCGTCTATTATTCCTGCTACTATGCCTAAATGGTCTAGGTTTTGAATCTCCATTTTTTGAAGCTTTGATTTCACAACAGAATTATCCACAACTCCTGTTGTGATTAAATCATTTTTTCTTCTGTTCTAATTTAATTTTTAAATCATTAAATTTTCTTTTCTTTTATCTTGTTTACAAAACTTTATTCTCTCACTCTATTGCCATTTTCATGATACTTATTCTTATTAAGCCTTTTCTTCCTTGCAGGAGCTTTAGTTCTTGTGTAGTAGTATCTGTGACAGTTAGGGTGAAGAAGGTGGGTTAAATTGTTTTTAACCCATTTCCCTGGCGTGAATTTATCACTTAAATCTTGATATACAGCACCTTACTCAACGGTTTGGTACGAAATTCAACCCTATAACTCTCACTATATAGGCATTTCATGTATTTAGGTGTGTTCATTTGATATGTACAGTACTGTATATATTTATTATCTTTTATTGATGAAACCTCATCTTATCCTGACAAACAAATCGTGTATCCGCATTCCTACCTCTTCCTAGTAAAGATACGCGGTTTCTGGAGAGTTCTTAGCATTATACTGATCAAGATAATCTTCTTCCATCAAGTTTTATGTTCTGAGGTCATAATTTTAGAAAAATTAACATTAGTAGTTTTTAAGCAACACCAGTTACTTAGTTTCTCTTTCTGTCAAGTAAGTAGGTGGGCGGGAAAATTTATAACTATATCATGGCGAATGCAGCAAAGGGAAATCAATCAATCCCAAGGGTTTCAAGTAATTTAGATTTTGTTACATACTTATGTTTCTTTGTGTCTACCTACTTATTTACAGATAAAGATAGTAACTGACGGATTTCTTCTCTTACACTCATAAGGATTTTACCTAAATGATTCTGACCAGTCTTATCGGCACCACAACCCCAAAAATAATCTGTAGGTGAGTTTTCCACCAGAACTTCATCATCAGTTACTAAAAGAACTTCTTGAATCTCCCTATGCGTAATAAATTTTTTTAGTACAGCTGCACGCATCACATCAGTTTTGACCATCTCCCAGTCAGAACGTAGTTTTCTTGTGCCACAACGTCCTAAAGTAGCTGCTTCTTCAGGGGTAGGAGCAGCATGGATTGAGGGTATAATAATTGCTTCTTCACTACCAACAAACTTTTGTGCTTGATAATAATGCTCAACAGTTGGCCAGTAAGTACCCTGGATTTCGATCGGATGTGGGGAGAAGTTAGAAAAACAGCCATAGGGCTGCCAAACTTTGTAAAAGTAAATGGTCATTTGAAAATTGCTCTTTTATATATCAAATTTTATCTGTCTCTTTGACTGACACACACTGTTACTAACCTCAAGACAGAAGATATTACTCCAACAACAATTGTATTTTGGTAGTCGGCTCTATTTCTGAGGTTGATATGAACGTGAAGAATGAGGGAGGTAAAAGAACTACACTGCTAATTCCTGCGGGAATTTTCCTGGGTCTGGGTCTGGAAGGGTTTATTGATGGCATTTTGTTGCATCAAATTCTCCAATGGCATCACATGATCAGTAATATTCAACCACCAACAACTATCTCAAATATAGATTTGAACATGGTCTGGGATGGTTTATTTCATGCTTTAGACTGGATTTTCACTCTTATAGGAGTAATTTTACTGTGGGAACCTGGGAAGCAGCATGATGGTGTTTGGTCGTTACAGACCTTTGTCGGGGCAATACTTATGGGTAGTGGGTTATTTAATGTAGTGGAAGGATTGATAGACCATCAAACTCTCGGTATCCATGATGTCAAACCAGGGACAAATGAGTTAGCTTGGGATTTAGGATTTTTGGCTCTAGGTATATTGCTTGTAATAATTGGCTGGATAATGATACAGAAGCTAAGAATTCAGGAGTCAGGAGTCAGGAGTCAGGATGTTTGATTAATTGGTTAATTATCAAATAGGTATTGTTGCCGTTAGCCTGAAAAAGCTGACTGCTGATGGTTGTTCGCATAGCGTGCTGTTAGGCATTAGTTGAATGCTTACTACAAAACAGCAAAGAATTTATTAGTCATTGGGCATTGGGCATTCATTGGTCATTAGTTATTCATGGGAGGTAGCAGACAGGAACTAATTAATTACCCTAGTACTGCAAGGTGGAATTCAAAATTGAAAATTTAAGATGTATACGGCGTCAGCTTTTCAGAGATTTGGAATGGTTGGTTTATTTACACCGTACTGTACTAACGGGAGTCGGAGTAACTATTACAAGTTACGAATTAGGAATTCTGTCTACAGATGGTTTTGGAAAAATAAATTCGGGTTGGCAGATTTATTTGTGGTAGCAACAAGTAGCAAAATGGCTGGAATACCAGTTGTCTCACTTTCAACAAACTCTGCCATGATTACCTCCTGGATGGTCAATTAGTCCTTGGGTAGTTGAGTTAATAAAAATCTTATCTCGGATAATATTCGGTTTATTTGTGGTTTGGGTAGGTTGGCAGTTATGGCAAGAATTTAATCCTTATATCTATGCTTGGTTTAGGAAAGTTGGTAGATCAACTATTGCGGATTATCAAATTCAAATCGGTGAATTATCCATCCAATTTATGCTAACAAAAGCACAGGAATTATATCAACATGGTGAGAACTGTTAAGCTTGTCGTTTTTTATATTTAGCTACTTTACTGCAATTACATGAAAAAGCGATCACACTTCAATAACCTAGCCGCACTGATAGAGAATATCTGCAATTACTAACGTCTGCGGTAAATTCCATTCAGCCTTATGAAACTTTAATTAATACTCATGAGCAATTATGTTTTAGTAATGCTAAAATCCTAGCAGAAAAGTATCAACAATGCCGACAGGCTTATCAAGAATTGTTTAATTCGTAATTATTCATTTCCTCCACCGTGTGATTTGGCTAGGCGTGATCGCTCTAGCAGTCATGATTATAGTGGGTTTAATAGTTGAGTTGCTCCCAGCAGCAAAATTAAAAATGGTTCAAGTTATAATCGCGCACCAGAAGGTTATGGTGCCTGGTATGCTTTTATGCAAGATTAAGGACAAGATATTCAACGTTGGCAAAAGCCTTTTAGAGATGATTTATAAAGTAAATGTTGAGGAGACAAGAGGAAGTAGCATAATTCTAGTCATAAGAGCATATATAGCCCCTTCGCTCATTTGTGTTAAACGCTCATAATCCTTGCTTAGACGATGATATTGGTTAAACCACCCAAATGTTCTTTCTACTACCCAGGGTTGTGGTAAAACTTTAAATTCTTGCTCAGTAGGTCCTATGACTTCAACATGAGCTTGAATCAGGAACCAAACTGCAAGTGCAAATTTATCACCGTTATAACCGGAATCAACCCATAAAACTTGGACTTTTTCCAATAATTCTGTGGGTTCCTCTAGCAGTTCCATTAGTGCATAGGCAGCAAGTATTCGTTCTGGGGCATTCGCTTCACTAACAACAAGTTTCAACACAAGTCCCAGGCTATCAACTAAAGTTTGCCCCTTTCTTCCTTTTACCTTTTTACATCCGTCAAAACCATACACATCCGCTTTCTTTGGTCAGTTTTGACCGACTGACTGTCTGCAGCGAGCGCGGTAGGTTGTGTTGATTTACCTAATTTCGAGCGAACTTGACTACCCAATGTATGGTTGAATTTTTCCCAAACCCCCTGGCCCTGCCATTTACTGTAATAGCTATATACCGTTGACCTTGGCGGGAAGTCACCTGGAAGCATATTCCATTGACATCCAGTTTTCAAATGAAAATAGATGGCATTACATATTTCACCCATATCTGTTGTGGGTGGATGCCCTCCTTCTTTGGGTGGTGGAATCAATGGGGCCAGGATTTCCCACTCCATATCAGTTAAGTCTGTGGGGTAAGACTTTCGTTCCATGAGTAGCTATGTAAATACACTACATTTTATGTATTCTATCCTTCTAACATTCCTTTTCTACTCCCCTTTACATTTACTTTATCAATAGCCTCTTAATAGCACTGGACCTAGGCAAGTGGCACAGGCGATGGCTAATGTATAGTACAGAAATACTGAACAAATCGGATACTGAAACATGGGAAACGCAGCTTATTTCCTAATAAAAACTAATGAGGATTTTAAAATCATCTATATATATAAGTGCAAAGCTTGATGGATATATAAACGAAATCAATCACTTTTCTATTAGGCGATGAATTAGCTTATCTCCAATTGAATAACTCTTAGCTAAGGATAAATGAGCTAACTATTCATCCATAAATAAGTAAACTTATCTGTAAAAATAAGTAGAAGAAAATATTAAGTAAATTGTTGACAAGTTATTTGAGGCTAAAGCTAAAACTCTTTCTCAAGAGTTATTATCCATTGCTGCCAAAAACTGTTTATTTTTTATCCCCCGCTTCACGGGGTTCTCTTTACCCAAAAGATCGACTGCTATCTGCCGCATTACTGCAAAGTTTTGTGGAGCATTATCTTTCCTAATCCGGTAGTCATCTTGTTTTAAAGCTACATCTAATACCCAATGCAATGAATTTTCTATTGCCCAATGGCTGCGGACAGAATTAGCCAATTGTTCTACATTTGACTCAAGACTACTAATAAAATAACGAGTCTCTACTGTTGTTTTATCATCCACTTGTCCGATAGGTTCTACCATCCCAACACTTTTTAGATTTGACCAAACTGAATCAGGGTCAAGCTGAAATCCCATTCCAGGTAACATCACATAGTTGCGGATTCCATGACGACCATGCCCTATTGCTTCGGGTTTATATGTGCTATGTTGAAGCTCTGGAAAACCTGTACTTATCCCTGACTTAAATAGCTGTTCTACTGACTCATACAGATTACCTTGGTTCTTTTTTAAAGTGATTACATAATCTGCATTTTCTTGCGTAATTAACTTTACTATGTCTTTGTGACACCCGATGGCATCAATCCTGACAATACATCCAGCTAATTCTAAAACCTTTAATAATTCGGGAATTGCTGTAATTTCATGTGACTTCTCATGCACCTTCACCTGTCCCAACACTAATCTATTTGTAGTTGCCCATACACTTACCATTTGGATTGCACTCTAGTCACTATTTTTACCATGAGAACTACATAAAGTTTTCCCGTCAATTGCCACAACTTCACCATCCCTTATCTTATGTACTGATTTGATCCAGTTCAAGAAACAATTTTGAAATTTTTGCGGATTCAATTGTGCAAATACCCTTCCAAATGTGTCCTGGGACCGGAGCCCATTTCCTAGTTCTAAAAAGGTTTTTAACCACTTATATTTTGTGCAGCCATACAGTTCAATTGCCACCCAACTATCTGCTTCACAAATTACTGCACAAATTCCAATGGTAAGAATGTCAATTAACTTGTGTCGTTTCCTCCCCTCTACTCTTGGATCTTCCATCTGTGCAAGGTGGTCATTAATCGTGATTTTGGGCTTGAGCTTCACACTTTTTGGGACTTTCTTCTTCTACTTTTACAATGACCTTACCATCAGAGCCTCATTGGTCAACCTCCATATCATCAGCCCTCCCTACCTTTCTCATTTCTTAGTATATATGTACCATATCTACATGCGTTCGCCCTGGAACTCTCCCTCATAACCCCAAGGAGGTTCTGCCAAATAGGTTTTTCCTTCTCATGGTGAGTAGTATTTCTCTTTCCGGAATAGTACGTTATCGGTTGCCAGGATGATGTCTTGGATGATTACTTCTTCATACCCTTTGAACTGCGCCTCTGCTGGCAGTAATTCTTGGGGATATTCTAGTATTTCTTCTCTGTCTATTTTAATCCCAGCCTTCTTACTGCCTTTGTTGTCATTTTTTGGTGTTTGTCGCTCTTTCTCCAATGAGTGATTACTTGTGAAGCCTTTTTTATTCTTGGCTTTTATCTCTGGCTGACCCTTTTCTCCCTTCAATCGGTTGTTTTCATCTCTTAACCCTTGATTTTCTACCCGTAGTTCTTTGACTTCTAATTGTAATTGCTCTATTAGAGTCAGTAATATCTCTACTTTCTGACCCATGGATTCTTCTGCAATTCCTTTTCGCTCAATGCTTTGCAGCAACTCTGTTTGTGATAAGTCTTTTACTAAAATTTTTTGCCTCATGTCTCATATTTTATAATGCCCTGTGTCCCACCCTCAACTTTTTCTTTTTTTCTCTTACCCCTACTTATTCCGCCGATAGATAAATTTTTCTGCCCACCTACTTACTACCCAAACCATTCGACTTGCAGCAGAGAGGTTAACTAGCACAAACTAAAATTACTCTCTCCAAGAAAGCGGAGATATACACAGAAAGAAACGATTAAATCGGGAGGTTGTAGAATTACTTCGTCGTGCAATTCAATTATCTGATGATAAAGTCAGAAATGCTTGGTGTTGGTTTGACCTTGCAAAAACATTGAATTTGGTTACGAGCATCTGAAACCGAGATTCTTGAAGCTTATAACAAAGCGATGGAACTATTGCCTGATGAACCTCGTTTTAGAGAATCTTATGAAGCTCAGAGACCCGAAAAAGATGAATGATGGCTACTTGTTTATGGAAGAAAGAACACTATTCTTGGACGTTTAAAATCCAAGAGCTTGATCAAACCGTAAACTTTCCAAACTGTGATCGCCATAAACTGCTTCTATTTGCTGACGACAGCAGTCGATGGCAAAGTCATTTAGTTCCTCTGGTTCAATCCCATACATATCCTGAAAAATCTCTGCTTCCACCCGACAAAAACGCGGACGATTAGCGTAAATAGTACATTCTTTCCTTTGCTGGTCAAGATTCACACACCATCCTCCTTCACTTACCATACTCAGGTAAAGTCCCAGTTCCTCTGGTGAAAGATATTCTTCTAAATCTGGACGCTCATCAGGATCAAGATGACAGCACGCTCCACATTGCTTTATACATTGCCAAGAAGCCATAATTTACCTCTAGGGATTGGGGACTGGGGACTGGGAAAAGGACCACACCTGTTTGATAAGTGAACCCATTCACAGCTTACTTTTTTATGTATTTTCCTATAATTTTATTAAGTAAATTAAAAATTGCTGCCCCTATCCAGATATGATATATTGCAGGCTTTAGCCTTGAATTATTGAACTTTTTAAAACCGTTTGGAGGAAAAATGGAAGCTTTGGCCAATATTAATTTGGAAGTTGTGTTTCAATTAGCCTGTGTAGCATTGATTATAATTGCTGGTCCAGCAGTAATCTTTGTCCTCGCTTTTCGCAACGGTAACCTGTAAATTAGATAAGGGGTAAGGAGTAATAATTTTTACTAATTATCTATCACCAATTACCCCTTTACTAAATTGTATGAGGAATTGTGCGGTTTTTGTTAAATTTCATTGGATGTTAACATCCACAATTACTGTTTCACGCGAGTCTTAAATAATCTGCGTGTCTTCAGACCGTAGAGTGTCAAAGTCATTGTACTTTAGTCTTGAGTTGATTCCAAGCTGAGATAACGAGTTGCAATTTATTCGGTAAGCTATTTTGAGAAATATCGTTCTATTGAACCGTACCTTGTTGACTAGTTAGAGTGTAGGTAATGTAGTCAGCAGCACCGCGAGGTGCGGGACAACTGAGATTATTGAATTTAGCAATGTTATTTTGATTCAACAATTTTTTAAACTTTTTCACCTCTTGTAAAGAAACACGACGGAGGCTGCATTCAAAGTGATTCGCATCACCAATACCCACAGGTATCAAAAGTCCATCATTCAGTAAGACTGTTTGATATGTTGCTCCTGTAATTCTACCATTGGAAATCTCTCGGAATACCATACCTCTATCTAAAGGTGGTGGTAACTCGTTTTCAGGAATTGGTATAGGTTGGATCTTATTATTGTTTATATTTCTCTGATGAATATTGATAGGATTTTCAGAAGCAGGATGATTATTAATGATAGTTAAGCTGCCAATTGTAGATAAAATGGCAGTTAACATCAAGGAAGCTGTCACTTTTCTGTGAGTGATATTGGCTTTTAGGATAGAGAAGTTTTTCATATTCACCAAATCACAAATATTTAAGTCTCTTTAGAGAAGAGGCTGAAGTTTTCGAAATTGTTGCCGATTTAGTAAAATTTTTCAAACTACTAACTATCAAACCTTAACCTAATTTCTCAACTTGAGTTTTCATTAGCGTCTACACAGTTACTAAAGCTCGATTTAATTCATAATTTCGGATTCCTGGGTTCTGCAAATAAGGTTGTCGTTCTTATTCAGTCATTTTTACATCTTGTACCACCAAACCGTCAAGTAATTTTTGGGCTGTACGAAATAAGCTATTTCTGATAAATATCTGAAACCATACAGGTAGTTTGTGCTGTCTCCAAAATGCATTGAGTGAGGTAAGATAAATTAAAGAGGCTTTGGTTTGTGTCTCATTTACAGGACACAACAAACAGTAAATTTTCAAATCATTACCCAAGGTAGATACCCAATGGGGATGAACGTAACTGACATCTAATGGTTCAGGATGGAAGGGACGCAAAGCTGGGAAAAATAATTGTGATATTGACCAAATTTTATCTATTTCAGAATAACTTTTGTCTGTATAATGAGCATTGAGACAACTTTCATCTTCGTCAATATTTTGCAGTAATACTTCTGCCTAAGCTTGCAAAACTTGATGTAAATATCCGTGATACATATCCATCGAGTTTTCAATTAAATAAGAATAATGAATGAGCTTGAGTATTAATGAGGGAAACTGTGGCAATTTAATCTAAATGTTCCCATTCTGGTAAACTAAATGGTTCTACAGATGGTTCTATATCTGACGGGAATAACCAGATAAAACCTTCTTGTTGTTTGACTGGATAATAGCGAATTGTGGAAGTTGGTAATTTTTGATTGGCTGCTAAATAGCGAACGGCTGTACATTCACCTTCACTATTGAAATGCCAATCGTGATAAGTACATTCTAACTGATTGTTATAATTTGCCTATGACTGAGTTTAACTTGACGATGGGGACAGCGGTATTCTAGGGTGTGAACTTCTAGACTATTCTCTCTATAGAGTGCGATCACTCGTGTCCAAATAGTTATAGCAATTGGTATATTCTTACTTCTTTACTACGTGCCATTGCATACTACTTATTTGGATTAATTCCCAATTAACGGACACTTGTTTGTAAAACTGGAAAAATAGAGGTAGTAAACTTAGGTATTATTTGCTGCATTATATGTTATAAATTAAGTATACTCGCCGTCATAGTATAAAAATCATATTTGATTTTTGCGAAGCTAGGTAAACCTTTATTTCCTGTTCCCTATTCCCTGAACTTCTGACTTAAACTAATTTGACCTACAAGCGATAAAGTAGTTGTAGAGAAAAGCAGTAACTATATTCAGGAATAAATCTGTATGACAAGCTACCAAGAAACTCTCACTCCCGATGAATTGATTGATGAAATTATTGCTGAAACATCAAGTTCTAACCATATAGAAGTCATTGAAAACGTTATTAGTACGCTAGGACAAAATAACAGCGCAATGTTTAACCACACACCAGGAGGCACTTATCTATGGAAGTTTAAGTATGGTAGTGTGGAAGTATTTGTACAACTCACTGGTTCTACTGATGAAGATACTATCACTGTTTGGTCAGCAGTGCTAAAGTTACCTGCTAAAGATGAACCCAAATTGATGCGTTATTTGTTAGAGTTGAATTGCACTAGTACATTTGAAGCCCGTTTTGGCATTATTGAAAATCACGTTGTTGTCATTTCCTCGCGCACTTTAGCAGAGTTGTCACCAGGGGAAACTTCTCGGCTAATTACAATTGTTGCCACTATCGCTGATGATAATGATCAAGCTTTGGTGGATCAGTTTGGTGGACCATAGGCTATTTTGGATGTTGAATTGGTAAAACAGGTTTGGCGACTAATTCCTTCTTTAGCAGCTGCTGGTAATGTACAAATGGCAGTTGACAGATGGTTGCTTGAACAACACGAGTCGGGAAAGCATCCTCCCACTTTGCGGTTTTATACTTGGTCGCCACCCGCTATTTCTCTGGGTTGTCATCAAAAACAATACCCGGAATTTTGGCAAAATTTAAGGACAAATTTCACTGGGCAAGGTGATAAACTTGATTTGGTGCGTCGTCCTAGCGGTGGGAGGGCTGTTTTACACCAAGGTGATTTAACTTATGCTGTTGTTACTTCTGGACTTGAGGGAAGTCGTCTCCAGGTTTATGCAAAGATTTGTGAGTTTTTGATTCAAGGATGGCGATCGCTCGGTGTAGAGTTAAACTACGGTCAGGCTGGACGCGGTTATATTCACAACCCTAACTGTTTTGGAACTGCGACAGGTGCAGATTTAATTTTAGCCGATGGTAGTAAATTAATTGGTAGCGCCCAACTGCGAAAAGGTGAAGCAATCTTACAACATGGTTCTATTTTACTAGACCCACATGCAGGTTTATTTCAGGAAGTATTTGGAAAAGATGCTTTTACTCCAGTTCAACTGCCGCATAATTTCCATCTAGAAACCGTAATAGAAGCTTTAATTATTGCGGCTTGTGATTGTTTTAATATGGAAACAGAGTTAAAACCGCTTTCTGAAGTTGAGTGGGAAGAGATTCTTAACCAGTGCTAATTAACCATAATAGGAAATCATTTATCAAATCAAAAAGCACCTGGGAGTGTTGCCATGTTTCCACCCCAGACGCTTTTTTCAAATTTGCTCCTCACACACAAATAGAATATATCACTGGTTTAATTTAATAGCAAGTGTTTTTTTTTTAAATTAGTAATTCAAATATTATGTCGTTGAGAGCAAAAATAAAAACGCCTCGGAGTGTTGCCGTGTTTCCAGCCCAGCCATTTTTTACTTTCAACTTACTCCTCACACACAAGAGGAATTATACCAGTGCTAACTTAAAAATAAGTATTATGAGTGCCATTTTGATAAGTGTACCAGGAGTTGATTTCCTACACACAAAATAAAAAGCGCTTGGGAGTGTTACCGTGTTTCCACCCCAAACGCTTTTTATATTTAACTTTGCTCCTCACACAAAATAACCATATCACTCAAGTCAGAAAATAGCAAGTATATTGCATGATAATGTGAGAATTAAGTTGTAGCAGTGCTTTAGATTCATTCCCGACTTCTCTAAAAAGCAAGGTATTTTGTTTAGTGTAAGAAGTGCCGAACACCAGTGACAACCATCAATAAACCCAGTTCATTAGCGGCTTTGATAGAATCTTTATCCCGCAGACTTCCCCCGGGTTGAACAATGGCTGTAATTCCCGCTGCGGCTGCGGTTCTCACGGTATCATCAAAGGGGAAGAAGCCATCACTCGCCAAAACTGAGCCTTTCGCTTTTTCTCCAGCTTGTTCTACAGCTATTTTTGTGGAACCGACACGGTTCATTTGTCCAGCACCTACGCCTAAAGTTGTCCGGTCTTTGCTGATAACGATAGCATTAGATTTAACGTGCTTACAAACTTTCCAAGCAAACAGCAACTCAGCTAACTGAGCGGGAGTGGGTTGACGTTCAGTAACAACTTGCCATTTACTGGTGTCAGCAATGATATCATCAGCAGTTTGAACTAAGAAACCACCCGTGATAGCTCTCACCGTTTCTTTCGAGCCAGTGAGGAAATCTGGTAAAATCAGAACTCTGACATTACCTTTCTTGGTAAGAACTTCCTGGGCTTCTTCATCACAACCAGGTGCAACCACGCATTCTAAAAAGGTCTTAGTTAATTCGGAGGCTGTGAGAGCATCAATAGCACGGTTTAAAGCCACAATTCCGCCAAAAGCTGAGGTAGAATCAGCATTGAAAGCTTTCTGATAAGCATCAAAAATACTGCCAGCCTCAGCAGTTCCACAGGGATTATTATGTTTAATAATTGTCGCTGCGGGAGTATCAGTAAATTCAGCAACAATGCGGCGTGCAGCTTCCAAATCTACCAAATTATTATAGCTGAGTTCCTTACCTTGCAGTTTCGTTGCCGCTGCCCAACCTGTAGGTTTAGTTCCCGTTTGATACCAAGCAGCAGGTTGATGAGGGTTTTCACCATAACGCAGAGATTGAATTTGTATACCGGAAACAGTGTATGTTTCTGGTATACCTTCAGTTTCTACACCAGCCAAATAAGCAGCAATGGCGTTATCATAACTTGCCGTGTGCAGAAATCCCTTCAAGGCGCATTTTTGCCGAAATTCTAAAGAAGCTGACCCATTTGTGCGTAGTTCTTGCAAATACTCATCATATTGATCAGGATTACATAATACAGTCAGATGGGTAAAGTTTTTGGATGAAGCCCGTAACATTGCAGGGCCACCAATATCAATTTGTTCCACAGCCTCTGCTAAACTGACACCAGGTTTAGCAATAGTTTCCTCAAAAGGATAAAGATTCACCACCACCAAATCAATAGGACGAATTTGGTTATTTGCCAAATCCTTGATATCTTGCTCTATATCCCGCCGTGCTAAAATACCGCCATGAATGCGGGGATGGAGAGTTTTCACCCGACCACCCAAAATTTCTGGTGAACCCGTATAATTTGAAACCTTAGTAACTGGGATTCCGGCATCCTTGAGGGTTTTGGCAGTTCCCCCACTGCTGATAATATCAAAGCCAAATTCTTCAACTAAGCTGCGGGCTAGATCAGTTATACCAGTTTTCTTAGATACACTCAGCAGGGCTAGACGCGCCATAATTTCCCACTTTCCTTTGACTACAAAAATTGCAAATAGATGATTATTCTACCTAATAGTTGGCAGGATTGAAAAAGAAGAAAAAGAAGGGTGTGGGGAAAGAAAAGGATTAGTAATGGAAAAACAAATCACGTATCGCTAAAGCGAAAGCTCCACCCCATAGCGTCCCATAGGGATAGGGACGAAGGACAGGAAGGAAAGAGAATTTTAGAGAGTTCTTGCGTAAGTCTTAGTGGGAGCATCCACTATTGGAAGATACACAGGTGTTAGGAGAATATCAGGATAAACAGGTGTGGATTAGCAACTATGAACCAGGAAAAAAGAACGGCTCAAAGCCTGCTTAGAAGAATAGGCAACATTGTTATATGAAGAAGCAGACAAAAGTCAGATAACAGACCTGGAAGGAATAGAAAAAACAGTAAGGAGTCAAATATTAGAAATGGTAAGTCCAGAAATAGCCCTTTTTTATTGAAGAAACAACCGGAAGGAAAGTAGGTAAAACCAGGAAAATCAAAGCCTTGGTAGGAGAGGAGAACTAAAATTAAAAGCTAAAGAGTTGTAGAGACTGGGTTTGAAGCCAAGAAGTCGATTAAGTCCACTACTTCAAAAGTGCTGCTTGAGGCTATCAGCTAAGGAAGGAATCATATCAACAAGCAGGAGTTGAAATTGAAGCATTAACAGGAGTAAAAGTTGGCCATAGGAGGCAACAAAAACTAGTTGTGGAACAAGATTGGGAGCTACCACAAGGAAAACAAGCTGTCTGTGAAGTGAGCATGGATGGTGGAAAAGTACGAGGAGCAAACCACAACCAGGCTGCTACTGGCGAGACTATAAAACCCTTCGTCTACAAGGAATTTATGATGGCGCATTTTTTGATAACAACTAATCAATCATGAGTTGATTATGTTAATAGCCAGTTTTTGGTTAACCCCCTTGTGTGTTTGGGGGATGGTCATGATGGAGTTTGGAATTTAGTTAAAGAGTTTGGAACTGGAAAATCCAAACCTTTGGAAATTTTGGATTGGTATCACCTCAAAGAGAATCTTTATCAAATTGGTGGTTCTTTCAAGCGTCTCCAAGCTGTTGAGAGTTTATTGTGGTAAGGTCAGATAGAGCCAATTCAAGCCTTATTTAATAATTGTCGAGGCAAACAAGTTAAGAAGTTTTTCGCTTATCTCGAAAAACATCCCATTGGCATTATTAACTACAGCTACTACCAGGCTAAACAACTGTGTTCTATTGGTTCTGGATCTGTCGAATCTGCTATTCAACAGATTGGAGCAAGGATTTAAATTTCTGGACCACAGTGGAATGTTGAAACTGTCTACCAAGTCCTTTCCCTTTCTTGTGCTTATCTCAATGGTTTGCTTCCTATTTGAGTCTTTCTGCCAAAACTCGATCCTCCCAGTCTTAGTTTTGCTAAATTAGAAAGATGTATAAGAGAAGAGAATATCAAGTTATGACACTTGCTAATTCATCAATCCCTCAACACTATACACTTGATATTGAACCAGAAGGATGTTTAACTTTTCCTAAATAAATTCAACAGATTCTAAATTGAGAAGATGGCGATAGATTAATTTTAACACTTGAAGATAACGGCAAACTGGAACTAGTTAGTCTCAAACAACAAGTTAAGAAATTAAGAGTTTTATTAAAGAATAAATCACCTGATAGAAATTCGGTTGATAAACTCATTGAGGAACGCAGGCAGGAGTATTTAAGTGAATAAATCGGTTTTAGACGCTTCTGTATTTTTAGCTTATCTGAGGGAGAAACCAGGTGCAGAAGTTGTAGAAGAATACTGTGACTGATGGGTGCTATATCAGTATTATTGACTGGGTAGAAGTCTTATGAAAAATTGTTGATTGAGGAGAATCACCTGAGGAAATTATTAAAGGATTAAAAAATGAAATCTTCCTAGAAAAGAGTTTAGAAATTCCTTGCATCGAAGAAGATGCTATCACTATAGCTAAATTTCGACCCTTAAGCAAAAGTGTAGGATTTTCATTAGGTGATCGGGCTTGTCTTGGTTTAGGTAAACGTTTGAATTTATCGGTATTGACAGCAGATAAATTCTGGACTAATTTATGTTTAGGAATTACGATTAATTTGATTCGTCGAATTAATTAATATTAATAATCAGATTCAGATAAAGCCGACTATAAGACAATACGGTGGTTATACTATGAAACAACCGTCGTCTGAACATTGATATCAAAATTCAGCTTTTTCCGTAAAACATTGAAAATGGCAGTCAGATTATCCATTATTGGATTATGTTTTGCAGATAACATCCACCATAAATCCGTAAGGATTCAGGTCTAAGGTGGAGGGATTAAAGAAAGTGTATGGAAAGCAGAGTGAACCATGGCTTTCATAGGTTGGTCAAAAAACTCAATTAGAGAAAGTGCTTGACGGCGACAAGTTTTTATAACCGTCAATAAGTTGGCAGTATGTTGGAATAGCTCTAGAGAAAGAGAATCACCACAGACTTTTCGATGTGTCAGTGCTAAACCTAACCTTGGTTCAGCTAAATTATTATCAAGGTCTAGTGCCTAAGGAAGGTAAAAGTTTACCAGGTGCCCCTGGGGCTTGATCAATGAATGAATGGAAGATTCAACTTTTGGTTGAAACTAGGATGAGCAAGTCAAGAATTCATGAAGGTTTTGGGTTTGTTGGAATAAAGGGTAGTTTTTAAAACCTTCATCTATGAGGTCCATGAATTTTGTGCCAATTTCTTGGTGATTGAAGCTAGGAATCTTGATTAGTGTCTTGAAGTGACGGGGTAGGGTAGATGTGCCTGACATTTCTGTTGAGCTGTGACCGCATAATCGTTATAGGCAGTAAAGTCATCAGAACTGAGTACACCAGAGTAACTTGAACCCACAATGGATTCTAACTCACGAGGACAAGGAGTATCAGGCCCATAAAATCAAGGGAAGTCACTATTGGCAAAAATCCATAACCATTGTTTCACCCCTTTGAGTACCCAGGGTGTTTCATCCCCAAGGATATGAGGCTGGGTTTGTTTGATCCACTGTTTGAGGCTATGAATACTTTGAGCCACTGGACCATCTATTCCTTTATTGGTACCTACTAATGTTCCCACTCCAATTTCTATTTGACCGAGTTCCCACAACAACAAGTGTTGTTTTTCATAGGGTCAATGGCCCTAGTTATTGATCCGTCCCAAAAAAGCTTGTCCTGTGATTCCTATATCTTGTCCCGGTACTATCTCTGGTGACCAGAGTAGCGCTTGTGTTTCCGCACACACACTGCAAGTCTACGTATATCTTTCATATTCTACTATTTGGATTGCCCTGTCCACCAAGTCCCCTACTTGTTGTGTTTGGATTTTTATTGGTTCGCCAAACAATTGCCCCTGACGTCACCATCCGCATACTTGCCGTCCCACTATCTCAAATTTATTCTATCTATTCCACCAAACACCTTTCTCCTTTTTCCCCTATGCCCTGGTTGTCCTCCTAGTTCCCGTTTTCGTGTCTGGTTTTCTTCTGGTTTCTCTTCTTGTTTGTTCTCGGTTTCTTTGAGGATGTCTCCCAAGGGTGGTTTGGATCATGTTATGGTCTCTAAATCTCTACTGACTTTGAGTTTCTCTATTTCTTTTTCCAGTTCTACTACTCTATTTGTTAGGTTCTCTATACTTTTCCCCTAGTCAATAATGATTTCTACCAGTTGCTCTGTTCCCAACTGCTTCAATATGTCTCTGTCTAGTTTTGGTCCCAGCTTCTTTTCCATAACTGCTATATTCTGCCTCTCCTATCACACTTGTCAATACCCCACCACCTCAATCCTTACAAACGAACAAATAAGACTATTAGTTACTTACCATCCTGAGCTAGATAAATTCAATATCCTGGACTCCAATCAATCTTATATTCACCAATGCCATCAAACCATTTAACATTTGATGTATTACCTAACTCCAGAGGAGACTTAGCAACTGTCACCTTCGGCCCCGCTTGGGAATCCAAGCTATCAAAGCATTCTTGGTAAGGACTTGAACCATCTTATTTAAAAGAATCTTGAACTTTTATATTAGACATAATAAAATATTGCTTGATATATAGTAACCTATATATCAAGCAATATGATTCTAGAGAAACTTAAACTTGTGTAAATTTATTATTCAAATTTGATCAGACTCCGAACTCAATACTGCTCGGTTAGGGGAGAAGAAGCTTTAACCTTTCCCCAAACCAATTTGCAACTTTCAGGTTTATAATTGAGTATTTCTAGCTAAGAATGATTCTATACTTGGTACATCTACCCAGGTTTTTAATTGATTGGATTTATAGGATAAATCCATTAATAATTGAGAATACATACCCTCATACAAAGAGGGTGTAGTTTCCTGCTTGGTTTCAATTCCTTTTACCCATTGGTCTACCACATGCAGAAATGCACAAATCCGACCATCATTATAATGTTGGGGAAAGAGTAAATGTTGAGGAATTTCTATTTCTTGTAAAGGTTGACCTGGTTGTGAACCCCAAACCCGGAAACCGTGAATATAATCTTTTTGGTTATAGCTTCCTAAAACTAATGTCCCTTTATCTCCATATACTTCTAGCCAATGTGGTCTGTCTGCATAAACAACTGCACTAATAGAAACTTGGCAAGGTATACCATTTGCTAATTCTAAAGTTAGTAAACAATTATCATCTGTATCTACTGGTTTTAATTCTCCAGTCTCTGGGTTAGTTCTGGCAGTAATAGCTGTACTCAAATGGGCGTTTAATCTGTTAACTGAACCGAATAACCAGTTAATATAATCAAAAGCATGAGAACCTAAAGAACCTAATGCACCTCCACCTTCTTCTTGACTAGAATACCAATTCCAACGACGGGATGTATCTGCACGGGAAGAACCCAACCAATCAATTTTGATTAAGCGCAAATTACCCACAGAGTTTGAGGATAGAAGCTGAGAAAACAGTTGCCATGCGGGAACAAAGCGAAATTCAAAATCTACAGATGCAATTACACCTTGATTTTTAGCTAAAAGATATAGTTCTTTGGCTTCGTTTGCATTTAAGGTGATGGGTTTTTCTAGTAAAATATGTTTACCAGATTGCAGGACTTGTTTTGCCATTTCATAGTGTAAAAATGGCGGTGTGGAAATGCTGACTGCTTGCACTTCTAGTAAAGCGAGAATTTCTGTTAGATTATCACTAGCATGGGGGATATTATAAGTTGCGGCTATGGCCTTAGCTCTATGAATATCTCGATGATAAATAGCAACTATCTCTGTTTTGTGATGGGCTTGAAATGCGGGAATATGTACTTTCTGACCAAATCCAGTACCGACAACTGCAACACCAATCATAGTTTGTTAAAAGTTGAAAGTTCAAATCTATTAAAACTGTACAATTAAAACCTGAGAATTTTACGGTCATAATTTTTCCGTAAGGGTTCAATTTCCCAAACTATGCCTTCTCCTGGTTATAATGCGACATCTATAAATAATGATTCTACCGCAGTTGTAGCTACGGCTTTGTTGTCGGGGAAGGGTTGTAAATCTTCGGTAAGAAGTCGGAGTTTAAAACCGGAGGGAATGGTTAAACCAACGGTGAGGTGACGCAATTCAAGGCCCTATGTATCTTCTGGTTGTGAATACCACAACCAGAAGTGTTGTTTTTCATAGGGTCATTGACCCTAGTTATTGATCCATCCCAAAAAAGCTTGTCCTGTGATTCCTATATCTTGTCCCGGTACTATCTCTGGTGACCAGTGTGCCCTTTGGGTTTCCCTACACACACTGCAAATCCACGTATATCTTTCATATTCTACTATTTGGATTGGCCTGTCCACCAACTCCCCTAGTTGTTGTGTTTGGATTTTTATTGGTCCGCCAAACAATTACCCCTGACCTCACCATCCACATACTTGCCGTCCCACTATCTCAAATCTATTCTATCTACTCCACCAAACCCCTTTCTCCTTTTTCCCCTATGCCCTGGTTGTCCTCCTGGGTTCCGTTTTCGTGTCTGGTTTTCTTTTAGTTTCTCTTCTTGTTTGTTCTCCGTTTCTTTGACAATGTCTCCCAAAGGTGGTTTGGATAATGTTATGGTCTCTAAATCTCTACTGACTTTGAGTTTCTCTATTTCTTTTTCCAGTTCTACTACTCTATTTTGTTAGCTTCTCTATACTTTTCCCCTGGTCAATAATGATTTCTACCAGTTGCTCTATTGCTAACTGCTTCAATATGTCTCTGTCTAGTTTTGGTGGCAGCTTCTTTTCCATAACTGCTATATTCTGCCTCACCTATCACACTTGTCAATACCCCACCACCTGAATCCTTACCTTCTGGAACTCGAAAACCAAATTCTTGCAGGACTTGAGTAGCTAAATTGCTAAAAACCATAACTAATATCTGCCCAAAATCTTTTACTAAAACCTGATATTTCTTCATTTTCAGGTTTTTCTAGCAGAATATCGGTGAAGACTAAGAAATATTACATAGTATACCGTAAAAATCCATGACAATGATGATAAATTTTATAAATGCTATCAAAAACAGGTAATAAGCTTTCACCTATTACCCGTTACCTATGATCAATAAATGTCTCTAATCTCCTGTAGCCATCAGGAACAGATTCAAAATCACCTTACCACTAGGACTTTTTACCTCTACCTGAATACAACTCGGATCACTTGGTCGCCAACTTACTTGATATTTTGTGCCATTATTATTTCAAGTATAAACTTGACGGTTATTAGTTCCTGAAGGAACAGCACTAGACAGGGTAATATAAGAATTACTCTTACGGTTCTCGCCATAATAATAGATATTATTATCAAAAGACAAACTTACTCTCCAGACAAACTTACTATCCAGTCTTTATCAGCAAAATTTACTTTTGGATAATTGTATGATGCGGCTAGTACAGGTTGAGGAATGGCAACATCAATAATCGCAGGTGCAGAAATACCCAAAATTCTTGCTAAAGCAATAGCTTTATAGTTCATAAAGGACTCTTTGGTGAAGGCACAATGAGATACTTATACAAATCAATAAAATTAAAGGAATAAGTCGAGAGATAGGAAAATAGCACCTACCTCTCAGCCATAATTACTTCTTGGCAATTATCCAAACCGCGTGGATAATTCCCGGAATATAACCGAACAACGTCAAAACGATATTAATCCAAAAATCCCAAGCGAAACCTACTTGCAAAAATACTCCTAAAGGTGGCAGAAAAACCGCGCATAAAATCCGTACTAAATCCATTTCACCCTCCCATTAATATTCCACGTCTGTACAATTAACATCACTTGCCATAAATACGATTCCTAAAAAGATACGGTAAACCGTACTTCTTAACCACCGCTGATTTTGGCTTTGTAACCAAGCTTGATTAAAATCTCTAATATTTTCTGTTTATGATCTCCCTGAATTTCAATTTCGTTCTCTTTCAGAGTTCCACCTGTACCGCATTGGGTTTTTAACTGTTTTAATAAAGCAGCCAAATTTTCTGGTTTAGTTTGAAACCCGGTAATTATTGTCACAGTTTTACCTTTGCGTCCAGCACGAGTAGCTTGTACTCTCACATTTTGCTGATTTGGTGGTAAATCTTGGATTCCGCATTCTACACCACGTTCTAATGCAGGTGAGATACCCTTACCAAATTCTTGGTAAACAAAGCGTTTGTCTGATTTGGGATTGGAAGAAGACATAAATTTTCGTTCAGGTTTAGTTCAGGGAAAATAAATGTTTACGAAAGTACTAAAGGCTACAGGAGATAACTTAGCTTGAGAACTTAAATTGAGTCTATTCTGTCATTTTAGCCAATCTGTGACTAGTACTGAGGGATTCCCATAAGTGAATCAATGGTTTACCTATCAGCTTGAAACAGGATACTGAGAAATATATGTAATTACATTAATCCTTTTGGGGATTGGAGTAATATAGATTACCGAAAGGAAGAATTTGAGATATAATTTCTATGTTCAAAATTCCATTATCAACATCAGCTATTCCTGAAAAGCTCCCCACATGTAATAAACAGTATCGTTTTATGGGGGCGATGGCAGTTCTAGTTTTAATTAGTCTGTCGACTTCATCTGGTGGAGCGCCAATTCCTCATACTATTTCTAACAGTTGGGAAGGGTTTGTTTGGGGTATAGGAGATCCTGTTATTGGCTTAAGTTGGTTAGCTGGTATAATCGCTCTGGCTTTACTCTCTGCAAGGTTTGTCCGTGGTGCTTGGATAGGTGGATTCTTTATCTAATCTGCTTTATGTGGACAAATACTTCATTTGTGTGAGCCAAATCTCCAAGGTGCAGAAATGGTAGTCGCTTTATGAACTATCATATTTGGTGTAGTGTTAACTTTACCTACGCAAATAACTTGGTTGGCTGGTCCTATACTCAGTGTTACTGCTGGTCTATCTTAAGGTTATACTGATGGTCAAGCCATCATAGGTACAGAAATTGTAACTCTAGTTCCATATTTGATTGGTGTTAGCTTAACTCAAATTGCGATTGCAATGTCTGCTAGAAGAATAGGCATAATTATCACTCAAAAGGTAATGACTCAGATGTTACCTAGAACTATTCCCTGGATTGGGTTAACTTTTTGTGCAGTTGGTATCGTATTTTTGGGCAATGCAGTAATCTAGGATTAACAAAATACTTTAGCGTTGTTTTGCTACTGGGAATATCACTAGCTTGGTAATTGTCCTTAGGAAAAATTAAAATAACTTGCCCAATTACAAACTTGGTATTATTGTTGCTAATAACCTTAACTTTTGTGAAAATAAGATCAAAATTATTACTAAGTAACTACTAGATTACACAATCTAGTCATCCTTAATCATTTGTGTGTGTGAATTTTTTTCTATATACCTGCTTCCACAAGTGAACAAATAAAACAACACTGCTATGGAATTTTCTTTTGATTCCGAAATTTTAATTAACACAGTTTATGGCTGATTATGAAATTATTTGATGAATATTAACGATATTACTATGATGATTTCTCAAAATTGGGGCGGTCAGGAAATGATTTCAGTAAGTATCGAAACTAAAATCAACAGATTAGAATCTATTCTTGAGCAAATTGGTGAAGCTGTACTCTCAACAACTGAGACAATTGAACGTCTCGCTGAAAGATTAGATGCTCTAAGTTCACAAGTAGAGGCTCAAGGAAAACAAGTACAGCAGCAAGGGTATCAAATTTTTGCTTTGTGTGATGCTGTTCAAAGTTTAGCTGAATCTCAGAAAGATTCACTACAAGGAATTAGTCAATTGACACAAACTGTAGATAAAATCGTATCTTTGCTGCAATGTTCAGATGAAGAAACATGAAGTTTTAAATCAAAGCTTCAACTGAGTAATTGCAATATTTCCAGACAAACATATATCTACATCACTACCAGGAGTGCAATACCTTCAGTGAGCTTCGCTAACACGTTTACCATATTCATCTTCATAATAAAAATTATCACCTTCTATTCGACAATTCACAGGTAAAGGTTTGGTAGAAGGTTGACAAAATACAAATTCAGGATCAGTATCTCCTGGTAATAGATGGGGTAACTTAACATTCGAAAAGCCACCAGGTTCTAAAGGACGTTCCAGCAAGTTTGCTAATATTTCTGATGTCCATTGAGTGGCTAAATCCCAATCATAATTTAGCTTGTATTTGCGATACAGAGAAATGGCAATTCCGGGAATACCGTGCATTGCTGCTTCGCGAACAGCCGCAACAGTACCCCAAATGTATGCATCCACTCCTAAGTTTCCACCAGGATTAGTACCTGACAGGACAAATTTGATATCTTCGCAAATTTGTGTTACTGCAATTCTGACACAATCAGCGGGAGTACCAGCAATTCTATACTCAACCTTAGAACAGCGTTGTAGCTTAATAGGACGATGGGTAGTAACTTGATATCCATAACCAGACTGATATTCTTGTGGTGCAGCGATAATTACATTTTTGTTGTTTACGACTTTGACTAAGGCTTGGATACCTGGTGCGTCGATACCGTCGTCGTTAGTTAAGATAATTTTCATTATTGTATTTTAACGCAGAGGAACACGGAGGTAGCGCGGAGGTACACAGAGTTTTGGGTTGGAAAATTATCCACAAATGAGATGCTTTTGACATGGATTGTGTAGTATTTTGAGTGCTAGAGTGTCTTAGGATTCATCCCATGGAACAGCTACTCAAGCAATTATTTAGTATTCAGAAATACATTATTCGCCTCATTTTACCCTTGATGGTGATCTTGATGGCAACTTATCTGTTTACTGCACCAGCATTAGCTACAGGTGTATATCAAATCCCCAACCTGACAGGGGATACTTGGATTGTAGATGAAGGTGAAGTTATTAGCCGTCTTAATGAAGGTCAAATTAGCGGCACTCTTAAAGACTTGGCTAAGGAAACTGGCAAGGAAGTCAGGATTGTTACCATTCATCGTCTTGACTATGGGGAAACACCGGAAAGTTTCGCCAAAGGACTATTTACAAAATGGTTTCCTACACCAGAGGAACAGGCTAATCAAAGTCTGTTGGTCATTGATACTGTTACCAATGGCGCAACTATTATTAGCGGGGATCAGGTTAAATCTTTATTGACTTATTCAATCGCTAATAGTGTGACTGAGGAAACCCTGGGTGCAGCTTTACGCAATGGTAATAAATATAATCAAGGATTATTGGATGCGAGCGAGCGCTTGGTAACAGTTCTTTCCGGTAAACCTGATCCCGGCCCACCGGAAGAAAAAGAAACCATACAGGTAGAAGGAACATTTACCAAAGCTGAAGACACCGACAAAAATAAGGGCAATGCTACCGCTTGGGTAGTAGGATTATTAATTGCTGCCACTGTGATCCCCATGGCAACTTATTACATCTATCAAATCAATCAGCCTTCAAATCAAGGGTAGCTAATTGGGGATTGGGTGGCTAATAACCTATCAATGTCGACCCATTCCCCACATTATAATTACGGAAAATAGACCTAGAATAGGAGAAAGTGGAAATGCATTTGTGGCTTCACTTCTTAATCCCCCAGCACCTAATCAGCCCATGATGAAAGCTGCTGCTGAATATAAACAACCAATGGGATTAAAATGACTTCTCCTACCTTTAACTATATTCTTGAACCTCTGCGTTCTCAACACAACCGAGATGATTTTCTGGCAAGCATTTTAAAGATGTTGTCATGATTGGAGGTATGAGATAGGAAAAAGTAAACCGGGATAACTGATAACTGATAACTGTCCCTAATCCTGCACGTAATCCTTCCCTGTCACCAAAGCAACTTCAGCCCGGACAAATTCTCGCCCTAAATAAGCAGCATGATCTAAGAAAGTAACAGGACAGGGTTGAGTTTCTTCAAAAATTTTCACACACAATTCTTTTGCCGTCCGCCCGCTAAATACCATTGTGTGAGTTCTTTCCACCTTACCCCGTGCTGGAATCACCTTGCCTGTTTCTGGATCTACAGCCAAACCGCAATCATCAATCACATTTGTGAAATGCTTGGCATAAATCAACCGATCATTGCGGTCGATGTAAATAATGAAATAGCCGTTAGGGTCAAGGTCAATACGACGCTGTGAAAGTTTATCATCAATGGCCGTTAAATCATCAACTATTAAATCCATACCCATTCTAAAAAGAGAAATTATGTCAACAGTTTTTTTTACATTACAACTCAAGTGTAATTCTTAAGTTAGCTTTTTCTCAAAAATTACAGGCTGGTACTGGAAATTTATTCTGAATTCCTGGTAGCAAAAGGTAACTCTGCGTTAATTGCTTTCATTTCCTCCTCTTCCATTTGATTCACCTCCAAGATATAGGGACCTAAGATTTGTCCTAAACGATTATTGTAAAAGCGGTGTAGGCTGTAATTGGGGGTAGGGGGAAACCCACGGCGTTTTTTATGTCTTCCACCTGCACCGGGGTCAAAAGTTTGGATACCGTGAGCAATCGCCCACTCAATCGGTGCATAATAACAAGCATCAAAATGCAAGCAATCTATGTCCTGAAAACTGCCCCCAATAGCGTCCATACAGTTTGTCATCCTTAAATAGACAAAATGACATCCCCACAGGCTGATGCTGATTATATTCACCATAAGCACCGAAAAACACCACTCGATGGCGATAATTATAAAATAGTTGTTCAAAAAACCTTTTGGTTAAATATTTACTGCCCCACCAACCAAACTTATCACAGGTATCAGCATAAAGATCATACATCAACGGAAACAGCGACTTAGGAATTTCATCCCCAGTTATTGCTTGCAGTCGTAAACCTGCCTTTTCTACAGCCTTACGTTCCCGCCTAATATTCCGTTTTTGATTAGCATTAAATACTTTTAACTAATCATCAAAAGTTTGAAAATTAGAATTTTTTCAAATATAGTTATGGTGCAATCAAGGCGTAAAACCTTGTCTTTACAAGACTGGCTGCCATTGAGGATCAACATAAAGAAAATGACAACCAGAAATCCCATGTTTAACGCAAAAGGCATCAATCTCATGCACCATTAACGCGCTGATTTCTTCCTCATCTTCCCCATCTGCAATTAAGAAGAGATAGCCTTCAGCGGGAGTAAAAGGTGACATTCCCAACATTTTTGGATAATACTCTACCCCAATGCGACAAGCTAATTCCGCCCAGTGATGATCAAATACAAATTCACCCTGACTATTCCCTTTTAGATACAGTGGGGCAGCAGCAATTAATACTCTATCTCGCCACAAAGTTAAGTGATTTGGCAAGCAACCCGCATTTGCTGTCGTACTATGGGAAGTTTCCATATTATTCAGCCAATCCCACTCCAAAAACGGGGTTTTCAGGGGCATAGCCAAAGCACCCCAGACTGCTTGAGGAACTTCGGTAATTTTATTAGTCCAAATAACAGAGTAGTTTGGTTTGAATTGTTTCAGCATCGTGTAGTTTTAAATATCTACTTTGAATATCTAAAAGTTAGCAAAAGCTTTATTTAGCCTAATCCATCACCACTGATTATTGCCGTGGATCATGGAGAAATACTTCCAGTACAACTGTGTAAAGTTCTAGTAACAAACAGTATTTAACCAGTTGTTGAAAGAATTTAATATCCGGATTGAGGTGTCTAGAACTTGAAAGCACTATATGAAGAGGCCAAGGAGATTTATTTTCTTTCTTTCTCTGTTGTAACAGTACTGGCTTTAATATGGTAGTTATTGTACCGTAAATATAAAGCGTAATAGCACTGTTGTATCAGTGCCTAAGCTAAACCAACCACAAATTTCTCATTAACTCTTGTATTCTGAACTCCTTATTGAATAATTTCACTTCTGGATCGATATGCGACACAAATCGTTATTACATCTACCGTCCCAAAGTTTTGTTATATCAAGTTTCTTTTTAACCATAGAATTTACGCAACTGGCATATTACTAAGGTGCGTCAGACCTATAAATTGGTTAGCATCAACTGATTTTTGACATCTGACTAACCCTACAAGAAACATTGAGTGTGAGACTTGCGTAAGTTCTAAAGGTATCAAATTCTGATTCCTTTAGCCAATTACAAAAAAGTTCTCATAACTTCATAAAATGCATCATTTAGCTAAACTCATCGCATATCGTTATTATTGTGGTTTGCAGATACGAAGTGAGAGACTCGATGGCTAAGTCCCGTCAATCGTCCTTTCGACGAATTTTAGTAACTAAAATATTGCTACTATTTGTCCCAGTTTTACTAATTGGGGAAATGGTTACACTCAATAAGGCACGTTCCAGCCTTCTGACAGCCGCACGTCAAAACCTAACAGACAGTGCTATTAACAAAGGAGAAAAAATCACTGATGATATCGCTGCACTGAAAACTAATTTACTGAGTGCCAGTCAAACAAAAGCCGTTCAGTCTGGATCATCATATCAAGCGCAAAAATTTCTCACTCAGTTAGCCAAGCAATTACCTACTAAAATTGCTTGTATTCAACTTAAAGCTCTCCGAAAACACAAAATTATTGCTAGTAGCTGCGGCGAGCAAACAATTGCCGAATTGCCAATATCATTTACCAATGATGAAGTGCAGATTACTGCTATTTCACCACCACAACCAGGAAAAACTGGTAAGAAAAACCCAGATAATCAACTGCAATTACTGTTATCAGCACCAGTTTATAGTCAACGAGGAAATTTAGCGTATACCTTAACTATCAAAACTACATTACATCAACAAATTAAACATAAGCAAGGTTCACTGATTGGTTACTTGGTAGTAATTGCTCAAGATGGTACTATCTTGGCTAATTTATCACGGGAAAAATTCGTAACTAATCTTAAGAATCCTTCACATATTCAAAAAATACAAGACATCATTCAAAATGCCATTCAAGGAAATAATAACTCCATAAATATTAATTTCCCAAATGGACAAGAATCAATCGTTGGTTATACAGCAATCCCTAATCCGATTACACAACAAAAACAACAGAAATGGATTATTTTAGCTGTTGCCAGTGTCAAAGATGCCCTGTTGGGTTTAAATGAAATCAAAGTGATTCTCATAGTATTAACTGCTGGTTTAATTGGTGCTAGTTTGTTAGTATCTTTATATTTAGCACCTTACTTAGCTAGTCCTTTAGAAGAACTCAGAGACTATGCTTTAAATATTCACAGTCACCACGCTGCACAACCAATTCCTAGAAACTTTAAAATCCGGGAATTTAATCAACTTGCTCAGGCACTAGACCAAATGGTTGAACGACTCAAAGCATGGGCAGAAGAACTAGAAATAGCCTGGAAAGAAGCTAAATCAGCTAATTTTGTTAAAAGTCAGTTTTTAGCGACAACTTCCCATGAATTGAGAAACCCACTAAATATTATTATTAACTGTGTTCGCTTAGTTAGAGATGGTTTGTGTGATGATCGAGAAGAAGAATTAGAGTTTCTTCAGCGAGCGGATGAAACAGCAATTCACTTATTAGGGATTATTAATGATTTACTCGATATTTCCAAAATTGAAGCGGGTAAAATTTCTGTAATTACGACACCTCTAGAATTACGTAAATTACTACTAGACGTGATTAATTTACAATCAGTTAATGTTCAACAAAAGGGACTACAACTAAAATGTGCAATTGGTAATGAACTGATACCAGTTAGGGCAGATGAGCTAAAACTTAAACAAGTCCTGATTAATATTATTGGTAACTCTACTAAATTCACCGATAAAGGTAGCATCGTTATTAGTACAGACATTCACCACAATAACAGCTCATCTCATGTTATAATTTCTGTAAAAGATACCGGTATAGGTATTGATCCTGGGCAACAAGATAAACTGTTCCGTCCTTTTGTGATGGTGGATGGTACAACTACACGTAAATTTGAAGGTACTGGATTAGGATTGGCAATTTCCCGGAATTTAATTGAACTGATGGGAGGGAAAATCACTCTGGAGAGTTTGGGTTTGCACCATGGAACAACGGTGAAAATTATCTTACCTTTAATTGATATTTCCCTATTATCCGCATCCGGTAAAAAGGGAGATTTAGGTAATCATGAACGCGCGTCAATTAATGAAGTCAAAGGTACTAATTACTCTCACTTGTCGCCAGATAAATCTTCAGAAATTGACGATTTTTCTCCAGGGAAATTAAATACAGAACCCGTTGATAGTGGCGAAATAAGTCTATTTTTACAAAAAGGGGAAAAAGCAACCACGCTCTAGTATTTTCCCCTGTTGTACTAATTGATTAATTCGAGCTTTGAGCTATTGATAAGGGAAAATAATTCTGCCACTAGGTCTAGTATCTCCATGAAAAAATGCTTTATTGCGCCCCATGAATACAGCATCTCCCAAACCTGTAAATAGAGAAGCTTTTAACACTTCCGAAAGTTTGCCAAAATCTTCATTCAGGGGCTGCATATCCAGGGCGTGAAAGTAAATGTGTTGGCTGTTACTAACGCCACTAACACTCTTATTTACCTGCGGTGGACGGTAACCAGAAGTGATTCTAATTGGTGAATCAAACTTTTCTCTTACTCCTCACGAAACTTTTGCTAGTTTAATTGTATTTGCTACATATTCAGAACTAGTAGTCAACCAAGGCAATGTTGCTGGGTAAGCCCCTATAATTGATAAAATAGTCAAAAAAGGGGTTGACCATGGCAAAAAAGTATGTTGTAGATTTAAGCGAAGAGGAAGTTTTACAACTGCAAGCAATCCTCAAAAAAGGAAAGCACAAAGCAAGAAGTATAAACCGTGCAAACATTCTTTGAATGGTATCTGAGGGAGAAAAGGAAACGGCGCTGCCGCAGTTCGAGTTCATGTTGCCAAGGTGGAAAGGACAAGAGAAAAGTTTGTGATTGGTGGATTAGAGTTTGCTTTAAAGGATGGGGAAAATCCACCAAAACCCAAAAAATTAGATGAAAAACAAGAAGCATTTTTGATTGCGACTGCTTGTTCTAATCCGCCAGAAGGAAGAGTGCGTTGGACAATGCAATTATTAGCGGAGCATTTAGTGAAGGTTGGTATCATAGATTGCATTTCAGACGAAACAATACGCCAAACTCTAAAAAAAATGAAATTAAACTGTGGTTAAAAGAACAGTGGTGTATTCCCGAAGTTAACCCAGAGTATGTGTTCAGAATGGAAGATGTTTTGGATTTGTACAATGAGCCATATAATCCGAAAAAACCTACACTCTGCCTAGATGAACGCCCATATCAATTAGTAGAAGAAGTAAGACTTCCTTTGCCACCAGAACCATATCAGCCTGAAGGTTATGATTGTGAGTATAAATGCAATGGTGTTGTAAATTTATTTGGGTTTTTTGAACTAATAGCCGGGTGGAGGCATATTGAAGTTACACAAAGTCGGACAAAAGCTGATTTCGCTAAACAATTAAAAGATTTAGTAGATGTTTATTAACCCCAAGCTGATGTGATACCTTTACTTGTTGATAACCTAAACATTCATACTCCAAGTGTTTTATATGAAGTTTTCTCTCCACAAGAAGCAGGCCGCATTATTCGGAAATTAGAGTTTCACTATACTCCTAAACACGCTTCCTGGTTGAATCAAGTAGAAATTGAATTATCAGTGTTATCTCGCCAATGCTTAGAACGACGTATTCCTAATGTAGGAATATTATCTTCTGAAATTGCTACTTGGGAGTCACAGCGTAATCAACAAAAACCCAGTGTTTATTGGGGTTTTAAAACCAAGGATACACGTAAAAAAATGCAGCGTTGATATCCGAGCATTTAACCCAGCAAAATTGCCTTGGCAGACTACTATTGGGAATGCGAGTACAATCTTTGATCGCTTCACCCCAAGTTAGAGGTATACCTTCCACAATGTACTGGTTAGCATACCCTATTTCACCTCCAGGAAGTTTCACAGTTGAACCGGCACGTGAGCCCAGGAGATGGATTAATGTTGGCTGAGAAATTGGTTAATGATCAAATAAGTATTTTTGCGTTAGCCTGAAAAGGCTGACTGCTAATGGCTGAATGCTTACGTCAAAAAAGCCAAATGGGTGATTATCAACCATTACTGATTTTGATAGATTTTCCTTTTTGATTGAGTGATGTGGTTAAAGCACGGAGAATTACTACTAACTCTCTTCCTACCGAACCAGAGGAAATCAGTGAAGGTGTATTCTGAATAACAGAAGAAACAAAGTGATCGCACACTTTTCCCAGAGGTTCAGCTTTTTCAATTTCCACCACTTCTTGACGTTGATTGACAGGTATAAATGAATTTCCCTCTTTGGTAACTTCACCATGTATCAAAGTTAACGGTGAAGAAGCTGACATTTCATCAAAAATCAAACTACCTTGACTACCCACAATCCCTAACCGACGCTGTTTATCAGGATTCAGCCAGCACAGGTGAACATAAGCTTGAAGATTATCTGGATAAGTCAGTGTCAACCAAAGTAAATCAGCTAAACCTTGGGTTGCAGGTAATGTGCTCATGGTGTTTTCCCCCACTTCCCTATTTCCTTGTAACCAAGCTGTGCCAGTTGCTTGTACTTTTATAGGTAACTTACCTAACCAAGTGTTGAAGATAGCAATATCATGAATTGCTAAATCCCATAGTGCATCAACATCTTGGCGAACAGGTCCCAAATGAGTACGGGTAGCATAACCATAACGTAAATGACCTAACTGACCCGATTGAACGACTGTTTGACCTTTTTCCACTGCTGGGTGAAATAAATAAGTGTGGTCAACCATCAGTATTAATTGCTGATACTCTGCTATTTGGCAAAGTTCCCGACATTCTTCTGGGTCAATAGTCAGAGGTTTTTCTGCTAAAACATGATATCCCTGGTGGAGAGCATCTTTAATTAAGGCATAGTGAGTAGTAGCTGGAGTTGCAATCGCCACGGCTGTGAGTCCCGCAATCTGTTTTACATACTCCCATTCCGTTGTTAATAATACATTTTCATCTAAATCAAATTGTCGTTTGATTTTTGTGAATCTTTCTTTATGTGGGTCTACTACAGCCACTACACTTACCTGGGGGTGTGCGAGAAAATTCCGGAACAAATGTACTCCCCATCGTCCAACCCCCATAACTGCAAGTTTAATTTTAGTCATTGGTCATTAGTTATTGGTTATTAGTCATTAGGCATTGGGCAAGAGATTATTCTTCCCCTACACCCTTATACCCCCACACCCCTAGACTTCTTCAGTAACTGCCAAATAAGCTACTTTAGCAGCAGCCTGTTCAGCCGCTTTTATCGAGCGTCCCTTACCTTGTCCTAACATTTTTTTATGCAACCAAACCTCAGCCATAAAACGCTCATGAGTACGGTGAGGTTGATTAACTTCCATAACTCGATACTCTGGTAAAATTTTAAATTGTGCCTGAGTCCATTCTTGTAAAGCCGCTTTATAATTGAGTCTAGCCGGATCAAGGCGAATTTCTTTTGTTAGTTCTTGAAAGTGGGGATCTAACCAAGGACGTATCAATTCTAAATTATGAGTGCTAAGATAAAGCGCCCCCAGAACCGCTTCAAAGGCATCTGCTAGACGTGACTCTTGACCAACGTGATCAGCAGTAGCACTACCAGCGACTAGTAAGTATAATTCTAAACCATATTCTCTTGCGAGTTGGGAGAGAATGCGATCGCTCACCAACACCGAACGAATAGCCGCAAAATCCCCTACTGAACAATATGGGTAATGTTCCCATAAAACCACAGCAGCCACCAGCCGCACTACCGCATCACCAACAAACTCCAGTTGTTCATAATTTGCCGACTCAGAAACAGTGGCGTGAGTTAGTGCCAAATCAAGTAAAGGCCACTTTATGGGACTATCTGGTGACAAACCTAACTTTTGGACTAAATTTTCAAGTTGCCGTTGACGGCGAGGATAAACGCGGGACATTAGGTAAGTGTGGGAAAAAGGGCTAATAACTCTTAACTTAGCATTAAATATAAAGCATAAATACAAAGTATCTTATCTATTTGATGGTTTTCCGGAAGTCTGTTTCAAATCATTTAAGAAATTAATATTCTTCTCAATAAAAAAAATTCCATTGGGATTTTCAGCATTTTCTAACGCTACATTGAAATCTCTTTCTGCTTCTTCCAACAATTCTCCGCACATTTCCCATGCCCATGCCTTTATTTCTGGCTTGCTTTTGTAGTCTCGTGCTGTATTTATACATTTTTTCGCCATATCCATTTTGGCAGTAGCTCGCTTTTCTAAAAGTGTAGAATCGTGAGGAAGATTAGGCTATCTCAACACATAGATTCACTCATAGATAGATTTTATAATACCCTCTGGCTCACCTATTTTTTCAAGATCTACAACTAACTACTTTCGCAATTTTACTTTCTTCAATTTTGCCTGATAAAGCTCTTCTATTCGCCGTGTTTTGATATTCTGTATTTTTTTATCAAGTCCATAAACTTAAAATTCGTTTTATTTTTTGGTTTGTTTACCATTATAGTTTTTGCACGCCTTTTAACAATTGAATCTTTGTAAATTGCATGAAAATCTTCGGTTTATACCTATAGTTAAGTACTATAGAGTGATCGCATCTTCCCAAAAAACTTAAACTCACCACCGATAAAAAACGAACTATGGAAAAATCAAACATCCATAGTTCATCAAAAGAGAGAGCAGGACATAAGCCGGGTTCTGTTCTCTTGCGAGGGCAGTTATCTATCTGGGACGCTTGTCACCAAACGCCTCTAGCGGCTCTTGTTTAACAGAACTGGTAAAAGACCAACCATAGTTCCTCTGTCCTTGCTCCCAACCGGGGTTTACCGAGCCAGCACCTCTCGATACTGCTGGTGCGCTCTTACCGCACCTTTGCACCCTTACCATTCAATTCAAAATTTTTAATTTTTAATTTTGAATTGTTTTGGCGGTATCTTTCTGTGGCACTATCCTCACGATCACTCGCACTGGACGTTATCCAGCAAGTCTGGTCTTTCGGGAGCCCGGACTTTCCTCAAACCAGTCTTAATAACTGATCTGCAACTGCCTGCGCCTACTCTCCCCTAGATCCAGTTTAAGCCTTGATAGCCCCTTCTGTGTTGTTCAGTTATCAGGTAATTGGTCATTTTTCCCCAGTCCCCAGTCCCCATCACTTTTTCTTATTCCAAGGTAAAGCATAAGTCCAGTGTAATTTCTCAATAGTAAACGGACAATTGATAATTGATATTGGAGGAACATTTACACCCGGAGCTAAACCAACACGTAATTCAGATATTCTCAGCACCAATTGAAAAGAAAATTCTACTTTCTTTTTACCATCCATAAAATCTTTGTACAAACCCTTTAGACTTTTATTATTCTTCATACCAACAATATCAATTAAAGGTTCTCCTGGTTGATATGTTCCTGTGTCTTTGTCCCTTTTTAAAACATCTTCTGCGGTAACATTTTCACAAATTGTTTTTTTAGGAGCAATAATAGTTGGAACTTGCGGTATTGCTAAATCACGGCTGAGGTCTGGAGATTTGCGGATCACTCTACGGGATTTTTTGGTATGTTCAACAACCCAAGAACTATTATCCCAGTCCACATATACCGCTAAACTTTCTGATTTATTATCAATAGTAATTGACACTTCTTTCAAATTGTCTTTCAATTCTTCCAAACAATATGTGCCTGTACCACAGGAAATCCCTACTTTATTTTCAATATTTTGTTCTTTCAATTGTTCATCAACAGCACTTTTTTGGAAATTTAGCATCACCATGTCGTCGATAGATTCAATCATCCGATTGACTGTGTAATATATTCCTAGAATATAAACTGTCAAAATAATTAGATTTTGATCGCTACTTTGTAGTACCATAGAACTGGTAATAAACTCCCTATATGGTTTTGAGACTTGATTTTCACTTAATTTTAAATGAATTAGAAAGCCAACCCTTCTGCCAGAAAAATATTATTAACCCAGCAGAGATTACTGCCATCAATCCCAGACATAATGGATATCCCCAATACCAATTTAATTCTGGCATATTATATGGTGATTTTTCAGTATTAAAATTCATCCCATATATTCCAGCTACAAAGGTTAGAGGAATAAAAATTGATGAAACCACAGTTAGTAATTTCATGATTTCATTCATTTTATTGCTAACTGCTGAAAGATATACATCCATTAATCCAGATGCCAATTCTCGGTAAGTTTCTACCATATCCATGACTTGTACAGTATGATCATAACAGTCTCGTAGATAGATGCGTACATCATCACTAATTATTTCACTACTATCTCTAATCAAAGAATTAATTGTATTCCTTTGAGGCCAAATTGCTCGACGTAATTGTAATAATTCTCTCCTGATTTTGTAAATTTGTTGTAATGTTTGCGGCGTAGGCTTAACAATTACTTCTTCCTCTAATTCTTCAATGCGTTCTCCATAGAGTTCTAGCACTGGAAAAAAACCATCAATAATCGCATCTAATAGAGAATACGCTAAATAGTCTGATCCTTGTTTACGAATTATACCTTTGTTCTTTTTAATTCGCGTTCTTACTCCGTCAAAACAATCATATTCCGGTTCTTCTTGAACTGTCAGTAAATAATGTTTGCCCAATACTAAATTTACTTGCTCACTGTGAAAACCATAGCTTCTTTCTTTTGGTATTACCATGCGAGCAATAATCAGTAATTGGTCTCCATAGTCCTCAATTTTGGGACGCTCTGCCATATTTACCATATCTTCTAATACCAGACAATGTAAATCAAAAACCTGCCCCAATCTTTCTAAGATATCTCTATTCCCTAAACCTTGAACATCCACCCAGGAAACTGATTCAGTATCTAAATAATTAGTACAATCTTCTGGGTTATTTATTTGTACACGAATCAATTCAGCTTGGTTGTAATCAATCAAAATAATATTTGGCTGTACAGCATTTTCATCAATAATTATTGTCCCTGGAACAGTTCCTTGTTGATGATAATAGTCCTGTATGGACGTGAGCTTACTTATATTTTTAGGAAGACGGCGAATTTTTTTAATCATCAAATTTTACCTATAGTAGTTAGCGGTGAGCAGTTGGTAGTTGGTGTCTGATATATGATCACGGCACTAACCTTAGTTTACGTCCTCTCTTCCCTGTTGCTTGTATAAAAAAAGTTTGCCTTTTTGTCAAGACAAACTGTAGAAAGAATTACACTTTATTTATTTGGGACAAGGGTGATTAGAACATACCCATACCACCCATACCACCCATACCACCCATACCACCCATACCACCCATACCACCCATACCACTCATACCACCCATACCACCCATACCACTCATACCAGGGTCAGGAGCAGCAGCTTTCTTTTCAGGCTTTTCAACAACGATCGCTTCGGTGGTTAAAACCATACCCGCGATAGAAGCGGCGTTTTGTAATGCAGAACGGACAACTTTAGCAGGGTCGATAATACCTGCGGCGATTAAGTCTTCGAATTCTCCAGTAGCAGCGTTGTAACCGATGTTAATATCGGTTTCTTTAACTCTACAAACAATGACGGAACCTTCAGCACCAGCATTGTCTGCAATTTGCTTTAAAGGTTCTTCTAATGCTCTTTGCACAATCTCAGCGCCAATTTTTTCTTCAGCGTTGAGGCTATTTTTAATTGCATCTATTTTTGTAGCCAGGTGAATTAAGGTTGTACCACCACCAGGAACAATACCTTCTTCTACTGCCGCTTTGGTAGCGTTGAGAGCATCTTCAATGCGCAGTTTACGGTCTTTGAGTTCGGTTTCTGTAGCTGCTCCCACTTTAATTACTGCTACACCACCAGCCAGTTTGGCAATGCGTTCTTGGAGTTTTTGAGAATCGTAGTCGGAATCTGTTTCTTGCAACTGTTTGCGAATTTGGGCGATTCGCTTCTGTACTTCTAGTTTGGTAGAAGTGCCAGAGACAATGGTGGTACTTTCTTTGTCAATGGTGACTTTCCGGGCTGTACCCAACATTTCCACAGTAGCTGTATCCAAGCTCAAGCCGATTTCTTCAGAAATCATCTGGCCATCGGTGAGAATGGCAATATCTTGTAATAAGGCTTTGCGACGTTCGCCAAAACCAGGGGCTTTAATGGCTGCAACGGCTAAAACGCCCCGTGCTTTGTTAAGTACTAAGGTTGCTAAAGCATCACCTTCTAAATCTTCAGCAATAATTAACAAAGGCTGACCTAAAGGGGCAACTTTTTCCAGTACAGGTACTAAATCCTGAATGGCGGTGATTTTTTTGTCTGTAATTAGGATGCGGGCGTTTTCAAATTCCACCGTCATCCGGTCGTTATTGGTGATGAAATAGGGAGAAATGTAACCCCGGTCAATCTGCATCCCTTCGACTACTTCTAATTCGGTGGTCAGGGATTTGGATTCTTCAACGGTGATCACACCATCTTTGGTGACTTTTTCCATTGCTTGTGCCAGCATATTGCCGACTTCTTCATCGTTACCAGCGGAAACAGTAGCTACTTGAGCGATAGCACTACCTTCTACTGGCTTGGCTACTTGGGCAATTTCAGCTATCAGTGCCTCAACCGTTTTATCTATACCCCGCTTTAATGCAATGGGGTTTGTACCTGCCGCTACGTTTTTGAGTCCTTCTCGTACCAAGGCTTGTGCTAAAACTGTCGCAGTTGTAGTACCATCTCCAGCCACATCCTTAGTTTTGGATACCACTTCTTGGATCAATCTTGCGCCAATATTTTCTAAAGGATCTTCTAATTCAATCTCCTTGGCGACGGTGATACCATCGTTGACAATTTGAGGGATACCAAATTTTTTTTCTAACAGGACGTTACGACCTTTTGGCCCCAAGGTGATTTTCACTGCGTTGGACAGAGCGTTAATACCCTTTTCTAAAGCCCGCCGAGATTCTTCATCAAATGCAATAATTTTCGCCATGTTTAATTTTTCTAACGCTTCCATTAGATAATTTAGCACTCACAGGTAAAGAGTGCTAAGAGTTTCAGCTATTCAATTTTACAAATTGTCATAAAAAATTGATTAATATTACAGTTGATGCTCATTTTGGATACTAGCAGTAATGGTTGAATCGGGAGATGAATTTAGACAACTCCCTTAGATCCCTTGGTATTGCTAACCCTAGCGGCACCGGCTGGTTGGCGGTAGTATTTACTTTTATTTTGGCTTGGCTTGTAACTTGGCGTTTGATTCCCGCCATCCGTAAATTTGCCTTGCGGGTAGGTTGGGCTGACCAACCGAACGCTCGACGACTTAACCGAGAACCCTTACCTAATGCCGGAGGTTTGGCTATCTATGCCGGTGTTATTGCCGCTTTAGTATTAGCCAGTCTTTTACGACCCATTGAACTCCAAGGCGTATTAGCTCAGGTGTTAACTGTACTTTTGGGAGGTTCGATATTAGTCCTAGTTGGCTTTATTGATGACCAATTTGGCTTACCTCCTTCTGTGCGTTTGTGGGCGCAGATGATCACAGCCCTGTTGTTGGTGGCTAATGGCATTAGTATCAAAGTCACGTTTGGTACACCTATCGACTCACTATTGTCAATGGCATTGACAGTATTGTGGGTAGTAGGTATTACCAATGCCATTAACTTGATGGATGGGATGGATGGTTTAGCTGGCGGGATTAGTTTTATTACTGCCATGAGTTTGTTAGGGGTTTCTGCTCAGTTTGACAATCGGGCAGCAGCAACCCTAGTTTTAGCCGCTTTGGGAGGTGCAGCACTCGGCTTTTTAAGACACAATTTTCACCCTTCACGCATCATCATGGGTGATGCTGGAGCATACTTTTTTGGCTATGTACTAGCAGCAACTAGCATATTAGGAAAACTTCAACAAAATACTGTTTATGCTCTTGTCCCGACGATTTTATTTCTGATGTTGCCGGTATTAGACACCACTCAGGTGTTTGTCCGGCGAATCTTAGCAGGAAAAAATCCCCTGAGTACACCCGGTAAAGACCATCTACACCACCGTTTGCTGGCTTGGGGTTTCTCCCAACGTCATGCAGCTTTTACTCTGTGGTCAATCACCTTGTTTTTTAATTTGCTGGCAATGAGAATACAAGGTATGACTTCATCTGTGATGCTAGCTTCTGCCACCACTATTATTTTGCTTTTGGGTTTTAGTATCTGGCAGAGAATCCATAGTAATTCGTAATTAGGGTTTGCTGAGAAAGTCTTTTCGTAAGGCCTAGGAGTCAGGAGTAAGGAGGGAGAATTAGAAGGAGGTAAGAATAGTCTCAAATCTGGGAAATTGATTGTTCTTTGATGGTTCCAAGACTTATTCCTTGCACCTTCTTCACCTTTTCAAGCCCTGAAACTCTTGATCTATAGAGGTTTTCTCTTTATAGAGCTTAACGCCATGCTAGGCTATCAGCAAGCCCTAATTAATAATGCGTAATTCGTAATTAATCATACAAATTACTAATTCAAATGCAAATCATATATTATATATTGATGAAAGCATTCTTTGGGTAAAACTTGTATTTTTCCAAACTCACATTTAATTGGAAGTTCCTTAATTACGAATTACAAATTACATATCCCTCATGGGAACCGGAGGCATTATTAATAATTAGAAATTACATTACCATGCCACCATCGACATTAAAAACTTGTCCAGTGATGTAAGCTGCGGCGGGATCAGCTGCTAGAAAGCTCACCATACCAGCAATATCTTCTGGTTCACCAAAACGCCCTAAAGGGATGTATTGCAGAATGCCTTCGGCTGCGATATTACTGGTCATGTCAGTGGTGATAAAACCAGGGGCAACTGCGTTTACAGTAATACCACGGCTGGCTAGTTCTTTGGCGACGGTTTTGGTAAACCCAATTACACCTGCTTTAGCGGCACTGTAGTTGGCTTGTCCAGGGTTACCCATTTGCCCAGCAACGGAGGATATATTGATAATTCGTCCTGAACGTTGTCTAAGCATAGTTTTACTAACAGCTTTTGTACATAAGAATACACCTGTTAAATTTAAATCTATTACTGCTTGCCATTCTTCCAGTTTCATTCTTAATAACAGGGTGTCACGGGTAATCCCTGCATTGTTGACTAGGATATCAATGCGTTTAAACTTTTCTAAGGTTGTGTTTATCAATGTATCTACTTGATCTGATTGAGAAACGTCTGCTTGGAGGGTGATCGCATCGCCTCCCTTTGCTGTAATTTTTGCTACTAGTTGGTCTGCTGCAGCACTAGAATTAGCATAGTTAATAACGACTTTTGCGCCTTGAGAGGCTAGTTGGAGAGTGATCGCACGTCCGATTCCTCTTGATGCACCTGTGACAATTGCAACTTGATCGTGTAATAATGTCATTGAATTTTCCTCAATCTTCAAGATACCACGCTAATTATTCTATGGTGATTCGGGGATGATTTAAGTATTGAAGCTCATATTTTGAATAACTATATCCCCGACTTCTTTGAGAAGTAAAAATCTATATCCTGGGATTGTGATAAAATTAAATCACAATAATATTAATATTAATATTTATTAAAGATTTTGTCATACCCCACTGACAAAAGAAAAAAAATATTATATGGTAACTAAGATTGAAATTAACACGAATCTGTCTTAAGAAGCCTTAGCTTTGAGTAACTATCGAACAGCCACTTCATTATTGACAGAAACTGGTTTACATGAGTAAATCCAACGTCGCAAACAAGTTAAGGTATTGGAAGTTTTTGGTACTATTAACTGAGGAAGATTATAACTACAAGCAACAATGACAAACAATATGAACGTCCTTGTTGATACTTCTGTGTCGACTCTTGCATTGCGGCGAAACCAGCTAAATGATAATCTCTGATTTACTTACTCTTCATCCTTTTGGGAGTATAACAATACTGAAACCTCAAACATTTGTCAGCCAGCTATAATCACGATTTTTATACCTTTATGAAACACTCTTACAAGGTTATTGATAGAGCGATCACCCATCATAAATCTGCTAAGATCAAATAACCACCCTAAGATCCAGTAACCTTACATCCATCATATATCATAGATTGCATAGACACATACCGCTGGAAATACTAACCAACGGATAGGGAAGGTTTAATGAACAGCAAAAAACCCATATTCTCAAAATTAACTTTAAGAAGCGCCATTTTATTGTCACCCCTCTTGATATGTACTAGTTTTCTCAGTGGAAAACTCGAACTATCAGCTACTGCTCAGGTAATATCAAATCAGGAACGGGAAGAACTAACCAGACTGCGAACAGAAAACCGCATTCAAAAGCAAGTACAGTCAGATTTTGAGCGTGCTTTTACTCGCACCAATACACTACTAAATATCTGGTTAACTATTTTAAGTTTATTTCCAGTAGTTTTAATCGCTACAGTATGGTTTTTAAGAAAAGCCATCATTCAGGAGATTATCGAGCGATCAATGCAACAAATAGAAGGAATAGACAAATTGCAAACTCAACTACTGACTGTTAATCAAGATGCAGGAAACTTGATTCAAACATCACAATATCTTACTCAAGAATTAGCACAGGAAGTTAATAGACTCAAGCAAGCAATTCAAGGTGAAGAAGAAAATTTATCTATTCTTTTATCAGACTTACCAAAATCAAAACAAGAATTTTTAACAGCCTTAGAACGTGAAGTTGAATCTGCTCAAGAGAATATCAGCAATTTAGAATTTAAATTGAATACACAATTAGAACAAGTAACTCTATCTGCTCAACAGCAAAAAATAAATATTGAAAATGTCAGAAAATTACAAGCCGATTTAGTTTCTAAATTTACGCAAGTGAACTTAGAAGTTTTCCATCAAAAAGATACTGCTGTTAATGATATTGAACAATCCCGTTCTCAGTTCATCTCTCTACTTCATGGGTTAGAGTCGGAAACTCTACAACACAAAGAACAGACTTTTGAAAGTCTATCAAAATACCAGTCAAATTTTAGTGAACAGTTATCTCAATTTCAACTAGATACTCAAAATAAAAAAAATGTATTTATAGCTCATCTCGAAGAATTAAATAATTTGTTGAAATCACGGATTGCTGAATTAGAAATTGATGAGCAAAACCAAAAGGATAACCTGGTTGCTACTTTAGTGAAATTACAATTAGAACTTTCTAAACAAGTCTCAGAAATACAGAATACTGCTCAACTGCGTCAACAGGAAATAATTGGTAATTTAGAAGCATCTGCTAGTGAATTTACTGCTCAGTTTTCAGATATTCAGTCTGATCTTGAACAACAGAAATTGAAGATTTTACAGAGGTTTGAAAATTTAGAATCTGAATTTATCAATGAAGTTGCAGCATTACAGAATGATGCTCAAGTTCGTCAACAAGAAATTATTGATAATTTAGAAGCATCTGGTAATGAATTTACTACTCAGTTTTCAGACATTCAATCTGATATTCAACAACAAGAATTGAGGATTTTACATAAATTAGACAACTTAGAAAAGTTAGAATCTGAATTGGTTGATAAACTTTCAAAGATCCTCTTAGATGCTCACCAACGTAAAAATGCAATTTTACAAGAGTCAGTGGAAATCAAACCTCAACCTACTCCAGAACTGCAAACAATCCCAGAAGAAAAACAACTAGAAATTTCTGCTGATCATGATATCAAAGAAGCAGAAATAATTTTTTTAGAAAAACGCTTCGATGAGGCTTTAGCGATTTATGAGCGAGTCGTTAAAATTAAGCCTGATGATGCAGAAATTTGGCTAAAGCGAGGTTTAACTCTGAGTAGGTTAAAACGCTATAAAGATGCGATTATATCTTACAATCAAGCCATTAAAATTAATCCTGATTATCATCAAGCTTGGTGTGATATTGGTGTAGCTTGCGGTAATTTAGGTAAACATCAAGAAGCTTACAACTGTTTTGATAAAGCTACACAAATTAAGCCTGATGATGGTGTGGCTTGGTTCAATCGTGGGTTATCTTTGCTAGAATTGGAGAATTATGAAGATGCTATTTCTTCCTTTGATAAAGCTTTGGAATTTCAACCCAATTCCCCCAAAATTTGGGATAAACGCGGTTACACTTTGGTAAGATTAGGGCAAGATGACGAAGCGATTACAAATTTTGATAAAGCATTAGAAATTAATCCACATTATCCTAGTGCTTATTATAATAAAGCAGCTTGTTTTGCACTGCAAAGAGAAGTTCCACTAGCTTTAGAGAATCTCCAAAAAGCTATTCAAATTAAACCTAGCTACAGAGAAGATGCTGCAACTGATATAGAGTTTAATGATTTTAACAAAGATTTCAGATTTCAACAATTAATTAAAGGTGAGTATGGCGGTCGTGAATAAAGCCCAAAAAAAGTCATATCATGATCGGTTAAATATACTGCAAACGGGTGAAACTTGGACTTATGTCATACTGATAGTGCAGGGTGGTGTAAGCCATGGGTAACGTAGTGCAGCTTATCCCTTCAGCACACTGGGTGAACCCAGAGCATGCCGTAGGCTCTAGTATCTCGGAGATTTCTTCACTATCTCTTTCAGAGACGCTCCGCGAACGTTCAGAATGACACTTTTAAACCGTTCTTAGTATAATGATGATATCTGTTAGGGCTTGGTAATTGGAAAAAATTAATTACTAGTACAGTAGGGCGTAAATAGACCAACCCTTCCAAATCTCTGAAAAGCTCATGCCATATAGATTTTGAATTTTGAATTCACGGCCGTACTACGGTAATAATCGAATCCCCAAATTCTCAAATAATTCAGGGACGTAGAATTTATTGTTTGAATTTTCAAACCAAAATTGTTCGACTTATCACTCACGACGAAATCCAAAATTTCAAATCTAAAAAAAATTGGTTAATGATTGTAATTATTAGTCCGGGGTGTGCGAGCGCCCACAACTGCACCCATTAATGCTGTTGCTAAACTCAATAAAGAACCTAAGACAAACCACCATAATGTTCTGGAAGTTGCTGCTGCTATTTCACGAGTTTGTGCGGTGGTTAATGCAGGTAAATTTGGTGATATGGTACTTCCTTGTAGTCGTAGTTGATTCATTACTTCGGCAGCATTATAAGCAGCAACACCAAAAGCACCCCAGACTCCATTTGCTAATAGAAAAGAACTAATTGCTAGGGTTGTTCCCCAAAGAATTGCGCCATTAAGTAGGGCTGTATCTCGGTGCATTGATCCACAAGCGCGAGTTGTTACCCAACCACCAAGAAATAGGGAAAGTAATAATGCGAGAGTTGACCAAATTCCTACATTACTAATAATACCTGTAGCAATTGATCTTGGTGCTAAAGAGTCGGCTATTCTACCTGCACCCAGCGCTCCAAAAAAGGAACTCAAAATTAGTTGAATGGCCAAAGCCATCAAAACACCAGAAATAACTGGACCCCAACGCACGCGATCACGATATTCTGTTACTCTAGTAGCGACCGTAGATTCAGGAATAATTTCATCGCCTACTCGATTTACGTATGACATAGTTTATTTGCTCCCTTGCAATTTTAGTAAGGATTATCAGGTATATTTAATGCTTATATTTACAATTAAATTCCCAATTTGGCTTTTTAATCTCTATCAATGGAAAGAGTTAATCACTATGTCTGTAGTTAGAATAAATTTGGGCAAACCTGATTAAATTAAACTAGTAAATTACGGCATAAATCAAACACTAATTTCAGAGTTTATAAACAACTTATTATGATGTATTGAATTTTAATTCATTTTGATACTAGGTTTAGTTATCTTCAATATCTGAATATGATCAAATCTAATCATAGAACTGACTATGAATTAGATTGTATAAGTCAGACTTTTTATCTATTAGAGAATGATGAAAATATTAGCGAATTTTTACTGCTGTACCTATAGCAATAATCAGTCATAAAATTCCAGGTTGGTCAACGTTGATTGTACCAGTCTCAATGTCAATCCCGATGACAGCATCGGCTCCTAAACACTGCGCTCTGTTTTCCAGTTCTTCTAGCGCCTTTCGTTGTCCTTCTTCAAATAAACGCTCATAACTACCAGTACGTCCACTAATAATATCACGAATGCTGGCTAAGAAATCCCGCAGGAAATTTGCTACCATAGACAACTTCTGCTGTTACTATGCCCAAATAAGAATCAATTACAGCACCTTGAATTACATCGGTGGTACTTAAAAGTATCAATTACCTCATAAATAGCAAATAGCTGGATATTTTCTAATTTTGCATTTTTTTGATGAAGAAGGTAACAATGCCTGGAACTTTCTAGATTTTGTTGTCATCCTAATAAGGTAAGTTGCTAGTTAGGGGAACGGAGAACAGAAGGCAGTTAATAACTGTAGTTTTGATCAATTACCTTTATACCTGAACGATAACAAGGAAATTTGGTTCATGACACTACTATCAGTAATCAAACCGGATTTGTATATTTGAATGGAGTATTTTGTCAATGTGAAAAAATACCGATTTCAAATTGAAAGATTTTTGTCTTAATGTACAAACAAAAACTTCATTAAAATTTAAGGAAATTTATTGTGTATAAACAGACATCATTTTTAGTGACTGTTCTATTATTAGGATCTCTCGTTACTACTACTCCTTTGGTAGCAGTGGGTGCAGAAGTATTAGTTGCTCAAGCCAGTAATCAGCGGTTAAAGGAACTGCTGGAAGAAGGACGGAGGCTAGTAGATGCGGGGGATTATAATGGAGCGATCGCAGTTTATCAGGAAGCAGGGAAATTAGATCCTAGAAATGCCAAAATTTATTCTGGGATTGGCTATTTATATGCTCAACAAAGTAATTTTCAATTGGCGTTAGCTGCTTATGGCCGAGCGATCACTATCGACCCTAATAACAGTGATTTTTATTACGCCGTAGGTTATATCAAAGGTAACACAGGAGACACACCTGGCGCTAAGGAAGCTTATCGTCGTGCCATCCAGCTAAACCGTAATAACGTTAATGCTTATTTAGGTTTAGGTGTAACCCAAACTACTTTGGGAGACTACGAATCAGCAATGTGGGCTTATGAACAAGCAATCAACCTGAATAGGAACAACCCCCGCACCTATGAGTTGATGGGTTCAATGTTTAAGCAGCGAAGACAAACTCAAGAAGCCAGCAATATTTTAAGAAAAGCCCTGAATTTATATCGTAGTAGTAATGACCCAGAAGGTATAGACCGGGTAGAAGCCTTGTTACGAGAAATAGGCGGTTAATTATTGCAGCTTGCAGCTTAGTCTGCTAACGCAGACTAACTATGTATGAAGTTTAATAGGTTGGGGGGTCACTTAGATGCTGCCAAATACAAGCACGTTGTCCTGGGTTTGATTTTGCTCAAGTACATTTCCGATACTTTTAACGAACTCTAGGAGAAATTAGCAGAGGATGAATACGCAGACCCAGAAGAAGGAGACAAATACAAAGCAGACAATATATTTTACGTCCCCCAGGCTGCACGCTGGTTACATTTCCAGAGTAATGCTAAAAACCCGCTGATTGGGCAGTTAATTGATGAGGGGATGGAGGCCATAGAAAAAGAAAACACCTCTCTCAAAGGCATATTACCCAAAGAATATGGTAAACCCTCCCTAGATAAACGATTACTGGCGGAATTAATAGGTTTAATTAGCACAATTGGTTTAGGAGATGCTGAAAGTCGCTCTAAGGCTATTTCAGGTAGAGAGTTTACGAGTATTTTTTAGGCCATTTTGCCAGTGCGGAAAAGAAGAATGGAGGACAATTTTACACTCCTAGATGTGTAGTTCAATTCTTAGTAGAAATACTAGAATCCTACAAAAGACGAGTTTATAATCCTTGTTGCAGTTCTGGGGGAATGTTTGTCCAGTCAGAGAAATTTGTTGAGTCTCATGGTGGAAAAGTTGGGGATATTTCTATTTATGGACAAGAATCTAATCCCACAACTTGGAAACTGTGCAAAATGAATTTAGCTATCCGGGGGATTGAGGGAAATATTGGTCATCAGAGTCGTGATACATTCCGCAGTGATTTACACAAAGATTTAAGAGCAGATTATATATTAGCAAATTCTCCTTTTAATATGAGTGGTTGGGGAGGAGACAAATTACAAGAAGATGGACGTTGGATTTACGGAACCCCTGCGGTTACTAATGCCAATTACGCCTGGGTTCAACATATTATCACTCATTTATCCCCTCAATATTCTGGGGGGTTTGTATTAGCTAATGGTTCAATGAGTCCTAATCAATCTGGGGAAAAAGAGACTAGGAAATCTTTAATTGAAGCAGAGTTAGTTGATTGCATGGTGCCGTTGCCAGGATAGTTATTTTATAATACCCAAATTCCGGCTTTGAACTAGCAAAAGCTATACCGGAGGCACAAAGACGGGGTGAAGACTTGGGACTAACGGTCGATGAAACAGCTTTTTATGATACCTTGGAAGTAAACGAGAGTGCAGTGATGGTTTTGGGAGATGACACCCTTAAAGTGATCGCTGGTGATTTAGTAAAAGCAATTCGTGCTAATTTAACCATTGATTGGACAGTGAAAGAAAATGTCAGATCTAAATTACGAGTAACAGTTAAATGATTATTGAAAAAGCATGGTTATCCACCAGATAAATGTGATAGAGCAACTTCCACAGTTTTAGAACAGGCAGAATTATTGTGTAAAGCACTGGGTAGCTTAAATGTAAAAAGATTGGCCATACCATAGGCACTCTCTCAAAGAGGGCTACGGTGTACACACAAGTTGGAGTAAACTATCACGTAGGTCAACACATTGAATATTCTGGAATGTGTTGGACTCCTGGCAGTATAGTGAAGGATTCTCAGAATTTTATGATTCAAAAATTTGGCATCTGGAAGGTTGCGGTTACTGAATACTAAAAACTCTAGCAATAGGCATTCTCCAACCAGTACCAAAAGCGCGGTCAGTGATTTTGAGTCCAGGGGGTGCTTGTCGGCGCTTAAATTCAGCCCGCGCTACCATTTGCAACACTCGGTTGACAATAGCTGAATCGTGACCAGATGCAACTATCTGTTCTCCTGATTGGTGGTCATGAACCAAGTGTTGTAATATATCATCTAATATCTCATAAGCAGGTAAAGAATCTTGATCAACTTGACCAGGTTTGAGTTCGGCGCTTGGTGGTTTAGTGAGGATATTTTGGGGAATAATTTCCCTATTGCTATGGAAATTTAACCAATTACAAAGAGAATAAACACGAGTTTTGGGAACATCTGCAATTACCGCTAAACCACCATTCATATCACCGTAGAGAGTGCAGTAACCAACAGCCATTTCTGATTTATTCCCAGTAGATAAGAGCAGATAACCAAATTTATTTGCTATAGCCATTAATAAATTACCTCTAATCCGGGATTGAATATTTTCTTCGGCAATACCAAATTCTGTTCCGGCAAACAGCTCAACTAGAGAATTATTAAACCCTTGCATTAATTCCCCAATGGGTAAAATATGGGTTTTAATTTCCAAATTAACAGCTAATGCCAAAGCATCAGTAAGAGAATGTTCAGAACTATAAGGAGAAGGCATCAGAATTCCTAAAACGTTTTCTTTGCCTAATGCCGCAGTAGCAATAGCAGCGACTAAAGCCGAATCAACCCCGCCACTTAAACCTAAGACAACTTCAGAAAAGCGACATTTATTAACATAATCGCGCACACCCAAAACCAAAGCATGCCAAATTTCCTCATCTTCAGATTCATAAACTGGGGAAATAGAACCTAGCTGTAAATCTCGTTGTGTTTCATCAAATTCAACGACTAACAAATCAGTCTCAAATCCTTTAGCACGACAAATAATCTCACCTTGAAGATTCAAAGCAAAACTCCGACCGTCAAAAATTAAATCATCATTTCCGCCGACTTGATTAGTGTAAATTACTGGTTCTTGAAAATTTACAGCACTATGTTGCAACATTGCTTCCCGTAACTTTTGCTTACCAACTGTGTAAGGTGAAGCCGATAAATTAACAATTAAATCTACACCTAAAATCGATAAATCAGCAATGGGATTAACTGCATAACTACGTTTACCCCAAAATTCCTCATCATTCCATAAATCTTCACAAATTGTTACTCCAATATTGATATCATCCAAAGAAAAATAATTAGCCTGTAACCCTGGTTCAAAATATCGTTTTTCATCAAATACATCATAAGTTGGTAATAGTCGTTTGTGAAAATATTGCTTTATTTTTCCTGCTTCTAACCAAGCAATACTGTTAAATAAAGTTTTACCGCCATTAATGTATGCTTCGGTATTTTTGACAACAGTTCCCACTAATACAGCTAAATTGGGTGGTAAGTCTTTAGCTAATTTTTGTAATGTGGTATTCATAGCTTCCACAAAGCTAGGATTTAATAATAAGTCTCGTGGTGGATAACCACATAAAGAAAGTTCTGGTGTCAATAATAAACGTGCATTTGCTGATACTGCCTGTTGTGCAGTTTCCAGAATTTTTTGGGCATTTCCGGGCAAGTCACCAATGATAGGATTAAGTTGAACAATGGTTATCTTCATATAAAAGGTAATTAGTAATGAGTGATTGGTGATTCGTAAATAATTATTTTCTCTTCCCTATTCCCTCTTAACTATCACCTATTTAAATAAAAACTAAAGGTTTATCTTTAAAAGGTGCAAAGGCTTCTGCATCAAACTTATACAAACTAGCAGGACGACCTACTCCTCTCGATATTTTAACTCCAGTATCCGATAAAAAACCTAGCTTGAGTAAACGCGCTCGAAAATTAGAATAATCTGAGAAATGTTCCCCTAGAACCGTGGTGTATAGCTGATATAAATCATTGAGAGTAAAGGTGTCTGGTAAGACTTCAAAAGCTACAGGACTGTACTCTAATTTATTTTTCAATCTTCTGTGTCCATAGGTGATAATTTCATGATGATCAAATACTAGTTGGGGTATTTGTTTAACTGGATACCATGCAATACCAGCAACTTTATCAGCAATTAATTCTGCTTCTTCAAACCGGACTAAAGCAAAGTAACTTACTGATAAATAACGCACTCCATAGCTATCAGTTTTTTCCCTTGGATCACGATTGGGACCACCAAAAGTATAGAGTTGTTCTAAATAGAGATTATTGACTTTTATTTTTTCTGCCATAATGCGATAAGCCGCATCTTCTAAAGATTCTCCTTGACGTACTAAAGTACCGGGAAGACTCCAAGAACTTAAAAATGGCTCTTGCTGTCGGATTACTAATAAAACTAACAGCCGATTTTGGGCTGTATCTACAGAAAAAATTACATTATCTACACCGACTTTGAAATCAGCCAAAGGTTGTTGATTTAGTTGATTTATCGGATTGGGATTTTTTTTGTGGTTGCGTGCTGGCATTTAAAGGTACAAATGCTCTCGATAAATATAAGCGATCACAGGGGGGGTAAGAGTTTCGGGATCTTTTTGTTCACGAAAAGCTGTGGAAGAGACATCTAAACCAGTTAAACTGGCGATGGCAATTTTACCTCCTAACTGCTTAATTTCCTCCAAAGTAGAATCATTTATGACATAGCCTGGTCGAGGAATTACTAAAAGTTGCACTTGTTTTAACAATTCTTCAACATGATACCATCGTGGTAGCTGATGCAATAAGTCTGAACCAATTACTAAAGTATATTCGGCGTTATCACCCCAACGGAATTTAGCTTTTTCTACTGTTTCAAAAGTCCGCCAACTGCTCAAATCTTGTTCCAAAGAAATATTATCTCTGGGATTTTCTATATCTCTGAGTAAAAGTTGTAACATAGCCGCCCGATGAGGTAAAGGAGTTTGCTGAGACTTAAAGGGATTATCAGCAGCCCAAACAGCAACCCCATCAAAATCTTCAGATAACCACTTGAGAATGTTTTGATGTCCAGCAGTTGGTGGATCAGCACTTGTTCCAAATAAGGCAATGTTCATAATATAGGAGTTCAAGAAGTAGGTGAAAGTTGACATTTCACAGTTATAAATTGCTAACTACTCACTCAGCACTATAAGTTAATCATCTGTGTATCTGTATTCAAAGTTAGTGTTTTTCCTTCGTTTCCTCAGTCAAGTTTAGCAACATTTGAGAAATTTCTACTTTCAGAGAAATAGGATTTTTTAATCTTCGTATTTCTTCTGATAAACTAGCGACAGAAAACTCTGTTCGCTGACGAACTGTTGTTAAACTCTCAGGTTTTTGTAATTGTTTACCCTCTTTCATCACCAACTGCAATAAAGGTTTTTTATCAGAATTATTTTCATATGATAAACCTAATTTATCTGCTTGTAATTTACTTCCTGTAAAGGAACGAAATATTTGTTTACGTCCTGGATAAGTAAACTTGCCACTAGACATTTTCATCACTGGAATACCATCAACATCTACTAATTTATAAACTCCATTGACAGGAGAACCTGTAACTAATTTTGTTCCTAAACCATAACCATCAATTTCTGCACCTTCTGTTTTGAGTCGCTGAATTTCCCATTCATCTAAATCACCACTGGCAAAAATTGAAACTTCTGGTAGGAGCGCTCGCACTGTTTTTGATAAACTAACCAAATCTCCAGAATCCAACCTCACCCCCGTTAATTTCATTTCCCCCGTTTTTACTTTCAGCGCCAACTTTTGAGCGGCAGCAACAGTATCATAGGTATCAATTAACAATGGGGCACCCGGAAAATATTGATGAAAGGCTGTAAAAGCTTGTTCTTCACTTCCTTCTAAAGCTGATAAAGCCATAACTAAAGCGTGTGCCATAGTACCACTTGGTTTTTGGTCTAGTTGTATCGCTGCTAACACATTAGAAGTTGCATCTAAACCACTAGCTAAAGCTGCCCGTGCAGCCCATAAAGAAGCTTGGGGACTAAAAGCCCTGCGCGTGCCAAATTCTAGAAGTGTTACTTTTTCTCCCGCAATATCACGTAATCTAGCTGCCTTTGTAGCAATTAAAGTTTGGTAATTAATAGTATTTAAAAGATATGTTTCTACTAACTGTGCTTGCCATAAAGGCGCTTCCACCCGTAGAAATGGCTCATTGGCAAATACCGCAGTTCCTTCTGGTAAAGCCCATACATCCCCAGTAAAAGCCCCTTCAGCCAGTAATGACCAAAAACGCTCAGGTACATGGGTAAAAATTCCCGTCTCCTGCAAAGCAGCAATTTGCGCGGAATTAAAGCGGAATTTAGCCAAGTATTCCAAAGCTTGCGCGAAACCCATAGCTATTAAATAGCCAAAACCATTAGGTAAGTGTCTCACAAATAATTCAAAACTTGCCCGTTTTTGTTCTATCCCTTCACCTGTGTAACAAGCTGCCATTGTTAGCTGGTAAAGGTCAGTCAGCATGCTGTAATCTTCTTGACTGAGATTCAGTTCTGGGTTTTGGTAGCCATAGCCCACATCTATAAAAGTGGTCATATAACTGTATCCTAGCAAAATTGCTTATCTAATTATAGTAAATAACACCATAATTAATGTCAAGTCTAAGAATAATTATGCTTGAAAGTCTTGTAAATACAGGCAAATTAAGCGATGAAAACCTATTATTTTACTATTTTTAATAGTAAAACCAACAATCAAGCGGTGGAAATGCCCTTTACTACGATGGCAGTTACAATTACAATTAAACAGAAAAGTTTGCAAATTCAACAAAATAAGGTATTACGAATATATCTGAATAATCATTGCAGATAATATCAATATATTGCGAATATGAGCAAGTGTATAGATATCAGCATTAAATTATAGATATGAAAAATGGAAAGCATAAAAAAAGGGAGTCTAAATATTATGGGTATCACTAAAATGCTTACTAGCATAACTCAATTTCTTTGTGAAGGCTTCATGCGAATTTTCAGCCCTACAGATGATGCCTATCCTGTAATTGGGTTCCAACCTTTTACTGGGGATCCTTATAAGAAAGGTAAAGCAGCGTCTTGGTAGATATTTATTTAAAAAGACTTCACAACTGTAGAAGTAATAACAATGAAGGCCTGAGATCAAATTCCACGCCTTTTTCTTGATAAGAATAAGGTGACAAGTGACACGTGACAGGAGAATGAGAGGGCAGGGTGTAGAGGAGAAGATTTCCTCTTTTCCCTACATCCTTATACCCTTAGAGAATGTTTGAAAATTTTAGGAGGTATAAATAAATTGTCATTCTGAGCGCCATGAAATGGGGCGTATCCCTTCGGGACACTGCGTTAACGTGAAGCGTGGCGGAGGCTCTAGAATCTAGGTTTTGAGAGTATACTGAGATGTTTCATTCCGCTCCGCTGCATTCACCATAATACAAAGACCGACTTCTCAAACAACCTCTTACACCCTTACCTACTATAGGCTTCAAAAGTTGCCTTCTTTTCTAACCAATCTTTACCGACTTGGATGCTGATATCTGAACCGATATTACCTGTGCTTTCTACTCGCACTTCGCCAAATCCTAAAGTATTACGAATTGATTCGGCGCTTTCACTGTCTCCTTGTTGGGCGACGATATGGGTAATTTCCAGAGGTTCACCCCATGGTTTAGAGATAAAGATGTTGCGATATCCGGCTTTTTCCAAGGCTATAATTAGGGGACGGATTTGAGAGTGATCGCCACCTGTGCTATCTTGAATCGCTACTCGCAATGCACCAAGGTCTATTGTTTCAGTGTCTAATAATTCTGATTCTAAACCAAAATTCTGAACCATTAATTTGTTGATTGCTCGTTTCTGGGGTATCCAATAACTGGCATCATACTCACTCTTTCCACTAAAGCGTCCAGGCAACATCAACATCTGCATATTAGAACGATTAGTTCGTGAACCAAAACCAACTAACGCAACTAATTCTTCAACTGTTAAATTAGTGTCGATATTATCTTTAACTACATTCAAAATTTGGGGCAATTGCGTTAATGTTGAGGGATTGAGAGTTTGTTCAATCAAAGAACGCAAGACCATTTGCTGACGCTGAATTCTTCCAATATCACCTAGTTCATCATGGCGAAAACGCAGCAACTGTAAGGCTTGTTCACCTTTAAGATGCTGTTTACCTGCCTTTAAATTAATATATAAATGCTGTGAATCATCCTGATATTTCATATCTTTGGGAACGTAAACTGTTACCCCACCCAAAACATCTATCAGCTTGGCAACCCCCAGGACATTAATGCGGACATAACGGTCAATTCCCACTCGACCCAAGAGATTACTGACGGCTTTAGCAGTTAAAGCTGGTCCACCATCGACATTGGCGGCGTTAATTTTTTTGGCACCAAACCCTTCTATTTCTGCACGAGTATCTCTAGGAATAGAAAGCATGACAATTTTTTTTGTCTCTGGATCAAATTTGATTAAGAGCATCACGTCAGAGAGACCATCAAAAGAATTGATCTGGGGTAGATATTTAAGTTCTTTGGTATCACTGGGTTGGTTTTGAACATCTGGTGGCAGTACACTCATGCCCATAACTAAGATATTCACTGGGCGAGTTAATTGGGAAAATTGCAATCCATTTCCCGAAATGCGATCACCGTCAAAAACTGCTGCATCCTTGGCACTCAACTGCTCTTGCTGCAAAGGTGTACTGTCCCAAGAAACTGCCAACAAAGCTCCCGCCATACCTGAAACCATTGCAATCCCACCCATACCCACCACAAACCATAGCCAACGCCCTGATTTTGATTTACGAGAGGTTTTACTTCTGGTTTTCGCTTTTGCTGATTTATTATTTTCTGCTGATGTTCTTTGACTAGTCACAAATTCCCTCACACTGACTGATACAATACCGTAAATTTGCCGAACCAATATATGTAGACAAACCAGACTTTAATAGATAAATCTTAATTAATAGTGCTGATTTTTTATGATCTTGGGAACTACAAGACCTTTACCCGGATTTCGATTTATCTGTTGACAATCCGGAGAGGTTTCTGGAAGTATGGCAATAATAAACCAGATTTGATCATATTGCTTATGGATTAACTCTAAAGTTGTGTATCAGCAATAAACATCTTAACGGGCTAATCACTTAATAAATGAAGATTTAATATTTACGCAGTATGCGTTCGGCAAAACTGCTCAATCCTGGTAAACGGTAAGACTTTCCTTGGATAACACGGAAAATTAGCCAAATGCTCACCAAAAAGTAACCAGATGTGAAGAAACTGTTAAGAATCAACAAACGGATTGCCAAAAAATCGGAACTAGCTGCCCCAGATGATAACAAAAAGTATCCCAACATCCATGTAAAACACAAAGTAATGGACAGACGACTTACTGCCAATTGTTCCCGGCTACCTTGACGGCGATAGAGAGTCCAGAGGGAAGGGAAAAAGCCGAACACGGGAATTAAGTATAAAAGCAAAAGTTTGTTAGAGGTAGCTGTGTCTTGAGGATGTAGGTAATTGTCCATTGGTGGTAGATTGTGCATGTGGTGGGTCTACTTATAAAGTAGAGGAATGAAAAAGACTCATATAGTTAGAGATAATAGTCTGTAAAGAAGAATTTAACTGAGTTCTATTTAGTTTTATCCCCAATTATCTAAAAATGCAGACACGCAAGCTACTCGACTGGTGGCAAACACTTACACCAATAGCGCGAATCGGGGCGAGCGCGCTATTCGCTCCTCTATTAGTTCTCAATGGATGGGCGATATCGGCAATTTTCAATTATTTTCACTCTTTGATAGCTATTTTAGTCGGAGCCTCAGTTCTAGCTTTTCTCCTCAACTACCCAGTTAGTTGGATGGAAAGGCGCGGTGCTAGGCGAGAACAAGTTGCTATCTTAGTATTTTTATTAGCTTTGTCCATTTTATTGGCGCTGGGTGTCACCCTCTTTCCTCTAGCCCTTACCCAAGCCCAACAACTTGTAGCCCGCTTACCAGAGTTGATTGACTCCGGGCGCTCGCAGTTAATGATTTTAAACGAAAAAGCCGAAAGCATGGGCTTACCAATTAATCTTGATGCGATCGTGGTGCAAATTAACGATCGCGTCAAGGGACAATTACAAGCCATAGCTGGACAAGTTTTAAATCTAGCAGTTGTCACCGTCACCAGCTTGTTAGACTTTCTGTTGACAATGGTGTTAACCTTTTATCTATTGCAACATGGTGGTGAACTCTGGGAAAGTTTAGTAGAATGGCTACCCACAAGATTTCGTGAACCCTTTTCTAGAACCGTACGCCTCAGTTTCCAAAACTTCTTCATCAGCCAATTAATACTATCTATCTGTATGGCATCTGCCCTTATACCCAGCTTTTTGTGGTTAAAAGTGCCTTATGGGTTATTGTTTGGCTTAACCATCGGTATTATGGCTCTTATCCCCTTTGGCGGTTCTGTAGGTATTGCTGCCACAACTTTATTAGTATCCCTCCAAGATGTTTGGATGGGAGCTAGAGTCTTAGCCGCAGCAGTCATAGTCCAACAAATTTTAGAAAACTTAATTGCACCCCGAATTTTAGGGAGTTTTACGGGTTTAAATCCCGTTTGGGTGCTAATTTCCGTCTTAACAGGAGCGAGAATAGGCGGACTTTTGGGTGTAATCGTAGCGGTTCCCTGCGCTGTTGTCATTAAAACAATAATTAGCGCCATTCGTCCTCCAGTAATGCGTCATGATCCCGAAGAATCCTCATCAGGAGAAATAGTTGCACCCATGACACCAGAAGAATCTGCAAAAGCTGAAGTGAACAATTCCCTTAGTGTTTCTGATAACTTAGCTTGAAAATTTTGGATTTTGGATGCAAGTATCTACAATTTAAAATTACAAATCCAAAGTTGAAGAGACAAGCAAATTTTAGATGTTGTTTTTTGGAAGTCCCTTAGATTCACAACTACGTAGAGGAGATTTAGTCATCAAATTGTTATTATTAGCAATTTGCGAACATCCAAATAAACTTAACATCACAACACTAGCTGCGGCTAAAACGTAGCGTCTACCCAAACTAACTCCGTAGCGTCTCTGTAAGGAATTTTCTTGCACAGCACTAAATTTGTATACGTTCATCTATTACCTCATTCGTTGTTTTAGCTATCCATCAAATTAGAGGCTGATTATGTGTCAGATGTTCACTATCACATTCATTTACCAGCACAAAAACAGTTGACCGTTACAGTTGTGGTAATAGATAATGAACCACATCCTAATTTTGGTTTCGTGTGATCGCGCATTTCTACAAAACACTACACTAACAAGATTTCGTAAAACTAAACGCAAAAACTATTAATTTAGTTATATTAGTGAATAAAGAGCCCGTAAATTCCCAGAAATATTAAAAAAGTTAGGAGTCCATCCTGAAAGTTTGATGTAGAAAATTGGAATATAAAATCTTAAACATTCAGCTAATGCCTAACGGCACGCTACGCGAACAGCTATAAGCAGTCAGGTATTTTTGGCGTTAGCCTGAAATACCTATTTGATAATTAACCAATTTCTCAAACATTCTGACTCCTGATTCATGAATTCTTACCATCTAATTTACAGGCACAGTCCACCAAGCTAAAGAATATGCTTGAGTTAGTTTATTGACTTTTTCTTTAAACTGGACCCGAATTTTATAATTACCATTAGCAGGAATAGGACAGAAAATATGCTCTACATTATCTATTTTACTGACAGAACAACAAGTAGGAACTTCAGTTGTGGGAGCGTCTGCTTTCACTAGATCAAGGTCGAGATTATTTAATCCCTTATCTAGAAAATTTTCATTCACATCATATTCCTGATTTCTATTTTTATCTTCTAATTCCACCAATCTATCCCAAGTTAAGGTAATAGCTACAAAACTATTGTGTTTTAAGGGTTTAGCTAAACTATATTCCACAGATGATGCAGTATTAATAGTATTGTAATCCCAACCAATTGCCGGGATAGAAGTTGGAGGTTGCCATTGACCAGGAAGAAATTGTTGATAAGCACGAAAAGCATTTAAATGCCCTATCCCCATTTGATCATCAAGGGGAATTCTTGCATCTTTGTAAGCATCAGAAGCAAACCAATGTCGATTTTGTTTATCAACTAAAGTCCTAGTCATACCCAACGATAAACCATCACCTCTATCTTGAATTTTATCGGCTGAATTTAATAATACAGCTTTCATAACTTGATGATTTCGAGCATCAATAGTCCAATTTGGTTGTTTAATTCGTAGTTGTCGGTCAGCAAATTCTTGTAATAAAGCCACAGTCGCTGTAACATGAGGTGCTGCAAAACTCGAACCTGTAGATTTATTCAACTTGCCATCAGGATTCAGTAAAGGAATATTACTACCGGGAGCAACTAAACTGATTGATCTGCGTCCACCAATATTAAATTCCTTACCAACTAAGTGATCGCCCACTCCTTGATTATTACCTGCTAGATTAGAAACATGAACCTTATTAAAAATCCCTGCTCTTGGGGATGAAAAAGCCACGTTAATTCCGTTAAAATTATCTGTAGGAATCGGAATCCCACCTTTGCCTTGGTTACCTGCGATTGCATACACCACATTATGAAACCGACTCGACCAGTCAATACACAAAGTTAGTAAAGCTTGACCATCCAAAACAGCCTCTGGTCTGGGGTCACGGTTGAAAGGTTCACCAAAACTAAAGTTAATAGCGCGAACATCACCGCTATTTTGTAAAGCTATATGTTGTGTTGATAAACACTCTTCCCATTGACCCATATTTTTCGTAGAACCGACAGCAGAAGAATATAGCCTTGCATCTGGTGCAACTCCCGGCCAAGCTTTATGGTGACTTACCATCAGCCCAGCTACATTATAAGCATGGGGATCAACACCACTATTTGACTTAGCTGGTGTAGTGCCTAAAAAAACAGCTACAGGAGAAATCGCACGATTTTTAGACACGGCTTTATCCAAGCCGAACATACCAGGACGACCAATTTCTACTTGACCGATAGCGATTTTGCTACCAGTTAAATTGTAAGGAGGTTGATGTAATTTCAGCACATCAATACCACCGCTTCCTAGAGAACTGCTAAACTGCACAGATGCCAGTACTGGCAGAGTCAAACAGGAAACACCCAAACCGCAAATTATCCAGATTTTGTTCATAGTCAGTTTTTAGGCAAGAGGCAAAAGAAGGAGTTTTATAGAAAATTTTGAATTCTACTTGAAATTAGAATAGATTTCTCCATATTTTGTTACAATGCTTACAGACGAGGACGCTTAAGAACCCACTAGCCATGACCCAAAACCCATCTAAAAAGCCTATAGTTATATCTCCATCTATCCTATCAGCCGATTTTAGCCGTCTGGGTGACGATATTCGCGCTGTAGACAAAGCGGGAGCAGATTGGATTCACGTCGATGTAATGGACGGACGTTTTGTACCTAATATTACAATAGGGTCTCTGGTTGTGGAGGCGATTCGTCCGATTACAACCAAACCTCTAGATGTCCACTTGATGATTGTGGAACCAGAAAAGTATGTAGAAGGTTTTGCTAAGGCTGGTGCTGATATAATTTCTGTACACGCTGAACATAACGCTTCACCTCACCTCCACCGGACTTTGGGACAAATTAAAGAACTCGGTAAACAAGCTGGAGTTGTGCTTAACCCTGGTACACCTTTAGAATTAATTGAATATGTACTGGAACTGTGTGATTTAGTGCTGATTATGAGCGTTAACCCCGGTTTCGGTGGACAAAGCTTTATTCCTAGCGTAGTTCCTAAAATTCGCCAACTGCGTCAAATGTGTGATGAACGCGGTTTAGACCCTTGGATTGAAGTTGATGGTGGATTGAAAGCCAATAATACCTGGCAAGTTTTGGAAGCAGGAGCTAATGCTATTGTAGCGGGTTCTGCTGTGTTTAATGCTCCTGATTATGCTGAGGCGATTAAGAATATTCGTAACAGTAAGCGTCCCACACCAGAATTAGCAGCTGTTTAATTTAGTCAGATTTAGTTTCAATTAGATAGAGTGACAAAAAAAGTAGGGTGATTAATATTCATCCTACTTCTTTATTTTAGACTGGGGAATAGGGCTATTTTGCCTGTTTACTAGAGAAATATGCAACAATAGTTATATGACCAGGGTTTATCTAGATATCGGTATTTATGATCGTCCATTTGACGACCAAACAGAGCCCAAAATATTTCTAGAAAGACAGGCGGTTATTTTAATTTTACAAATGGCAGAAGTTCAATAAGAGTAGTAGTAGACGAAAATATTAGAACCAGCGCCAAGCAATTGGAAAAACAAGGTATTAAACCTATTGATGCACTTCATTTAGCTTGTGCAGAAGCATATCAAAGTTATTACTTTATCACTTGCGATAAAAGATTAATTAATCATTGTCAATATTTATCACTCAAAGTAATTAACCAAACAGATTTAATTTCGGAGATAGAAGATGAGTATAAAAGTGATTAACGAACAAGAAAACTTACAGGAAGTGATGCAGGTTTTGCTTGCTCACTTAGAACCAGCAAAATTAATGAAATTTTGGGCAGCTTGTAAAATAGGTGAAGGGGATGATTTACAACTGAAAGAAAACCTATTTTCTGAAGAAACACTTGATAGCTTATATGACAAAATTCAAGAGTATCAAAAGTCTACTGGTAAATAATTAACGGTTATACATAAAAATAAATAGCTCTGTAATTCTCTAACTTTTATGACTGTAGTTACTGCTCAACGCTTCACTATACCTGAATATCAACGTCTAGCGGAACTCGGCTTCTTTAGAGAATATGAGCGAGTTGAATTAATTAAGGGTGAAGTCATACAAATGACTGCAAAAGTTACACCCCATTGTGTTTGTGAAACACTGTTCTGTCAGGAATTGATTCAACTTTTACTAGGCCGTGCTATGGTCAGAGGACAACAGCCTATTATTATTCCTGATCATAGCGAACCAGAACCAGATTTAACCATTGTTTGTAATGTCAATGATAATTATCTTTCAATCCATCCTAAAGCATCTGAAATTTTACTTTTAATTGAAATTTCTAATTCTATTTTGAAATATTACCAAGAAGTGAAATTACCTCTTTATGTAGAAGCAGGCATTTCTGAGTATTGGATTTCTAATTTAATCAATCATCGTTTAGAGTTTTACAGTGAGCCTTGTCAAGGTTATAGAAGTAATTTTGATTATCGTCGCTCGGAAATTGATTTTATTGCCTAATGAGTCTGTTAAATTTCCTGATTTCGCTGATTTAGTTTTGGACTCATCTAAGGTATTTCGTGGGTAAATAATGAACATCCGAAAAAATGAACACATCTATAATAAATAAGCGAACTTAAAAAAAAAGCGAATTACACTTAACCTAAATGGGAGAATAAAATTATTCAAACCCGCAACTTTAAGAAAAATGTTTTTATTTAGCAAATTACTCAACCTCTATTGAGGTAATATACCACTTGAAAATTTTTTACCGAAATATTTAGTTTGTTTTTTGAACTAGAATAAAGCCATTTTGATTCATTGGTTAAAATCTCATTCAATTATTAATGATAATAGTTATTCTACAATACAAGTTTCATCTCAACAAAGATAAAAAAGACTACCAAAGCACAGTGAAAACAGTATAGTGACAGTTGATAGCAACAAAACATTATTATGAACAAGATTTTTACCTGTAGTCATTACCATTATTATGGTGTACAGTGATCATTGCCCACCCTTCATAACTATACATTATTACTTCCGACTACCCAACCATTTAGCTGCCGCAATCCCAATAATTCCTGCCACAATAGGATTACTGAGAAAGTTGATAATTCCTGGTTGTTCCGCTAACACTTCACGGAGAATATCAGGATGATGATGATAAGCAAAAGATGCAAGATTACTCACATCATCAGCAGTCATACGGTTAGGGTTGTGAGTGGAAAGATTTAACTGTTGTTGTAAACGATTTTCGTCCATTCCTCTTCCTTTTAATTGTTTGAGAAAAGCCCGTGCAACATCATCCCGTTCATTGGGTTTAATTTGAGAAATTGCCTTTTGTAATTCAGGCTCCACTTGACTAGGAGGAATGCCTTCTGGATGTAAAGATTGACTAAATAATTGCCGACGTTGATCTATTGTTGTCCTTTGAGCAAAATCATCAAAAGTTTCATATTCATTTGTAGTATCGGCTGGCATATTATCCAAAGATTCGATATTTCCGTGAGCCAAATCTTTCATGATATCGCGTTTATATTTTTTACTACTTCTCACGTGATTTCTCTCCTGGTTTATATTTTTTACACAATCCAACTTTATTTTCTTTATTTTGAACTTTCAATAACCTCTTTTAGCTATACCTAATTTGATTTGTCTGAGCAATATAATCAGCAGTCAAAATTAACTTTTTATCAGGTGCATATATCAAAACCTCCAAGTCTTGATTAGGGAAGTTCTTTCTAAAACCTTGCACCAAAGAGTTTGCTAGTGGTCGCACTTCATCCGGACTAAATTGAGGAGAAATAACTACACCTAGTTTGTTATTGTCTCTAACATAAGCATCTGTAACTAATCCTTTAGAAGTTTGCACAACCCAGTTGCCAAAATTCCCCCCTGCGGGAGTATTACCACGTTCTAATTCTGCATAGGTACCATCTCTTCCTACTGCTGATGGAGTAATTGTGCGGTCTGATTCTGCGACTCTTCCACCACCGCAAGCGGTAGTCAACGTTAACACCAAAATCAAAACTAAAGATATCAAAATTTTACGACTCTGTTGAATTAGAATCATAATTTTTCTCCTCAGACAACTCAAAATTTAAGTTGTACTTTCGATAGAAACAGGACTTAGGCTTACGTAACTGGCATATCATTACAGTGCGTCAGGTGCCAAAAATCTGTTGATATTAACCAATATATAGGTCTGACGCACCCTTCAATAGACTTGAACGTGACACTTCTGTAAGTCCTAAGAAAGATGAGAATACAAAAGTTACTAATCAGATATACAACTATACAACTCCTTAAAATTCTGGAAGTGAGAGAAATATCTGTCACTATGAACTGCATTTTATTCAATCAATCTTTCTTTTAGTCAAGCTTTTGCTTCACATTATCTTTGATATCTTCTACAGAGTGACGTACTTCGCTTTCTGCTTGTTTTCCTTTACCGTCGGCTTGATCTTTGGGATCACCAGTAATATTTCCTAAAGCTTCTTGTGCTTTACCTTCAATATTTTTACCTGTGGCTTTAGCCCGTTCTTCTAAGCTCATTTGCTTTACCTATAATTATTCATTACCATACTAAGTTAGCTTGAATATTAACTTAATGCTTCCACCACAAGGTATACAAGATATATTAAGTATCTCTGTAAACAGGAATATATAAAGTAGAGTTAAGGAGTCGGAATTTCACAAGGAAGAACAAAGCAGGAAGAATTTCTATTAGCTATCTTCACTAGATAATTTATTTTGCACAGCTATTTATAAATAATAAAAAAACCCAGTTTTATTAGTTAACTGGGTTGTTAAGAATATGGGAATAATGTTTGAAATTAGTCTATAAAACCCATCAAAGTCTCAGAATCATCAACAGTATTTGATGCTATTGGACGATTACCAAATATTGAATAGTTTTTCGAAACTACCAATGCACTAGAACCGATAGGACGAATACCGGATAGGTTAATGCTGCTCACAACTTGGAAAGTGTTAGCACTAATGGGACGAATTCCCATGGCATTGTAAGTTTCAACTACTTCTAAACTGCTTGTACTAATAGGACGTAACCCAGCGATTGATAATGTTCCTGAAAATTGTAAGTCGCTGCTGCCAATAGGACGCTCTCCAGCAACTACTATTGTCCCCTGAGAACCCTGTTCTGTATTACCTTGGTTATTTTCTTCCACTTTCTTATCTCCTTTGCAGCTGAGTGCTTTGTAAACTAACGCATCCAGCTTGTTACATGAATTTTACAATAATTAAGGCAAGGTTTATTTTTTCCTATAATATTAAGAGTGTAACCTTAAAAAACCACACCTAGATATAGGTTCCTTCAAAACTGACACATAAGTAAATTAAAAGAGTGAATTTTTGTGAATAATATCTGACTCACAGGGATAGGCGATTGGCTACGCCAGTGCTCAAGGTGATCGCATCGCTACTATCGCTACTATGGAAAAGGGTATGTTCAGCACAAACAGTTATGACAGAATTTAGTCTTCAAGCTCCTTTTAGTCCCACTGGTGATCAACCACAGGCTATCGCCCAACTTATAACCAGCATCGAAGCGGGTAATCGTTACCAAACTTTACTGGGTGCGACGGGAACAGGTAAGACGTTTTCTATCGCGGCAGTGATTGAAAAAGTTCGTAAACCGACCCTAGTCTTAGCCCATAATAAAACCCTTGCAGCACAACTATGTAACGAAATGCGGGAATTTTTCCCCAATAACGCCGTTGAGTATTTCGTCAGCTATTACGACTATTACCAACCGGAAGCCTATATTCCCGTCACAGACACATATATAGAAAAAACAGCAGCGATTAATGATGAAATAGATATGTTGCGACATTCTGCAACTCGTTCTCTGTTTGAACGTCGCGATGTAATTGTTGTTGCTTCCATTAGCTGCATTTACGGTTTAGGAATGCCGGCTGAATACCTCAAAGCTGCAATTCCCCTACAGATAGGTATGGAAGTTGACCAAAGGCAGATTTTGCGAGATTTGACATCTGTGCAGTATAGCCGCAACGATGTAGAAATGGGTCGGGGAAAATTTCGCGTCCGGGGTGATCTGTTAGAAATTGGACCCGCTTACGAAGATAGAATCATTCGTGTTGAATTTTTTGGTGATGAAATTGACGCAATTCGTTATATTGACCCTGTAACTGGGGAAATTCTCAGTAGTTTGCAAGCGGTGAATGTCTACCCTGCGCGTCACTTTATCACTCCAGAACAACGTTTAGAAGTGGCTTGTGAAGATATTTCCGCAGAATTAAAACAGCAGAAATTAGCATTAGAAGAACTAGGTAAATTAGTGGAAGCACAACGCATAGATCAACGCACACGCTACGATTTAGAAATGTTACGGGAAGTCAGATATTGTAACGGAGTAGAAAATTATTCTCGTCATTTAGCAGGTAGACAAGCAGGAGAACCACCAGAATGTTTACTTGATTATTTTCCTAAAGATTGGTTATTAGTAATAGATGAATCTCACGTTACTGTTCCGCAAATTCGCGGGATGTATAACGGCGACCAAGCACGGAAAAAGGTTTTAATTGATCATGGTTTTCGGCTTCCTAGTGCGGCGGATAATCGTCCCTTAAAAGCAGAGGAATTTTGGCAAAAAGCTAATCAATGTATTTTTGTTTCTGCTACGCCGGGAAATTGGGAAGTAGAAGTTTCTGAAGATAATATAATTGAGCAAGTAATTAGACCTACTGGAGTAGTAGATCCAGAAGTTCTTGTTCGTCCTACGGAAGGACAAGTTGATAATTTATTAGGAGAAATTAAAGATAGAGTTGAACTGAAAGAAAGAACCTTAATCACCACGTTAACTAAACGCATGGCGGAAGATTTAACGGAATATTTGGAACATAAGGGAGTTCAAGTTAGATATTTGCATTCGGAAATTAATTCGATTCAGAGAATTGAGATTTTACAAGATTTACGAAATGGTAAATTTGATGTTTTGGTAGGTGTGAACTTACTACGGGAAGGTTTGGATTTACCAGAAGTTTCTTTAGTGGCAATTATGGATGCAGATAAAGAAGGTTTCTTACGTGCAGAACGTTCGTTAATTCAAACTATTGGACGGGCTGCGCGTCATATTCAAGGTAAGGTGATTATGTATGCTGATAAGTTAACAGATAGCATGATTAAAGCTATTGACGAAACTGATAGAAGAAGGGGAATTCAAACAGCATATAACAAAATGTACGGAATTACACCAAAACCAGTTGTGAAGAAGTCAAGTAATGCGATTTTATCATTCTTGGATGTATCGCGGCGCTTAAATACACGTGATTTAAAGGTGGTGGATAAACATTTAGATGAATTATGGTTAGAAGATATTCCAGAGTTAATTACGCTGTTAGAAAAACAGATGAAGGAAGCAGCGAAAAAGATGGAATTTGAAGAAGCAGCAAAATTGCGCGATCGCATTAAACATCTCAGGGGTAAAATGTTAGGAAAATAAATTTATAATTAGCGCACTACTAACTTCTTTTGGACAACAGCGTCTGGAATGACATATTTATTGCTTGTAAAAATCTGAATACCTGGAACAACACTATAGTCCATATCATCAGTAATAATCTTAACTGTTCCTACTCCTGCTCTGTTAATAGCTTCGAGCAGTAGTAAATCATAACCATCAACCGCTTTAGTCTGAAAACGCTTGAGGGCTGCATCAGTAAATGTAGCATTATCTACTGTTACATCAATAGGAATTGCGAGCGCCTTCACCTGCTTCCAAGCCAACTTAACTTCAGTAACTACATTAGCTCGTTAGCTCGTTCTGCTGGATAGTTATGACGGTATTTCGTGATTGCTAAATATCCATTAGATTTGATATAAATCTTATATTCAGTTTTCTCAAAAATATGACTAAGTTCAGCTAAAGTTAGTGCTGAATAAGTTAAAGTAGCTTCATTTGACAGAGCTAGATTAAGATACTTAGAGTAACTTCTAATCTTTTTGAGTTGATCAGGTTTAGCATTAAATCCAAGGTTGGTGTAAGTTTGCCAAAACCATAGGTTAGTTTCTACAAGGAAAATATCGCTTTTTTGTGGATTATCATTTCTAATGTCTATTACATCAGCTTGAATTGTGATATTAATCGCCATATATCAAATACTTTCAGCCATATCTGTAATTACAGTATCCACAGCACTACGATATTTTTCATCAGAATAATATCGTTTCGCATTAGCCATTACATGATTGATAACGTCCCAGCCATCATCACTGAGAGAAATAAATTCAAGTAATTGATTTAACCTTTCTGCTGGAACATCTTTTAACAATTGACCAAATGCGAAATTCACAAATGGAGATGCAAAAACTTCAACTCTTCTAAAATCTATCTTCACCGATTCACCAGTCAGCAAACAGGGATGAATCTGATCATATAACTTCTGTCCACCCTCAGCAGTGATAGCACACTTACCAAGTATATCATAAACTTTATACATGGTCTCCTTGTCTCCTTCTCTCTAGAGCTTCAGCTTCTTGAGTTTAGGAACTTCAGAGGCTAAACATTAGTATCTTTCATCACATCCAAAGGTTATATTAACTAGCGTTCACGATAATATAGTACAAATGTTCGCATATTCAACTCCATTATCCCCTATGTTGACATAGCTGCCATTACTGAAAATCATCAGGTTTCCATGATTTTTTTTGACAAATTCTTCTAGTATGTGTAAACCTTCACCCTGTCGGACATCTTACTGCTTGGTACTATTTACCGGGTCAAATGCCCACTTTAGAGCCTTACTAGCCGTCATTCCTACATTTTCGGGTAAGGTACGAACACTATTAGGGATACCAATACCAAAGTCAACTACCGTTAACTGAAGAGTAGCTGACTCAGGATAACGTTGTCCGCCGCAAAACACCCCAATTGGAGAATGGCTATGTTCAAAGGGGTTAAAATATATTGCAACTACTTTCCCTGCGATCGCATTCTGTAATCCAGGACTGATATTAACCCAACCTTTGCCAAGCCATTTATGTCCCAAGTAATCAGCTATAGCTATGGGGTCATGTTGGATATCTCTTCCATAAGGTACTGAATTACCATCCCAAGGTTTCCTGTCATAGCCAAATTCATACAGGAATCCATTCTGAGCCAAATTCATAGGAATTTTTTCATCGACAAGTGTATTCCAGTCAAAAGTCACATAACCACCACGGGATTCAAATAAGCGAACTATTCCCCCTAAAAAGGTAACTCCAATATGTCCTAGAAATTTGCAATGTTGAAAATCAACCTTAACTTTTAAGCAATCTTCAGGGAGTTGCAAGATATCATACCAGTCTTTCAGAAGTATCTTTACATGATGGGGACAGTCTCTTATAGTCTCTACATAGAGAACTGGTGGTTAATTTTTGGTAATTAACTAATGACAAAAGAACTCCAAATAATTATGATTCTCTAGAATTGTGACTATTAGATGTCAATAATACTAGAATTTATCACCTCATTGACTATCACTATCTGTAATTGTATATTTTATAGTTTTCTATAAAAAAATATTCAGCTTATCTCCTAATTCCATTCTCTCACCTCTTTATGCACCACAGCTAAATACCACATATAAGCATCAATTTTCTAATTATCGGCAGCTTGCATAATATACTCTTGTGCTAACTCCAAATTACACTCAGATTCATAATATAAACCAAAGTAAAGATGACTGTAAAGATTACCTTTTAAGCCTTCTGATTTACCAATATTCAAAACATCATTATGTGTCCAAATTCCAGAGAAGAAATCATATACAGACCGCATGATTTTCCGAGGATCATTTTTTACCGGTAACAAATAATTACGCAGTTCTGTTACACTAGATAACTGCGAAGTATAAAGATATCGCCAAACTGTGCCTTCCAGATCTTGAGCATTTACCGTTAAATCTATTTCAAACTGTTTAGCACCTTCAGCAAATATTTCTGCATTATAATAATATAAACCACGTTGCCAAAGATAGGGTGTTAGTCTAGCATCTAACTTTTCTGCGGTATGAAAATCTTCAATTGATTCTTGAATTTTCGCTAATTGAAAATAAACCATTACCCGACGAATATAAGCATTAGCGTTATTGGGTTGATTACGAATAGTTTCGTTACAGCCTTGGAGTTGATTCTCTGAAGAATTGGTAAAAAACATGAATTATGTTAGGGAGAATATGTAAGAATTCAGGAGTCAGTAGTCAGAATGTTTGAGAAATTGGTTAGTTATCAAAAAAGTATTTTTACCGTTAGCCTGAAAAAGGTGACTGCTGATGGCTATTCGCGTAGCGTGCCGTTAGGCATTAGCTGAATACGTACCAAAATTTTTAATAAAGGGTTTAAGAATTCAGAATTTTGAGTTTTCTTATTCTCTATTACCTTCACAACTAATCAGAAATTACTGACTCCATTTAGCAGAATAAGCAACACGAAAACCGTGATTGAAATCTCTGCTAACAGCCGGATAATTGACGCGATACGCTGAACGGCAATAGACTAGACGGTAAGACAAAGAACCACCGCACAATACACGACCAGGGTAATTATCAGTACCACTCAGGTGAGTTTATTCACTACAACTTCATACGTTTTCTACATCAATTCCCTGAGCTTGCAATTTTTCTAATAATTCTTGATACTGCTTTCGTTCCTGTTCTAATTGCAAAAGTGCTGCTTCTTTTTCCTGATGTTCTTGTTCAGCACGTTGATATTCTTCTTCAGCAGGTTGATCAAGTTCCACAGATGTGAGGAATTTCCTACCATCAGGATAATAAATTGCTAAAGTATCGGCCGTGAGTTGAAACCGGATACCCAAGCGTGGACTTACCCAAGTATTGATTTCTTCAATAGCTACAAAAGAATCTTGAGAACGCAAACAACCAGACAATTCTAATGTATCTGGGTCATAAACGTAATATTCATCTACTCCATAACGTTAATAAAATAGTGATGTATTACTCATCTCTTGAGTTCTGTTTCCAGGTGATAGTATTTCAAATACTACCTGTGGAGAAATATTATTTTCTTGCCATTGCTTATAAGAACCTCTATCACCTTTTACCCTGCCAAAGATAACCATCACTCACATCAGGTGCTTGACGAGTTTTCACACTTCCTTCAACCGGATACCATAAAAGATTTCCACCAATAAAAATATCATCCGGTGATGCAAATAAGATTTCTAAATTTTCTTTAAAAGTGAGAGTCCAGCGAAATTATTTAGTATTGTCTGCCATAGGTTGTCCGTCGCAGTCAGGGTAGCGGGACTTAAACAAAAGTTAAGAGTAAAAAGGAGTATAATGTAGGGCGAACGCATGTAAATATGGTAAATATATACTAAGAAACGAGAAAGGTAGGGAGGGCTGATGATATGGAGGTTGACCAATGAGGCTCTGATGGTAAAGTCATTGTAAAAGTAGAAGAAGAAAGTCCCAAAAAGTGTGAAGCTCAAGCCCAAAATCATGATTACTGACCACGTTGCACAGATGGAAGATCCAAGAGTAGAGGGGAGGAAACGACACAAGTTAATTGACATTCTTACCATTGGAATTTGTGCAGTAATTTGTGGAGCAGATAGTTAGGTGGCAATTGAACTGTATGGCTGCACAAAATATAAGTGGTTAAAAACCTTTTTAGAACTAGGAAATGGGCTCCGGTCCCAGGACACATTTGGAAGGGTATTTGCACAATTGAATCCGCAACAATTTCAAAATTGTTTCTTGAACTGGATGAAATCAGTACATAAGATAAGGGATGGTGAAGTTGTGGCAATTGACGGGAAAACTTTATGTAGTTCTCATGGTAAAAATAGTGACTAGAGTGCAATCCAAATGGTAAGTGCATGGGCAACTACAAATAAATTAGTGTTGGGACAGGTGAAGGTGCATGAGAAATCAAATGAAATTACAGCAATTCCCGAATTATTAAAGGTTTTAGAATTAGCTGGATGTATTGTCAGGATTGATGCCATCGGGTGTCACAAAGACATAGTAAAGTTAATTACGCAAGAAAATGCAGATTATGTAATTTCTTTAAAAAAGAACCAAGGTAATCTGTATGAGTCAGTAGAACAGCTATTGAAGTCAGGGATAAGTACAGGTTTTCCAGAGCTTCAACATAGCACATATAAACCCGAAGCAATAGGGCATGGTCGTCATGGAATCCGCAACTATGTGATGTTACCTGGAATGGGATTTCAGCTTGACCCTGATTCAGTTTGGTCAAATCTAAAAAGTGTTGGGATGGTAGAATCTATCGGATAAGTGGATGATAAAACAACAGTAGAGACTCGTTATTTTATTAGTAGTCTTGAGTCAAATGTAGAACAATTGGCTAATTCTGTCCGCAGCCATTGGGCAATAGAAAATTCATTGCATTGGGTATTAGATGTAGCTTTAAAACAAGATGACTACCGGATTAGGAAAGATAATGCTCCACAAAACTTTGCAGTGATGCGGCAGATAGCAGTCGATCTTTTGGGTAAAGAGAACCCCGTGAAGCGGGGGATAAAAAATAAACAGTTTTTGGCAGAAATGGATAATAACTCTTGAGAAAGAGTTTTAGCTTTAGCCTCAACTAACTTGTCAACAATTTACTTAATATTTTCTTCTACTTATTTTTACAGATAAGTTTACTTATTTATGGATGAATAGTTAGCTCATTTATCCTTAGCTAAGAGTTATTCAATTAGAGATAAGCTAATTCAGCACTTAATAGAAAACTGATTGATTCTGTTTATATATCCATCAAGCTTTGCACTTATATAGATGATTTTAAAATCCTCATTAGTTTTTATTAGGAAATAAGCTGCGTTTCCCCTGGAGTATAATGGGATTCCGGTGTAGCTTTCACGTTTAAAGAAGCTCATGAAAGAAACCACTGCCGCAGCAATGTCACCATGTTTTGAAAGATAGTGTCATTTGATGATGTATTTACTCATAAAGGGGAAAGAAGAGAGTTTAGACATGATTTAGGGGGATGATTGGGTCAAAGTGAGAGAAAAAACCTATTTCAAATGGCAGAGAATGCCCTAGGGGTTACTTACCAACGATTACACCACTTTTTAACTGAAGCACCTTGGTCCAGTTCCCAAGTCAATGAGCGTCGGTTAGAGATTATGAACAAGTGGAGTCAGAGGAGAATCACCGGAGGATTTAGCTTAATAATTGATGATTCTGTCCATAGAAAAAGCGGGAATTTTAGGGATGGAGTAGGAAGACAATATATTGGAGAAATTAGGACAAGGGATACTGGAGTAGTAGTAGTAACAACACATCTATATGATGGCAGTAAAAGCTTATCATTAGATATAGAGTTATATCACCACGGTGATGATTTACCCAAAGGGAAACAAGACCCTCTATTTGAGAATAAACCTGAGTTAGGAATTAAATTAATAGATCTGACCTTAAGCCGTTAAGCAGGCTTTGAGCAGTTCTTGTTTATCCTGGTTCATGGTTGCTAATCCACACTTGTTTGTCCTTATATTCTCCTAACACTTGTGTGTCTTCCAATAGTGGATGCTCCCTGAGGTTCAACCTAAATGGGAGTATTTGGTTGCTATGCCATATTTTTTTACTACTTATAAGGCAATTATTAGGAATAATTTAGTTAATCCATATTTGTATAACTTATCCATTACTATGCCTGTTCTATCATCATTTAAATCTTCGCCTTCAATTCCCATTCCTAATAAATCTTCTATGGCTTTTTAGTCAAGAAATTAAGGGAAGAAATATACATGAAAACTAGTCCATTCAGAATGATTGCTTTGACTACTTCTCCTCTATTCACTTTCTCCCTACTATAGTATTCAGAATATTTCATTGATTTTTTCTAAAATTACTATCTCATCTATTATTCCCAAGTGATCTAAGTTCTTACTCTCAAACTATTATTTCTGGTAATTCATATTCTTGGCTATTTTTATTTGATCTAGGCTCATTTAGATTGATTTTCTCATCTTTTATCCTGAATTTATTGTCAATACTGCCGAGTTCCAAGTTGTTGGCAATTTTTATTATATTGTCTATTGCTTTACTATTTAAATTATGTGTGACTAGGTAGCCTTCTATCTTTTTTACATGTGGATATATATGTACTTCAAAATGAAGTGCGGAATATGGGTTCATAAGTTCTTTCTTGTAGTTGCACTGCATCCGGGTGTGACCAGTTAGTATGGTCTCCTGCCAATAAAAGTCTCTCCCCCCTTGGGGCATCTGTTTTATATATAGCTCCATCAATTTCTGTAGCTGTGGACTGCTATCTTGCTAATACCTCGTATATGCTTGGCCACTTACGTCTAAATACTGGTGATAAGGACAATTCTGCTAGGCAATAAATATTTCGGGTCAGCAGTATGGCATCTGTCAATTCAAAGGTAGCATCTTTAGCCCTACCTAGATGTTTGTAAGCTGCTTGAAAGAATTCTTCTAATCTGGCACGTTTCATATTCGCAGGTGAGAGTTGGTAGTACTTGTCTCAGTTTCTACTACTAGGAGGTGTGATTGAATACAGAGCTCATTTTTTTCTTGAACATCACCGATTTAGTCTAAACTCCAGTACGAAGGCAAGTTGAAAAAGGATTTTACACAGCTGCTGAAGCACTTAAAGAACTACGAGACAGACGTTTGTACTCAGAGAAATTTTTTCCTATCATTACCTGTCAAAATGGGGAGCATCCCAAATGTCTTTGACGGAGTACTAATAGTCTGCCAAGGCAATTTTGCTGGGTTAAATGCTCGGATATAAACGCTGCATTTTTTTACGTGCATCCTTGGTTTTAAAACTCCAATAAAAACTGGGTTTTTGTTGATTAAGCTCTGACTCCCAAGTAGCAATTTCAGAAGATAATATTTCTAAATTAGGAATACGTCGTTCTAAGCATTGGCGAGATAAAACTGATAATTCAATTTCTACTTGATTCAACTAAGAAGCGTGTTTAGGAGTATAGTGAGACTCTAATTTTTGAATAATGCGGCGTGCTTCTTGTGGAGAGAAAACTTCATATAAAACACTTGGAGTATGAATGTTTAGGTTATCAACAAGTAAAGGTATCACATCAGCTTGGGGTTAATAAACATCTACTAAATCTTTTAATTGTTTAGCGAAATCAGCTTTTGTCCGACTTTGTGTAACTTAAATATGCCTCCACCCGGCTATTGGTTCAAAAAAGGCAAATAAATTTACAACACCATTGCGTTTATACTCACAATCATAACCTTCAGGCTGATGTGGTTCTGGTGGCAAAGGAAGTCTTACTTCTTCTACTAATTGATATGGGCGTTCATCTAGGCAGAGTGTAGGTTTTTTCGGATCATATGGCTCATTGTACAAATCCAAAACATCTTCCATTCTGAACACATACTCTGGGTTAACTTCGGGAATACACCACTGTTCTTTTAACCACGCTTTAATTTCATTTTTTTTAGAGTTTGGCATATTGTTTCGTCTGAGATTCAATCTATGATACCAACCTTCACTAAATGCTCCGCTAATAATTGCATTGTCCAACGCACTCTTCCTTCTGGCGGATTAGAACAAGCAGTCGCAATCAAAAATGCTTCTTGTTTTTCATCTAATTTTTTGGGTTTTGATGGACGTTCCCCATCCTTTAAAGCAAACTCTAATCCACCAATCACAAACTTTTCTCTTGTCCTTTCCACCTTGGCAACATGAACTCGAACTGCGGCGCTGCCGCAGTTCGAGTTCATGTTGCCATTCAAAGAATGTTTGCACGGGTTATACTTCTTGCTTTGTACTTTCCTTTTCTGAGGATTGCTTGCAGTTGTAAAACTTCCTCTTCGCTTAAATCTACAACATACTTTTTTGCCATCGTCAACCCCTTTTTTGACTAGTTTATCAATTAGAGAGGCTTACCCAGCAACATTGCCTTGGTCGACTACTAGTACCACCGTGAATTCAAAATGCTTCTTTCAGAAGAGCTACCCTAACAAAATATCTCCTTCAGAGACCCTACACGAACAAAATTCAAAATGAATACGGCATGAGCTTTTCAGAGATTTGGAATGGTTGGTTTATTTACGCCGTACTCTACTAGGCTAACCGTTAACTAAGAATGTTCACGGTGAATAGAATAAAAATTACGACACAACATCATTTAGCGATGGGGTTTGGGGCGGTGAAGAAAAAATGAAGCCCCTACGCCCCAACTTAGGGGTTTGCCAAACTCCAATTAAATTATATAACTGCATAATCCGTATATGTCCCGATTTCTGGAGCTTAAAACCCCAACACAATATCTTTCTTTGCCAGCCCTGTTTCCACAAGTTATTGGGCTACTCTCATTTCCATCATATTTTGCTCAATCTAAGTCTTTCCCTTCTTGATGTCCAAATGTAAAACACAACCATATACCCGCCGATATCCATCCCGTCCTACATTCATTACCTGGTAATGGTCTTGTTTCGTATCAAAAATAGTGTAGCAATTGACCCATTGGCGATGGGCATAGCAGCATAATTCATCAACAATGACTGAACTATATGGAGATAAGACTCTATTTTATCCATTGCACAATCACCTCTTCAATCGGGGCATAAATAATTTGTTTCATTTGATATGTCTCCAATGAAATTTGTGCAAATTCCTGCTTAAAAAAGGCTTCATCAGCAACTAGAGCCATGGCCAGATAGAGAATATGAGTTGGATCGCTAATTTCTAAGGCCACCCGATAATTCAAAAACTGTCCTAACGCACCATGGTAATCAGTCAGTGGGGAATGAATCAAAAAAGTTTTAATCTCAACTGCAATTTTTTCTTGGTCTTGCTCTGCTACTAACAGTTGCTGGGCACCTAAATCGATTTCAAACTTTGTTCCACCTACTTCCAGTAGCAAGGGATCATGGGTTATTTGCCACTACTCCTTCTCGAGAGCAATTCTAACCACAGCATGAAATCTATCTTTAGCTGCCATCGTTATCTTTCTCTGATTTACTTGCAATTAATTATAGAACAACTGAAATAAAGAGCGGCTGTGGTGCGTTAACCTGCTGAAAATTAGACCTATTCCAAAATTAATTTTATGTTATAATCTGGGCTTGTAGTTGTCTTAGCAAAAAGTTAGAGTTACAGGGTTATGTTTGAATTAGTGATCGCAAAGAACACCAAAAATACATAAATAAAATCCAAAACTCCCTAGGTACCACAGAAATAATTTTGCAAGAGGTCTATTGGTTATAGAGCAGGAGTCAGGAGTAAAACTCTCTTGCTCTCTAGGTTTCGATTTAGATTCTGTACTTCATTGATCTGCAATCTCCTGTAGGAATATAAGGGGGAGAAACAAATGCTAATCGTGAATAAAGCATCAAGAAATTGTATCGGCTCAATAAGTAGGGCAAGGGGAGAAAGATAAGGTAAGTAGGGGATACACAATGTAATAAAATATGACAGATGACGCAAAAACTGGATTCGAGTAAAAAGTCGGGAGAGGAGTTACTGCAAACCATCGAGCCAAAAGGGATTGCAGACTAATCCATGCGTCAGACAATAGAGAGAGATATTACTGAACCTAATAGAGAAATGGGCCTTGTGGAAATTTAACGCCTAAAATGCTTAAATATCAATTTAAGATACTCCCTCAATCGCGAAAATGTTGGAAACCTCTTCACCCAAAGACAGTAGACTTGATTTGAGGGATACACAATAGCAAAAATAACTATTAGAACAAACCGTAGCCATTAAAAAAGCTTTACTGATCAGCAATATAATTTTATATATGCTTATCATTGATAACCAGGAAATAAATTCCTATGAAAGGCTGGTTTTATCAAGTCGCGATAGGGACTTATTTATCTCTGTCATGGAAAATCCACCAGAACTGCAGGGAAAACTCAGAACCACCTTGAAAAAGTTTAGGGATAAATACAACAGCACTCAGGAGTAAAACCTGCTTGATATGTGGTTTTTGATTAGAATTATATACGCACTCCTGAATCAGAGCCTTAGCTATTGTTATCAGTTATTTCTGTTTGGGTTTTTGTTGAATATAATTACGAAAGTCATCCATTTTTAATGGTTCTAGCCATTGATGACGCTCTTTTAGATAATCGATCGAACCAGATTCAAATCTGAGTAAAAATCTCCCAGCACCACCATAACCTAATTCTTGAATTAGTGCTTGGTAGCCTCTTCTCGAAATCTCACTGGCTTTCACTTCTAAAACTCCTGAATTACCTCTTGATCGTCCATTAACCAATTTACGGGATTGGCCACACTTATTTTAACATCATTAATATAACTCCTTGCTTTTCTTAACAGCCGGTCATCTGTCGTCAAAAAAATGTTAATTCCGCTGCTTCTGCAAATGCTAAATAAGTGCAATGAATCATAGCAAGTAAAACCTATGTTACATAAAGTCTCTACTCTAGATTTAATATTTCCATTCGACTCAATAAAAATATTGGCTGCGCCTAAAAAAGCCAATATTTGATCACGATGACCAGTATCAGGAATCTTTTGAAGCTGAAACTCTAGAGCATCACTGCTAACTAGCATTAAATTGCCGCGATCGCAAAATTCTAGAATTGAGACTACTGCTTCAGTTTGTAAACGAAGTCGATACTGTACGGGATCATCTACAATACGGCAGAAACAAGAGGAATCCATATAAATCCTCAAAGGTTTACTCAATATATATAAAACCTCCTTTAATGGTTAGGGGTTGTGAAGATTGTGATAATTGTAAACACTTGCCAGTAGTCATTAGTCAGTCTCTCAGTGGTTTTTCTACTGACTACCGACTATTGACCACTGACAATTAGTTAAAACTGCCGTAAAAAACGCAAATCGCTATTATACAAACGGCGAATATCATCAACTTGATGTAAAACCATTGTAAAACGTTCTACACCAAAACCGGCTGCAAACCCACTATAAATCTCTGGATTATAACCCACAGATTTTAATACGTTCGGGTCAACCATACCGCAACCCATCACTTCTAACCAGCGTCCATTCCACTGTAAATCTACCTCAGCAGAAGGTTCGGTAAAGGGGAAATAACTAGCGCGGAAACGAATTGGTAAATCACCAAACATTGCTTGTAAAAATATCTTCACAGTGCCTTTAAGGTCTGTAAAAGTTAGTCCTTCATCAACTGCTAACAGTTCAATTTGATGAAAAACTGCGGAGTGGGTTGCATCTACATCATCTCTTCGATAAACTCGACCTGGGGCAACGATGCGAAATGGTGGTTCTTCCTTTTCCATGTACCGTATTTGCACAGATGAGGTGTGAGTCCGCAGTAAATTACCATCTGGTAAATAAAAGGTATCCTGCATATCACGGGCTGGATGGTCTTGAGGGGTGTTAAGAGCCTCAAAATTGTAGTAATCTGTTTCCATCTCTGACCCTTGGGCGACAGTGTAGCCCATACCGACAAAGATATCTAGTGCCTGATCAATTATCCCATTGAGGGGATGTATGCGACCTTGGGGGCGATAAATACCCGGCATTGTCACATCTAAAGTTTCAGCCTCTAGTTGTGCTTGAATTTGAGCAGATTCTAAAGCGGCGCGTTGCTGGTCAAGACTGTTTTGTAAAGCTTCTTTAACTGTATTGGCGATCGCTCCAATTTTTGGACGTTCCTCCGCACTCATCTCTACCATGCTGCGTAATAGCGCCCCTAATTGCCCTTTTTTACCCAAATAGTTAACTCTGAGTTCTTCCAGGCGTTCTAGGGTATCGGCAAATGCGACTGCTGCTTCTGCTTCCTGCCGCAATGCTAAAAGTTGATCCTCTAAATTACTAGTCATTAGTTATTAGTCATTAGTTATTAGTCAGTGGTCAATGGCAAAATACAAACAACCAAAAACTGACAAAGGACGATTAACCTTAGCAATGTGCCAGTAATTAAGTCAACGGCATCAGTTAAAGCCTCTCCTATCTTTAGCAGTTTAGAAGCGATTAGCCGTAAGCTTACCTCGACCTAAAGGCACAAGGCTTGAGTCACAGATTTGAATCATCAGGAAGAGAGAGAATTGCCCACGCCACTTGCTGCTTCTTTCAGAGGAGCTTCCCTAACAAGTCGGCAGAGCCGCCCAACGCAGTGGATCCTCTAATTGACAATTCATCCCTGGATTTTCAGGAAGGCTTACAGACTTCCCCAAAGGAGCAATATTAATAGCAGGGTTTAGATCACCATCATGTTCAAATCCACAATGCCCACACTTAAAAACTTTCCCCTAGGGATAGGACCTACCCTTGATTGGGTGAATATCTCCCCATCGGGAACAAGTTTAACTGGTATATGCAGGTAGGACGAACACAACTTTTACGTCGGCAATCAAGGTTGTGTATCCAACAAATTTTCTACCCCTTTTTCTGATGAGAAATTTTTTTCTTGCCTTTGTGACCAAAAACACTGACAACTGACACCCAGTTAATGACTAATAACTAATGACCACTAATTTAATGACCAATGACTAATGACCAATGACACATGAAATTACTAATTAGCAACGATGACGGTATTTCCGCTTTGGGTATCCGCACCTTAGCCAACACTCTAGCCGAAGCCGGCCATGATGTTAGTGTAGTTTGTCCAGATCGAGAGCGCTCGGCAACAGGACATGGATTAACCTTACATCAACCGATTCGCGCTGAAATGGTTGAATCCCTGTTTCATCCTGCTATCAATGCTTGGGCTTGTGACGGTACACCCTCCGACTGTGTAAAATTAGCTTTGTGGGCTTTGCTCGATTCCCCTCCTGAGTTGGTGTTATCTGGAATTAACCAAGGTGCCAATTTAGGAACGGAAATCCTTTACTCAGGAACTGTTTCGGCAGCAATGGAAGGTATAATAGAAGGCATTCCTAGTATTGCCCTCAGTCTGACTAGTCATACTCACAAAAACTTTGAACCAGCAGCCAAATTTGCCAAACTTCTAGTTGACCAACTGACAGCAGAACCATTACCAGATTTAATGTTACTTAACGTCAACATTCCTCCTATTCCCTGGGAAGAAATTGTTGGTGCAACTCTTACCCGTCAAGGAGTGCGTCGCTATGTAGATGTTTTTAACAAGCGAGTAGATCCCCGTGGCAAAACTTACTACTGGTTAACGGGAGAGGTTCTAGAAGATGTGCAACCACCAGCAGGTTTAAATCTGCCGTCAGATATCCCCACTGATGTAGAAGTCATGCGTAATAACTTCATTAGTATTACTCCATTGCAATACAATCTTACTTATGCCAATGGACTGCATCAACTCTCCAGGTGGGAATTTAAATTCCCCTAAGTTTTTTGGTATTAGGTTAAGACTGTAGTGTCAATTAAATCTTTTACAATCAAATTGACCATATAGATTTAGGCATTTTATTCGGATAAATGACTACATAATAAATTATGGTGCATTGAGAATTAATTATACTCTATTTGCTTAACCCGGTATCTACTATTAAAGAATGATACAAATCAGCCAACTCAGAGCAAAATGACAAAAGTTAGAAACAAAGAACTTTTGACTTTTAACTTTCTTGTAACGGTTATAGGGTATGATTTTGTACTAAAAAACATACCCTATAACCAAGATGCTAAGACAGCATAAACTAAAAAACATAAGAAGCCTTTTTTTGATTGATTACCCGCTCAGTCCAGCAACCAACACCCATGTCTAGGATAGAGAATCAATTTACAGTCCAATTTTGGGGCGTTAGGGGCAGCATCCCCTGTCCAGGTTCAAGCACAGTTCGCTATGGTGGTAATACCCCTTGCGTAGCCATGCAAGTCGGGGGTAAACGCTTAATCTTTGATTGTGGTACGGGAGTCCACGTTTTAGGTCAATCGCTATTGTCCCAAATGCCCGTAGAAGGTCATATCTTCTTCACTCACTCCCATTGGGATCACATGCAGGGGTTTCCTTTCTTTAGCCCAGCTTTTATCAAAGGTAATCAATTTAATATTTATGGAGCGATCGCTCCTGATGGCTCTACCATTGAACAACGTCTCAATGACCAGATGCTTCATCCCAACTTCCCTGTACCCTTGCAGATTATGCAAGCTAATTTGAATTTTCACAACATTAAAGCAGGGCAGCCCATCCAGATTGATGACATTATGATAGAAACCAGGCATTTAAACCATCCCGGTGAAGCTGTGGGATATAGAGTTAACTGGCATGGTGGATCTGCTGTTTACATCACAGATACAGAACATTTACCTGAGAAATTGGACCAAAATGTTCTCTGGTTGGCTCGCAATGCCGACATCTTGATTTACGATTCCACTTATACTGATGATGAATACCATTCCCCAAAATTACCAAAAATTGGCTGGGGACATTCTACTTGGCAAGAAGCTGTGAAAGTAGCACAAGCAGCCAACGTCAAAACTCTGGTAATTTACCATCATGATCCTGGCCACAACGATGATTTCTTAGATAATGTAGGCAAACAAGTATTTGAGAAATTTCCTGGTGCAATCATGGCTAGAGAGGGATTAATACTCCAAGTTCCGGTTTTAGATCCTTTATCAGAATCAATAGACCTGTCAGGAAAATTAACTTGGTGTGAAAAAAATGGTAGAAGGGAATTTTGAGGGTGTAGGAAAAGGAAAAATCCACTAAATTAACTATATTCAAGAATATCCACATCGTAGAAAACAAATACTGGGAATAACTAACCATCAGTTTCAAGACTTGTTAGCCCAATGTGAAATGTAGCATAAAAAACTTCAAGGTGACATAGAAAGTAAAAAGATAGGTATAAATCAGAAAGGAGGAGGGGGGAAACGGAAACTAGAGATAAAAGAAAAAAGAAGAGCTATGTCTATGCTTGTTCTAGTGGAGGAAAATGCCAACATTTGAGGTTTTAGGTTTGCATTTCGGTATATGGAAAACGGAAGCAAAGGACACATTTCATTACTGGCTAGAGATATTACGAAATGTGTTCCCTCCTAGTCTCCTTAAACAGGTAGAAAAACATGATAGTGATTATGCCATGGCGACTCAGAACAAAAGGCAGGAAACAAAGAGTTTTCCACCAAAGGTATTTTTGTTGAACAGGTCATTAGACTTGTAAAAATATTCCGGGTACCTCAACAAAGATTTCCCCTGAATTCCCCAATTTACTCACAAGTGATTCTTAGTAACTATTTGTGGTTTAGTCACATTAGAAATTGGTTCATTAGTTTTGCCCATTTCATAAATGTTATGGATATGAGGTCAGTTATGAATTAGTTATCAACATCTTCATGGATAGGAACTATCCGTAACTATTCCCAACCGTGATTTTTTCCTTGGCTATTTCCTCATCTTAACACTATGGAAAGCCAGACACATACTCCTTTCTAAATTTTCGGCCCTCTTTTTTGCCAATTGGCAAGTAAGTATCCAGAATTCAGACGAGGGATTTTTGAGGGGTAGGTAACTCTCCCCAGCAAAAATAGAGGTGACAGAGCTTGTTGCTGACAGCTAGAATAAACCTAAAATCCCAGAATCCACGTGCTAAATTTGTTTCAAAATGGGTGTTCCGTGTTGGTTACTTCTTCAACTGAAGGAATACTAACACCAACTGCTGTTGCTCTTGGCAAATTTGATGGTGTTCATATTGGTCATCAAAGGGTAATTCAACCAATTTTGCCCTCAGCCCAGGATCAGGAACGACGGGGAAACGGGGAGAACTTAGCAGAAAAATCAACCCTTCCAACCGGGAATCTAACACCCCTAGAATCACAAAAAAAGCGAATACACTCGACAGTTGTCACCTTTGATCCTCATCCACACGAGTTTTTTACAGGACAACCCCGTACTTTGTTGACACCACTTGATGAAAAAGTTGAACAGTTGCGATCGCTTGGGGTAGAACAACTAGTATTATTACCCTTCGATAAAGAGCTATCTGCCCTCTCACCCCAAGATTTCGTAGCAAAAATACTTGTCCAACAACTACAATGTCAACAAATCAGTGTGGGAGAAGATTTCTGTTTTGGCAAAAAGCGCACAGGTACAGCCAAAGATTTGCAAACTCTCGCTGCCAAATTCAATATACCCGTCACCATAGTTCCCATCCAAACTGATATAGATGAATTGTCCACAAAGAGCAGTGACATCAATACCACACTGACCGAGAACAATCGGATTAGCACTTCATTAATTCGTCAAAGTTTGGAAGCAGGGGATATAGAAAAAGCAAACCGCCTACTAGGAAGACCCTATACCCTAACGGGTGTAGTGATACCAGGTCAAAAATTAGGTAGAACCATTGGCTTTCCCACCGCAAACCTGCAACTACCAAAAGATAAATTTTTACCCCATCAAGGAGTTTACGCAGTACGGGTTGTTATCCATAGCCAAAACCCAGAAGTGTCTGCTAATGAGAACTTAGGAGTAATGAATATAGGCAACCGCCCCACCGTTAATGGTACTCATTTTGCTGTAGAAGTACATCTGTTTGATTGGCCTGATGATTTATACAGTAAAGAACTAGTTGTTCAGCTAGTAAAATTTTTGCGCCCTGAACAAAAATTTCCTTCCCTAGAAGCCCTAAAAACCCAAATTCAACTGGACTGCACTGTAGCCAGAGAAATTTTAGCATCATACTGAATTTTTAGCATCATACTGAATTTGGATAATTACTAGGGAACACTGTATATATTGGTGATTGGGCATTGGGCATGGGGCATTGGGCATTAGGAAAATTACTTCCCCATCTCCCCCATCTCCCTCATCTCCCCATCTTCCCCAATCCCAAGTACCCAATCCCCAGCATGAGAGAAAAAATCGAGATTTTAACACAAAATCTGGCTCGTACCATTGTTGCTAAACATGAGGCCATTCGCTTGGTGGTAGTTGCTTTACTTGGTGGTGGTCACCCTTTGTTAGAAGATGTACCAGGAGTTGGTAAAACCCTCCTGGCCAAATCTTTAGCACGTTCTGTAGATAGCAGATTTCAGCGGCTACAATGAATGTAGCCCCGATTTACTCCCCACTGACATTACAGGCACAAATATTTGGAATCCTAAAAGCAGTGAATTTACCTTTATGCCGGGGCCAGTATTTGCTAACGTCCTACTAGCTGATTAAATTAACCGTGCTACTCCCCGCACCCAGTCAGCTTTCCTGGAAGTAATGGAAGAACGTCAGGTGAAGGTTGATGGTGTGTCCCATACTGTTCCTCAGCCCTTTTTTGTGATTGCTACTCAAAACCCCATTGAGTACCAAGGGACGTTTCCTTTAGCAGAAGCACAGATGGATCGATTTATGCTGTCTTTGAGTTTGGGTTATCCTTCGGAGTCAGATGAATTACAAATGCTGGAAAATCTAGATAATGGTATTCAATTAGCTGATTTGGCGCCTTGTATTACTTTGGATGAGGTGGCTGAGTTACGCCAACTCTGCTCAAAAGTAAAAGTAGAAACTTCCTTGCAACAATACATCTTAGAATTGGTGCGGACAACCAGACAGGATGAGGAAATTAGTCTTGGTGTTAGTCCACGTGGTACGGTGGCATTACAAAAAGCGACCCAAGCATTAGCTTTTATTTTAGGACGAGATTATACTATTCCCGATGATGTGAAATCTCTTGCACCTCACGTTCTTTGTCATCGCCTGATTCCTAGAGGTGGAAGGAATGCTAAAGATATAGTTGATGGGATCTTGCGATCGGTTGCTATTCCGTAATTTTTAAAAGGTAAATAAATGTATCCAGAACTGCTGGCTTGTCTTGCTGCGGTGATTTCCCTTGATAAACAAGTCAGCGATGGGTAACATAAAAAAATTAATTGTAGAATATAAAAAAGTAAGAATTCAGGAGTCAGGAGTGAGACTGTTTGAGAAATTGCTTAATTATCAAATAGGTATTTTTGGCGTTAGCCTGAAAACGCTCACTGCTGTTAGCGTAGCGTGCCGTTAGGCATTAGCTGAATGGTAACATAAAAAAAGAGCAATTATGCAGAAAACTTTTATCAAAGACTTCGGTGCAATTCAAAATGCACAGACTGAAGTCAAGAAAATCTTAGTTTTAATTGGTGAATAAGCCAGTCATAAAAGCACTATTGCTAAACTCATTTACTTCCTTAAAACACTAAAAGATGATTTATTCAGTCAATTTATGTAGTCAAATTTACTGGGATAAACAGAAATATGTGGATATTGGTTCTGATATATTATCTCCTATTCGGGAAGAATTTTATAGGTTTTTTCTTCCTACCAATCACTTACATGATTTCGAAATTTTGAATTGGCGAGCTCAAAGAATACCAAAAGTACATAAAATCTAAAACTCTCTATCATACCACAGAAACAATTTTGCAGTAGGTCTAATATAGTTTTGGGAAAGATAAATATATAAAATTAATTTTAGAATGAAATCAAGAAGTGAAAATTATATATACTCACTCATCTTATAGATGGGGAGTTTAAAAATTTTGCTAGTAGTATCTAACTGAGAGTTAGGCAGGAATATTTAAATTCTAATTTTGAATCCTTAATTAATAAGGAAGATGAAATTAGGATATACTTAACAGCTTTATACACTTTTAAATTAATTTTTTGAAAGTAAGTAAAAAAATCCATTATTTATAATTTCGGTAATAAGCGCAACAGTAAGTTATTATGATTTCCTTGCAAGGTATCTATTTGCAAGTATTTAAAATAGTTTACGACAAATATTTTAAATTTTAACTATTAAGGTAGTGAGCAAAAGATAGATATAATCTGAATGCTAAAATTCATGCACAAAGTTATAATAAATAGAGATATTCTTAAGATATTTTATATGGAAAGATTAACCAATTAAGATTTCGTAAAAAAATAACAGGGTAGATAAGAAGAAAACTATCTATTAGTATGAACAAAATCCATGGGACATGGAATATTAAAGGAAAAATATTATATTGATCCCTCTGGTAATGAAAAAATCAGATTGGATAATGAAGTAAAGGATTATATTTATCTTTGTAATGCTTCATCAGGACAGCAGGAGTGTATAAGGATTTCGCCAGATATTTTTATTAATATCCTTGATGAGTTAGAAATATTAAGAATAATATAAAAACCATAAGCACATTTATTTGCCATTGCTCAAAAGGAAGTGATTAAACTATTAGCCTTAATGGTAAATCAAAATGATGACAACAACTTATCGTTAGAACTCAGAGTCATTATGTATTAACAGTTTTCAATAATCTACTCTTTGCAGAGAGAGTAGTAAAAAAGAATCCGTCGTTAGAATCAGAAGTAACAGAAATAATTCCGAAAGATTGTTGGTTAAATGCTCATGACTTTTCAGCTTATTTACTAGGTTATCAATCTGTTGGAGAGAATACCAATTATTGTCAACCCATTTTCAATGCTGGAAAAGGTACGATTCAACAAAATTATTTGGATACTGTTTCCGAAATTTTGACTGGTGATTTTCAGGCTTTTTACAGTATCCACGCTAGAACCTTTAAAACAAGATCAGCCAATTTGAAGATATTCAGGACTTAGGCAACTGGGACAGGCAATGGGTGAATATAGTACATCGGTATTAAATAAATCGGATACCGAAAGCTTTATCAACCCATAAGAAGTAGCTGCAACAGAAAACATTATTGAAATATTCATGAGAAAATAGGTAGGAGATTGTATTAGATAAATGTTCCTGACGGTAATGAGATTTACTAAACTTGATTACTGCCAATACTTATGAACTAGTTAAATTAACTATACAATTACTAATTTAGCAGAGCATTTAGAAAGTATTAGCCATGATGCAATTAACTATTATTTAAAAACCGAAAAGTTAACATCTCGTTTACTATGGGATAAGGTGAAAGAGGTAGTAGAAGCTGATGGTAATTGGTACATCATATTTGATGATAGTGTTTTAGACAAAAGATATTCTGAAGAAATAGAGATAGTGAGGAGACAATATAGTGGTAATGAACATGGCATACTCCAAAGAATTGGTGTAGTCAGTTGTGTATATGTGAATCCTAAATTTCAAAGATTTGGGGTAATAGATTACCGCATTTTTAATCCTGATGTGGATGGTAAAACCAAGATAGACCATGTGAAAGATATGCTGCAAAACCTGGTGTATCATCAGCTTTTCCCATTTAATACTGTTCTGATGGACACATGGTATGCAGTAAACAGTTTCATGCTGTATATTGATAGATTAGACGAAATTTATTATTACCCTTTAAAAAAGAATCGGTTAGTTGATGATACATTTGCCAAAGGAAAAGATAAACCTATTGAATTATGACAATGGAGTACTGAAGAGTTAGAATGTGGTAAAATTATAAAAATTAAAGGGTTTCCCGCTCAGAAAAAAGTGAAACTATTCCGGGTTGCTGTTTCTACCAACAGAACGGATTATGTCGCTACTAAGGATTTATCTCAAAGTTCTACGAATGTTGTACAAGAGGTGTGTAAAATTCGTTGGGAAATTGAGGAGTTTCACCGAGAGATTAAACAAATCACTGGCATTGAATCTTGTCAATGTCGTAAAGCTAGGCTTCAAGGAGATCATATTGCTTGTGCAATGTTGGTTTGGATTAGATTAAAGAATTTAGCCTATCAAACTGGTCAAACTGTTTATCAAAACAAGCATAGATTCCTTTCTAATTATTTAATTCAGCAACTAAAATGCCCAAGTCTTCCTATGTGCTTGGTTTGAGTTTAATTGTTCCGTGCCAGGGCTACATCCCGCCCGCTATTTGTGCCAGTTGCGTAAGTCCTGATATCAAAGAACTTCTATCAAATATTTTCCCTAAGTTGCCTGATCTTCTTTCTATAAATAGAATTGAGAGACGAGTTTTCAGTCAAAGACTATAAAGGATAATCTTTCATTCTTACCAGTATTCAACTCGAGGATAATACCTTTAGTATTCAACTAAATGGTATTAAAACTATTGTTGAAGGATTTAACAGCAATAAATTACTTATACCAATTCTCTATGAGGCTGCACAGAATAAAGCTTGGTGAAACAGAGCTTCAAGGATGAAATCATAACTGGTCAAAGAGGAGATGACCTCAGAAGATAATTGAGCTAATTCATTTTGAACTCATTGACGCAATTGGTCGAGATGTGAGAAACTTTCACCTTTGAACTGACGTTTAATAAACTGCCATAATCGCTCCATGGGGTTAAGTTGAGGAGAGTGAGATGTTTGAAAAATGGGAATAATATTTTCAGGGCAAGACAGTGCCAAAGCTTGGTGTGCAGAAGCTTGATCCATCTGCATTAATGCCATATCAGAACCTAATTCCTGAAATAGGACATCCAAGAATTTCTGAAAATTTTCACTGTTTAGATGAGGATATTCCTGACAAAAATGCCATCCAGAGGTGGGTTCAACAACTCCATAAAGCCAAAATGCTTTTCGTGGCCACTGCACCCTCACTACAGGTTTAACACCACGAGCCGTAATCACTCACTCGTCCAGTTTCGGTCTTCAAACCTAATCTGGTTTCGTCCTGGCACAGGTAACTCAGTCGTTTTCCCCCACCCAATAGTTTCTCTAAAGCTACCAAGGCAAGGGGGATGTTTTTTTTTAAAGGTTTATAGCTTGCTCATCTTGTGATGAGCTGATGGGTCGAGGTACTTTCAACTTTGCCCCTAGTTTGTAGGGCACTAAACTGTAAACTGTCTTGTATTTGACTTGGACGTGCCATTCTTGCTCTAGCCATTCCACAATTTGCCTATAACTGCTAAACCTTTGGGGGGATTCTAACTTTGATATTAGTTGTGATAGCATTTCACCTTGTATTAAAGGAGTTGCCCCAGGCGCAGTTTTTACCTCTCAAAGAGAAGATAGTCCTCCTTTTCCATACCTTTGTAACCATCCTGTTATTGTTGACCCATCTCTGCCCAATCTTCGGCTCACTTCTTGATGCTGGGTTACTTGTTCTGTTTTTATCCACCACAGCATTTGTAAACGTTCTTTGTCTAATGCTGTCCGCGCATTTTTCAGGCTTTTTGACAAATACTCAGCACTTTCTTGAACTTCTAGATTGAAAGGGCGTGCCATTGCTTCCTCATGAGTCTTTATCTTCCATGTTCTTTATTCTACAGTTCTATCTACACTCATTTAGACTTGGTATTAATGTCAGCAATGCTAAAATAGTTAGTTTCATTCCTATTGATGTTGATGGACAAGAGGGACTTTTAAGCTTTGGTAATTCTTATGGCGATTTTCTATTTTTTGATGAAAATGATTTTTGTTTTGTAGAGTTCAAATTGAATGTGATAAGCACAGAAGAAAGATCCAGACATAAGAACAGAACAAAAGGGAGCATCCACTATTGGAAGATACACAGGTGTTAGGAGAATATCAGGATAAACAGGTATGGATTAGCAACTATGAACCAGGAAAAAAGAACGGCTCAAAGCCTGCTTAGAAGAATAGGCAACATTGTTATATGAAGAAGCAGACAAAAGTCAGATAACAGACTTGGAAGGAATAGAAAAAACAGTAAGGAGTCAAATATTAGAAGTGGTAAGTCCAGAAATAGCCCTTTTTTATTGAAGAAACAACCGGAAGGAAAGTAGGTAAAACCAGGAAAGTCAAAGCCTTGGTAGGAGAGGAGAACTAAAACTGAAAGCTAAACAGTTGCAGAGACTGGGTTTGAAGCCAAGAAGTCGGTTAAGTCCATTACTTCAAAAGTGCTGCTTGAGGCTATCAGCTAAGGAATCATATCAACAAGCAGAAGTTGAAATTGAAGCATTAACAGGAGTAAAAGTTGCCCATAGAAGGCAACAAAAACTAGTTGTAGAAGAAGATTGGGAGCTACCACAAGGAAAACAAGCTGTCTGTAAAGTGAGCATGGATGGTGGAAAAGTACGACTAGTAGTCTACCAAGGCAATTTTGCTGGGTTAAATGCTCGGATATAAACGCTGCATTTTTTTACGTGCATCCTTGGTTTTAAAACCCCAATAAACACTGGGTTTTTGTTGATTACGCTGTGACTCCCAAGTAGCAATTTCAGAAGATAATATTTCTACATTAGGAATACGTCGTTCTAAGCATTGGCAAGATAAAACTGATAATTCAATTTCTACTTGATTCAACCAAGAAGCGTGTTTAGGAGTATAGTGGAGCTCTAATTTTTGAATAATGTGGCGTGCTTCTTCTGGAGAGAAAACTTCATATAAAACACTTGGAGTATGAATATTTAGGTTATCAACAAGTAAAGGTATCACATCAGCTTGGGGTTAATAAACATCTACTAAATCTTTTAATTGTTCAGCAAAATCAGCTTTTGTCCGATGTTGTGTAACTTCAATATGCCTCCACCCGGCTATTGGTTCAAAAAAGCCAAATAAATTTACAACACCATTGCATTTATACTCACAATCATAACCTTCAGGCTGATGTGGTTCTGGTGGCAAAGGAAGTCTTACTTCTTCTACTAATTGATATGGGCGTTCATCTAGGCAGAGTGTAGGTTTTTTCGGATCATATGGCTCATTGTACAAATCCAAAACATCTTCCATTCTTAACACATACTCTGGGTTAACTTCGGGAATACACTACTGTTCTTTTAACCACAGTTTAATTTCATTTTTTTTAGAGTTTGGCGTATTGTTTCGTCTGAAATGGAATCTATGATACCAACCTTCACTAAATGCTCCGCTAATAATCGCATTGTCCAACACACTCTTCCTTCTGGCGGATTAGAACAAGCAGTCGCAATCAAAAATGCTTCTTGTTTTTCATCTAATTTTTTGGGTTTTGGTGGATTTTCCCCATCCTTTAAAGCAAACTCTAATCCACCAATCACAAAGTTTTCTCTTGTCCTTTCCACCGTGGCAACATGAACTCGAACTGCGGCAGCGCCGTGTCCGTTTCTCCCTCAGATGCCATTCAAAGAATGTTTGCACGGGTTATACTTCTTGCTTTGTGCTTTCCTTTTTTGAGGATTGCTTGCAGTTGTAAAACTTCCTCTTCGCTTAAATTTACAACATACTTTTTTACCATGGTCAACCCCTTTTCTGACTAGTTTATCAATTAGAGGGGCTTACCAAGCAACATTGCCTTGGTCGACTACTAGGGGGCAAACACTACAAGCAGGCTGGTACTGGCGAGACTATAAGACCCTTCGTCTACAAGGAATTTATGATGGCGCATTTTTTGATAATAACTAATCAATCATTAGTTGATTATGTTAATAGCCAGTCTTTGGTTAACCCCCTTGTGTGTTTGGGGGATGGTCATGATGGAGTTTGGAATTTAGTTAAAGAGTTTGGAACTGAAAAATTCAAACCTTTGGAAATTTTAGATTGGTATCACCTCAAAGAGAATCTTTATCAAATTAGTGGTTCTTTAAAGCGTCTCCAAGCTGTTGGGAGTTTATTGTGGCAAGGTCAGATAGAGCCAATTCAACCTTTATTTAATAATTGTCGAGGCAAACAAGTTAAGAAGTGTTTCGACATAGGCGAAAAACATCCCACTGGCATTATTAACTACACCTACTACCAAGCTAAACAACTGTGTTCTATTGGTTCTGGATTTGTCGAATCTGCTATTAAACACATTGGAGCAAGGATTAAAATTTCTGGACCACAGTGGAATGTTGAAAGTGTCTACCAAATCCTTTCCCTTCCTTGTGCTTATCTCAATGGTTTGCTTCCTATTTGAGTCTTTCTGCTAAAACTCTATCCTCCCAGATGCTATTAGGCAATTAATAAACACTATAAGTCGGTTTAATTTTAAATTAAGTAGAAACTACCCAGCATTAAATTGAGAAGCTTATGTTTGTACTCCTGAATTTTACCCAAAACTTGATTCAAGTTGGCAAGCATTGGCGATAGAGTTTGTAGAAGACTATGATGGTATCGAACTTGTTGAAAGAAATTATAAAACCTGCAAATAAACAAGACATCATGCAACAAATTTTGATAAAACCTGTCTAAATATCCGGTGCATACAAATGACTCAACAATTAGGTTTGTATTTCAATAGATACAAAAACAGCAATATTTAGTTTAAAGTAATTTAACTTATACTTGATATGTTTAAACTAAAATCATCCCATCAACGAATGAAACGCCAACTGCTGATTGTCATGCTGGTGATTTTCGCTTGGAGTGTAGCTATAGGATTTATACTAGGTTTAGCCACCACCAGTGTTCACGCCGCTAACCCCACCCCCTCAGTTGGCACCGTTGACGTAGTACCCGCACAATACCAATTAGGGCAAGAATTATATATAGAAAATTGCTCAACCTGTCACATTGCTTTACCACCAGCGGTATTTCCCACCCAAACTTGGAAGAATCTTGTGGAAGACTCCCAGCACTATGGCGCACAGATTAAGCCGTTGGTCGATCCACAACGCATCTTGGTGTGGAAATATATTTCTACTTTCTCCCGTGTGCAGCGTCAAGATGAAGCAATACCCTATCGCCTCAATAGATCCCGTTATTTCCAAGCCTTACATCCTGGTGTCAAATTACCAGAACCTATAAACATCGGCAGTTGTGTCAGTTGTCATCCTGGTGCAAGTAAGTATAATTTCCGCAGCCTGACACTAGAATGGGAGAAATAAATTCGTAATTCTCGCCCCTGCTCCCCTGCTCCCCTGCGCTATCTGGTGGCAGAATTATACTATGAAGGAGTTTAAATATTAAGATAAGAATTAAAACCAATCGTCATAACAAGGTGATTGGGATTTTTTCATTTGGTTTTTGAGTAAATTCTCATTTCCTAGCCATCTATAACCAAAACGGCTGGGTTGTGTTAAGTGTCTATAATTATATAGCTATTAGCTAAAACCTTTAATTTCCATCCCCCTTGATTTAGTTCCATAAACTGCCATGCTAAAACTCTTGTTGGGCGATCCCAACGCTCGTAAACTTAAAAAATACCAACCTTACATTACAGAAATTAACCTGTTAGAGGAAGAAATTAAAGCACTTTCTGATGATGAGTTAAAAGGTAAAACTGCCGAATTTAGACAGCGATTAGCTAAGGGTGAAACTCTGGATGATATTTTGCCTGAGGCTTTTGCTGTTGTGCGGGAATCAGGAAGGCGTGTGTTAGGGTTGCGACACTTTGATGTGCAATTATTAGGTGGGGTGATTCTCCACTCTGGGCAAATTGCGGAAATGAAAACTGGTGAAGGTAAAACCTTGGTGGCTACCTTACCGAGTTATTTAAATGCCCTGACAGGTCAAGGTGTTCACGTTATTACTGTTAATGATTACCTGGCACGTCGGGACGCTGAATGGATGGGTCAGGTACATCGGTTCTTGGGTTTAAGTGTGGGGCTGATTCAAGCTACTATGAACCCGACGGAACGGAAGAAAAACTATGACTGTGATATTACTTATGTAACTAACAGTGAGATCGGTTTTGATTACCTGCGGGATAATATGGCTACCTCTATGCCTGAGGTGGTGCAACGCCCGTTTAATTATTGTGTTATTGACGAAGTAGATTCAATTTTAGTTGATGAAGCTCGGACACCGTTGATTATTTCTGGTCAGGTGGAAAGACCGACAGAAAAATATTTGCAAGCGGCGGAAATTGCTTTTACTCTGCAAAAAGATGAACATTATGATGTTAATGAGAAGGATCGTAACGTTATTTTAACTGATGAGGGTTTTGCAGAAGCGGAAAGTCTGTTGGGTGTGACAGATTTGTTTGATCCTGAAAATCCTTGGGCGCATTTTGTCTTTAATGCGATTAAGGCTAAGGAATTGTTTCTCAAGGATGTGAATTATATTGTCCGCAATGATGAAGTTGTGATTGTGGATGAATTTACGGGTCGGGTACTACCGGGACGACGCTGGAGTGATGGTTTACACCAGGCCATTGAGGCGAAGGAACACGTAGAAATTCAGCCTGAGACCCAAACTTTGGCAACTATTACTTATCAAAACTTGTTTTTGCTTTATCCCAAGTTGGGGGGGATGACGGGAACTGCAAAAACGGAAGAGGTAGAGTTTGAGAAGATTTACAAACTGGAAGTTACTGTTATTCCCACGAATCGGATTAGAAGACGGGAAGATTTGTCGGATATGGTGTTTAAGACTGAACCAGGAAAATGGCGGGCGATCGCAAAAGAATGTGCGGAAATGTACGAAAATGGTAGACCTGTGTTAGTGGGTACAACCAGTGTAGAAAAATCTGAACTCCTCAGCCGACTCCTGAAGGAAATAAATATTCCCCATGAGTTGCTTAATGCTAGACCGGAAAACGTAGAACGGGAAGCAGAGATTGTCGCCCAAGCGGGACGTAGGGGGGGTGTAACTATTGCCACTAACATGGCGGGAAGGGGTACAGATATCATCCTGGGTGGTAACTCTGAGTATATGGCGCGGTTGAAGCTGCGGGAATATTTTATGCCCCGTATTGTCAGCCCAGAGGATGAAGATGTTTTTAGCATGCAAAGGGCTTCTGGACTACCTATGGCTGCTAGTGGTGGTGCTCAAGGCTTTGTTCCTGGTAAAAAGGTGAAGACTTGGCGGGCTTCCCCGGAAGTTTTCCCAACCCAGCTATCGAAGGAAACAGAACAACTTTTAAAAGAAGCGGTGGAGGTAGCAGTAAAAGCTTATGGCAGTCGGAGTTTACCAGAATTAGAAGCGGAAGATAAGGTAGCTGTGGCGGCGGAAAAAGCACCTACGGACGACCCTGTAATTCAGAAATTGCGAGAAGCTTACCAGCGTATTAAGCATGAGTATGAAGAATTCACCAGCAGTGAACACGATGATGTGGTAAGTAGAGGCGGACTGCACGTAATTGGCACAGAACGCCATGAGTCACGGCGAATTGATAACCAGTTGCGTGGACGGGCGGGAAGACAAGGTGACCCTGGGACGACAAGATTTTTCCTCAGTTTAGAGGATAACCTATTGCGGATCTTTGGGGGCGATCGCGTAGCCGGCTTGATGAATGCTTTCCAAGTAGAAGAAGATATGCCTATTGAATCAGGTATGTTAACTCGCAGCTTAGAAGGCGCACAGAAAAAAGTTGAAACCTATTACTACGACATCCGAAAACAGGTATTTGAGTATGACGAGGTGATGAATAACCAACGTCGTGCCATCTATGCAGAACGTCGACGGGTGTTGGAAGGTCAAGATTTGAAGGAACAGGTAATTAAGTACGCTGAAAAAACGATGGACGACATCGTTAATTATTACATTAACCCTGATTTGCCTTCAGAAGAATGGGAATTGGAAAAATTGGTGGAAAAAGTTAAGGAGTTTGTTTACCTGTTGGCTGATATGCAAGCCAGTCAGTTGGAGGATATGGGAGTATCAGAAATTAAGGCTTTCCTCCATGAACAAGCGCGTATTGCTTATGATATGAAGGAAGCGCAAATTGACCAAATTCAACCAGGTTTGATGCGACAAGCAGAACGGTTCTTTATTCTCCAACGCATAGATACTTTGTGGCGGGAACATCTGCAACAAATGGATGCTTTGCGGGAGTCTGTTGGCTTGCGTGGTTATGGTCAAAAAGACCCTCTGATTGAGTATAAGAGTGAGGGTTATGAATTGTTCTTGGATATGATGGTGAATATCCGCCGTGATGTGGTTTATTCGCTGTTTATGTTCCAGCCACAGCCACAGCCTACTGTGCAGACTTCTGAGATAGTTTAAGGGTTTTTTCCACCCAGAGACGCAGAGAATTTTTTCTGCGTCTTTTGTTTTATTAGAAATACACATATTCCCATATTCCCACTAATATTTTCTATCCAGTCAATGATCCTAAGTCAATACAAGGTAATATTGATAATTTGGATTTAGAAGATAAAAGAATAATTTATAGTCGCGGATTTAAAGATTATACAAAATCCTTAGAGGCTATTGGATTGCAAAGTGCAGGTTATCATAGGTTAGCTGTTAATAAATGTGGATAAATCTTTGGAAGTTATTTTCCTATTTACTAAGTAAAAATTAGCTAATAACTATTCACCAGATACTCATGAACCATATACCTCAAGAACAAGATAGACAACTTCAGTTAGAACGTTTAGCCGCACAGCGTCAGCTTTACTCTGATGCTAAGAATATCCAAAACATCAGTGTATCCTATCTGTAATTCTATGGTCTATTTTGGTTGAAATTTTTCCTGGTTTACAAATTTCTGCTGCTTTATGGGGATTGTCTGTAAGATTATTTATTAGAACAAGCTATTCTCAGTCATTTACAAAAATCCCTACAGGAAAAAGCAGCGAAGATATAACAATTCTTTCATTGCAATATTTATTTTTGAATTAGATTAGTCACAATTATGCTCTGGTAGTCGTCCTGAGCCAGAATTCATTATTAATGGTGCTCCATATAGAAAAGAAGATCCAAATTACTTAGATTTAAAAGACTGGTATCCCGTTAGTGTTGACCAATTACTTATCCATGAAGCACGTTTGATTTGTCAACTATCTAATATTTGGTGGGATGCTAAACAAAAGCGTCGTTATCTCCATTGTATACTTATTGGATTAGTAGCAATTGTAATAAATAATTGTCTTTCTAGTAGGTTTAATTGGAGGGTTAACTTTAGGAAAGTTCGTATTGGATATTGTAACTCCGCTACTACCAGCATTTATTTTTGCAATACGTCAATATATATATTGAAAATAAGCAAGCTGCAAATAGGCTAGATAATTCCAGAGAAAATTCTGAGAATATATGGTAGCAACTAACAATTAGACCTGTCAGGAAAATTAACTTGGAGTGAAAAAAATGGTAGAAGGGAATTTTGAGGGTGTACCAAAAGGAAAAATCCACTAAATTAACTATATTCAAGAACATTCACATCCTACAGAACAAATACTGGGAATAACTAAGCATGAGTTTCAAGACTTGTTAGCCCGAGGTGAAATGTAGCATAAAAAACTTCAAGGTGACATAGAAAGTAAAAAGATAGGTATAAATCAGAAAGGAGCAGGGGGGAAAGGGAAACTAGAGATAAAACAACAGGTATGTCTATCATTATTCTATTTGAGGGAAATACCAACATCTGAGGTTTTAGGTTTACATTTCGGTATATGGAAAAAGGAGGCAAAGGACACATTTTATTACTGGCTAAAGATATTACGGAATGTTTTCCCTCCTAGTCTCCTTGAACAGGTAAAAAAACATGATAGCGATTATGCCATGGCGACTCAGGATAAAAGGCAGGAAACAAAGAGTTTTCCACCAAGGGTATTTTCGTTGAATAGGTCATTAGACTTGTAAAAATATTCCGGGTACCTCAACAAAGATTTCCCCTGGATTGCCCAATTTACTCACAAGTAATTCTTACTAACTATTTGTGGTTTAGTCATATTAGGAATTGGTTAATTAGTTTTGCCCATTTCATAAATGTTATGGATGTGAGGTCAGTTATGAATTAGTCATTAACATCTTCATGGATAGGAACTATCCGTAACTATTCCCAACCCTGATTCTTTCGTTGGCTATTTTCTCATCTTAATACTATGGAAAGCCATACACAGACTCCTTTCTAAATTTCCGGACCTCTCTATTCCCTATAATCAAAGAGAGGAGTGTTAGTTAAATGGCGATTAATCTACAACAAGCAATTGATATTGGAAAGTATTTAGTTACGCAGGGTCTACTAGGACGTAAACACTTTCCCCTCGTATTAATTTTAGAATCTCTTTTCCGTTGTAACTTAGATTATACAGGTTGTAGAAGAATCCAGTATACTACAGAAACTCTTAAACGAAACCTCACCCCAGAACAGTGCTTTGCAGCTGTAGAAGAATACGGCACACCTGTGATTTCCATTCCTGGAGGAGAACCACTATTACATCCTCAAATTGATGAAATCTTTAAAGGTTTAGTGGAACGCAAGAAATATGTTTACTTATGTACCAATGGATTGTTATTAGGAAAAAGTCTCCATAAATTTCAACCATCTCCTTATCTAAGTTTCAGCGTTCATTGTATCAAATCTATTGAAAATCCAACCGCTAAACTTTGGTTGTCCTTTTTGAGGAATTACAATATCGTAGGAGTTACGCATTGACAAAAAAACTCATCCAGGGGTATTAAGCAGCACCAGCATTGGTAAGATTTTCCACAATGTAGTCGCGCACAACTGAAGTGAATAAGTTCCTTTGCAATTCATACCAATTAGAAATTATGTTTTCAGAGTACATTTTTTCTAAACAAACAAATCCTTGAAGTGAACAAAACATCTGTGTTTTAATTCCTTGGCTATCTCTAACCATAAATCGACAAATTCCACATACTTGTTTGATGGCTCTATGAAAACTTTTAATCCCCCAATGAGTATCATCAATTGTCACAAATTCATCTTTGGTGATTTGATTGAGAGCTTCTTCATCTGGTACATACACTATATAGTCTCTATAATCTTCTTTCTTGAACTCTTGCCTAAAAAATTTAATCAATCCAAATGCTCTCAAATGAGTTATCAAACCTTTATCGGGAATTTGTAAACTCCTTAATAGACAGTACTTTTCCAGTTTATTTCCAGTTTACTTGATACGGTTATTTTTTTCTAAATCCCAAACAGAAAACCCAATTTCTGGTTTTTCAAGAATTTTAAGCTTTCTACCCCTGAATACCAACTGTCTCCTGTAACTATTCTTGGTTTTACACCCTAATCAATCACTTCCTTGAGCATTTCCTGAAAATAATCGTTCTTCGTCTTTCCCTCCTTCTTCTCGTATATTCTGTAATTTATTGGTACTGAATTTTCATACACATCACTTTAGTACAGTGTGATTAAATTTATTATTTCTTTGATGCTCTTATGATATTTCCTAGACCAAACATAACTGATTAATTCTGAATTTTTGTGTCATTATACAATTTTTATACTACTGTGTCATCCACACTTAAAATCCCTCCTACTATATTTATGATTTTCTTTACTGTATGGAATAAATCTTTCGGTTCCTATCTCTCTCTGAGCAATAATTTATTTACACTGTCATGTGAAACGTTTTCCAATATCTCTGCCAATCTACAACATCCCCCATGCTTTGGTTCTGATAGTAACAACACAGTGTAATGTTCCAGATTGCATTCTGCTGTAGAAGGTTTGATTATTTCTCTAATTCTCCCATACCTGCTAAGTAAATGACATTTTTACCATTACACTATTTTGCTACTTTATCGATGCGCAAGTCCTATTGATATGGTTTTGATTCAAAATATCACTGTTTCCCCTGTTCCTAATCCTGTATGAATCGTGGTAGAATTCGTCCAATCAAACCTACACAATAAGCAGAAAAAAGTCAGATGTATATCGAACAAGAAAATACTCTGATGAGTATAAATCTGCCCTAACTAGATTGCTAAAAGATGGAGGTCAATCTATTAACGCAATGTATATATCATGAAGCCATACTGGTGCTGGTATAATATCAACGAAACTACTTTCTTCTAACCGTGTAAATGAATAACCAACAATTTCATTTTCTACTTCCAGAACTAACATAATTGCTTTTGGGTTGGTCATTTGTTCTTCAAATAAATTAAAAGGCCGTTGTTCGTGATTCTCAAATTCAACCAATCTGAGTGGATTAAAATCTTGATGTTGATGAACTAATTTGATAGCCTATTTTCTCATGCCTTGATGATCATTTATAGTTGCCTGTCTAATTATAACGTTTATTTAATTTGTGCATTTTTCAATTTTTACTAATTCATTATGCGCTCAATATTATTTATTCTACCATTAACACTAATTCAGGAAAGATCATAGAGACAATTTTTTTATTATCTTTATTTAAATTCCAGAAAATCGTAAACTCCCTCATTTAATAAAAATATACCTCTTACAAAATTGTTTCTTTGGTTATGATAGAGAGTCTTAGATTTTATGTATTTTTAGTGTTATTTGGCATCGCTAATTCAAACATAACCGTGTAACTCTAATTTTTGGCTAAAACAAAGACACCCTCTCATTGTTACATAAAAGTAAATCTGCAAGAGGTATGATACACAAATTTTAGAATTCATAACATCAATAATCCAATATTCAGGGATTTCTCGATTAGCATATTCTGTACGTTTACGCCGATAATCAGTAGTTATAGAACCTTCGCTAACAAGTTCCACTACTAATAATGGTGCTGTTTCTAAAACCTCAGGAAGGAGCATCAGGAGAATTTATCGGCATTCTTCACCCTGAATGACTATGATATCAGGAATACGACATTTGTTTGTAGTGGTTCTGACTCCAATAGTTCCTTGCCTAACTATCCAGTCTAAATCCAAACGTTTAATTTCTAAATAAAAGGCTATGTCAAGAAAGTTAACAATATTATCATGTTTAAATACAGCAGGTGGCATTAATACTAACTCCCCATCAACTAATTCATACTTATTATCTGTACCATCATCGTAAGTTAGGTACTCTTCAAAATTCAGACGCTTTAAAGTTGTTTCCATAATGAATCTGTAACTAGATTTGGGGTTTATAACTATTCTATCGTTAACCAAAACTAGGAGCAGAAAGAATAATCATTATGATTGGATATTTAGAATTGACAATATTGGACCATAGTTACATCATATGAAATCATATTTTAATTACATTAAATGTAACTATGGAACGAGCGCTATAAGTATTCGCATTCCTGCGGACTTGCTACAACAAGCAAAGCAGTTTAGAGAAAGCCGTGAGTCTTTTAATGAGATGCTTGTGGATGCGATCGCCCGTCAAGTGCGACGACGGTGGGCTTTGGCAGCCCATCAGCGGATTGTAGGTCGTAGTGCGGAAGTAGAAGCTAAAACAGGTATGCAATCAAGTTCAGTGGACTTAATTCGTCAGTTACGAGCAGGTTAGGGAAGCCGTGACTAAGTGTATTGGCACCAGTATTTGGATTCCCTATCTTCTGCCTGAAACATTACAACCCAAGCAAGAAACTGGATTATTCCCTTGTTAACATCAGATGTGCATTTAGTTGCTCCGGGATTTGCATGGTCTGAAGTTGGGTCAGTGTTGCGAAAATAAAGTTAGATCGGGAGCAATTACCGGAGCACAACCAGAAGGTTTTTATGATAATTCCTGCCAAATACCCATTGACTACCTCGATAGGGATGATATCCGTACAAAAACCTATGCGATCACTGAAAAATTCTCTCTGGCAACTCTCTATGATACTGCTTTCTTGGCAGTTACCGAACTAGAATCTGCGGAATTTTTGGACAGCAGACCAATCTCTACTCAACAGGCTTACATCGTGTCCAACATGGGTCAAAAAGCTCAAAGGATAAAAAAATAACTTTTGATTGTATCATCTCCATCTATATCTAACAACCTACACAATCTTGAAAAATGACAGAAGCCAAAAACGTACTTGGTGAAAAACTACAACTTTGCTGCACATCTCCCATAACTGGATATTACCGCGACGGTTTTTGTAAGACAGGTGGTCAGGATTTTGGGATGCACATTGTTTGCGCTCAAGTGACAGAAGAATTTTTAAAATATACAAAGTCCCAAGGCAATGATTTCAGCAGACCTGCACCTCACTTTAACTTTCCCAGCTTAAAACCTGGAGATTGTTGGTATTTATGTGCAGCCAGATGGCAAGAAGCCCTAGCAGATGGTGTTGCACCTCCAGTTGTTCTAGAAGCTACACACGCTAGACCTTTGGAAGTTTGTAATTTAGACGATTTGCAAAAACACCGTGTAATTCGTAATTATTAGACCTATTGCAGAATTAATTTTATGTTATAATGAGAGGGTACATGTGTTTTAGCCAAAAGTTAGATTTACACAGTTATGTTTGAATTAGCGACCGCAAAGAACACCAAAAATACATAAAATCTAAATCTCTCTATCATACCACAGAAACAATTTTGTAAGAGGTCTATTTATTTTGTCCTCAAATCCCCAGTTTCCTTACATAGAAACAGCAGCCCAATCATCAGGTGCTGAAAAATTCAGATATTGTCACCTCTGCCTGTTCCCGAAAACTGAATAACTGAACCACACTGGCCAAATATGGCAAAATAAAGAATTGTAATGAGAAAAGTATTGTTAAGGTAATTTAGTGACTCCAACTGCTCAATCTATGGCAAGTGCGCGTCGCGTGATCTTTCCGTTTACTGCAATTGTCGGCCAGGAAGAAATGAAACTGGCGTTGCTGTTAAACGTTATTGACCCCAAAATTGGTGGTGTAATGATTATGGGCGATCGCGGCACCGGCAAATCCACAACTATCCGCGCTTTGGCAGACCTGCTGCCAGAAATCTCCGTGGTTGCCAATGACCCCTTCAGCAGTGACCCCAGCGACCCGGACTTGATGAGCGATGAAGTCCGTCAACTAGTATCCCAAGGGGCAGAAATTCCCATAGCTCACAAAAAAGTACAGATGGTAGATTTACCATTGGGAGCTACAGAAGACCGGGTTTGTGGTACCATCGACATCGAAAAAGCTTTGTCTGAAGGTGTAAAAGCTTTTGAACCAGGACTACTGGCCAAAGCGAATCGGGGTATTCTCTACGTCGATGAAGTCAACTTGTTAGATGACCACTTGGTAGACGTACTTCTGGACTCTGCTGCTAGTGGTTGGAACACGGTAGAACGGGAAGGAATTTCTATCCGTCACCCAGCGCGGTTTGTTCTGGTTGGTTCAGGAAACCCAGAAGAAGGAGAACTCCGTCCCCAACTACTCGACCGCTTCGGAATGCACGCCGAAATTCACACAGTGAAAGAACCAGCATTGCGGGTGCACATTGTGGAAAAAAGGTCAGAATTTGACCAAAATCCCCCGTTTTTTCTAGAAAATTACAAATCCGAACAAGAAGGATTACAGGAAAAAATTGTCAAGGCTCAAGAATTGTTACCCCAAGTTAACCTTGACTATGACCTGCGGGTGAAAATTTCAGAAGTTTGTTCAGAATTAGATGTTGATGGTTTGCGGGGTGACATTGTAACCAACCGCGCTGCTAAAGCCTTAACCGCCTTTGAAGGAAGGACACAAGTTACCGTTGATGATATCCGACGGGTAATTACTTTATGTCTGCGTCACCGTTTACGGAAGGATCCTTTAGAATCAATTGATTCTGGCTACAAAGTGCAAAAAGCTTTTGCTCGCGTTTTTGGTGTGGAACTTTCAGAAGATGATGCTGCACAGAAAAACGGGACAGGAATCAAAGGTGGGGCGCGTTAGTTATAGCAGGTGACAGGTGACAGACTTTTAACTCTGTTTGTGTCTAAGTTCTATCATCTAATGCAGAGACGTTCCATGGAACGTCTCTGCAAGGATTCTAGAAGAATCACATTTGACTACTGACCACTAACAAATTATGCGATTGTGGAACTCTTATGTAAATACCCTGATTTTATCAAGTCAATATAATCCACCGCGATTTATTGAGTTATTGGTCCTGACGTTAGCGATAGCTATGCTAATAATTGCGACACTTGTACCAGAGGAACCTTATTTAGTGGTGGGCTTGAGCTTTGTAGTGGGTTCATCAATTTCGATTTTAGTTCAAGAAGCAATGTCAATAACAGATCACACTCACCCAGCCTGACACCAAAGACGCATCACTCAATTTACAGCCTTACTTTTACTCGGTATCACCATCTATCTGTGGTTTTGCTGACTTAATTTGTTCACAGTAAAGATAAACATTCATCATCAAGCCTAAAGGCAAGTAGTAACGTTCAAAAATTAAATATTTTTGTCCATAGAGATAATTTTCAGTTTAAAAAAGGGATAACTACAATAATTCCATCCTCGCTGCATATTCCCTTTGTTTCTATATGACAGCCTCAGAATCGCCGACTTACCTGGAAATGAGCGTCCCCGTGAACGATTTGATGGACCGAAAATATTAGCCAATGCGGAATTAATTGCCATTCTGTTGGGAACTGGACAAGGATCGGGTAAACTCTCCGCAGTCGCTTTAGGGCAATATATACTACAATAATTGAGCCAGAATCAGCGTGACCCCTTAGCTGCTTTACGAGAAGTTACACTCGCTGAGTTGATGGAAATTCACAGTGTTACCCATGCAAAAGCCACAACAATTCTCGCCGCAATTGAATTAGGTGAACGTGCTTTTTGATGCCGTTCTGCCGATGGAACAGTAATTGACAGTCCTGTAGCTGCGGCCGCAACCCTCAATCAAGACTTAATGTGGCAAAATCGAGAACGTTTCGCCGTCTTACTTTTAGATGTGAAAAATAAATAAATTTCTGGGGACAAAAGTAATCACTATTGGTGGTACTGCGACGGAAACTTTAGCTTCTGCCCGTCATATTTTCGAGAACTCATTCGTCAAGGTGCAACACGGGCGATAGTTACCCATAATCATGCTTCTGGTAATTTAGAACTTAGTGAAGCAGATATAGAAATAACACGGCAATTATTAGCAGGGGCACAACTTTTGAGTATTCCCTTGTTAGATCATTTAATTTTAAGTAATGGCACTCATCAAATTGTGTAAGAAATTACAAGCTTCTGGGATGATTACCCCCAAGGGAATTGATAAATAGGAAAAAGTCCCATGGTTATGCACCATCAAAGCTTCTTAGCTTCGAGGATTTTATTACCCAGTACCGCGATAATCCCCGCTATGAGTTGGCTGACGGAGAATTAATTGACAGGTCACTCACAAGATGCCACGAAACCTTCTGTGGGAAACTGGCGACTAAAATTGGTGTTGCTATTACTAACGCCTAACTACCTTGGTTAATTCCCCGCACTTGCCTGATTTGCCCCTTCGCTGATGATGGCATCACCGCCCGTAGACCTAATATTGTTGTCCTGGATGAAACTGTTCTTCTCAGTGAACCCTTATGGGAACAAGAACCAGTAATTACTCATGGTCGTTCAGTTAAACTCGTTGTTGAAGTTGTTAGTAGTAAGTGGGAAAGCGACTATGCCTGCAAGGTTGAAGAATACGCTTTTTTACGAACCCCTGAATACTGGATAGCAGATTACCGAGGACTGAGAGGTGTCGCTTTTATCGGTAGGCCAAAACAACCTACTTCACAGTTTGCCAGTTGAGTGGTGATGACTATACCCAAAAACAGTTTCGTCTTGGTGAATCCATCATTTCTGGTATTGTGCCAAATTTACAACTTCAACTTGATGACATCCTACCTCGATGAATGATCGTTGCAGAAAAATCAATGTCTAGTTCAGTATCTTCGGGTCCAAAATTTTCAGCATCTGGTACAAATGGTAGAGCAGAAAACACCTCTAAATAACCCGGTGTCGGTAAAAAACTAGCGAAAAACGGACTAGAATAGCTCCCACTAGCAGTAGAATATCCAAAACCGTCACCGGTTAACTGTGGACTATTCAGACTAATTAAATTGTCAATATGATAAGGTTCATTTCCTGGTATTGCAGTCCCGGCAGATAGCAGACGAGTAATCGTTTCACCATTTCGTGTCCCAGTAATTCCAGTAATTACGTAAAAACCCAAATGGTCAGGTTTATCATTAGTGGTAAAAGTACCGCTTGCCGTTACGCTAGTAGCAGAATAATTCCAGTTCCAACTTAAAGCTGAGGCGGTTTGCATTGTCCCAAGAACCAATCCAAATGTGGCGATGAGAACTGTGATACATAGTAGAGCTAAATTTTTCACAGAGATACTTAGGATTGTAAATCTTCACCCAATGGATAGACAAATATTACCATTAATTCTCATCCGATTTTAGATTTTGGATTGATTCCACGGATAAATGCGGGGGCTGGTATCAACACAGCACAGCTATACTAGAAATGGTGGCAAGTTGAAATTACACCAATGACTGAACAATCCAAAACAGACTCATTAAAGACGCCAACTGATGAAACAAAACCCAAGTTAGACAATGATTCTCGGAAAAATCGCATCACTGGTGTTGTTAACAACACTACAGCTAAATTAACCCAACTCCTACCTGTAGACTAAGTAACACAGACCGTAGGACAATGGTTTAGTGTCAATGATGCCCAAGTTGCAGAGATTTTAGCAACTGTCCGTATTCAGTTACCTACCACAGAAGCCTTACTGTTAGGGAAACCCCAAGCTGGTAAAAGTTCTATTGTTCGGGGTTTAACAGGCGTTTCTGCGGAAATTATCGGACAAGGTTTTCGTCCTCATACTCAAAATACCCAACGTTACGCTTATCCTTCTAATGATTTGCCGTTGTTAGTTTTTACGGATACGGTAGGATTAGGAGATCTAAATCAAGATACAGAAAGAATTATTCAAGAATTAATTAGTGATTTACAAAGAGAAGCTACAGGGGCGAGAGTTTTAATTCTCACTGTTAAAATTAATGATTTTCCTACTGATACTCTGCGAAAAATTGCTCAGAAATTGCGTCAGCAATATCCCAATATTCCTTGTTTGTTAGCGGTGACTTATTTACATAAAATTTATCCAATGAAAACAGATGAGCATACTAATTATCCACCTGATTTTGAGGAAATAAATCGAGTATTTACAGAAATAAAAAAAATCTGCTGGTTTATATAGTCGTACAGTTTTGATTGATTTTACTTTAGAAGCAGATGGTTATGAGCTGGTATTTTATGCTTTAGAAACACTGCGAGATAATTGAGCTGAACTGTTAACCGAAGCAGAATTAAAAGCAATTTATCAATTATTAGATAAACAAGCTGGTGAGAAATTAGGTAATATTTGTCGAGATGGTGCAAGACGTTATATTTTACCTTTTTCGATTATGGCAGGTACTTTAGCCGCACTACCTATACCTTTTGCAACCATGCCTGTTTTAAGGGCTTTGCAAGTCTCAATGGTGGGACTGTTGGGTAAATTATATGGTCAGATGTTGACACCATCTCAAGCTGGGGGTATTGTGAGTGCCATAGCAGGTGGTTTTATTGCTCAAGCCGTAGGACGGGAGTTAATTAAATTTATCCCTGGTTTTGGTAGTGTCATTGCAGCATCTTGGGCAGGTGCTTATACTTGGTCTTTGGGTGAAGCTGCTTGTGTATATTTTGGTGATTTAATGGGTGGCAGAAAACCCGATCTTCAAAGAATTCAAAATTTGATGAAAGAGGTTTTTGAAGGGGAAAAATAACGGTTTAAGGGAATTAAAAGTTAGAAATTCAAGAATCCAGGACTCAAGATATTCTAATGCCAAGATACCAAACGTATTTGAGAAGTTGGGAACCTATTTCCAAAGAAAAGGAAGTTGAGAATTTCAGGAAAGTGGGTTACTCTAATTTAGAGTAATCATATTAGTTTGTTAACTGCATAGTAACGACACTTCCAGGTGAAAACAGGAAAAAATATTAGTATTTTTGTATGGCAATGATAGCCGTTGACTTAACAAAACTATAAGGATTATTTTTTGTAAAAGGCGAGTGCTAGGACTCCAGAATAAAATCTGATTCCAGATGAAATCACACAACTCATAGCTAATGGTGAAACTTTGACTATAGAGTTTAAGAGTGATTCTGCTTGTCTGAGTGATCAAGATTTATTAGAAGCAGTAGTGTGTTTTTCTAATACCAGTGGTGGTACATTATTAATTGGTGTAGAAAATGATGGCAAGATCACAGGTTTACATAAAAAAGATTTAAAATTTCCTCCTAGTGATTTATCTGCAATGGTGGCTAATAGAACCGTACCGCCATTAAGTGTAGATACACAAATAACGGGACTTAAACAAAAATCAAGCCCAAATGTAGCCCAAACTAGCTTGATAAGAAGGAAAGACGTCCGGATTTCAGTTGAACCAATCAATAAATAGAAAAGATATGGCTGTTCTCAACCCTTCTAAAGCTGCAGTAAAAGTATTCAAAGGTTTCTTAGCCCACTTTGGTCTTAACTCTCCAGTCCACTGATGGCAAAGAATAAAAGTGTAGGCACAGAAAACCAAAATAAAATGGCGCAGTCAACTGCTATTATCTCCAACTTGATATTCTTTGAGTCCTAACCATCCCTTGGCTTCCCTGTAAACAACTTCTACCCAATTTCTCTGGGAATATGTATCAACTATCCATTGGGGTGTGACAATTGATGAAGAAATATTGGTCATAAAGTAGTCCATATCAGTGGCTTGAGAGAAAGTAGAACCGTTGATGACGATAGCAATGTTGCCATTTCCAGTTAAGGGTGATATTTCTACTTCTTTAGTTACTACCCATAATGTTTTGGTTTTATCTAACTCCAGTTTAATTTCTGTAAAAGCCTCTTGGGGTAAAGTTTGTGCTAATTCATCTAACCTAATTATTTGTGGACTATCCTCTTAGTCACTGGCAAGGACTTTGGGATTTTTACCTAATCCTCCTAAATACTTTCAATTCCGATTTCCTATCTTTAATAAGAAAGATGTATTGTGGCCATATCCAGCATCTATAATTACTATTCCTGGTTGATAACCACGGCTTAAGGTCAGATCTATTAATTTAATTCCTAACTCAGGTTTCTTCTTTCTTCTCAAATAGAGGGTCTTATTTCCCTTTGGCTAAAGAATCGCCGTGGTGATATAACTCTATATCTAATGGTAAGCCTTGACTGCCATCATATAGATGTGTTGTTACTACTACTATTCCATTATCCCTTTTCCCAATTTCTCCAATATATTTTCTTCCTACACCATCCCTAAAATTCCCCCTTTTTCTATGGTCATAATCATCAATTATTAAGCTAAATCCTCTGGTGATTCTCCTCTGACTATATTTGTTCATAATCTCTAACCGACGGTCATTGACTTGGGAACTGCACCAAGGTGCTTCAGTTAAAACGTAGTGTAATCGGTGGTACGTCACCCCTAGGGCATTCTCTGGTATTTCAAATAGGTTTTTTCTCTCACTTTCACCCAATCATCCCCCTAAATCATGTCTAAACTCTCTTCTTTCCCCTTGATGAGTAAATACATCATCAAATCACACCATCTTTCAAACCATGGTGCCATTGCTGGGGCAGTGGTTTCTCTCATCAGCTTCTTTTAACGTGAAAGCTACACCAAAACCCCACTATACTCCTTTTTACTCTTAACTTTTGTTTAAGTCCCGTTAATTAATTGATCAGAAATACCTATAGCCATAGTAAAAGTACCTCCTGCTACACAATTAGTGTGAACCAGTGATGGAAGAACCTTAAAACTAATTTTAAATACTCAAGGACAACCTGAATGTAGACCCCTATATCCAAGTGAAATAAATAGTTGGTATGCAGATAGAGGTGAACGTGATGTATCAGCAATAGTAATATCTGGTACTACTTGGAATGATTTAGATCCATGATGATCTGTTTTATTAAGAGAATTATTAACTGAATATCGAGGTGATATATCCCTTCAATATCTATCTGATTTAGAGTTAACAAGAGCATTAAATTTAGTAGGGGGAGATGATACAATTCCTACCCTTGCAGATTTATTAATTGTCTGCAGAGAAACGCTTATTAATGAACATCTTCCCACCCATGAAGTAGCATTTCAGGTTTTACGAAGTCAAGATGTTACTGTTAACGAATTCTCTTGTTGGCCATTATTGCGTATTTCCGAAAGGCTAATAGAGGCATTTACTCTAAGAAATGAAGAACATGAATTAAGTTTTGATTTATTCCGGGTTGGAGTTCCAGCTTATAACCCCCGTATATTTCGTGAAGCTGTTAATAATGCACTTACCCATCGGGATTATGATCTCATGGGAGTACTTCATATTCAAATACATGATAATTTTTGAAGGATTATCAATTCAGGGGGTTTTTTAGAAGGAATTAGATTAGATTCTTTATTGGTTACTGGACCCTTGCCAACAAATCTACTACTTGCCTATTTAAGAAAATTGGTTTAGTAGAACGTACTGCAAGGAGAATAGGAATGATATATTCTGGTCAATTAATAACGGGACATCAACTACCATATTATTCAACTACTACTAATATACGAGTTACTGTAGGTTTACCAGGTGGAGATGCTGATTTAGAGTTTATAAAAATCATATTATCTGAAGAAAAACGTCAAAATCTATTCGCTAGTTTAATTTAGATGAATTAATACTACTCAATTATTTATGGTAAGAAAGAGAACTAAATTCTAATGAAGCAGCAAAACTAATCCAGAAAAGATAAGATCAAGCTCGACATTTACTTGAACCAGTATTAATGGAAAATAGTTTAGTAGAACCTATCAAAACTTTACAACGGAGAGAGTATCATTTGAGTGCTCCTGTTTATCATCAAATGGGTCGTTCATCTGTATATATTCGTCGTCCTGGTTTTGATGAAATACAGAAGGAAAAAATGATTGTGAAGTATATTAAGACTAATAGAAGTATTACAAGAACCCAAACTGCTGAATTATGCCGCATCACATCAATGGTAAGCAAGCAAGTTACTTACTGAGTAAACTTGTTCGTAGAGGACTATTAGTTAAAATGGGAATCGGAGGAAGAGGTGCTTTCTATAGTTTAAATGAAGATGCAAATATACGTGCCAACTTACTAGAAAATCCTCCTGAAATGGAAAAAGATAATCATAAAAATAAGAAAATTACACCTTCTAATATAGAAGAGAAATCTCAACAGATAAAGGAGACAAAATCTGAACAGTCAATACAATTACAACTAGATCTATTTAAGAATTTTGATAATCAGCTACCTAATACAAGTGACCAGTCAATATTAGACATCTCTCATCACTGGCTTTAAATGCTCTCCCTTGCAGGTGGCACAATACCAAATCTATTCAACTCCTGATCAATATCTCGCAATACCTGAAAATCATCATCCGGTAAAGTATAACTATTACTATTAAATAAACCCCCACTGGGATATTTTTCCAAAAAAGAAAATGCTTGCCGGAATTGTTGCGAGTTAGCTTTAACAGGTGCGTCAAAATGACAGGGAATTATCCATTGAAAATCCCATTTTGCTACTTGCTCAGCCCAATTTATTGTTTCCTGCGGTGCGCGGTTAAGAATTAAACTCTGTAAAACCGCTGCAACAAATATCCGTCCATGTCCTCTTAACACTTCATAATACCTTTCCCAGTCTTGTCGCCATTGGAAGGGGAAAAAGCCAAAATATGTTTTTCTGTTGCTTTGTGGGGCTTTCCAGGCATCTGTAAATACATCTTTCCATTTGGGTACGTTTACCACACTTGGCTGAAAGTAAAAGGCAAATAAGGTGATGCGTTGCCATTCTTTACGGCGGTTTTCTTGGGTATCGGCTACGATAATATCATAAGCTTTATCTTTGGCGTGGTACAGCAAGGGGTAGGGATCGAGTTGGATGATCGCAGGTGGATCTGCTGATACTGAGACTATGGTATCTGTAAGTAGGAGTATGTGCCATCGCTTGTGGAAAAAAGCGACCTCTGCAAACTTACCTGGGCTTAGAGTAATCGCTTCGAGTATCCCATAATCAAACTCATCTGCAAAAGGCGTTTTTTGACTATCTTCTGATAAAACCTGAGTTCTTTTCCCTGGTAAACCCAACCAACTCAAAGGTGAATTTACCGGAAAACTCCACTGTTCGGGTGCAACAAATACCTGTGCAGTGGGAAAGCATCGCGCAAAGGGTCCAACAAAAACCTTATGTTCTATTCCCGATATCGTTGGCAAAATAATATACTTAACATCACCATGTTCTGCCACCAACTCATTTACTAAACGGATATATTCTCCTCTTAGTGCTACAGGTGTACAAACCAGCAAACCGCCATTTTCTAACTTTACCACCCTCATGCAGATCGGCACGACTACATAGAAAACCCCCTGCATTTGGTCAAAAATCCAGATAGTATACTTCACTACCTCTTTGCAGATAGTGCGACGTTTACCCTAAGGATAAAGGGCGACAACAGGCCAGAACCTCCATTCATAGTCCTGGGGGTTGATGTTTTCTATATTGATTCTACCTTCACGGTGAGTCACAGTGCGATCGCTCCCAATAACCAATATTTTCTCAATCTTTCCCAAATTTGGAGTTTAGCAAATAGTTGATCTAAGAGGCTGATAAAGTAAATGTAAAGGGGAGTAGAAAAGGAATGTTGGAAGGATAGGATACATAAAATCTAGTGTATTTACATAGCTACTCATGGAACGAAAGTCTTACCCCACAGACTTAACTGATATGGAGTGGGAAATCCTAGCCCCATTGATTCCACCAGCCAAAGAAGGAGGGCATCCACCCACAAAAGATATAGGTGAAATATGTAATGCCATATATTTTCATTTGAAAACTGGATGTCAATGGAATATGCTTCCAGGTGACTTCCCGCCAAGGTCAACGGTATATAGCTATTACAGGAAATGGCAGGGCCAGGGGGTTTGGGAAAAATTCAACCATACATTGGGTAGTCAAGTTCGCTCGAAATTAGGTAAATCAAGACAACCTACCGCGCTCGCCGCAGACAGTCAGTCGGTCAACACTGACCAAAAAAAGGGGATGTGTATGGTTTTGACGGATGTAAAAAGGTAAAAGGAAGAAAGGGGCAGACTTTAGTTGATAGCCTGGGACTTGTGTTGAAAGTTGTTGTTAATGAAGCGAATGCCCCAGAACGAATACTTGCTGCCTATGCACTAATGGAACTGCTAGAGGAACCCACAGAATTATTGGAAAAAGTCCAAGTTTTATGGGTTGATTCCGGTTATGACGGTGATAAATTTGCACTTGCAGTTTGGTTCCTGATTCAAGCTCATGTTGAAGTCATAGGACCTACTGAGCAAGAATTTAAAGTTTTACCACAACCCTGGGTAGTAGAAAGAACATTTGGGTGGTTTAACCAATATCATCGTCTAAGCAAGGATTATGAGCGTTTAACACAAATGAGGGAAGGGGCTATATATGCTCTTATGACTAGAATTATGCTACTTCCTCTTCTCTCCTAAACATTTACTTTATAAATCATCTCTAAATTATCTGTGTAATACATCTCAACTTAGTAAAGGAGGACGACGCACACCAATACGATGAGTTTCAACTGTTACAACTGCTCCTTGTTCTAAATCTTCCTTACATTGAGCAATAACTTTTATTAACAATCCAGTCAAGGATTGAGCGCGTAATCTTTCAATGGGAATAGGAATCACTGATGGAGAAGTAGCTTCAGAAAGAGCTAATAATCCGTGGAAATCTGCATCCAGAGTAACAACGACATGCTTGTCCTCTTGAGCTGTTTGGAGTATTGGTGTATCGTCAGCTGCTGAGAAACCAATATCAGCAACATGAATAGTAAGTATCACAGCTTCACATAACAAAGCTACCGCAGAACGTGGTAATCCTTTATCAACCAACAGTTTCATAGTTTAATGGCAGTTCTATAAATGCGAGCTTATAAGTATGTAGAAGCATAAATTAAGCCTTGTTGAATATCTTCATCTTCATAGTTCTGGAAATTCTTGCAGTAACTCTTCCCGATTTGGATAAGTTGCTAATAAATCTATGAATCTCTTTAGTGTCAATCGTAAATTGCGAATACATAGTTGTCCATTCATACGATTAGGACTTGTGGTTATACGGCCTAGCTTCATAGTCATTGAGCCCATAGGTGTTAATAATATAATACTCTTTTTTCATTTGCTACGATATCCCCACCTTTAGAATGCAAAAGGTGAATTATCAGTAATATATATATCAGCATTAGCAATAGTTTCTGTATGGGTAATATTCAACATATTCCCATATCCATGTTGCAAGTCTTCTACCGCACCTGCTGGACAATAATGTCCAGATGCTTCTAAGGCTTTTACCAATGAACCTATTTGATTTGGTGTGATTTCTATAACTAAATCTAAATCACGAGTAGAACAAGGTTCTCCATGAATAGAAATCGCAACACAATCACTTACACAGTAACGAATATTGATTGGTTCAAAAATCTGGTGCAGTTCACCTGCTAAAGAAATTGAATCTTGAATCCACATATTTTCATCAATACCTTTTGGTTGAAATCAGGAATAAGTTTGTCTCCTAATACAGCACGAGTAAATATATCACGAATTTCTTCTCTAGGAAGCTTCCGATGTCGAGATTTAATTGCTAGAAGACATAGTTTTTTTACTCCCTGTTCATGGGAAACAAACATTTATATGCGTTGTTTCAATGTGAGTTGTCGTAATTTATTAAATAAATATCAGCTTCTATTGTTGTATCTTGGCTTTGAGGTTGATAATTAGATTTGGGGATTTCGGGAATTTTTGGGAAAAATGATCTTCATTTTTCCCAACAAAGTTTAGATATTGGCGATATAATAGAATTGTTGATATTAATAATAATGATAACCATAAATTACTCTGTTCACACAAGAAGATATACTTATAAATTGCATGGCAAGTAACAAAATAGACAAATAAATTGATGGAAAAGACTCATTTATTCGTAAGGATTCAGGTGTAAGGAAGAGGGATTAAAGAAGGTGTATGGAAAGCAGAGTGATCCATGGCTTTCATAGGTTGGTCAAAAAACTCAATTAGAGAAAGTGCTTGACGGCGACAAGTTTGTATAACCGTCAATAAATTGGCAGGATGTTGGAATAGCTCCAGAGAAAGAGAACCACCACAGACTTTTCCTTGTTTCAGTGCTAAACCTAACCTTGGTTCAGCTAAATTATGATCAAGGTCTATTGCCTAAGGAAGGTAAAAGTTTACCAGGTTCACCTGGGGCTTGATCAATAAATGAATGGAAGATTCAACTTTTGGTTGAAAGTAGGATGCACAAGTTAAGAATTGATGAAGGTTTTGGGTTTGTTGGAATAAAGGGTAGTTTTTAAGACCTTCATCTATGAGGTCCATGAATGTTGTGCCAATTTCTTGGTGATTGAAGCCAGGAATCTTGATTAGTGTCTTGAAGTGACGGGGTAAGGTAGATGTGGTTGACATTTCTGTTGAGCTGTGACCGGTATAACCATTATAGGCAGTAAAGTCATCAGAAATGAGTACACCAGAGTAACTTGAACCCACAATGGATTCTAATTCGCCAGGACAAGGAGTATCAGACCCATGAAATAAAGGGAAGTCACTATTGGCAAAGATCCATAACCATTGTTTCACCCCTTTGACTATCCAGGGTGTTTCATCCCCAAGGATATGAGGCTGGGTTTGTTTTATCCACTGTTTGAGGCTATGAATACTTTGAGCCACTGAACCATCTATTCCTTCATTGGTACCTACTAATGTTCCCACTCCAATTTCTATTTGACCCACTTCCCACAACAAGAAGTATTCTTTTTCATAGGGTCAATGACCCTAGTTATTGATCCATACCAAAAAAGCTTGTCCTGTGATTCCTATATCTTTTCCCAGTACTATCTCTGGTGACCAGTGTGTGTGCCCTTTATGTTTTCCCACACACACTGCAAGTCTACGTATATCTTTCATTTTCTACTATTTCGATTGCCCTGTCCACCAACTCCCCTAGTTGTTGTATTTGGATTTTTATTGGTTCGCCAAACAATTGCCCCTGACCTCACCATCCACAGACTTGCCGTCCCACTATCTTAAATCTATTCCATCTACTCCACCAAAACCCTTTCTCCTTTTTCCCCTATGCCCTGGTTGTCCTCCTGCTTTCCGTTTTCGTGTCTGGTTTTCTTTTGGTTTCTCTTCTTGTTTGTTCTCGGTTTCCTTGAGGATGTCTCCCGACGGTGGTTTGAATCATGTTATGGTCTCTAAATGTCTACTGACTTTGAGTTTCTCTATTTCTTTTTCCAGTTCTACTACTCTATTTGTTAGCTTCTCTATACTTTTCCCCTGGTCAATAATGATTTCTACCAGTTGCTCTATTGCCAACTGCTATATTCTCCCTCTACTATCACACTTGTCAATATACCACCACCTGAATCCTTACGTGTTGAGCTAACTATGTCCTTTTGAAGATTGCAATATTTAAAATATGCTAAAATTATGAAAAACAAGGAGATAAAATAATGACATCAGGACATTTACCAATTGTTAAAGATGGGTAAATAGAATTACTATATCCTGTATCTATCCCAGAGGTGACAAAAGTATTTATTACTCCTAATAATGCCAGATAAAACCGAACATTGAGAAGATTTCTCTTTAAATAACTTAAATCAATTTAATGCAAAAAACGAACCAGAATATACATTATTGGAATCAATTAAAAACTATAACGCTGATTATGAAAGAAGATAATATATTATATTAACTCCTATTCCTCAAGCAAGTGGAGAAATAAAAACCGTCCGGCTCTAATTGTGAGAGAAATGCCAAAATGTCAGGATTTCTTGGTATGTGGAATTAGTACACAATTAAAAGAATATATTTCTGATTTTGATGAAATAGTTTCACCTGGTGATGATGATTTTCAATCTAGTGGTTTAGTTAGTCAATCTGTAATTAGACTGAGTTGCTTAACGGTTATTGCTCGTAACAATATAATTGGCTCAATTTCGACAGAAAGACACAAATAATTATTAATTATAGCTCACTGAGTCAATCAATATTTAATTCGAGCAAGATAATAATCAAGAGAAATTATATCACCTTGCTTGAAAAATATTCTGCACCATCGTTTTATCAGACCTAGCAGCAGCATTATCCAACTCTGCAACTTCACCATCACTCAAGAACCAACCCAATGCACCAATATTCTGTTGTGCTTGTTCCAAACTTTTGGCACCAGGAATAGGAATTGTCCCTTTACAAATACACCAGTTAATAGCGACTTGAGACATAGTTTTATTTCTTGTATCTCCTATTTCTCGTAAAGTCCCTAAAATACCTTTAATGCCTGGTAATATTTGCCTAAATAATATTCCTCTCACACCTTTAGGAAACTTGCCATTTTCGGAAAACTTACCTGTTAATAAACCCAAAGCTAAAGGACTATAAGCAATTAATTGGATTCCTAAATCATCACATACATCTTTTAAACCTAATTCCGTGACTGGATAGGTAGATAATAATGAATACTGCACTTGCAAAGTTTTAATCGGTATTCTTCTTTCCTGAAATCTTTTATCTACCCATAAAAGTCGTTTTGTACCGTAATTAGATAATCCTACACCTTTAACTAATCCTTGTTCATATAAATCAGCTAAACCATCTAATAATCCTACTTCCTGCCAAGGTGCATAATTAGCTGTAGACCAGTGCATCTGAACTAAATCAACTTTTTTTCCTAATCTGTTCGCAGAGGCATGACAAGCAGAAATAATTGATTTTCTTGTCCATCTCCAAGGGTAAGCTGCTAATTTTGTAGCAATACAAATATGTTCTTTATTTAGTCCTTGATATTCTCTAGTAAACTTTCCTAAAAGTGACTCACTGCGTCCGTTTAATCTACCTGTACCATAGGAATCTCCTGTATCAAACAGGGTGACACCATTATTCACACAGAGGTTAAATACCTGTTGCAGTTGGTCATCGATGCTTTCATTGTATCCCCAAAGCAGTTGGTTTCCCCAAGCCCAAGTTCCACATCCCATTGTGGGTAAAGATAGTGATTGACTGGTTTGCATATTGCTTTCCTAGAAAAAGTAAGTATGTTAGCAGTTTAGTATAGTTGGGGAGTTGAGTGATCGCGTAAAATAAAAAAGTGCCATGAAATATTGGTCACTTTCATAACACTGATGATTATTTAAATCTGAAAGACTTTATTGGTGCTAACACTTAGCTAGATGACAAAACTAAGCTGACTGTCTGGCATTAACAATATACACGTTCTTGCCAAGTTCGGGGAATAAAACAAAGGGTATTTCCCGTCCTGGTTGTTGTAAGTCAGGAGGTAAGAGAGTGAATAAAGATGTCTTGCAAATTAACAGTAATCTTTTGAGTAGCACCGTTAACTAAGACACAAGTTGGGTTTTCCTTTCCACTCTTATATTGGTCGTAAAGAGAATCAAGAACTTTCTTACGTAATTCCTTCACTGAAGAAACATAGATAAAATAGCCTTGTGTATCCATCCACTTATTTAGCTTTGGCTGATGCTTTAGTTGCATCTGTAAAGAAAGCAATTTGAGTATCTTCATTTTCTAGAGGACATTGTTCAGGCGGTCTTCCAGCTAGCTACAACACTATAGAGGTTACCACCCAGAGGAGCATCAACGGTAAATAATTTGTTACCAGCAGTTGCTGTATTCCCCGCTTAGAAATGAAACCAAGCTTTGGTTACTGAACTATCACCAAGAGCATCTACAAGTTTGGGTACTACGTTCTTGTCAAATAATTTTTTACTAGCAGGAACTTGAAATTCTGGTGGTAATTTAAAAGGAACAGCTATGCCATAATTCAGAATATCGTCATAAGCTGTAACTCCTTTTTGCTGCTGCTCTATAGTGTTGTAAATTGTTGTAATACCTAATGTTGCTTGAGGAGGATTAGATATTCTAGTAGGTGCTAGAGTAGGTGCAGGGGTGGTATCTGCTAAGGGAGAATCGACACCACTGAATAACATGACAAAGCTGAGAATAATAGTGACTAGGATTTGAGATTTTGAATTTGAGATTGATTACACGGATAAAGCCGGAGGCTTGTAGCATCAAGGAATTATCGGTCAAAGTCACCTATTCCCTGCCTATCATGAATACTGAAGCTTTACCTCTGAACGTTTATATCCAAGGTCAAGGATTTCACATTTTGGGTTTACACGACCATCCTAGTGCGGGTCGCAGTCTTTCTGTTTTCAGTAATCATTTATCGCGACGGTTTCAAACCTTTGCCCCAGATTTGCGCGGATACGGCAAAAGTCGCTGTAATAGCAATTTTAATATGCAAGACCGGAGGACTTAGAAGCTCTCCTAGACTGTTTTGAGATTGAAAAGTGTCTGGTATTGGGATGGTCACTAGGTGGAATTTTGGCGATGGAATTGGCATTGCGCTTACCACAGCGAGTTACTCGGTTGATATTGGTGGCAACTTCAGCTAGACCTTAGGGTAATCATCCTCCTATTTCTTGGCAGGATAATGTTTATAGTCATCTGGCCGTGCTATTAAACTATATCAAACCTAGTTGCTCTTGGAATATTGAAACTTTTGGCAAGCGATCGCTCTTTCGCTATCTCATTCAACAACATACACCCACAGCTTACGGTTACATTGACAGGGAAGCTATACCAGCTTATTTACAAACTTCTCCATACTCTCTCTACTCACGCCCTCTATAGCGCCATAAAAGCAGGGTACAACCGACTTCCTGACCTAGTAGAAAAAATACAATGTCCTAGTTTGGTGCTTGCTGGTTCTCCAGACTGCCATATTACTCCCGATTCTCGCTTAGAGACAGGACGAGATCTCAAAAATTCTCAGTCGCAATGTTACCCCAACACAGCCCATCTTTTTCCCTGGGAAATACCTCAACAGTTGCTGTTCGATATTGACCAATGCTTAGAAACACACTCAATAATTACTAATTCGTAATTCGTAATTAAGAGGGTATAAACCCCCACTAATTGCAATTACGAATTATTTTGACATCTAGTGTCAATCTTTCTCAACACCTGTATGCACGGTTTTCACCCATTTTAGACGTTTGGGACGTACTGACATCCGGGCGGTAGTGCTACTCATAACTACCAACCAATGCAACATATAAATACTACCGCGAATGGTTTGTAGAAGTAACACAAAATAGTTAGATGTTTTCTGATCTTGGCGTGTCCGCCTTAAACCAGCAAACATCCCCACAAAAGACATCGTAACTGACAGACCAGTTACAGAGGTTAATACTGGTGGACGATGGCGAATTAGAGACATTAATAAATCTGGTATTGCTGCTGTGGGTAGGATATACATAATCAGGAGGAAAATCAGCAAATCCCAGGTTTTCCGCGTCCCCATCCGGTTTTGAAGGATCAGATCCCAGTAATCTAAATAACGCTGATAACCACCTTCAGCCCAACGGTTACGTTGATGCCAAAGAGCGATCACATTTGTGACTCCTTCTTCTTGCACTGGGGGATAGAACATACATTCAATATCCCATTTATCCAGATTCAGGCGAATTGTCAAATCCAAATCATCGGTGATGGTTTCCTCATTCCAGCCACCACAGCCATCCAAAGCTTGACGACGGACAAATTGACCATTACCCCGCAGTTCACCAAGACCACCAATAGTAGTCCGTTGTTGTTGAAACCAAGTATCAACAGCCATTTCTGCCATTTGTCCCTTAGTCCAAAAATTCTCCTTAGCGTTGGTGATCGCTTTTCGCACCTGCACCGCCCCCACCTGTTCTTTTTGGAACAAAGGCACTACCTGTAATAGTAAATCTGGGTTAACTTGGGCATCAGCATCAAATACCACAATAATATCCCCCTTTGTCATTGGTAGGACTTGATTTAAAGCTCCTGACTTACCACCACTATCCTCAGCAGAACGTCTGAACACCTTGAGGTGCTTGTATTCCTGCTTCAGTTCTGCCAATAAATGCGGCGTATTGTCCGTACTATTATCGTCAATAATCCAGACTTCATATTCCCCATTGGCATATTCCAGACTACAAAGACTCTTGACTAATCTAGTAATAACTGCTTCTTCATTTTTTGCAGCCACCAACAAAGATACAGAAGGCAAATCTCCGTGTATTTCTTTGTGATGGTGGCGGGGTCTAGCAAAAATAATACCCAAGGCGTGAATACCAAGGATAGTTGTCAGTCCGAGAATGAAAATATAACCCCAGGAAACTAAATGCAAAGCGATCGTCCCACTCCAGACAATAGTCAAGACCAGGGCGGCTTTGGGTGTACGTCGTTTAAATCGGTGTGAAAGTACAGACATAGCATTCGCGTCTTCCACTAACTCTTGTTGTGCTGATAGGTCAGACACTAGGGAGTTAAGAGGAGCAGAGGTTCCGTTATCAGAGTCGTTTTCCGGCCAGGAATTCGCTGGCATAGTTAATTTGAGTAAAAACCAGTATCTGTTTAAAGTTTACAATTCCCTTGTGAAGGTTAGCAAAATTCTAGAATTTTGCTAACCTTCACAACCGCTTTTCTTTACCTTGGGGAGCATCGCAAAACGTAAGAATTCAGGAGTCAGGAGTCAGGAGTCAGGAGTCAGAATGTTTGAGAAATTGGTTAATTAACAAACAGGTATTTTTGGCGTTAGCCTGAAATACCTAACTGCTGATGGGTGAATGCTTACCACAAAACTTACCTGAACTTATAACGAATAACGATCTGCATAATACTCGGTATTTTTCATAAATTACAAATATTTTTTTAATCTGTGTGAATACACATAGTTATGGGAATACTATTGATTGATGACAACTCAATATCCCCATTTATTAGCCAACTTGAGGAATCTTAAAGGATGTCTATCGACCAACTCCCGCCTGTCAGCCAGCAACAAGCTACTGTATATCTACCGTACATCCAGCAAACCAAACGGAATTTCTTACCCTATGCCATCAGTCTTTATCAAAAGGGCTTTGTGGAAGGACACCGCAAAATAGAAGGCAGTAAGAATATTCCTTTTATTGCTACCTGGAACGTTGCCACCCTTCCCTCAGACCTGACCCGCTGCCGAATCCAGTTTAATGGCAATGCTGAATTAAGTTATGAGGTCAGGATGGCCAGTTTTGAATTTATTAATTTTTTAATTGAACTAATGGAAAATTATAAGCGCCAAAAACTTAGTGATTTCTCCACAACTTTTTACCGCAAACTACTGAGTATAGAAGATTGAATCATAAGGCAAAAGGAACAGGGGGCAGGGTCAGTAATATATCCCCATCTCCCCCATCTCCCCCACCTCCCTCATCTCCCTCATCTCCCCCAATCCCCAATCCCCAATCCCCACAGAAGCAATTTCTGCTGCTTCAGCTAAAATTAGGAAACACCTAGCTGGGTTCAACAGACTTTTGAAATTAGGAGTGCATGGCGTGCCAACATCTTTTAAATATTTGCTGATTGGATCAATAGAGACTTACAGTGGTAAATCCGCAACAGTTCTAGGTTTGTCTGATCAGCTAAAGCAGAAAGGACTGGATATAGCCTACGGTAAACCACTGGGAACTTGTTTGCACAATGCTGATGGGACTTTAGTCGAAGAAGATGTCCAGTTCATTACTCAAAACCTCAAACTGTCGGAAAACCACGTGGCACCGACTTTGTTGGCGTTGGATGAGGTCAGAGTCCAAAAACGGTTACGAGGAGAAGATCAAACTAATTATCAGCAGTCACTAATACAGCATTATTTAGAAGTACCAAGAGGTGATTTGATGCTGTTAGAGGGGGGTGGTAATTTAGCAGAAGGTAATTTGTTCGGCTTGTCTTTGCTGCAAGTTGCTCAAGTCTTAGACACTGCTGTGCTGTTAGTACATAGGTACGGATCATTGCTCTCCGTTGAAGCGCTATTGTCTGCCAAAAAACAGATAGACGATGCCTGTGGGAGGCAACGCCAACGCTTGATTGGTGTTGTGATCAATGAAGTTCCCACCGAACAATTAGAAGCTGGTAATAGTCTCTTACGTCCATTTTTGGAACAACAGGGTATTCCTGTACTAGCAATGCTACCTAAAAGTGATTTACTCCGTAGTGTTAGTGTGGAAGAACTGGTAAAACAGTTAGGAGCAGAAGTTTTGTGTCGGAGTGATCGCTTAGATTTATTGGTGGAAAGTCTAGCTATTGGGGCGATGAATGTAAATGCGGCGGTCAAATATTTCCGCAAACGCCGCAATAAGGCAGTAGTTACAGGAGGCGATCGCGTAGAAATTCAGCAAGCAGCTTTAGAAACCTCTACCCAGTGCCTGATCCTGACCGGACAATTACCACCTCCTGCCTTTATTCTCAATCGTGCGGAAGAATTAGAAATCCCGATTTTGTCTGTTGACCTCGACACCTTGACCACCGTAGAGATTGTTCATCGCACTTTCGGACAAGTCCGTGTCCACGAACCTCTAAAAGTAGAGTGCATCTGCCAATTAATGTCCGAACATTTTGATATTAACCGTTTGTTATCTCAACTAGGATTAAACCCAGCAGCAGCTGTATCTTAGTATTATTACTGACCCAGATTACCAGTTAATCGCCAGCGTAAATCCTACATCTGAGTTGATTTGTGAGAATATATGCACAATCAACCTAATTACTTACAAATAATCGTTCAAGATTTATACTAAGGACTTAGTGAAACGTTTCCATCAATAAACTTTTTGTTACTTAACGTTTCAATCCAGAAAACATAGCAATATGTAACTCTAGTTGGCTTCTCAACTACACGCTGTTTGATAGAATATCTAGGTCGTTTAATCTGATCACCTCCATCTTTGAGCCAGTCAATAGACCTCATCAACCTTGATACATTAGCGCAAGAACTGGCGACAATCCAGCAAACAGGTTCTAAACGAATTGCCTTGTTGGGTTCGCGTCACGTGCCAATTACTCATCAAAATCTAATTGAAATGATGACTTATGCCCTAGTTTTATTGGGCAATCGTGTCATCACTTCTGGTGCTACAGGTACTAATTCAGCTGCTATCAGGGGAGCCACACGGGCTGACCCAAATTTGCTGACAGTAATCTTACCTCAGAGCTTGGAACGCCAGCCATCTGAATCACGGCAGCAGCTAGAGCAGGTCATGCATCTAGTCGAAAATCCCAGTAATGATCATCTGTCTTTAGCCGAGGCCAGCTACCTGTGCAATAAGGAGATTGTTTCCCGTTGTCAGCAACTTATCTGCTTTGCTTTTCACGATAGCGGCACCCTGCTGCAAACTTGTGGAGACGCAGAAGAACAAAGAAAAGTGGTGACACTGTTCTACTTTGACTAAAGTGAAACGTAGTCTCCACATAGCTAATGATAGAGATGGGAAATTACCATTGGGTATTGGGTAATGATTTTTCTAAATTACTCAGTACCCCTTCACAGCTAGAAATATTTGACTATATTTTTAGTAACTATAAACCCTTCCAAAATTCAACATTTCATATCTAAAATTTCTATGGCTTCTACTTTTTCTTTTGACATTGTGAGCGACTTTGACCACCAAGAATTAGTTAATGCTATTGATCAAGTAGTACGAGATATCAAAAGCCGTTATGATCTCAAAGATACACAAACTACTGTCGAATTAGGCGAAAAAAGTATTACTATCAGCACCGATAGTGATATGACCTTACACGCTGTACACAGCATACTGCGAGAAAAAGTAGCCAAACGTAACCTCTCCCAAAAAATCCTTGATTTTGGCAAAGTTGAATCTGCCAGTGGCAATCGGGTCCGTCAAGAAATTACCCTCAAAAAAGGCATCAGCCAAGAAATTGCCAAACAAATTTCTAAATTAATTCGTGAGGAATTCAAAAAGGTGCAAGCTTCAATTCAAGGTGATACTATGCGGGTAACTGCCAAAGCTAAAGATGATCTACAAACTGTGATTCAGCGGCTGAAGCAAGAAGATTTTCCTGTCGCTTTACAATTTACAAACTATCGTTAGAGACTGGACTGGGCACTGGGGAGGACAATATAGTTCTTGAGCATGGTCAGTTATCAGGATATATGGTGAGGTTTAGAGTGAATAGCCTCTCTCTTTTCCCTCAAACTCACAATTTTTAGCTTGACATACCACTAGTTCGGTGAAGATCGCGCATAGCTAACATCCAAGGCTTCGGCAATATGTGGCACCAAGGCGGGAAAAAAGTCATCTCCAGTCACTGTGGCGGTTCCTGCTACCCATTTTTGCAGTGTTAATTCAGCCCGTTGGCGTTCGTTCTCTTAGTTCTTGCTGTAATTTTTGGTGGGTGGTAGCTTGCTAAAGAGCGATCGCCAGTTGTATTGTTAACAGTTGCAATAGTTCAATTTCTGATTCTTGATACTGAGGAGGATGCTGGCTTTCGGTGACTTTGAGAAAGCTCCACAGTTCATCACGACATAGAAGCGGCATCAAAATCTTGGCACGAATCTGGAGGTTAATCAACATATCGCAGTGACAGTCTGACATTTCAGTTGTGTAGATATCTGACACAATACGAATCTTTCCTTGGCGATACATCTAAACTAGCTGTTGCCGAAAACATTGTTCTTGAATTTGTTGTGCTAGCAGAGACAGAGCCGAGTTTGTGGACTCAGCCACAGTGATTACTTTCCCATTGGCATCTAATTGCCAAATATTGACGCGCTCACAATTCAACAATGGGCGTATCTCTTCCACAGTCGTGTCTAGAATCGTTTGCAAACTCAAGGATGATCGAATTTGGGTAGCAACCACTCAATACCTTAGCCAAAGAAAGAGTATGAAGAGAGGGCTAGCTCTGGCATTGTTGATCGTAAGACTTACTGTCGTGGTTTTCGATATGTTTGTGAAATGTTAAAAATGCTTCCGGAATAACCAGAGCCTATTTTATTAGCCCAAATTTTGGCCAAGCTTACCTCTCTTGGTCGTATTCACAATGTTTCTACATCCGTTGAACCCTTGTAAATTGGCAAAGGTATTGAGTGAATAAGCGGGAAAAGTTTGTATACTCTGATTTGTTAATCTTTAGTTCTGGCCTGCTAGATTGACCAAATTTCCTCATCATCATCTAATAAATTCTGTGCTGCTTCTAACATAGATGTGGCAAGGTCTTTTAAGTCTTCCCGATTATTTAAATAGGTTTTTAAGGCTTCCATGGGGTCAATACTGCTGCTGGCACTTAATTCCGGAATGCGTGGTTTAGCCAACTGACTAACTAATTCTGGTTGAATAGTATATATATGCGCTGCACTTAAAGCACTATGGACAGAGGAATTGTCAATTAAATTTAACTGTTCCGATCCCAGTTTGTAAATCAGTCGAACTACGGTATCTTGCAGATCATGTTTTGCGATAGCCTTAAATAATACTGCTTGAGGATCATTACTCTTAGATAAATCTACCTCAATGGTGCGAAAAGTCCGAACAGGTAAGGAGCAAAATTCCCACTCTACACTTCCCCGTTCCAATTCCACCATCACATAACCCTTATCTTCCTTCTCTTCACTAAAATCCACCCGTTCAATACTACCCGGATAAATCACCGGCGGGTCATTGGATTTATTTAAATTCTGGTGTCGGTGAACATGACCCAAAGCCACATAATCAAAACAAGGGCGTGTCAGCAAAGATAGAGGTAAAGTAAAACCCTTACCGACAGCCAACAAACGTTCCGCACCTAAAGTTGCATTATCAGCCATCAAATGCGCCAACAGTACTGTAGGTACATTTGGGTCAAGTTTGCGAATTTCCCCTTCTAAAACCACTTGTAACCGTTCCGTTAACATTTGATTAACATCAGCCATAGATAGACCTGCAGTTTCCTTGCGAGTCATCAAGGCAGAACGAGTTAACCAAGGAAGTGTAATTACTTGCACCATTCCGCTACGGGTTTGGATGTGGTGAGTTGTCAACTTATCACCGACTACAAACCCTGGTACACACAAAGTCCGGTAAATATTTAAACTTGCACCTCCCACACCTTGGGAATGTAAGTCATGATTACCAACCAGCAGCACCGTCGGAATATCAGCATCTACCAAACGGCGAAATTGACTAGCAAAAGCCTCTTGCACATAAGGTGGTGGTGTAGCATCAGGAAAAGCATCACCGCCAAATATCACCATATCCACATTATCTGTTAAAGCTCGATCAATACACAAAGATAAAGTATTAACAAAATCTTCCAATCGCGTATTCAAACCCGTCACCGGATTAATGCGTCCCTGGGAAAAACCGCTTCCTATATGAATATCTGAAAGGTGGAGAATTTTAATCATAATTAGTCAGTGCTTATTAGCGATTAGTTATTAGTCATTAGTTATTATACCTCTGACAGAATTAATTTTATGTTATAAAAGTGGATTGTCTTTGTTGTAGCCAAAAGTTAGAGTTACAAGATTATGTTTGAATTAGCGATGGCAAATAACACTAAAAATACATAAGATCTAAATCTCTCTATCTATCATACCACATAAACAATTTTGCAATAGGTCTATTGATTTAGAATTAACCGCGATTTTCAATCACCCGATTTTGTTACAATTACGGACATATTTATTCATACATCTTTCTATGTTACAGCCAGGAAAGCCCTTAAAACAAAGTCCGCAATATGTAATAGAAGAAGAAATTGGTGCTGGTGGTTTTGGTGTTACCTATAAAGCAAAACATAAAGATTAGAATTTTACCCTTGTGATTAAAACTCCTAATCTAACAGTAATGCCAAATTAATATAAAGCTGCATGGAATAAAATATCAAGAATAATTGACCGTAGATGAACGCAGATAAACACAGATAAAGATGGACAATCAAAATTCAAAACATCATACTTTCAAACAACATCCTGTCAATCCTCAAATCCTTCACCTCCTGATTCTGACAAAATATATAGATTAAGGTGCGTTACGCTGTCGCTAACACACCCTACTGTGAGTTCATGACCAATAACTAAATGTGAATTCCACACTCAGTTTTAGCAGTTCCCCTCCAACGTCCAGCGCGTTCGTCTTCACCATCAGCTACTTTGGTGGTAATGGGTTCATCACCAATACTAGGATACCCTTGGTCATGGAGAGGATTGTAAATTACTCCATGTTCAGCTACATAACCCCAGCTATCCTTGCGTGTCGAAGCAGCGATAGGATTTACTTTCAATCTTCCCAGATTATCTAATTCAAATATAGGCATATTCGCACGGGTAACAGCTTGGTCACGGCGACGGCCTGTAATCCAAGCTGTGGTGTTGAGTTCTTGTAGACCCCGTAGCAGTGGTTCAATTTTTGTAATTTGGTGGAATTTTGTAATATCTTCATCCCAAAGTGCTTCGCCATACTTAGCTGCAAAGGCTTTGCGGGAGTCTAAATCGGGAGTTTTATAAGTTTGCAAATCTAGGTTATAGATTTCTTTAGCTTTAGCAACAAGTTCCAAGGTTTGGGGAAAGTGATATAAGGTATCGAGAAAGATTACAGGAACTGGATGTTTGAGTTCAGTATAGAGAATGTGAGTAATTACCAAGTCATCGACGTTAAAGGCGCTGGTTTGTACCAGTCCTATAGGGACGTTTTCAATAGACCAAGCTAGGATTTCTTTGGGTGTTGCGGTTTCAAATTGTTGATTTAAGCGATCTAAGTCAAAAGCTATGGAAACTGTCATGATGATTCCCTAGAAAAGATATTTTTACCTTAATTAAGCTTTATCTTACCCTATAAAGGCACCTATCCCTGTCGATAATAGGGTATTGATTCTCTACGGATATCATGATTATTTGAAATAAAGCTGCATAGAATCGGACTTAAAAAATAATTAATTAGGGTTTGCTGAAAAAGTCTTTTCCTAAGGGCTAGGAGTCAGGAGTCAGGAGGGAGAATTAGAAGGAGGTAAGAATAGTCTCGAATCTGGGAAAGTATTTGGCTTCCCTAGTACCGCAGGCAATCAATCGGTTTTTGATGGTTTCAAGGCTTATTCCTTGCACCTTATTCACCTTTTCAACCCCTGAAACTCTTGATTTATACGGGCTCTCCGTTTATATGGCTTAAGTCCGAGCTACGCCATCAGTAAACCCTGATTACTCGTATACATGTACAAATAAATGCATTTAATATAATGAAAATGAGATTGACTATAACAAGTCAAGTTATATTAGTATGAGTATTGATATTGCGTATTAATACGGGGATAATTTTATAAAGAACAATAAAGGGTATACTAAGTTCTTTTAAGCAATTTTAAGTTTTACTTGATTTCGCATAGATATATATTCCTTTATACAAATCCTGTTAAGCTTAACCTAAGGTTAAACATAATAAGCATTTTACTGAGAAATGAATAATACAAAATTACCAAATAGCTTGGGTCAATCTATAGTCATGGGTTTTTTAATCATTGTGACTAGTGCAGGGATCATCACAATCATGAGTATTTTTTAGTAAAAGAACACGATCTACAAGTAGAAGGCAAAAGGCTCAAAGGCAAATAATTAGGTAATAGGAGCGTGGGTAGATGGAGAAAATAACCTATTTATTGCCTATTGCCTTTTCCTACTGATAACTGTTAACTGTTAACCGAAACTCCCACGGGACAAGCCACATTAGTACCACCTAAACCACAATATCCACCAGGATTTTTGGCTAAATATTGCTGATGGTAGTCTTCAGCATAGTAAAACTCAGGTGCATCTAAAATTTCCGTGGTAATTTTGCCATAACCAGCACCATTAAGTGCTTGTTGATAAGCGTCCCGTGATGCTTCTGCTTGTTGCTTTTGAGTTTGGGAATAAACGTAAATACCCGAACGGTATTGAGTACCACTGTCATTACCTTGACGCATACCTTGGGTAGGATTATGACTTTCCCAGAAAACTTTTAACACTTGGGAATAACTAATTACCTTAGGGTCAAAAACCACAAGCACTGCTTCATTATGACCCGTTAAACCTGTGCATACTTCTCTGTAGGTTGGGTTGGGTGTGTAACCAGCAGCATAACCAACCGCAGTGGTGTAAACTGCTGGTTGTTGCCAGAATTTACGTTCTGCACCCCAAAAACAGCCTAAACCAAACATTGCTGTTTCCATCCCTTCCGGAAAAGGCGGTTTGAGAGGATTGCTGTTAACGTAGTGTTTTGCCGGTACTGCCATCTTGTTTGTGCGTCCTGGTAAGGCTTTTTCAGGTGAAATCATAGCCAGTTTTTTACCTAATCCGAATATTCCCATTGATTTTGATGAATGTTATGAATGATTGCGTTTCTTTTTTATTTTAGAACTTTATTGAGTTGCGCTAAAAATCCTACCGCATTAAGGCTGATGGGTGAGAATAATAACTACGCAGAAACTCTGTCTAAATATATACAGAAGACTATCCTCCTCCGACAATAGTAACTACTTCCAAGCGATCACCATTTTCGATTTTAGTTTCTGACCAAAATTGACGGTGTAAAATTTCACCATTATATTCCACCGCCACCAAACGAGGATTAAAACCCAACTGCTGAAGTAGTTGAGGTAAAGAGGTTTGGGATACACAACTCTGTATTTCCCCATTGACTTGCAAACTAATTTGAGAATTCATAATAAATCAATTCAAGATTCAAAATAGCGAATAAGCAAAATTTGATTAATTTTCCTATCTTCCCAGTCCTCAGTCCCCAGTCCCCTACCTACTTCCGATAAAGCTGAGAAATAAAATACTGTGTGACTAATGTAGGTTGTTCAGCTTGCATGAGCGCTCGTACTACAGCTACTCTTTGACCTCCAGCATCAATCACATCATTAATATTACTCGCATCAATTCCCCCAATCGCAAACCAAGGAACTGGACAATTTTTGGACGCATATCTGACATATTCCAAACCTGCTGCGGCTTTACCTACTTTAGTTGGTGTTTCATAGACTGGACCCACACCAATATAATCTGCACCTTCCGCAATAGCCCCTTGCATCTCTTGGGGATTTGTGGTAGACCGCCCAATTAACCGTTGTGAACCCAATAATTGCCTAGCAACTGCGATCGGCATATCTTGTTGTCCTAAATGCACTCCATCTGCACCCACAGCCAGCGCCAAATCTACCCTGTCATTGATGATAAACAAAGCACCATAATCGTGACATAGTTGCTGGAGTTTCCTGGCTCTTTCCAGATGAGTCAGATCATCAGATGTCTTTTCACGAAACTGTAGCAGCATTAGTCCGCCTTTGAGAGCTGCTTCCACAGTCTCCAAAAAATGATCTACTGGCGATGTTACCAAATATAGACGCGATTGCCCCAGTAATTGATGACGTTGATAACCCATCAAAGTGCTTTCTAGAGTATAAACCTGATAACGCATCTGCTTAAAAGCACTCCCCATATTTGGGTTATACAGTTTGCCATATTCCTCCAAAACCCTCAGTGCTTCTTGGAGACGACAAAAATTAGCTTGTAACAAAGATGTGATATCAGCCCGTTGTTCCTCTTGAGGATGAGTTAAACCCGTACCAGGATCACCAAGTGTATCTCGTGCTGCCCTCATTTGTGCGGTATGCCACCGACCGAGCTCTTGACGTAAGTGCTTACAAGCTTCAGCTAACGAGGCATCATTTAATCCAAAGCGACACCATTCTTCAATAATACGCAACCCTTCACGAGCGCGATCCAAATTAGCATCCAGAATGCGGTATACCACTTGTTGTGTTTCTTGTCCTTGATGATGGGCTGTAACCATTAAAACAATCCCATTATGAGTTTAATTAAAATTGACATATAGCAATCCGATTTAATTTGTTATTTCACTTATGTTGTGTGGATATTAGGCATTGGGCATTGGAAATTGAGTTTATTCACGTTACATTGAGGATTGCTACAGTTAAAATTTACTAATTTATTTGTAGGAAAAATAGCCACTTGGTCAGCTTTACGGGTAATATAATCGACATATTGAGGTCTGAAAGTCTGAGAACATTACTGATTGGTGTGCTACCGGAGTTGCATATAGTTTATGCCTCTTCTTAATTTTATTCCTAGCTGTAAAGCAGAGATGCTGTTTCAAAAACTCATTTTCTCAGAATTTAAGAGACTTTCAGTTACACCTTCCCCAATTGTATGTTTGACCTTAGGTTTGGCGGTAGTAATTCCAGCCTTATGGAGTAACAACATTAGCAGTGCAATCGCTCAAATTCCCACAACATCAACAAAAGTAGTCCAGAGTGACAGAACAATTTCTCAGGTTAACATCTTCTTTGTCAACCCAAGTATCGACAATGACCAAGAAAGTAACGGTAGTAAAATCGCTCCCTTAAAGACAATTACCAAAGCCTTGCAACTAGCACAACCAAATACTCTCATTATCCTTGCTCCAGGTACATACAGCCCCAAAACAGGCGAAGTATTCCCCATCATCCTCAAACAGAATGTAGCTATTCAAGGAGGTATTCGCAACCAAGGCAGAACCGTCAAAATTATCGGTGGTGGTGAATACCTCAGTCGCAGGTTTGTCCGTCAAAACGTCGCTATTGTCGGTGCTAACCTAGCCAGTTTAAGCGGAGTCACAGTCACCAAGACCAACAGCCTTGCTTATGGTTGATGGATTGAATCGGCTAATCTCTTGATTCAGAAAAATAGATTTACTGGCAATACCCAAGATGGCATTTCTACCACTGGTAATGCCACTCCTATCAATTAGCAAAAATTATTTTTATCAAAATGGTGCAAATGGCATTACCGTTTCTGCTGATTCCTGTCCCGAAATTTGGGAAAATCTCTTTCAAAACAATGGTTTTGCGATTAACTTCGCTCAAAATGCTTCTCCTATAATTGTTGGTAATCAAATCTCCAACAACAGATCAGGAATTGTCGTTCAAGCAAATACCAGCCCGATTTTACGGAAAAATTTCATTCAAAGCAGTAAAGAAGATGGTTTGGTCATAATTGACCAAGCTATACCAGATTTAGGCAATTCCAGTGAGCCAGGTGGCAACCGATTTAGGAATAATTCGCGCTATGATATTAACGCCAAAGCTGCCAAGCAGGTAATTTTCGCTGGTGGAAATAACATATGTAAAAATCGCATCATCCATCGGCAATGTAGATATTAATAACGCTACAAAAGCAATAATTGTTAGAAATTCTGCAACTAATTCTGTCTCTGCACAGCAAATACCCACAGGAGGACAGATAGTTTTTGCAGAACCCAATATCCCCAGAGCTTTCAACCAGTCTATAGTGATTTTATCCAGTCGTAGCAATACCCCTGAAAATAATCCCATCCCTAAAATAGCCCCAACTAATCTAGAAAATTCTGTTCCCAAAACTAATTCTCAAAGCAATACATCGGTATTAAATTATGTGGGAGTTGAACCCAGAGTTATTGAACAGGGTCTAATTGAATGAGAAGTGATGGAATCAGGAGTAATTGAATTTATTGCTCCTCAAGCATCCAATTCCACACCTAGAACTGATAGTAATTCCAGTGTAGTCGTACCATCCAAACCTTATACAACCACTCGTCAGAGTTCACGTTATCGTGTGGTAGTCCCAGTCACGAACAACCAACAACGGGAAACAGTGCTTTCTGTAGTCCCTGATGCTTTTGCTAAAGTCTCACAAAGTCGCACAGTCATGCAAGTAGGAGTTTTTAGCACTCAAAATAAAGCTAGCGACATGGTTCAAATTCTTAATAGCAGGGGTTTGAGAGCTATCATCGAGCGATTGAATTAACTTGTAATTGGATTAGGACGAAGAAAAGGGTATAAGGATGTGGGGGTGTAGGGGAGGAAAATAAATTCATACTGCTGCCTTTTGTCTTTTGCCTCCTCTCTCCCATCACACAGCAAATTCAGCTTCTTCACCAGTCATGGCTTTGAGTTTGGATGTGAATGACTCAGTGCGATCGCTCCTGTGAGGAGTAAACTGGCCAATTGGCGGATTATTAGCATTTCCTGCCAGCAGTTTTGGCATTTGAGCGGGAACCAGGCTTTTTTGAGCAATCAGCTTTTGACTGACGGTTGCTGCTAACTGTCGCTTGCTAACATCTGTTACCACTTTAAATGAAGGAGATGTTAAAACACGACTATCCCGTTCTCCATTGGCCAGAGTTCGGGATGCAATGTGACTCTCTCGGTAATTATTACCTCCTGGAGCAGGCAGTAATTGAAGGTTTTTCGGGTGCTCAATTGGCTGCGCTTGCGGTATTGCTGGTAAAACAGGGGGAGATATTTTGGTTAAATTGGCTGGAAACTTACTGCAAATTAGGCGGTCAAATTCCATGTTGAAATGATAAATCACCTCACCTCGCCGTAGCCAAAAGTTTAATATTTGTTGTACTGATATCGCTTTATAGCGTCCTTGATACAGTGCTTCAATAACTGCTAGATGTAGCCAATTCATTGGGTAATCATATCGCCAACGGTTAATTAACTCACTGGCACTGTACCCATTGAGGTCAAAACTATAGTGGACTAATAAGTTGACGGCCAATTGGGCGGAGGTATCTGGGGGTGTTGTTAGCATGGGGCTTTTAGTTCCAGGCAATAGGTATAAATGTCTCACCCATCGCATCTAGCCTAACGTCTTTTTAGCTACATGAATGTTTGTTCAGCAGCAGCAAATTTTATAGGCAGTGTTTTTTATTCTACTTGTCAATCGCTAATATGCAAAATATTATAGTATAACTTACGCACTTGACAAATGTACTTTTGTATGGAATTTAAGGTAAACCAAGAGAGCAGGAGTGTAGGAGAAAATAACCATTGATTACTGTTAACTGATAACTATATTAATGGGTTTGACTCGCTGGAGAGCGACTAGTGCCTGATAAATCATAGCTGCAACTTCTCCCCCTGTGACATCTAGTGTTGCTGCAAGTAGTTTGGAGTCTGGATAATTGATGATCATTTTATATTGTCTGGCAGTAGTGATCGCTATGCGAGCATATTCAGGAATAGACTTTCTATCACTATAGACATTTAACAAATCGGTGCTAGCTGTTGGTAATCCCAGTCCGTTGACAAGAGAAACTATAACCTGTAGGCGTTGTAAATTCTGATGAAGACGAAATGTGCGCTCACTAAAACCGCCCACAAAACCCCCACTAGTAGCCTGTTGAATCACCCCTTAGCAGCCCAAAAATTTGATGTTACATCAGTAAATTCTGTGGCTTGACGTTTGGACACAGGGTTAAAAGCAGCAGCTATGAAAGCTGCATATTGAGCGCGAGTCATAGGTTTATCTGGTTGGTAACTACCATCAGCAAAACCTTGAGTTAAATTCATGCTTACCAAAGCCCGAATAAAAGGTTCTGCCCAGTGTCCCACTAAATCAGAAAATGAGGGAATATCTGTATCTGGTTTCACAATATAAACAGAAGGTATGGCTTCTATTTCACCTTTAGCCACCAATGACTGATAAATTAAAGGAGCTACCTCCGCACGGGTGATTTCTCGTAATGGTTCTAAAGGTTCTAATTGTCGATAATTAACTACCAGCAGCATTTGGGTAGCAATTGTAACTGTATTGGTAGCATAACTGGGAATTTGGGCCCTGTCTTGGTACACTCTTAACCCATTGGGATTATTGCCAGAACATTTCAACCCATTGACAATAGATACTATGGACTAAACCTTGGTTAAATTTTGTCCTGGTCGGAAAGTCCCATCAGGGAAACGACCCAAAAAACCCCTATCAGCAGCATTTACAATAGCACCAGCACCCCAAAAATCAGTTCTCACATCCTTAAACTTATTTAAATTATTGCTATCAGGGAGTTGAAAAGTCTTGGTAGTTAAGGCAGCATATTGAGCGCGAGTAATTGATGTGGATGGTTGAAAAGTACCATCAGGAAAGCCACTAATAAAACCTCTATTCACCAAAACCTCAGCAAAAGCAGCAGCCCAATGTCCATCTAAATCAGAAAAACTGGTACTAATTCCCACTTGACTGGGAGTGTCGGCTGTAGCCGCAATAAATTCTACCAACCCCTTCACCTGAGTAGGATTCAACTGATTAGGCACAGAGATTAAGTTTTGAGAAGATAAATTTTGGACATCAAATTCACCTTGAGTGCGAAAAATATTATCAGCCGGGTCTTGTTCTTTACCCAAGTCAGGATTTGCATTACCATTTACCAACAAACCACCTTGAATATTTTTGCTGATCAGATTGCGTCGCAGTACAGGACTAGCATCAGGAGACAATCCGAGCACTATTCGGTTATTTGTGAGTTTATTATTAGCCCCCAGAGGGGCTGCAAAATCACTAACAGCTATCCCCACAGGGTTATTTTCAAATACATTCCGCAACACTTCCCCTTTGCTATAACGTACCATCATTAACCCACTGGCTACATTGTGCACAAGCAGATTATCCAAAATTGCAGGTTTAGCGTTACCAGTTGCAAATATCCCTTCTCTCCCACATTTACTGAAAGTATTATTTGCTAAAGTCGGACTTGTCGATTCAATCCAAATCCCCGTACCCCTAGCAATAGGATTACTTACAGTCACAGCCAACAAACTTGCATCACCTAGCAGCAATAATGTAATATTTTGTAGACCAAAAGTAGGACTTTGATACTCACCACTTCCAGATAATCACAATTAAATGACCCTTGTTAGCTTCATTACCCACCACCCAGCACTAATATCCCCCGACCAATAATCAGGGGAAACACCCCACCACTAGCAGTGCTGTACGTCCCCGGTGCTAACTGAATAATTGCCGATGATTGAGTCGCCTTTAAAGCAGCAGTGATAGTTCTTTCAGAACTCAGGCGAGAACCAGTATTAGCATCATTGCCTGTAACAGGATTTACATACATTGTGGAGACGACCATAATTTATAATCTAAATCTATAATTCTTAATTAATAATTAATACTCTATACTCTATACTTTATACTTTGAATTTATAAAAGTTAAAAGCTCCCCAACTCATTTAAGAACTGGGGTATCTTATTGCAAGCGAATAGTCTGGTTAAGTTCTGATGAGGTGATTAGGTTTTGTATTGAGAATATTGGACTATATCTTAATTCATATAAATAAAAAATGTCAGAATCAGGATTTCCAGGTCTCAAGGATTTATCGCTAACGCCACCCTACACGAACAGGATGTTTTTTGATGAAATATAGTTTTTAGAAATCATGGAGATCTTTTTTTAAAGCATCATGAAATATTCAAGACGATAGATAAAATACAATCTTCTACATCCTTAATTTTCATAACATTTTATCCTTGTAAAACCTTAGTCACAGTTAACTTCATATCAGGAAATAAAGGAGAAGAAATCACTTGATCACCTGACAAAACCTACTCCTCATAAAAACCTTCAACCCACTCCAAAACCGTCACTTTTTGCTGAATCGGATCTAAAATCCAATACTCAGCAATTCCCCGCGCTGCATACTCAGAACGCTTGTAACGATAATCCCGATTTTCCTGATTGGGACTTACTACCTCAACCACTAAGAAACGTGGCGGCATATCCATTAAAATTAGAGAGCATGTAGCACCTGTCATGACCTGAGCTAATTCTTCAGAAAACACCACCAAGTCAAGAAGATGCACGCCACCTGCCGACTATATACAGCCATTTCTATTTTTATACTCAAGCGGTAAAATGGGATACCTAATTTCAGAAAATAGGCAACTAAAAACATCGTCGACGATTTGGCTCACTTTCTAAAGGCATACGAATTAATTCTCCGTTCTCCAACTCATATAAATTATCCGTACCGTTATCAAATTGAAGAAATTCCTCAAAAGTCATCCTTTTAGGAGTTATAACTGTCATGGCTATTTCTCCCATAAACAGCTTGTATTTACTACTTTAACAAAGTTACTATTTTAACAATCTGTTTAATTTCTTACTCTAACTTTGCTAAATTAGCCATATTTTCCTGCTTTGGTAAATGTTCAAATTCATCTTGTAGCATTATTTTATGAATATTTAAATTTAAAGCATAGCACATAAGATATAAGAATTACAATACTGTATATACTTAAATCCTGCGCATCCTGATTCTGAGAACCACAAAAAATCTACTTTACTGCTGGTAATTTATGATTAAGTTTATAATTATTAAAATGCAACTAAAAAGGTGGCTATATTATCATTTTAACCCTTAGAAGTTCTTATCCCTAATCTTCCGTGAAAATTGCAGCTAAATCAACTTATGACCTATTAATTAAAAGTCAAACAGATCGCACTTTGAAAGCGGCATTATTAAGTTTACCAGAATGTCAAGGTATAGGAAATACAGAAACGGAAGCAATAGAAGCATTAGATCAGATTTTCCAAGTGCGTTTAGGAAATGCTAGGATTATGACTTTATAAATTGAAGCAGTGAAAACAGGAAATCATTGGATGAAGTTTGCAGGAATGCTTGAGGATAATCCACATTTTGATAAAGTACAGCAATATATAGCAGAATATCGTCGTGAATTAGATGCAGCGATGGAGGAAGATTAGCAATAAATTGAAAGTGAGGAGATATATATAATGAGCTTATGGATACTTGATACAGATCATTTTTCTCTCTTTCAACATAGACATGCATTTGTGTTACAGTGTCTTAATAAAGACAACTTTAAATTTGAATAAGTTGCCATAAATATACTATGATTAATTACTGCTAAAGAACAATTATCTGGTAGGTTCAATGTAATTACAAATGCCTGATCATCGGATTAATTAGTATTAGCTTATGCAAATTTCTACGCTAATTTAGACTTCTTAGGAACTGTTAATTTACTGTAACTTAGCGAGCGAAGCTGCTGGTAATATTTCCACTGAATTAGTCAAGCAAAATATTCGCGTTGGTACTTAAGATTTACCCATTGCTGCTATATCAGTTAATGGTATTTCAGTTACTCTTAATTGGAAGGTTTTTGAGAAAGTGCATAATTTCCGTCTATAAGATTGGAGTCTAAGCTCCAAATTATCACATTACGTTAATACACTTTCTTTCACTTGCAATTTATTCATAATACTTTCTTCCAAAAGATGATAGAGGAAATGAGGAGAGTTTAAATTAGCTGAATGTAATAGGTTTTGATAAACTTGACAAGCTGATTCATGATTTAAAATTCGGTTATGAATGATTCTTGTCCATTCAGGTGCAGTTATTATTAGTTGGGGAATAACATGAATAAATGCTGAAATTTGGGTTTTCATATCAAAATATTCCAGGAAGTGAATTAACCCAAACATCACTTCTGGCTCTTGACATTGACCCTCTAAAGTCAGATGATATGCAGATAAATTATTTTCATCAGGATTTTTAGCTATTGCAGTTAAAGCATTTTCAAAATTTCTAACTTGTTCTTCTGTTTGCATTAGGCAATTTTCTGTTAAGATTGTCGTGAAATTATTTTGATTCATGGTTTTTACCTCCTTTAACGAAAATAGATTGCAAAATTACCTTATTCAGTCTGATTAATGCTTGTAAACTCTCTCTGATTTCTCTATTATACAAACCTTGAGAAACATAAATAGAACGGACATCACAAATTTTTTGTGCTCATGCTTCTCTAGGTGATAAGTTTAAGTTAGGACGTTTACCATAAGAAATAGTTTGCCGATGAGGACCTCCTTTTCCTGGTGATAAATGTTGCATCATGATGGCAAGTCTTTGCTCTGTTTTATAACCTGGAACTTCATCTTTCATAAAAGCATCCGCAGGTATATGATGAGGTGTGAGGTTATCACCTCTACGTACCTTTTTCAGTAAGTCTCCATAAGTTCGTACAGTTCCTTCTCCTAGTATTATTTGCGGTTAATTATTAATAATTTGTTTACTCCTGTTTAGTTATTTATAGTGATTCATATTTTAATTATGAAGGAAGAAAGGGAATCCTTACTTTAAGTATTCAGGATTTATAGGATCAGAGGATTTACAGGATGTTTTTTGATGGAGTTCTATTCTTTAAAATAACTCATCATTAAATATTCACAAACAATCTATAAATAACAATCCTTTACATCCTTAAATTCAGGATATCCTGATTCAGACAACTACAAAAAACAATCCACACCACAAATAGTGCAACATTAATTTTACCTATTGGTTTATCTGTAAAAACTTAAGAGCAATATTATTATCTTCCCAGTATTCTTTCTCTGAATTTAAAATATCCCTATTTGGTACTGGCTCGGTTCAGCTTGAGCAAAGATATCAGCATGATCATAAAATATGACATATCTTTGAGCCTGACACCATCTTAAATCGGTAATACATTCATCAAAAGCATCCCAGTTATTGCCGAAGTATTGAGGAAATTCCATTGCTTCAGCAGCTTGTTTTAAAAATGTTTCTTTGCTATTGATTTTCTTAACCATCCAGGTCAAAAACTTTTGTTCCTGGTTCTGCGGCTATTTGTTCGATTGCTTGGCGGATGTTTGATTTAATATCTGTTGATAAAACATTGAAAAAATTATTCATAATATTCCTTACTTATTACAACTACTAGATGACTTCTTGAAAGCTAAGTGATTTACTGTATAGTAAATTTCGCCATTTTGTCCAGTAATGAGGCGACGACTACCTCTCTCTGTTACCCCGGGAGTGGGTACTGTGTATTCTTTATAATATCCTCGAGGTTGTGGTGGCAATAATCCTTCAAGGTTTTTAAACACAATGCCATCTTTACTATGAGGCTAGAGACCGCCTATGCAAATAAGATTGATAGTAGTTTGAACTTCTGGAGGTAATTGATTAATGTCAACTTGCTGTATTCCATTCATTATAAATAAGTAGGTGGGCGGAAAAATTTATAACTATGTCATGGCGAATGCAGCAAAGGGGAATCAAGCAATCCCAAGGGTTTCAGGTAGTTTACATTTTGTTACATAGTTATGTTTATTTGTGTCTACCTACTTTCTCTAATTTTATCTACCCTTAGCTGAATCTATACAAGTACAGGAGCTTTTTTTTGGATATTGTTTTTGTCATGTTAATACAATTGATGGCTATTATAAATAAATATTTAGTTAAATTAGATTTAGTTAAATTAGATAGATACATTTTTCACGTCATCATATCCGCCAAATCTTGATAGTCCCGTCATAACTACCACTAGCAAGGGTTTGAGCATTTGGGCTGAATGCTATGGAATTAACCAAGTTAAAAGAATATCGTGGTAGAGTCTGTATTTCCCTTCGTGTATTTCACTCCTGTATAGGTTGCCCTGACATTCAACCAGAAGTATCCAACAGAAGAATTACAGGACAACGATTTTCTTTTCAGGGTTTTCCACAAACTCAGGCAGTCTTACTGGCATGATTAATGCTCCTGGTTAATCAAAATTGGATCCTAAATATTTAATTTAGATACTACTCGTTCATGGATAATGCAAGTTAAGCGCCATAGAAGCGCTTAACTTGCAAGCAATAAATACATTTATGTACAAGAAGTATTTACAGTAAACCACTACGAATGTAGAGAATTTATATGGTCAATCTTTGCCCTAATTCCCGTCATCAGCTAAACTCAAAAATGCTGCGTTAATCTTGATCATGTCCGACTCCCAAGTAAGTGCTGCTGTTGCAAAACTCTACGACACCTATCCATACCCCCCAGAACCTATCCTTGATGAACCACCACCAGGATATAATTGGCGTTGGAATTGGTTAGCCGCATACAACTTCTGCACAGGTAGAAAACCACAAAAACAAGATGTCCGCATCTTAGACGCTGGTTGTGGTTCAGGAGTCTCAACAGAATATTTAGTACATCTCAACCCCCACGCACAGATAGTCGGAATTGATTTAAGTGCTGGTACGCTAGAAGTAGCAAAGAAACGTTGTCAAAGTTCTGGTGCTGACCGTGTAGAATTTCATCACCTGAGTATATATGATGTTGAACAGATACCAGGTAAATTTGATTTAATTAACTGTGTTGGTGTATTGCATCACTTACCTGACCCCGTACGTGGTATCCAAGCATTAGCTAAAAAGTTAGCTACCGATGGATTAATGCACATTTTTGTGTATGGAGAATTGGGACGCTGGGAAATTCAACTCATTCAAAAAGCGATTGCACTCCTCCAAGGTAATATAAAAGGCGACTATCACGATGGTGTCCAAGTCGGTAGAAAAATATTCGCTTCCCTACCAGAAAGCAACCGCATTGTCAAAAGAGAAAAAGAACGTTGGGCATTAGAAAACCAGCAGGATGAATGTTTTGCTGATATGTACGTGCATCCCCAGGAAACTGATTACAATATTGATACATTATTTCAATTAATTGATGCTTCCGGGTTAGAGTTTATTAGTTTCTCCAATCCTGGATTTTGGCAATTAGAAACACTCTTAGCTAAAGCACCGGAATTAATAGAACGAGCTGGAGAATTGAGCGAAAGAGAACGTTATCGACTGATAGAATTACTAAATCCAGAAGTAAGCCATTACGAATTTTTTCTCGGTCGTCCCCCCATTACCAAAACCAACTGGTCAAACGATAACAGCTTATTAGCAGCAGTACCCGAACTTAACCCCTGCATAGATGGATTTCCCAGTCAATGTTTATTTAACTATGATTACCAAATAGTTAACCTATCACCAGCCGAATTTGACTTTATGCAAAAATGTAATGGTTCTGCCACATTGGCCAACATTTTAGCCCAAGTTGAGCTAGACTTAAACGGAGTAAGAAACCTCCTCAAACAACAACTACTCTTATTAACACCCAGCGAGAGGGTGTAGGGGAAGCAGAGGAAGCAGAGGAGAAATTTCTTTACCAATGCCCAATCACCAATGACTAAAAATAAGTTAATTGTTTTTTCCTAAAGTATTGTTACCGGATCGTGATATGATTCAGCTGACTGAATGTGCAGTCACCATATTTAGCTGTACTAGTTTCAAGTCCTGTGAGCTTGTCAGACGAATCAATTGCGCCCAATCAGACAACACAACAAGATGTTTCATCTGGTTTTGAAGATACAGAACCAGATGACATATCTATGCAAGAGTTCTATCAACTCTATCAGAAGTTGTTAGTAATCACACTTGTGTTGACGGGGATTCTTTTTATCTCTGTGTGGATTTTTCATTCCTTAAACATTGCCCTCAATTATTTTATTGGGGCTTGTACAGGTGTGGTTTACTTAAAAATGCTGGCTAAAGATGTTGAGAGGCTTGGTGGCGAAAAACAAAGTCTGAGCAAAAATCGTTTTGCCCTGATAATTATACCGATTATATTGGCGAGTCAATGGCATCAGCTACATATTTTGCCTATATTCTTGGGATTTCTCACCTACAAAGTTACCCTCCTCATCTATATGGTGCAAACTGTATTCATTCCTGAAACTTAAAACTCAGGCTCACTCCAGACAATCCTCCAATCCTCGATTTCTGGGGAAAAATCTTGAAGAATGCCCATGCTTAGTGTCTTAAACGCCTTTAATGCTTTTCCCCTCGCCGAATTGGAAGTAGGTCAACACTTCTTGTGGCAACTGGGCAGTCTCAAAATACATGGGCAAGTTTTTCTCACCTCATGGTTTGTGATTGGTATCCTAGTAATAGCCTCACTAGCAGCCACTAGAAACGTCCAGAAAATTCCCGGCGGTATCCAAAATTTCATGGAATATGCCCTAGAATTTATTCGGGATCTAGCGAAAAACCAACTCGGAGAGAAAGAGTATCGTCCCTGGGTACCATTTATTGGTACGCTATTCTTGTTTATCTTCGTATCAAATTGGTCAGGTGCGCTCATACCATGGAAGTTGATCAAACTGCCAGCAGGTGAACTAGCAGCCCCCACCAACGACATCAATACAACAGTGGCATTGGCATTGCTAACCTCTTTAGCGTATTTTTACGCGGGATTTAGCAAAAAAGGTTTAGGCTACTTTAAGAAATATATAGAGCCAACGCCCATACTATTGCCAATCGCAATTCTCGAAGACTTCACCAAGCCCCTCTCCCTAAGCTTCCGTCTATTTGGAAATATATTAGCGGATGAATTGGTAGTAGCGGTCCTGGTTCTGCTCGTGCCTCTCTTTGTACCTTTACCTGTTATGGCTTTGGGTTTATTTACTAGCGCCATTCAAGCCCTGGTATTTGCTACCCTAGCAGGGGCTTATATTCATGAGGCACTAGAGGGACACGGCGAAGAAGGACATGAGGAGCATTAACGCCCTCAGTTGATCGCACAGTTCAGACGAGCAAACTTGCTCCAAACATCGCCTCAGCGATTTGAGAACCTAGTGCAGTGTGAAAAACACACATCTAGTTGTTAAGTACATTTGTCATTTCTGTAGTTAAAGCAAGGAAAATCGTCATGGATCCATTAGTACAAGCTGCTTCAGTTCTAGCTGCTGCTCTCGCTATCGGTTTAGCTGCAATTGGACCTGGTATTGGTCAAGGTAATGCAGCAGGTCAAGCAGTAGAAGGTATTGCCCGTCAGCCAGAAGCAGAAGGGAAAATTCGCGGCACACTACTATTAACCTTAGCATTCATGGAATCCCTGACAATTTACGGTCTGGTGATCGCGCTAGTATTGTTGTTTGCTAACCCCTTCGCCTAAGACCTAAAAAGTTTTGTTAGTGTAGAGACGTGAGATATGTTTAGCTAGAATTTGCTAGACATAATCACGCCTCTACAACTGGCAATTTTTCGATAATTTACAGCTAGCCGCTAGAAAAATCACTGCTACCTGTGGACTGGATAGTGTTGATACTGCCAGAATTAAGCAGGAAAAAATGTGAGCAATTGTGAGCATTTTTTGGAGTGGCTGGATGATGTTACTAGCCTTTGAAAATTACTATCCCAGCCCCAGAGGAGAGAAATGTTTGATTTCGATGCTACCTTGCCATTAATGGCATTGCAGTTCCTGTTGCTGGCAGCTTTGTTGAATGTAATTTTCTACAAGCCTATGACCAAGGTATTGGATGATCGTGATAATTATGTCCGTACCAATAACCTTGATGCTCGTGAACACTTGGCGAAAGCTGAACGCTTAACCCAAGAGTATGAGCAAAAACTAGCATCAGCCCTTAGACAGTCGCAACTGACAATGGAAACTGCTCAGGCTGAAGCTAAGAAAATTAAGGCACAGAAAATAGCCCAAGCTCAACAAGAAGCACAAGCTCAACGAGAACAAGCTGCTAAAGAAATAGAGCAGCAAAAGCAAGCAGCTATGGCTACCTTAGAGCAGCAAGTTGATGCCCTCAGCAGCCAGATTCTAGAAAAACTATTAGGGCCAGCATTGGTGAAATAGGTAATACTATCTCGCCAAATTGGTACTATCAAAGCATAAACACATAAGGGCATTAGTCCCAGCGTGCTGAAATTAAGTGTCCGAAAAAGGCACTTTTTTCCCGAGCGGGAAAAATCAACGAATTATCAAGCGAGCAGCGCACTTGTAGATGGGTAACATGGGCAACTTTTTATTACTTGCCACAGAACATTCTGAAATGGCAGAAGGTGGTTTCGGTCTAAACCTAGACATCCTAGAAACCAATCTCATTAACTTAGTGCTTCTGATTGGCATACTATTCTACTTTGGACGTAAAGTTTTAACTAACATCTTGAATGAGCGACGCTCAAATATTGAAAGCGTTATTCAAGATGCAGAATGCCGCTTGAAGCAAGCACAAACTGCTTTGGCACAAGTACAGGAGCAGTTGAATCAGGCTCAGGCAGAAGCACAAAGAATCACCCAAGTAGCTGAAGAAAAGGCTCAAGCTGCTAGAGAGGCAATTCTAGCACGGGCGACTCTGGATGTAGAACGTTTGAAAGAAACTGCGGCGGCTGATTTAAATGCGGAAACAGAGCGAGCGATCTCTCAACTCCGTCAACAAGTGGTAGCTATGGCACTCAAAAAGGCAGAGGCACAACTGCAAACAGGCATTGCCGACGATGCTCAACAAATTTTAATTGAACGTAGCATCGCACAAATGGGAGCTTGACCATGAAAAGTAATGCAGCCAGAGCCGAAGTAGCCCAGCCTTACGCACAGGCTTTATTATCCATCGCCCAATTACACAATCTGACAGAAGAGTTTGGGACAGATGCTAGAACATTGATTAACTTGCTCTCAGGCTCTCAAGAACTCCAAAACTTTTTGGATAATCCTTTTATCGAGTCTGACAACAAGAAAAATCTGCTCAAACAAATCCTAGGGGAAGGAACCAGTCCTTATCTACGTAATTTCTTACTGTTTTTGGTCGATAGAGGACGCATAGCCTTCTTAGAAGCAATTCTAGATCAGTATTTAGCTTTGTTACGGCAAGTAAATCAAACCGTCTTAGCTGAAGTTACATCTGCTGTTGCGTTGACAGAAGCACAACTGGAAGCAGTGAAAACAAAGGTTGTTGCTATAACCAAAGTACGGGAAGTAGAAATCTCTACCAAGATAGACTCCGATTTAATTGGTGGTGTCATCATCAAAGTTGGTTCTCAAGTGATAGACGCTAGTTTGCGCGGTCAACTCCGTCGTCTTTCCTTACGCTTAAGCAGTAACTAGGAATTGGGGACTGGGGACTGGGGGCTGGGTAAGATTTTTACGAATTACCAATCACCAATCACCAATTACCAATCATCATTAACTTCTTCCATCTCGACAGAAAATTACAGATAGTCACATGAGTATTTCCATTAGACCTGACGAAATCAGCAACATTATCCAACAGCAAATCGAGCAATACAACCAAGAGGTTAAAGTTGCTAACGTTGGTACTGTGCTACAAGTAGGTGACGGTATTGCCCGGATATATGGTCTAGAAAAGGCTATGGCTGGGGAACTCCTAGAATTTGAAGATGGTACTATTGGTATCGCCCAAAACTTAGAAGAAGATAACGTGGGCGCGGTACTGATGGGTGAAGGTAGAAACATTCAAGAAGGTAGCTCCGTAACTGCTACTGGTAGAATTGCTCAAGTAGGGGTAGGCGAAGTCCTCATTGGTCGTGTCCTTGATGCTTTGGGTCGCGCCATTGATGGTAAAGGTGATCCTAAGACTACCGAAACTCGGTTAATTGAATCCCCAGCACCTGGTATTATTGCCCGTCGGTCTGTACACGAACCTATGCAAACAGGTATCACCGCAATTGACTCCATGATTCCCATCGGCCGTGGTCAACGGGAATTAATCATTGGAGACCGTCAAACTGGTAAAACTGCGATTGCAATTGACACCATCATCAACCAAAAAGGTGAAGATGTAGTTTGCGTTTACGTGGCGATCGGTCAAAAAGCTTCCACAGTTGCTAACGTAGTCCAAACCTTACAAGAAAAAGGCGCAATGGACTACACCGTAGTTGTAGCAGCTAACGCCAGTGACCCAGCAACCTTACAATTCCTCGCACCCTACACAGGCGCTACCATTGCTGAATACTTCATGTATAAAGGCAAAGCAACCTTAGTAATTTACGATGACCTTTCCAAGCAAGCACAGGCATATCGCCAAATGTCCTTGCTACTACGTCGTCCACCCGGACGGGAAGCGTATCCTGGAGACGTATTCTACATTCACTCCCGCTTGTTGGAACGTGCTGCTAAACTCAGCGACGAACTAGGTAAAGGTAGTATGACTGCCCTACCTATCATCGAAACCCAAGCTGGTGACGTATCTGCATACATTCCTACCAACGTAATTTCCATCACAGACGGTCAGATTTTCTTGTCTTCCGACTTGTTTAACTCTGGTATCCGTCCCGCTGTAAACCCTGGTATCTCCGTATCCCGTGTAGGTTCTGCGGCACAAACCAAGGCAATGAAAAAAGTTGCTGGTAAGATTAAGTTAGAATTGGCACAGTTTGATGACCTTCAAGCTTTCGCACAATTTGCTTCTGACTTAGATAAAGCCACCCAAGACCAGTTAGCACGTGGTGTCCGCTTACGGGAACTCTTGAAGCAGCCCCAAAACGACCCCCTCTCCGTAGCTGAACAAGTAGCAGTTCTTTACGCTGGTATTAACGGTTATTTGGATGACATTGCTGTAAATAAAGTAACCAGCTTTGCTCAAGGCCTACGCGATTACTTGAAGACAGGAAATACAGCTTATTACCAAGCAGTACAAGATAGGAAAGTCCTTGGTGATCCAGAAGAAGCAGCATTGAAAGCCGCTATCTCTGAGTTCAAAAAGACCTTCCAAGCAGCAGCGTAATTGGTCAGTTGTCAGTGGTCAGTAGCAACAGACAACAGACAACTGACAACTGACAACTGACAACTGACAACTAATAAAAATTATGGCTAATCTCAAAGCAATACGTGATCGCATTCAGTCGGTCAAAAACACCAAAAAAATCACAGAAGCCATGCGGTTGGTGGCAGCAGCGCGGGTACGTCGCGCCCAAGAACAGGTAATTGCCACCCGTCCCTTTGCTGACCGCTTAGCACAAGTATTGTATGGCTTGCAAACCCGGTTGCGGTTCGAAGATGTCAACTTACCACTACTAAGAAAACGGGCAGTTAAATCAGTTGCTTTATTAGTAATTTCCGGTGACCGTGGTCTGTGTGGTGGTTACAATGGTAACGTGATCCGTCGCGCAGAAAACCGCGTCAAAGAACTGCAAGCAGAAGGTATAGATACCAGTCTTGTAGTTGTTGGGCGCAAAGCTGCCCAATACTGCCAACGTCGCAACTATAAAATTGATGCGACCTACAGCGGGTTAGAACAAATCCCCACCGCAGCTGAAGCAACTAATATTGCTGATGAATTACTTTCTCTGTTCCTTTCAGAAAAAGTAGACAGAATCGAATTAGTTTATACCAAATTTGTTTCTTTAGTTAGTTCTCGTCCTGTAGTCCAAACCTTGTTACCTCTAAATACCCAAGGTTTAGAAGCAGCAGATGATGAAGTCTTCCGCTTAACTACCCGTGGTGGTCAGTTCCAAGTCGAACGCGAAAAAGTCGTTAGTCAAGTAAAGGCTTTACCCCGTGACATGATTTTCGAGCAAGACCCAGTACAAATTCTCGATTCTTTATTACCCTTATATCTGAGCAATCAGCTATTACGGGCATTACAAGAATCCGCAGCTAGTGAACTAGCTGCACGGATGACAGCAATGAGTAACGCCAGCGAGAACGCCGGGGAATTGATTAGTACCCTGACACTCTCTTACAACAAAGCCCGTCAAGCAGCAATTACCCAGGAACTCTTAGAGGTTGTAGGTGGTGCAGAAGCCTTGACTTAAACTGGTAATCGGTGATTGGTGATTGGTAAAGTCAACCATAACCAATCATCAGTTATTAAGTAAGTCGGGGCAATAAAACTGATGTATATGATGATGTATATTCAGTTTTCTAAAAACTCTGAAATAACCCATTTATAAGGTCTTTATTAAATTTCTATGTATCCTCTATTTTTATCAATAAATTTAATGATTATGCAATAGTTCATGAATGTAAATATTTGCACTAGACATTAACCGAATTTAATAAGAGAACTCCATAAAAAGCAATACCCAATGTCATTCTGTTAGCGTGGCGTGGCGTGGCGTAGCTTGGTGTAAGCCATACGGAACGAAGTGTAGTCAAGAATATACTAAAGCATCTTTCGGGTTTTCTGGACTATTTAGGGAGTTGGTAGAATAGGATTGTGATTGATTGTTTATATGGGAATTTACTAGGGATTAAACTTGGTTATTTTTCTTGTTGTCTTTATAATCCAAAGCAGTAAATATTAAGTCTAATTCTAATTGATCATGATTGGGACTATTAGTTTTCTTTTTTTTAGACATATTAAATCAGTAACCTTATGAAAACAACAAAGCTATGATCTTAATATTTCAGTTACAGTCATCCTGAAAAATCACCTCCTTTCTATTCATTATAGAATACCGAGTATTACTCTAAATTTAGATTTTTTTCTATAGTAATTACCTATCTTAGATCCTCAAAACCATCAATTTCATTAAAGTCGAGATAACACAGGGCTAATCATGGTGTGTTCTGATTGTTTAAATTTTTAACTGGAAGTCTCTTGAATTTTGCTCCTCACCCAGTTTCTAAATTCTTTGACTAAGTCAAAATATTTTTACTAACAGCATTTTTCAAGAAGTTGGAAATTTCTGGTAAGGGCAAATTAGGAAAAGCTAAACTTTCGTCCACTACTATTCTATAGTTACCATCTTCTAAAAATTAATAGTAAATACTATACCATCATATCGCTAAATTATATCGCCAAATTTCTGGCACACCCATTTCTGCATAAACTGCGCAACTATCCTTAGAATTGCTAGTAATATCAATTTCCACAACTAAATCAGGTGGTGGATATTCTTGTAAATTAATTCTAGTTTTACCTTGAATGGACTTGACATTTTTGATGTTGAAAAATTCATCAGGTTCTCCGCTAGATAGTTCTGGATATTTAAAAGTGGTACAACCTAGAGGATCAATATCCAATTCTAGTTCCTCGGCTAAAGTTTCGACAAATAGACCAACAATTTTTTTATAACGTTCGTGTTCTGGTGAAAGAACCATAATTTCCAGATTACTCTGGTAATAGGTTAAGCGGAGACGACGATTGGTACTGAGTTCATTTAGCAAACTCTCATGGGTATGCCAACTGATACCTGATAAATGGACGATTTCTTCTGGTTGAATCAGAGTTAGGCTAGTCATGGCGTATCCCTATACCTGTAAAATGTCTATCCCTACCCTTAATTTAGTCAAAAAAAATAAAATAGCTATACCTTTTATTTGTCAACTTGCAAAATCCCGTACTATAATAAAAAATATGAAAGACATGGGGCTTTAACGGTTTCGACAGGTTGGCGAAAGCTACTCTGTGATTCAGGTCGAGAGCGAGTCACCTCTCGGAAATCAAAGACTCGAAAAAAAAGTAATTGCGAACAATATCGTAAAATTTGCTCGTCGGGAAGCTCTAGTAGCTGCCTAAAACACCTCTTTCAGGTTCGAGCGTCTTTAGTTTGACTCCGTTAAGGACTAAAGACCTAACCCCAACGGATGCTCCCGCAAGCGTTCTCTGGTTGGCTTGGTGGCTAAGATTAAATCAGAGTATCCTACGTTCGGGATAATGAACGATTCCCGCCTTGAGGGTCAGAAAGGCTAAACCTGTGAATGAGCGGGGGGTTAATACCCAATTTGGACATGGGTTCAATTCCCATAAGCTCCACTTTTAATAATTAACAAATCCACCTAACACCTTTATGTGTGGGTGGGTTTTGTTTTGAGGGGGGAAATAAAAGAATAAGTGGTGTTTTAACCAATTAAATTTAAATTCCCACTTATTGTTTATTATCCTTCCATGAATCTTGACCAGAACACCGCAACATATTTTTATTTTGTCTATCCTTAATATAGCTGTATTCCTCCAAAGGTTTCTTACATACCGGACAGGGATATAAAGTCAGCTTTGCTGAAGGCTTGGGATCATTTTCATCTGGAGATGTTTGAGTTTTAGGTGCTTCCCAGATTTTGTTAAAATCACTCCAAAACAGAACAGTATTTTCACAGCCACTCACATATTTAAGGAAGTATTTCTTCTTGACTTTACTGCTGGGAATTTTAGCTAAAAAGTCCTTACAATCAGGACAGCGAGTTTTAGAAGTTTCATATTTTTGCTCAAATAAACTATTACTTTCAGCTGTAGATGATGAATTGATAACCACACCTTTAGCTTTGGAAAGCGCAGGTACAGAATAATTTTGATTCCAAGTAGTTAGGTAATGTTGCCAAGAGTTTTTTCCTTCAGAGATTGTGTCTAGTGCATCTTCCATCTTGGCAGTAAATTCCGCTTCTAATAAATCTGCCAATGCCTTTTGTAAAAACTCATCAACTTCTAATCCCAAGGCTGTAGTTTGGAGATTGTCTTTTTTCAACTCCACATAATTACCTTTCTTTAAAGTAGCAACCGTAGGAGCATAGGTACTAGGACAACCCCGTTGCATTCCATCAGTTGTAAGAGTTTTGGTTCGCTGTATCTTGGTGGTGGTTGGGTTTGTTTTTTTTCATGCCCAGCATTCTCTAAAGTCAGTACCTGTCGCTGTTGTAAAAGAGGTAAAACGGCATCTTTACCAAGATTAGGCCAATACTGTTCATAACCGTAAAATTCTACAACCTATCCTCTGGCTTGCCATAAAAGATTTCCTGACTGAGTAATTACCTAAGCTTTGCGAACTTGCCCAGGACGACATTGAGATGCGATCGCTCTTTTCCAAATAATCAGATACAGGTTAAACTCATCAGTAGGTAGTTCTTCACGGAATTGGACTGAAGGACGAAAGATATCTGTAGCACGAATAGCTTCCTGTGCTTCCGGAGCCATTTTACTACTACGGTGCTTGCTTGGCTACTTACTGGGGGACATTCTGGGGGTCATTTTGCTCCAACCATTGATGCATGCGTACTGGCACAAAATTCAGGACTCAACATCACTGAATCTGTTCCCATACATGTAAGTAATTAACCCTGCCTCATATAGCTTTTGGTCTACCTGCATGGTTTTGTCAGGGGCAAATTTCAACTTAGAACTGACTGCTTGTTGCAGGGTTGAGGTGGTAAATGGTGGAGGTGCTTGACGATTAACAAGTTTCCCTTCAACTTGAATAACTTGATGAGGATGAAGCTTTGCTTCCTCAACTAATCTTGTTGCTTCTGCTTCTGAAAGAACGCGCTTAGGTTCAGCTCTTTCTATGTTATTACTAGCTGCATCATCATGAGTTTCAGTTTCTGGTTGTGGTGTTTCTGTGGGAGAATTCGCTGTACCTTTATAGAAAGCCCGGAATCCTTCTTTATAATCATAATCTACCCAAACACTCCAGTAATCTTGGGGGACAAAAGCCAGAATTTTTCTTTCTAGCTGACAAGTTAAGTGTAATGTGGCACTTTGAACTCTCCCTACACTTTTTGCACCCTTATTTAATGCCCAAACTAGCGGACTAGCCTTGTAACCTACCAGCTTGTCGAGATAATCTCAACATAATCGTGCACCTATTAAATTGGAGTCAAGTTTTCTAGGATGTGCGATCGTATTCTGAACCGCAGATGCTGTTATCTCTGTATAAACTACTCGCTTGGATTCTCTCAAACCTAACGTTTATTTAAGATGCCAAGCAATGGTTTCTCCTTCTCCGTCTGGGTCGGTGGCTAAAACGACTTCATCAACTTGCCTAACAGCAGCTTTGAGTTGCTGAATTGTTTCTTTTGCTCGTTGGTCACGGGAGATATAGTTGCAGCGGACACTATTACCCTCCATTGTGAATCTCAGTAAATCATCACCCTCATTGCTGAGTTCGCAGATATATCCACAACTAGCGCGAACAATCCAATCTGAACCGAGAATTTGACTCACCTTTTTGACTTTTCCAGGTGATTAGACAACTAGGAGGCGTTTGGGCATGGCACTTGCTTTTTAGATCCTTTACATAGGTATATTCAAATACGTGATCGTGTATGTAAAATATAATTTGTTAGGACAATTAACTCGGTGATTAACTGAAATCGGTGGAAATTTATTATATATAGTTCAGCTACATTAGGTACTAATAGTCTGCCAAGACAATTTTGCTGGGTTAAATGCTCGGATATAAACGCTGCATTTTTTTACGTGCATCCTTGGTTTTAAAACCCCAATAAACACTGGGTTTTCGTTGATTACGCTGTGACTCCCAAGTAGCAATTTCAGAAGATAATATTTCTACATTAGGAATACGTCGTTCTAAGCATTGGCGAGATAACACTGATAATTCAATTTCTACTTGATTCAACCAAGAAGCGTGTTTAGGAGTATAGAGAAACTCTAATTTCCGAATAATGCGGCCTGCTTCTTGTGGAGAGAAAACTTCATATAAAACACTTGGAGTATGAATGTTTAGGTTATCAACAAGTAAAGGTATCACATCAGCTTGGGGTTAATAAACATCTACTAAATCTTTTAATTGTTTAGCAAAATCAGCTTTTGTCCGACTTTGTGTAACTTCAATATGCCTCCACCCGGCTATTGGTTCAAAAAGCCAAATAAATTTACAATACTATTGCGTTTATACTCACAATCATAACCTTCAGGCTGATGTGGTTCTGGTGGCAAAGGAAGTCTTACTTCTTCTACTAATTGATATGGGCGTTCATCTAGGCAGAGTGTAGGTTTTTTCGGATCATATGGCTCATTGTACAAATCCAAAACATCTTCCATTCTGAACACATACTCTGGGTTAACTTCGGGAATACACCACTGTTCTTTTAACCACGGGTTAATTTCATTTTTTTTAGAGTTTGGCGTATTGTTTCGTCTGAAATGGAATCTATGATACCAACCTTCACTAAATGCTCCGCTAATAATTGCATTGTCCAACGCACTCTTCCTTCTGGCGGATTAGAACAAGCAGTCGCAATCAAAAATGCTTCTTGTTTTTCATCTAATTTTTTGGGTTTTGGTGGATTTTCCCCATCCTTTAAAGCAAACTCTAATCCACCAATCACAAACTTTTCTCTTGTCCTTTCCACCTTGGCAACATGAACTCGAACTGCGGCAGCGCCGTTTCCTTTTCTCCCTCAGATACCATTCAAAGAATGTTTGCACGGTTTATACTTCTTGCTTTGTGCTTTCCTTTTTTGAGGATTGCTTGCAGTTGTAAAACTTCCTCTTCGCTTAAATCTACAACATACTTTTTTGCCATGGTCAACCCCTTTTTTGACTAGTTTATCAATTAGAGGGGCTTACCCAGCAACATTGCCTTGGTTGACTACTAGTTTACTACTAAAAGCCTGTACTAATAACCCTAATGCAAATCCTACATCTACACCCACAACAGCTAATAGTGGTGAAGGATTGAAAATAGCAGTTGTCCTCCCTGCAGTCATAACAGGTAAAGCCTGCAATCAATCTGGCTATGAAGGTGTGAATCTCGCTAAACAAAAGCTGGGTGCAGAAATAGCTTATGTAGAAAATGTAGCACAAGCTGATCAAACTGAAGCATTAACAGATTTTGCACAGGGGCATCCCAATTTGGGAAGAAGATGAAAGAAAGGAGAAATAATTCGCGATGATGCCTCGCAAATTAAGGGGGGACTATAAGAATGCGATCCATAACTGAGAAAATTATGGGAATCAGAGAGTATGGTTTAAAACAATGACAGCAGAAGATAAAAAACTCTTAGAAGCTCACATCAAACGAGATAGCCAAAATCTTTTATAAAAATACCCCACCCAAGAAAATCGAAACATTTGAGGGCATCGAAACATCTGTACACGACCAGGTTTTAGAACATGTCAGTCCGAAAAGCGCCTTTTTTTCGTCAGAGAAAAGACTCTCACAACAAAGGTAAAACACGGACAATAAGAAGTTGCACTGGTAAGATTAAAGTCACTAACAAATAAGCATCTCCTTTGGGGAGAGAACCGTATAGGCGATTTAGCCCATTGGTCGAAAAGTGCTTTTTATTACTTGCAGCCAAGGAGTCATTCCAGGACGCAGAGAATGACCTTAAGGTTCTAACAGGGACAGAATTTGGTTATAGTACCTATCATCGCCAAATCAAAAAAGTGGACTTATCTCCCCCGAAGGTAAAACAGAAATTAACAGAGGTCTGCGTAGAGGGGGGAAAAGTGTGGTTACGCTCTCAAGAGAAAGGAAAGCCTGCGTACTGGAAGGAGTATAAAACAGGGCGATTAGAGGGTATATATTAAGGAGCATTCTTTCAAGACAATCTCTCCCTAAGTAATTGGGTCAATAGCCAAAACATCGGTAAAACTCTTTACTGCTTGGGAGATGGGCATGATAGAATTTGGAATCTATTTGCAGAAATTGCCGACTCTGATATTCGTCACAGGATAAACTAGCTCGATTTGAGCGGATTAAAAAGGCGATTACAGCCTTAGGAAAACAACAAACACTTTTATTAAAGCAGGGTGTTCTGGCTGCATCCGGGGCTTGGGTAGCCCGTTATCAAGTCCGTCAAAACTTCAAGAGATATTGGTACTACAAGTTACAAGTGCCAATCCCATATTTCCAATGCCCGGCATCAGACAAACTGAGTAAATATAAGCATTTGGGCAAAGCTGGTACTCAAGAGCATATTGATGCTGTTATTTCTGTTTTTAGACGTTCTCTTGGTGATGGAATACCGAGATTATTTTATACCCTCCGTAATTGTCTGCTAGACATTAGTTCTGGATCTCAGCAAGAGTCAGAACAACCACTTGATTAAATCTGGATTCTTTTATTTTTGCCAAATTGGGATGCTCCCTTTTGCTCGTAAAGGCTACAATGTAGTATGTAATTATTCAGCTATCATCAGTCAGCTTTTTCAGACTAAGGACAAAAATACCTATTTGATATATTTGATAATTAACCAATTTCTCAAACATTCTGACTCCTGACTCCTGATTCCTGAATTCTGACGTCGATTTATGTTATGGTTGAAAACCTCAATTCTGCATCAATGCCATCAAAGAAACTCCATGTAAATTAGCTAAATCTGCTAAATATTCTAAGCAATGTGCTTGCAGTTGATCTATCTGTTGTAGATACGGCATAGTTACGTTAGCTTAGCTTATGATTAATAACGGTGTAAGATATTAATCGCTCCTTACAGATATTACTTAAAACCCAAAAAACTCTTGAGAAGCATCAACCAAAACGGTGAGAAGTTTGAGAACCTCGTTGAACTGTTTCACAAAGATTATTACTAGTCCAATCGGATTTTTGTTAGACACTTGAGAAAGTACCTTGGTGAGTTAAATTTTGCAGATGTAATTGTTTTTATAAAAAATTACGGGATAATTTGTTATGTAAAAAACTATCTTTTTCATCTTCATCTAAGATAATTTGGTGATCAGGAAGTTCGCTGAAAAAATAAGGAAGATGATTGCTCACAAAAGAAATTAGTTCTTGGCGTAAATCAGGGATCGTAAAAGCCTGTTGATTTCGTATGGGTATGTATATAAAACAATTTTAATTTCACTAATAACAGATTAATGTGTTAATTTAAATGCGGTTTTCATGATTTATCATGTCCTTTTTTAATCCATTTAATGATTTATGTCACGCTAACTTTAGATCAATACCAATTTGGTAATGATCTAAAGTTATAGCCCCTTCCCGTACTAGACCTGAAACCCCCAATTTAATATTTGATTATGGTGAAATATCAGAGCATTTATTTCCCTACAATATTTATTACCATGACTTACGCAACTTGCATATTTAGTAAGGTGCGTCAGATATCGAAAATCTGTTAATACTAACAAACTGATAGCAGATTGTAGATCCATGAGGTACAGAATCTAGATTGAAACCTACACAGCAAGAGAGTTTTACTCCTGATTCCTGACTCCTGACACTTGCCTGCATCCTAATTCCTAATCCATACCAATAGTTATCGGTTAAGGGGGACAGAGGAAGAAAAAATCTTGACCCTTTAACGTTGCCCTAAACGAAATAACAACTTTCGGATTGTTAACCAAGTAGTATTGAATCTATACCCATTAACAGAATAAGTTCTTGAATAGGACTCAAGCTAATGCTTAATTACCGATATTATAGCTCCACAAATTCAATTTCTTTAAATAAACGCTATTTTAGTTAAAAACTACAGAAACCGCAGCATAAACTATTAGATGGAGCAATTTTGATCACTAAAAGTTATCTTAATTATGCTTAACCTGATGGTCAAATTAAGCTCACTATAAAGTTTACATTACTTTTTAGATATTTTGCCTGTGTACCTGAGATTATACTGGGTTGTTAGTCCGTTTTTACTGGCTAATACTGCCAGCTACAGTGTTTGTTAGACAAATTTTTCCAAAAAATCTATGTTTTCCGGCAGTAGATTACGCAGTTGTTTGTCAATTTCAACAGCAGCAGCTACTCCTGAAACCATTGCCCCTCCCACCAGATTTCCACCACACCAGTCACCACAGCTAACTAAATGTAGAGGATTTTTCGCAGATAAACAAGTTACATCTAAAGCAGTGTGAGGAAAGGCATAACGCCAGCGATGTACTTGCTGCATCGATTGAGGATTTTCTAACCAGGGAATTACTAAATTTTCTGCTGCTTTTTGCAATATATAATTGCCAACAGATTGTAAGTCTTGGGTTTCAAGATGTTGTTGCGCTAAACTCGGACTACTTTGTACCACAAAATGCGGTTCTTCTTCGTGGATACCCTTACTGCTATCAAGTCCAATTCATGGTAAATTTCCATGATCATGAAAAGTTAAAGCTTTCCATTTGGGAAGGGGTTGGGTGTTGGGGGAATATCCAGGACGCTGATGCATGGGTTAAACTTGACGGAATGCAAACTATCTAGAAATTCAGCACCTAACCTAATAAACTTTTACCTAAAGGTGCTAATAAATCCTCTGCTTAGAGTGCAGGAATCGCTACGACTATACCTTTGGTGGTTAATTGTGCATTGGTTTCCAGGGTGAGAAGCCAAGTATTTTCTGGGGTTAAATTAATGTTGATAACACGCTGATTGAGTATAATGTCTAAGCCAGGAGTCAGAAATTTGGCGATCGCACTCATTTCTGCTGGTGCAATATAACGCGGACTGTGGTTTGTTGATTGAGATATACCTTCACTAACGGAGAATTCTTCACCTGCATCTGTCCAAACTTCAAGAATGTGGCGACTTGGCAATAAATCCACAAATTTACTGAATAATTCACCCTTGGGTTGGACATAACAAGCACCATGATCTGCACAAGTTCCTTGCAAACGCCGTGTCGCAACTCTTCCTCCCACACCGCAAGATTTTTCCACAACTACTACCGAATAACCAGCTGGACGTAACCGCTGGGGGCAAACTAAACCAGATATACCTGCACCAATGACAGCAATATCAGGGATAATAATTTTGGCTTGGGAATTCTGAGAATTAGGATATTTCATCCCTCACACCTCAACCTTGAGAATATCTGCTAAAAGCTAATAGTAGAATATACAGACAAGCTGCATGGAACGGAGGATGGGAAAATTTTGGATGAACTAAGGGCGGTATTAGAATTAGCCACCAAAGAAGAACTACAGGACTTAACAGCAATTCTGTTTAGTCGCAAGTTTAATCCCCTAGATTATGTTCAGACACCTGAACCCATCGAAGTACAAAGCCAAGATCGTCAAGTTTGGTTAGATGCACTAGAAGATCGGTTTCGTTTTTTAGCGGCTGATGGGATGACGGTATTACGCGGACGTACTGAACAAGTAACTTACCGACAAGCTTTAATTCAAGTATGTAAATATTTGAAAATTCCTTATTATGATGACTTAGCCACCGTTGACTTAGAAGCAGAAGTTTTTTTACATCTTTTAGGAAAGGTCTGGAAAAAGCTACCAAAAAAAGAACAGCAAAAAATTACCACAAATGTACAGCGTCAGTTGTTAACATCAGAAATTCAACAACCATTACCACTATCATTGCAAAACGATCCTTTGGGATTAATTTTTAAAGGCGGTAGTGCTTTAGCTGTAACTTCCGTCATTCAACCTTATGTTCTTAAACAAATTGCCCGTCAATTTGCTGTCCACTTTGCTACCTATCAAGTAACTAAAGAAGCTGCAATTACAGGCACACAAGTAGCCAGCAAACAATTTCAAAGCTATGTTACAGCGCAAATGGCGCGACGGGGAATGACGATGAGTGCAGCCCGTTATGGTGCAGTCCGTACTATGTTTGCCTTTATTGGCCCGATGATGTGGGCTTGGTTTTTTGCGGATTTGGGATGGAGAGCAATCGCTACTAATTACGGTCGTATTATTCCTACCATCTTTACCTTAGCGCAAATTCGTCTCACCCGTGCAGAATGTTGGGAGCCAGCTTGAACAAGGCTTTTTATCATCCAGATTCTAGTTTGCAAATCCCTTGGAACAGTCTTCAATTTGGGTTACTTGTCTTCCCACTCAATCCATTTTTGGGGGCTGTTACAATATCGTTGGCAGCATTAATTACCTGGGCGAAAAAATACCGCCTAATTATCCGCAGACCACTCCACCAAGGATTTGCAGTTCTCAGTTTATTGTTGTTGATAACCACAGGGTTTGCTTCTCATAAACTAGAGGCTTTCCTCGGTTTATTCAACTTATTACCTTATTTTTTCGTATTTGCTGCATTGACCGCCCTAATCCAAACATCAGCCCAATTAAGGCAAATAGCTTGGATTATAGTATTTGGTTCTTTACCTATGGTAATTATCGGCTTTGGGCAATTATTTCTAGGCTGGAGTTTCAAATTACAATTTCTCTGGGAGTTGATAGATTCAACACTTTCCCCTGGAGGAAAACCACCAGGACGTATGGCTTCTGTACTGATGCACGCCAACACTTTAGCCGCTTATTTGGTGACTATTTTTATTTTGGGTTTAGGGTTGTGGTTAGAAAACTATCAAAAACTCAAACAAAAACTCAAAGTCAAAAATCTTCCTATCTCTTCATCTACCTACGGACCCGTTATTTTTCTGACAATAGCAGTATTTGCTAATTTCATCGCTTTGATTTTAACCAACTCCCGCAATGGCTGGGTAATCGCTATTATTACCTGTTTAGCTTATGCCTTGTACCAAGGTTGGCGGCTAATTGTGGCTGGTTGTATGAGTATAGCCACGGTTATTCTTTTAGCAGCTTTTGCACCTTCTGCCATAGCTCAATTTTTCCGTCGCTTCGTTCCCTATTTTATCTGGGCGCGGTTAAATGATGATATCTATCCTGATAGACCAGTGGCCTTAATGCGAAAAACCCAATGGGAGTTTGCCTGGAATTTAACACAACAGCATCCTTTTACTGGTTGGGGTTTACGCAGTTTTAGTGGACTCTACAAAGCGAAAATGGCAACTGACTTGGGTCATCCCCACAACCTCTTTTTAATGCTATCTGCGGAAACTGGTTTAATTACAACTTTTTTATTTTCTGGAATACTCGCTGGGATTTTATTTACCGCCAGTCAACTTCTATGGAAATCACAATCTTTAGAACCAGAAAACAGATTAATATTTTTTAGTTATCTACTAGCTGTTATTTCTTGGATACTATTTAATACGGTAGATGTTACCACTTTCGACTTGCGTTTAAGTATACTGTCTTGGGTGTTCATAGCCGCTTTATGTGGAGTAATTTTTCACCAGAATTCACTAATTAAGAGGTAAGGAATTATGAGTTAATTGGAAATTAATTTGCTTGCTTAACTAAGAAGAATTTAACATCTTGTTCATATAACTTATTCATCATAATATTCATATCAACAATAATTTATAGCAGTGGTGACAAATATAAAAGATTATCCTCTCCTGACTCTTCCATTGCATATACATAATTTTCAGTGGCTGTTTTAACTTCCTGATTAATTCGGTTTAAATCTGCATACAAAGTATCATTCGTAGCCTTGAGTATTTGTTGTAAGTGATTCAGCTTTTTTTGAATTGTTAGAGAATCTTTGATAATTCTAAAAGCACTGATCATACTTAAGTAAATTTGGAATATAACCCACATTCGGCACCATAAACTGCCACAGAGAGAAATTATGGAGAGAAAAAATCCAAGGGAGCATAAAAACAAACAGATGCAGTGAAAAAAGGTATTGGAGAAACAGTAAAGCACCAAGAATAGCATCAAAAGCTATTCTCAATAAGGAGCAATAAGAAAGAACACCGCCCAGAGCAGTCAACAGATAAATGAAGATATTCAAGAGATAAATCATGACTTAGACTAATAGATTGAAGTAAAAAAAGAAATTATGGACATAGTAAAATAGAGCTATAAATCAACGACATGAGGTTATTTTCTGATAGAAATTAAATTAATAGAGAGAGAAATTAGGTAACTAATTGATAGTAGGGAAAACAATGCTCTGGTAAAAGATTCACAATGAAATCTCTCTCTTGAGTCCAGTAACAGATGTGTTTTTCTTGGTTAAGTGTAACTAAATAAATAGACTGAAAGCATGGAAAAATCCAGCGTAAAGTGGGGCGGTCAGTTGGTTTGCCCAATTGATTTTTTACTGTTGATTTAGACTCTCTCACAGCGGTTCTGATTTGTCGTTGCGCTAAAGTATAAACCAGCAGATATAAACCCATAATCATTCCCAGGGACTCTATTCTCTCTGGACTTTTTAGGAAAATACTGTCTGCACAAAATAATGGGTCTTTGAGAAAAGCAAACCCTCTCTGGCAAGACTGTTGAGCTTTATATTCACTCAAGATGGAGTCATGGGTAAGTTCATTGGAATCCAAAAGGTTTGTAGCAAAAATAAAAGGCCCTGCCCTCAGAAATTCTGTATTAATTTTACTTTCATTCTGGGAGACTGTAGCTGATATTTCATTAGGATATCTCTCCTGAACTATCTTTTTTCTTAGATTTGATTTGAGTAACGTTACTCTGGTTAATTCGGTGATATTTGAATTGTTTGAATAGTTTAGATAACCCCTTGATAGCATCAGCTTCACAAGCGAATTTTTCTGGTGATAACTTTTTCAAAACTTGCACAGCTTTTGATTGTGCCTTGGTAATTTTTTGTGAGAGTTTACCCATGTCTGATTCTCTTCTTTTTTGACTTTGCACTACTAACCATCTTTATTCTATGCCTGCATAATTTACTGTTTTTGAAGCTAGTTTATATCGGGGTAAGTTACTATCAACAAATTCTGGTTCTGGTAATGTTGATATTAATTATTGTGCTGATTTTACGCTTAATGGCACTGGATATAACCAGCTTAAAGCTGACATCATTTTCAGATTTCATTCTGTATATAAGGCCCAGTCTGCTACTATGAGACTATTAACTTTCAACTGTTTTTGGTACTCTACTGCTATTTTACCAAAGCATGATGAATCTGCTTGGTTTCCCGATGCTAGTTTTAAAAATATATATTGGTATGTCTCCATCTCATGACGATATCATTTCTATGATGAACTGTTTTAACTCCGGTCTATGGTCACCAGAATAACCGTAGGTGATGGTTATTTCTTTTGGTGATTTTACTGCTAATTCTTCTAGTTCTTGATTATTTCCTACTTTTTGATTCTCAAATATTACTTCTGGTAAGCTGGTATTATATTGCCAATGTATGTGCATTTATGATGAGTCTAGATGGCCTGCTCATAGGGATACTCCAAATTTTTGGGCTGCTTTGAAGGCGACAAGAAAAAATATTCTATCCAATCCTTTTATAAATAGTTCATCCATGACTCTCCCCAGTTTATCGTCCTTGAGATATTCTGGTGTTACTCCTGCTCCTATTAGATGCTCACAGGGGATTGTTTCAAAATCTTGGGGAAACATATATACGGGTTTTTATACAAATCCTAACCCGTTGATTATCATGGCTTTTACTACATAACCTGGACTTACTTTCTCTGCAATTTCAAGGATTATTTCTACTACTCCTATGGCGTCTATTATTCCTGCTACTATGCCTAAATGGTCTAGGTTTTGATCTCCATTTTTTGAAGCTTTGATTTCACAACAGAATTATCCACAACTCCTGTTGTGATTCAATCATTTCTTCTTCTGTTCTAATTTAATTTTTAAATCATTCAATTTTCTTTTCTTTTATCTTCTTCACAAAACTTTATTCTCCCACTCTATTGCCATTTTAATCATACTTATTCTTATTAAGCCTTTTCTTCCTTCAAGGATCTTTAGTTCTTGTGTACTACTTCACCAGCTTTTTTTGATGTGTGACAGTTAGGGTACGGAAGGTCGGTTTTAATGACTCATTTTTGAATGATTTTTGAATTGATGGCTAACCGCAAACCCTAGATAACAAAGCGGAGTGGGTGTCTGTAGGGTAAAATAGCTATATTTGTCATGAAAACCTTATGTTTACAACGGCTGATTTTTTGCAATATTCCCAATGGTCAGGAATTGCTACCCTATTATTTGCAGTCTTAGCAATTCTGGCTTTTATTTTCAAATGGGGTTTCCGCTTTCGGCTGGTAGGTACAACAGGCTTTATGATAGTTTTGACAACTGGCTTATTTTCACTGTCTTTAGTACCTCTGAGTCGGACTGTGATTCCGGGTGCAGTTAAGTACACCCTAGTTTATGACAATGGTTCCAGTCAGGCTGTAATTGCGACTGCACCTGAAATTACACCAACAGAATTAGAAGCAACTTTACGTCAAGCGGCTAGTCATCTCTATTCTTATGGTCGTTTAGGTAGCAGGGGAAACAACCAATTGACTATCCGCGCCCGTACAATAATCCACGCAGAACCAGGGGTATCCGTACCAGTTTACTTAGGTAAGGTACAAAGAACTTTGACAACTCGTGAAGATCCAGAAATGGCTGTAGAAGTTTATCTTGACAAGTTTGCCCAACTATCAAAACCCACGGCTTAAATCAGTTATCAGTTATCAGTTATCAGTTATTGGGAACTACTCTTACCCAGTCTCAAGCCCCCATTCCCAAATGGATAGAATTTTTCTGTCAATTACAATACAATTACGATTATTCTTATATTAAGATAATAAAACTTCAGAAATTTCACTATCAGGAAAAATTGATCACCTTCCTGGCTAATTCCCAATAGACTTCTGTCAATGTGGCAACAAGAACCTTTAATTAACAGTCTAATTTGATTAAAAAATATCAAGTTTTGACATACTAGTACAGTACGGCGTAAATAAACCAACCATTCCAAATCCCTGAAAGGCTCACGCCGTATTAATTTTAAATTTTGAATTTTGAATTCCGCCTTGCGGTACTAGATTATTTATGCCTAATCAATCTTCTACTCCAACCGCTAGTTCATTATTAACCCTAACTATTGCACCGGCTCAAGTAATTCGAGGTGGCGGTGTGTTGTCGTCAACTGTGGCTGACATTGCTAAATTGGGAACTCGTCCTCTGATTGTGGCAGGAAATCGCACTCTTGGTATTTGCCAAGAAAGTTTACAGGAAATTTTTCAAGCCCAAGAATTACAAACCACTTCTGTTTCTTATGGTGCTGATTGTTGTGAAGTAACTTTAAAAGCCTTACGCAAAGCCGCAAAGGAACATAAAGCAGATGTGATTATTGGTGTGGGTGGTGGTAAGGCTTTAGATACAGCCAAGTTGGTCGGCCATCAGTTACAGTTACCTGTAGTGACTATTCCTACTTCTGCAGCTACTTGTGCAGGATGGACGGCTTTATCTAATGTATATTCGGAATCTGGGGCGTTTTTGTATGATGTGGCGTTGTCGCGCTGTCCTGATTTGCTGATTTTGGATTATGATTTGATTCAGACTGCACCCCAACGGACCTTAGTTGCGGGAATTGGGGATGCGATCGCAAAATGGTATGAAGCATCTGTTAGCAGTGGCCATTTACAAGATACTCTGGTTATTGCCGCAGTCCAACTAGCACGAGTTTTACGAGATATCCTTTTCCAAAAAGCTGCTGCTGCTTTACAATCTCCTGGTAGCGAAGTGTGGCGAGAAGTTGTTGATGCAACTGTATTATCAGCAGGTCTAATTGGTGGTTTAGGTGGCGCACAATGTCGTACTGTAGCCGCCCATGCAGTGCATAATGGGTTAACGCACTTATCTGGATATGCTAGCATTCATGGCGAAAAAGTCGCTTATGGTATTTTAGTACAACTGCGATTAGAAGAAATGCTCCAAGGCAATCAACTTGCAGACGCAGCTAGACAGCAATTACTAAAGTTCTATGCAGAGATTGGATTACCGCAAAAACTAGCAGACTTGGGTTTAGGAAATATTACTTTAGCTGAGTTGCAAACAGCGGCAGAAATCACCTTAGCACCTAATTCTGATATTCACCGTTTACCTTTTCCAGTAGCCTGGGAACATTTAATGGCGGCTATGATTTCTACCACTGCGCCAAATCAATTAAAAATTAAAAATGGGTAATTTGTAATTCGTAATTATTTTACTATTCCCCAGTCCCCAATCCCCAATCCCCAGTCACCTATTCCGAGGTTATAGAATGAGTTTGAGTTGGATTACCCCCGCAGAAAGAATACAAAAATTACCGCCTTATGTGTTTGCCCGTTTAGATGAACTGAAAGGAAAAGCCAGGGAACAAGGGCTAGATTTGATTGATTTGGGGATGGGAAACCCTGATGGGGCTACTCCTCAACCAATTATAGAAGCAGGGATAGCAGCTTTAAAAAATCCTGCCAATCATGGTTATCCACCATTTGAAGGAACTGCAAATTTCCGTAAGGCAATTGCTAAATGGTACAATCGCCGTTATGGTGTAGTCTTAGATCCTGATAGTGAAGCTTTGCCTTTGTTAGGTTCTAAGGAAGGTTTAGGACATTTAGCGATCGCCTACATCAATCCTGGTGATATTGTTTTAGTACCATCACCATCTTACCCCGTCCATTTTCGTGGTCCCATCATCGCCGGTGGAGTCATTCACAGTTTAATTCTTAAAGAACAAAATAACTGGTTAATTGATTTAACCTCTATTCCTGACGAAGTAGCCAGAAAAGCCAAAATCCTCTATTTCAATTATCCCAGTAATCCCACCGCCGCCACTGCACCCCGTGAGTTTTTTGAAGAAATAGTTGCTTTTGCCCGCAAATATGAAATCATGTTAGTGCATGACCTATGTTATGCAGAGTTAGCTTTTGATGGTTATCAACCTACCAGCTTATTAGAAATTTCCGGTGCAAAAGATATTGGTGTTGAGTTTCACACCCTATCTAAAACTTATAATATGGCAGGTTGGCGCGTTGGTTTTGTGGTGGGAAATCGTCACATTATCCAAGGTTTGCGGACATTAAAAACTAACCTAGATTATGGCATTTTTTCCGCATTGCAAACCGCCGCAGAAACAGCTTTAGAATTGCCAGATACTTACTTACACGATGTTCAACAACGTTATCGCACCCGTCGGGATTTTCTGATTGATGGTTTAGGAAAATTAGGCTGGAATATTCCCAAAACTGAGGCCACTATGTATCTTTGGGTAAAATGTCCTGTGGGAATGGGTTCTACAGATTTTGCTTTAAATGTGCTACAGCAAACAGGTGTGGTTGTTACTCCTGGTAATGCGTTTGGTGCTGGTGGTGAAGGATATGTAAGAATTAGTTTAATTGCCGAGTGTGATCGCTTGGGTGAAGCTTTAGAGAGATTTAAACAAGCAGGAATTCGTTATCAACCTGAAGCTGTAGTTTCTGCGTCATAATCAGGGTGATAGGTGATAGGTGATAGGGAATAGATGACCATTTTTACCAATCACTAATCACTAATCACCAATCACTGTTTAGTGCTCTTGTTGATTTAACCAAGTTAATAAATCAGCAACTTCAGAAATATTAAACAAAGGTGCACCTAAATTTTATAACTTTTCTACAGGTAAGACTTTTACTCTTTCCACTATCTCAGAATCAATTTCTGCAAACAGTTGATTAAGTAAACGCAGACAAAATCTAACTGGTTCTTTTTCTTTTTGTTCTCCCGTGCGTTCACCCTTCTGGAAAACATCCTGATAAATGACAGACTCTTTCATAATATTCTCTGGTTCATCATGGTACTAACTTTGTCTCCTGCAAGCTTGGAGAAACTTGTTATGATCAGCGTTGATGGGTTCGTAAGACTCCGAATTAATACAGCAGTCCATAATCTGTGGCAGATGACTGTGTAACTTTTATGATACAACTTGAGTAGTTCTGCTGTCTAATATTGTTATATAGCAATCCTATTTAATAATTGAGAAATTAATGATCACTCCTACCAGCACAACTTCTCATTTAATTGCTGAAGGCTTTCATGCCCTTTCTGACCCAATTAGAATTGGTGTTATAGAATTGCTGCGTCAGAGTGAACTTTGTGTATGTGATTTATGCGATGATTTAGAAATAAGTCAATCAAAACTATCTTTCCATCTCAACAATCTTAAAGAAGCAAATTTAGTTAATGCCCGTCAAGAAGGACGCTGGATTTATTTTAGTTTAAATTTATCTCAATTTCACGTTTTAGAACACTATGTAGCCAATCTTCACCGTAATTCTGTATCATCTACCCCTCATTCTTGTTGTGAGTAAGGAAAACTGGGGACAATCAATTAATAACTCGTAGTTAGGAAATACTCTTACTGTCACTCATCAACTTTTTTTGATTAATTTTTTTATATTGTGTTATTCTTATGGTTGTTATATAAATTTTTTTTTAATGATGGATAAATAACTCTAGCAGCAACCATACAGCTAAAGCTAGTGAAAGCAAATGCACAAATATTAGTTATCACAGTAGAAGTGTTAGCATTAAGCAGTCACCACAAGCAACAAACGTTGCTAATTCTCAAACTGTAACCGTTATTAAAATTGATGGTTTTAGTACAGTAGATCCAATTACCCAGGCAATCACCAAGGATTTTCCAGCAATTACAAAAAATAATACCCAAGTACAAGTGAAAATGTCCGCTAATGGGGGCGGGTTTGAAAAATTCTGCGCTGGGGAAATAGACATAAGTAACCTGACTTACTTTAGCCAGAAGGCTAAAAAAATAGTTTTTTCGCACATCTTCCCCAGAAGTATTGTAGTTAAATAAGTCCTCTTCCAAATCAAGTCATTCATTAAGGAAATTTATCATTTTAGACGGGAATGTTTAGTATAAACCATTGGCACTTTTATATTAGTATTTGCTGGTACTGCTGCTATTACGGTGAACAAAATCAGCCAAGGTGCTATCACACATATTGGTATTAGTCTTGTATTTGGGGCTGTAGTAGCTGCATTAATTTACACTGTAGGACATTTCAGCAGCGCACACTTTAACCCAGCGTTAACACTGGCATTTTCACTAGTGTTTCTTCTAAAAAGCTAGTACTAGCCTATATTTATGCCCAATTATTAGGAGCTATATTAGCTTCTAATTTACTACTAATTTGTTTAGGAAGAGTTGCTAATTTAGGTGTAACTTTACCTCTAAACAACAATTGGTAGCAATCTTTAGTATTAGAAATAGTTATCCCTTTCATTTTAATGTTTGTGATTTTAGGATCTGGATTAGATCGTAGCACCCACATTGGTTTTGCTGGTTTAGCTATTGGTTTAACAGTAGCAATGGAAGTGGCTTTTATGAGTCTTATTACTGGTGCAAGTATGAATCCTGCCCATTCTTTTGGAGCAGCCTTAGTAGCAGGAATTTGGCAGCATCATTGGATTTATTGGGTAGCGCCAATTTTAGGTTCACAGTTTGCAGTCGTAGTTTATAGAATTATTTCTAATAATTTCCAAGATTCTCAAAAATAAAGATGTAAAATGACAAATTGCAATCATCGAGCGAGAATATTATTTTGATATGTTTCATTGCGAGAACGTTCTTATAGTCGTTTGTTAGTAGAAGAAGCAGCAAAAATTATTGAAGAATTTGGTGCAGAAGTCCGATTCTTCGATCCGTGTGAATTACCAATTTATGGTAGTGTCTCTGATACTCATCCCAAAGTGCAAGAATTACGAGAATCAAGTATGTGGTCTGAAGGTCAAGTCTGGTCTTCTCCTGAAATGCACGGTAATATTACAGGGATTATGAAAAATCAACTTGATTGGATTCCTCTGAGTATTGGTGCATTTAGACCAACTCAAGGTAGAACTTTAGCAGTTATGCAAGTAAGTGGTGGTTCTGAGTCTTTTAATGCTGTGAATACGCTGCGAATATTGGGACGTTGGATGCGAATATTTACCATTCCTAATCAATCTTCGGTTCCAAAAGCTTATCAAGAATTTAACGAAGATGGACCTATGAAAGATTCTGCGTATCGTGACCGAGTAGTTGATATTATGGAAGAATTATATAAGTTTACCTTGCTGTTGCGTGAGCAAGTTGATTATTTAACTGACCGCTACAGTGAACGCAAGGAAAAAGCAGGAAAAGAAGCTATTAAGTTAGCTAATAGTGCTTTGAATTCATAAACCGTTATTTAATAAATAAAAACATCATGAAAAAGGTCATGTTTGTCTGTAAAAAAAATTCTCGTCGTTCTCAAATGGCAGAGGGTTTTGCCAAAGTTTTAGGAGAGGGAAAAATTGCTATTTTTAGTTCTGGGTTAGATTCAAGTGAAGTAGACCGTATTTGTGTACAATTGATCTCAGAAATTGGCATTGATATTAGTAATCAGACTTCTAAGGCTTTGAGTGATTTTAATGCTGATGATTTTGATGGGGTGATTTCTTTATGTGGTTGTGGAGTAAATTTACCAGAAGCCTGGTTTTTAAGAGAAGTGTTTGCAGATTGGCAACTTGATGATCCTGAAGGTCATGATATTGACACCTTTCATCGACTGGGAGATGAGGTAAAGGAACGAGTTGTTAAGTTAATCGCATCTCTGATTTAAATATAGGAATCTGATGGGGATTTTGAACCCACATTCTGCACCCACAACTGTCACACCCCAACAAAACGGATGTACTAAGTACATAAGAACTGAATTAACTTTTTATCCCCCCGAATCTCTTGATTCATCTAGGTTTTTCGTTTATATGGCTTAACGCCACCCTACGCTATCAGCAAGCCGTATTTATCTCCTGCGGTTACATCAGTAAATATTTCTTTGTCTAATAATGTGACTGAGTTGGTGTCTACATATTTGAGAACTTTGGGAAAAAATAATTCTATAAATTCTATGCAAAACGTGGATATTAGTTCTTTAAATAAGTGGTCATAGTCTATTTTTTCCGTCATGTTGTTATTGATATCATAAATTCTATTGTGCTGTGATTTGTAATTCTATTCGTTTTACTAGTACCGCCAGCCTCCGCTCGCTCCATAATAGATAACTTTGTTGCATAATGGGGGTCAAGGATACGTCTTACCTCTTTTTCATGGATATTGAGAAGAAGCAAGCTGTACTTTGGTAATACCTTTTTCACGCATCGCTAGATACAGTCCAGCTTTTAGTGCTGTTTGTGCTGTTTGTACTGGTAGGGCTACTAAATACTCTTGATTTTTGGGCTGTGATAGTTGTGCGAGATTTCCATTTGTGACAAGTTAAGGCTGAAAGTCCTTTGTCAAGAGGCTTTCGGAGAAATATGGAAAAAAAACTGGTCAGTCCCACGTTGAAGATCACGAAAAGGAGCGTTAATTAACTTAACATTTGGTTTTCGCTTCTGTTTGATAATACCTAAATCTCGATGTTTTCGGTAGTAATTTTCTTGATTTGTAATGGTTGGTGTCAGTAATCTTTCCAATTGCTCGGCTATTACTTCATCTTCCACTATTGGTCTGTGTTTCTTTTTGCCGTGGTCTCGATTGGTTTTTAGGCTGCTTCTTATTGCTTATCTCAATCGCTCAATTACCTGTCTACACCGAGTTTATCACGATTTTTGACCTATCCAAATCCCACCCTTGACAATTTCTTCTTTTCCTTAACTTGTCACCAATGCGAGATGTCTAGCTTATAATTAATACGAAGAGTGATCGCTTATTCTAAGCACAAAGCAACAAAATCACTCACCCCCTAATGTATTTTGAGGATGAGCGATATTTATAACAATCCCTAATTTATAACAATCCCTAATTCTTAAAAGAATGCAGGTTGATGACGAATCAAATTCAAGAACTCTTCACGGGTTTTTTGCTCATCTTGGAACACACCCACCATAGAACTGGTAACTGTCCAAGAACCAGGTTTTTGTACACCGCGCATCACCATACACATATGGGTAGCTTCCATGACCACCGCAACACCTTTAGGTTCAAGAATTGTCTGGACTGCTTCAGCAATTTGTCGAGTTAGCCTTTCTTGCACTTGTAAGCGACGAGAATACATTTCTACAATTCGCGCCATCTTACTTAAACCCACGACTTTTTGATTAGGAATATAAGCAACGTGCGCTCTGCCCATAAATGGCAGCATATGATGTTCGCAGAGAGTAAAGAAATTAATATCTCGTACTAGCACCATCTCGTTATGGCCTTCATCAAAAATGGCACCATTCACCAGTTCTTCTAAAGATTGGTTGTAGCCACCAGTGAGAAACATCATTGCTTCAGCTACGCGCTTGGGTGTTTTGAGTAATCCTTCACGTTCTGGATCTTCTCCAACACCTATGAGCATTGTCCGCACAGCTTCCATCATTTGCTCCATGCTTTCCTCTGAAGGTGGGTGCAAATCCGCCTGCTTACCATTATGGGTGTTGCGGTCAGGTCTGGTACTGATAGCTTGTGATAAGTCAGGAATCAGAGGAGATTGTGAGCGATTGGAAGCGTTGGAGCTAGCGATAGTCATGGTATAAGTCTTGGTAATTGGTAATTGGTAATTGGTAATTGGTAATTGGTAATTGGTAATTGGTAATTGGTAATTCGTTATGAAAATAATCAATGACTCAATTACTAATTAAATAACTCCAGCATTAGAGATCAATGTCAATTCTTCAATGACTGCTTGCTGTGGTAATAAAGCAGTGTGCAGAATTGTCTGAGCTACTATTTCTGGAATTAACATTTTGGAACGGTCAAAGTTAACATGAACTGTTTCGGTGTCCCAAATTTCTGTATTGACAGAACCTGGACATATTGCAATAACACGAATGCCGTGGCTCCGTTCCTCAATTGCTAGGGTTTGAGAAAGGGCTAATAACCCAGCTTTGCTAACGCAGTAGGCTCCCCAACCTGCAAAAGCTTGTTTGGCAGCTATGGAGGCAATGTTGATTATTGTGCCTTGACCTCGTTGTCTCATTCCTGGCAAAGTCCCCATTATGCACGCAAAGACGCTGGTGAGGTTTAAGTTAATCACCTGCTGCCAATCTTCTAAGGGAGTTTCGCTTAGGTTGGCTGTGTATCCCATGCCAGCATTATTGACCAGAATATCTATGTCGCCAAATTCATGGGGGATCGCCTGTATTTTAGCTTGTACTTGGGAAACACAACTGAGATCAACAGTGAAGGCTTTTGCTTCCACTCCTATTTCTTTTGCTGCTGCTGCTACCCTCTCTAACTTATCTTGGGAACGGCTAACCAAGGCGACATCTATTCCAGCCTTTGCAAAGGCTAAAGCTGTTGCTTTCCCAATTCCACTGCTTGCACCGGTAATCAAGGCGCGTCGTTTCTGATCAAAACTCATGGTGTCTCCAAATTTTTTGGCAGCGTTCTAATTCGCTACCTACCCATAAATTAAATAAATCTAAAAATCAATTGCTGTTTTTATGACAATTGCTATAAGGCCTTGCCATTATGGGTATTATATTCCCTATCATTAGCTTTACCAGTCAGGATGAAAAATATAGACCTGATAAATCAGGTTCTAAACTTAAGGCTAATTACTGAATACTCTGCAAACTAGTCAATTAGATTCGGTTTGTTTGCTGAATACACAATACAAATGCCTATAGCTGCTCAGATTGTTAAGAATCGTTAAGCTTCCATAGGCAATTATAGCACCGTTGATGTACTAATCAGTTAGTAGCTATTATTTTTAGTGCGCAAGTTCTGTAAAGACACCAATTTTGCGGAATTTTTCATAGCGTAGTTGGCGACGTTCAGTTGCGGTTAAACGGTTGAGTTCGTCTAGGTTCTCCAACAAAGCTTTTTTGAGATTGGTAGCAGCTGTCAAGGGATCGGAATGAGCGCCACCAATGGGTTCAGGTAAAATTTGGTCAATAATTCCCAAGTTTTTGAGGTCATGGGAAATAATTTTTAATGCCACGGCTGCTTGAGGGGCTTTGCCAGCATCTTTCCACAAAATAGCGGCACAGGCTTCTGGGGTAGCAACTGTGTAAACAGAATGTTCAAACATGAGCAGGCGATCGCCTACACCAATACCCAAAGCACCACCGGAACCACCTTCTCCAATAACTGTACAGAGAATTGGTACATCAAAGCAAAACATTTGCCGTAAATTGTAGGCGATCGCTTCACCTTGTCCTTGATGTTCGGCTTCTATCCCTGCCCAAGCGCCCGGAGTGTCGATAAATGTCACTATAGGCATACCAAACTTGTTAGCGTGTTCCATTAACCGTAGTGCCTTACGGTAACCACCAGGAGCCGCCATACCAAAATTACGGGCGACGTTATCTTTTGTATCCCGGCCTTTTTGATGCCCTAACATGACTACAGGTTGTCCACCCAAGCGACCAACACCACCAACTAAAGCCGGATCATCACTACCACAGCGATCACCATGTAACTCCATCCATTCATCACTAATAGCCTGAATGTAATCTAGGGTACTGGGTCGGCGTGGGTGTCGAGCTACTTGTAATCTTTGAGATGGTGTCAGACTGCTGAAAATTTCCTCACGCAATTGCATTGCCCGTGTTTCGAGTTGGCGAATTTGACCAGAAACATCAACACCATTTTCATCTGCAAGTTGCCGAATTTGATCAATCCGGGTAGCCATTTCTGCTAAAGGCTTTTCAAAATCCAACAGTAGGGGTTTGCGTTCAATAGTTGCCATAGTTAGGGAAGAGGGAATAAGGAATAAGGAATGGGGAATAGGGAATAGGAAAAAGGCAAGGGGCAAAAGTTGGATTAATTTTACCCAGTCCCCAGTTTCCACTCCCCAATCCCCAGTTTCTAAACTAATAATGGTTTAAATCCATGCTTGACGGAAACTTGACCAATATGATCCATTTTGTCTACGGTAATCTGATTGCGTCCCCAAGAAAAGTTTGTGTATAACTTCTCAAATTCCAGCAGCATTGATTCCGCGAAACAAGCAAATAATTGGCGGCCTGGAACTTCCATACTGACAATTTTCATAATTTTCCAGTCAATATCCAGGGAATGTTCCACTATTCCACCATTTAACACATACACTCCAGGATGCTGAATTTTTGTCCCTAAGTTTTTAGGATAACCACCATCAATCAGTAAACAGGGTTGTTTTAACACTATGGGATCAATTTCTACACCTTTGGGCATACTAGCCACCCAAACTACAATATCTGATTGGGGTAGTGCCTCGTGTAGATCCGTAATTTTACCCCGTCCCAGTTCAGCTTGCAGTTCTTGAAGACGTTCTTGGTTGCGAGCTATCAGCAGTAGTTCTTGGACATCTGTTTTTTTATCTAGCCAGCGGGTAACTGCGCTACCAATATCCCCTGTCGCACCACACACAGCCACAGTTGCTTTTGACAGTTCTATCCCTAGTTGTTTAGAAGCTTCTTCTACCTGGCGACAGATAATATAGGCTGTATGAGTGTTACCTGTAGTGAAGCGTTCAAACTCTAATGTGACATTACGGACTTGGCTAAACTGCTCTAAATTAAAGTTCTCAAAAATAATTGAGGAAAACCCACCTAAAGCTGTAATATCAATGCCATGCTTTTGAGCATGAGCCATAGCGTTGAGGATTTTACGGGTGGCAGCTTTGATCCGCCGATTGGCCAGCATTTCCGGCAAAAAGCAAGATTCTACATACCGACCTTCTATTTTTTGACCTGTGATGCTGGTGACAGTGATGTGATCAACAATCTGCGGAGGGGCGCTACACCAAAAATCTAGCCCTTGATCGGCATATTCTGGATATCCCAATTCTTGAGCTACGGATTGAGCGTGTTCTAAACTAGTCAGATGTCCAATTAGACCAAACATTAGTGATATATTAGGCGTGTGCTATGAAAAGCGTGGAATTAATAAGCAATACAAATTTTGGATTTTAGATTTTTGATTAACAATCTGTGCTATTAGACTGCTGTGGGAATAGCCAAAAATACTAAATTATGCCAACTAGGGATAGAAAATAATCTCCAATTCTTAACAATACTACATAAACTGTCACAATCATTTGTTATTTGTAATTTGAGGTAAAAGGTAGAAGTATGCCTATAGCTTCTGTGACGACGTAAGAGTTATACCCCACGCTACCAGGAGTTCAGGAGTATGGCTTACGCCACCCTCCGCTATTAGGAGTCCAGAAGAGAACAAGAAAAAGTTAATTTTTCCCCCTGCTCCGTGCTCCGTGCTCCGTGCTCCGTGCTCCGTGCTCCGTGCTCCGTGCTCCGTGCTCCGTGCTCCGTGCTCCGTGCTCCTTAGACGGTTGCCAGTCCGTATGCTGAAAGACGTATGATATCACGAGTTGTAAAGCCGATATTACTTAATGCTTCACCGTATTGAATCATAAAGTCTTCTACTAAAGCTTCTTTTTCCATTGCCAAGACGCGAGCATCATCAGCTACTTGGTTCAGCATTTGCCAGACAATAGGCAGGTTTTGGCGGTTTGCATCATCAAGTTCTGCTTTGGATTCTGCAAAGTGTTCTTTGAGCCAAACTTCGCCAAAGTTTAGATGACTGTATTCTTCTTTAACTACGCCTTCTGTAATTTTGCGGGCAAAGTCATCAGCAACGGGAATATAGATGTTATAAGCTGCGATCGCAAAACATTCAATAATTAAAGATTGAATCAGCAAGCAAGTAACAACGTTACCTGCTGCGGCTGCAGTTTGGAAGTTTTGGTGCAGTCCAGAGAAGAACTCCTTAGCAAATTGCATATCGGGAGTGACTTGTAAATTGCGTCCACAAGCCTCAAATCCTTTTTTGTGGCGGCTTTCCATTTTTGACAGCCGCATTAGTTCTTCTTTGCTTTCTGGCAGCAGTTTAGCCAATGTGATGTAATTCTCATGGGCTTCTTGTTCTCCTTCAATCACAATTGCATTAATACGGCTATATGCGTCTTTGTATTTTTCACTTTGGAAATCGATTTTTTCAATTTCTTCAACAAGTTGCTGCATAATATGTTTACTCCGTACCCTGGATTTATTTGATACTGAAATTCAATTCACCCTCTCAATTTAGGGTAATAATCACTGTGGTTTAATTTAACTTAACAAGAAATTATGGTAATTAGATTAGTTTTTACCAAGGAGCGACCCTTTAGGGGGAAACTACACGCTACAAATGAAATAAACACATCCTTCCTTGTTCCTGTTCCCTATTCCTTGTTATCTATAGTCAGACTAAGAAAAACCAATGCTTTTGGAGCAATAACCCATGTCCAAACGAACCTGCAATTGGAAAAACACGAATTTTTGGAGCCTGGTACTGTTATTACTAGGAGCATTCATCGTTTTACTGCCTTTGATAATGGTTTTTCTCACCTCCTTTGCTCCCACAGGTACAACACCAGGAGTTATGGGACAAAATAACTGGACTTTAGCTAATTACCGCAAAACTTGGGAAAGGGGGAAGTTTTTACTGGCGTTTGCTAATTCTACCTTGGTCGTGATCGCAGTTACAGCTTTTCAAATTATGACATCTGCTTTAGCTGGTTACGCCCTCGCTAGGCTTAAATTCCGTGGTAGATAAGCACTGCTACTAATTGTATTGGCAACTTTAGTCATTCCTTTTCAGTTATTGGTGATTCCCATCTTTTTGGTACTGAAATTGGGACACATGATAAACACCTTACGAAGTTTTTCGGGTATTGGGTGCTAATTCTACCCAGTGCGGTAAATGGCGTTGGTATCTTTTTGTTACGTCAATATTTCCAGACAATTCCCATAGAATTGTAGGAAGCTGCAGCAATTGATGGAGCGAACAGATTACAGGTTTTATGGCAGATCATCTTACCTTTAGCACGTCCTGCTTTAGTGACACTGTTTTTGTTCACCTTTATCGGTGAATGGAACGATTTATTGAAGCCATTGGTATTTACCACTAGACCGGAGTTAAGAACGGTACAACTGGCTTTAGCAGAGTTTAAAGAACAATTTACGAACAATTGGCCATTGATGATGGCAGCGGTGACAATTACCATTGTTCCTGTGATGGTGTTATTTCTAATTGCTCAAAAGCAGTTTATTCGGGGTATTGCTGCAACAGGGATAAGGAATTAGTTATAATAAAATATTAAGGATAATCATATTTTCAGAATTTACAGCTTTGTTAAGATATATTTCCTGTCATTAAATATACAAAACCCTAAAAACTTTTGAGGCTTTTAGGGTTTGACTTCAGGGAATTCAGTCTATTTTTCTATAAAAATTGCTGAAAAATTGGATTATTTGCTTTCAGTAAAATCAGCATCAATCACATCATCACCACCACCAGAAGGAGGAGTAGCACCACCATCTTGAGGTTCAGCACCAGGAGCAGCACCACCAGCTTGTTGATAAATATTACTACCTACTGTAAACAAAGCTTGTTGCAACTCAGGTGTCAGTTTCTTGATTTGCTCATCATCATCTTTTGCAACCGCGTCCCGCAGTTCTTTCACCAAACCTTCAACTTTGGTTTTATCAGCTTCGGGAACCTTATCACCTAATTCTTGCAGCTGCTTTTCCGCTTGGTATGCTAAAGAGTCAGCTTGGTTTTTACGTTCAATTTTTTCCCGTTTTTCTTTGTCAGAATTGGCATTTTGTTCAGCTTCTCGTACCATCCGGTCAACATCATTTTTATCCAAAGTGGAAGCGCCAGTAATGCTGATTGACTGTTCTTTTCCAGTTCCTTTGTCCTTAGCGGTGACATTGAGGATACCATTAGCATCAATGTCAAAAGTCACTTCAATTTGGGGAACACCACGAGGTGCGGGAGGAATACCATCTAAGCGGAAAGTTCCCAAACTCTTGTTATCGTTAGCAAATTCACGTTCCCCTTGCAGGACGTGAATTTCTACGTTAGTTTGACCATCAACAGCAGTCGAGAAAACTTCTGATTTTTTGGTAGGAATAGTGGTGTTACGAGGAATAATCTTGGTCATCACACCACCCAAGGTTTCTACACCCAAGGATAGTGGTGATACGTCTAACAACAAGATACCTGTAACATCACCAGCCAGAACACCTGCTTGAATAGCTGCACCAACTGCCACAACTTCATCAGGATTAACAGTTTGGTTGGGTTCTTTACCCAGTACCCGCTTCACTACTTCCTGCACTGCGGGAATACGAGTAGAACCACCAACTAACACAACTTCATCAATATTGCTCTTATTTAACTTGGCATCTCTGAGAGCATTTTCTACAGGAATGCGGCAACGGTCAATTAAGTCTGAACAAAGTTCTTCAAATGTGGCACGAGTTAAAGTCGTATCCAGGTGTTTTGGACCATCCTGGGTAGCAGTGATAAATGGTAGATTTATTTCTGCTTGGGTAACGCTAGAAAGCTCAATTTTAGCTTTTTCTGCGGCTTCAGTCAGACGTTGTAAAGCTTGTTTATCTTTGCGTAGGTCAATACCTTCTGCTTTTTTGAATTGTTCTGCTAAGAAGTCAACAATTTTTTTATCGAAGTCGTCACCACCAAGGTGGGTATCACCAGATGTAGCCAATACTTCAAATACACCATCACCTACTTCTAGTACCGATACGTCGAATGTACCGCCACCAAGGTCAAATACGAGAATGGTTTCGTTACTCTTTTTATCAAAACCATAAGCTAGAGAAGCTGCTGTTGGTTCGTTGATAATCCGCAAAACTTCAATCCCGGCAATTTTACCAGCATCTTTTGTGGCCTGGCGTTGGGAGTCGTTGAAGTAGGCAGGAACAGTAATTACTGCTTGGGTAACGGTTTCACCAAGATATTTAGTAGCATCTTCTACCAATTTGCGGAGAACTTTGGCAGAAATTTCTTCTGGAGAAAACTGCTTACCAGCACCGGGTGAGTCTACCTTGACATTACCACCACTGCTGAGAACTTTATAAGAGACTTCAGTCGTTTCTTTGGTAACTTCATCGAAGCGACGACCGATAAACCGTTTAACCGAGTAAAAGGTGTTTTCGGGGTTCATTACCGCTTGGCGTTTAGCGATTTGACCAACTAAATTATCGCCATTTTTAGCAAATGCCACCACTGATGGCGTTGTCCGAAAACCTTCGGCGTTAGCAATTACCGTGGGTTTGCCACCTTCCATAACTGCTACGCAGGAGTTAGTCGTACCTAAGTCAATTCCTACTACTTTTGCCATTTTAAGTGCTGGCTCCGTATAACTACAAATGAATGGGATTATAATGCACTACATCTTGAACCAACTGATTGAAAAAAGCAGTCAGTCCAGCATGGTTTAGTTTCTCTGGGGTTGAAACCACAAATTACGCTGATGATATATATACTGAACTTGTGTAGCCAGTCCATGAAGGGTGGGTTCCCGAACCTTTGGTAGGACGGTGAATTTTAAACTTTGTTTTTAGTTGGTTCATGGATTGAACAGTTACCACTCTGACTAATGTATGAGAATTAATACGTTCACGAATTGGGGTGAACCGTAATCTCTAAGTCGTATTTGCCGTCAAAATGAGTGAATAGGGAATAGGGAATAGGGAATAGGGAACAGGAAAGAGATGGATATTGCCCTACAATCCAGATTTATAAGGTACAAGATGTGACTATTTAAATTGTGTACAACACTGGGGTAAATAGCGAAGAAGTAATCTATTCACAGTGCTGATTTCAGCAATTTATCGACCGTTAAAATTGACGGCATATTTTATCACCTTTTTCAAGAGTTTCCCAGCATATTTTTTGAATTAATTGGCAACCAACCCCAAATAGCAACGGACTATAAGTTCTTATCTATTGAACTTAAGCAAACTACATTTCGTATAGATGGGATTTTTCTGCCTATAGCAAGATGAACAAAACCCAATTTATCTTGTGGAAGTGCAGTTTCAAAGCGATGCAGAAATTTATTTTCGTCTATTTTCGGGAATATCAAGCTCACAACCCTTGGAGGGGGGTTATTATCTATCCGAGTCGGAGTTTAGATACAGCAGATAATAAAGATTACAGCGAATTTTTTACCAGTCAGCGTGTCAGCCGAATTTATCTCAATAAATTAGGTGAAAGTGCATCTTTGCCTATTGGTATTGGTACTATTAAATTAATTTAATCATCGAAGATCAAGACAAGGCAATTATCACCGCTAAAGAGTTAATCAACAGAACTCAGCAGGAAATCAGCAATGAACAACAGCAGCAGTTATTAGAATTAGTAGAAACAATCTTGGTTTATAAATTTCCCAGGATGAGTAGAAAGGAGATTGAAGCTATGTTTAGTCTAAGTGATTTGAAGCAAACAAAGGTTTATCAGGGAGGAAGACAAGAAGGCAGCTTGGAAGCAAAATTAGAATCCGTACCTAGATTGTTAGCATTGAATTTAACGGTTGAACAAATCTCACAGGCATTAAATTTAACAATTGAAATAGTTAGGCAAGCTGCACAAGGAATACAAAATCAGGATGATGAAAAAAATAGAAAATCAATGTTTAATTACAGATAAATTTTGAATAAAAAAGCCTTGTTTAATTTCGTTAGTTAATAAGGCTTTTCGTTTCATTAAACTTTCAAAACCACATTCCGCACCCTTAACTGTCACAAGCATTTACTACGGAAGTTAAGTCCTCAAAGAGGAGTAAAAGATTACATTAGACCTATTGGAAAATTGTTTCTGTGGTATAATAGAGAGATTTAGATTTTATGTATTCTTGGTGTTCTTTGGGATTGCTAATTCAAACATAACTGTGTAACTCTTCTAAGGTTTGCCTAAAACAAAGACAACCCCCTATTATAACATAAAATTCATTCTGCAAGAGGTCTAATGATTTTGAACCAGGTTTTCCATCAAAAAAACCTAAGAACCGAAATTTTGTACCTAGTCGTATTTATTAACAATAAAGCTAACTTAATAGTGGTAATTTCTATTTAGCTCCAATAAATTCTAGTCAATTCTCCCAGTAATTAGTTCCTATGTACTAAATACATACGTTTTGTTGGGGTGTGACAGTTCTGGGTGCAGAATGTCCGATTAAAAGAAACTTAGCTCACATTCAGCAACTAATAGATGTGGGTGCATCACTCGTAAAACTGAGTAATAGGCAATATTAAGATGTTACTGGTAGTGGCAGAAGTTTACCGTCAGCAACTATGGTTATATGAAAATAAAAAACAGAGTATAGAAGACCGTATTGTCAGTTTAAACCAACCACATATTCGTCCGATAGTTCGTGGGAAAGGAGGAACCTCCTATTCCGGCTTTTTTGTGTCTTTTTATGCCCATTTCTCAAAATAACATCTTTTTTAACTTCCTCTATTAGTAAACATGATGTTTATGATATATCTATATAATACACCCTTATCCTCTCTCCTACCTGACTACCTACTCAATTCTCCTCTTATTTTTTCACGACTTTTTCAGCAAGCCCTAATTATTCGTCAAATTAATAGGAAGTTAGCCAACTATACATATGGAATTAGAAACCAGAATTAGAGGTTTAAATATAGAAGTGATAGAAGCTTTGGGAGAGGTGATATTTGATTTAGATACTGTAGAAGATTTGCAAAATTGGTTAGATAATTTAAATATTTAAATGAGAATATCTGAGCTAAATGACAAAAGTAAAAGTTCCAACTTGCCAAATTTGCGGGTACAGGATGAGTAAATCACGTATAGTTATTATCAATGAACATCCTGTAAATCCTTAAATCATGGATATCCTGATTTAGACAAATACAGAATTTAACCTTTCAAACAACAATCCTACCTTATCCAAATCTTTATCACCTGGTGAGAGTTCCACACCACTAGATAAATCAATACCGCTAGGGTGAATTTGATTTACTGCAGTCAAAATATTATCTGGTGTTAGTCCTCCGGCTAGAAACCAAGGACGAATGGGACTAAATTCCTGTAACACCTGCCAATCTAAAGTTTGACCTGTACCGCCTAATTGTTGAGGATGATAGGCATCGAGTAATAAGGTATCTATATACTCAATATAGTTGGCTGTGGTTTGTAGGTGTTCCAGATTGCGAACTCTCAAGGCTTTAATAATTTCTATATGGGGTAGAGATTGACGCAATTTGTGGCAAAATTCTGGTGATTCATCTCCGTGTAACTGTACACCAGTTAAATTAGATGCAATTACTATTTGCGTAATTTCAGAAATATTACTATTGGCGAAGACACCTATTCTATCAATTTTGTCAGGTATTTTGGCTATTGCTGCCTGAATTTGCTCTATAGTAACGTAGCGTGGTGAGGTAGGTACACAAATAAATCCTAGTGCTGTTGCACCAAGGGATGCAATCGCTATAGATTGCTGTGGTTGAGTGATGCCGCAAATTTTAACTCGCATTTAAGTCTGAGAAATTAAAAATAATCACAAAACTCTACTAAGTTAGATGAAAAACTCTTGCTTTATCCTACGTAATTCTATAATTTTGTAGGCTTACATTCATTTTTTCATTGTAGGAGAATACATCTTGATATCATCTATCTTACTAGCCGCCGCTGCAATTGTTCCCGCAACACCTGTGTGGAGTCCTACAGTGGGAATTATTATCAGTGCTAGCTGTTTTGTTGTGCTTTTATTGAGTTTAGTAAGTAAAGCCCCCAAGGTTGGACCCCAACTCCCTATACTTCCCGTTAGTGTGGCAGGATTTATTGGTGCAATGGCTTTTGGTCATGTGATTGGTATTGGTATTGTTTTGGGGTTGACTAATATTGGTCGTTTATAAGTTCAATTTGATACTCTCTAGCTACAGATAGTAAAAATTTGGCGGTAAGTAAATATCAAATTGCTTGCCGCTTTTTTATGACTGAGGACTGAGGACTGAGGACTGAGGACTGAGGACTGAGGACTGAGGACTGAGGACTGAGGACTGAGGACTGAGGACTGGTGACTGGTAACTGGTGACTGGGAAGATGAGGGAGATGAGGGAGATGGGGAGTAAATTATTTACCTTCCTTTTGAGAGAAGAATCACTTGGTTGAAGAGATAGAAGATAAAGATGACTGTCTTTAGAGATGGAAATCAACTCCTATGTCATCAATATTATTAGTAGTCCAAGCTACTGTTCCCAAGACTGTAACAAGTTGGAACTGGACAATAACAGGAATTATCATTGGCAGCTGTCTATTAGTTCTTGTGCTTGCCGGTTGGTCAATTAGCTATCCTCATGTCGGTCGAAAGATGCCTTTACCTTTTCCAGCATTATTTAATAATCCTAGTGTTGCTACATTCTTGGCAGCGATGAGTTTTGGTCATATTATCGGTGTGGCTGCGGTTTTAGGTTTGACTAATTTGGGTGTTTTATAGGTTCAGGATCGAATCACAGGCTTGGTGTGGGGGAAGAAAAGGATTGTACCAAATTGAGATTCGCTGCTATGGTGTATTAATTTTAATTAATTGTCTATTCTATAAATATGACCTTCGCTAGTTATATATTTTTTATAAACTGGCATTTTAAGGTGCGTAAGGTCTAAAAAATAGATACATTAATATAATGTAATGCAAAAAAATTGGCAAATTGGATCTTTCTTTGGCATTCCGCTGTTTCTAGACCCTTTATGGTTTGTAGTTTTGGGGTTGGCAACTTTAAATTTTGGGGTGGCTTATCAACAGTGGGGAAATGTCACGGCTTGGAGTGCTGGACTCGTAATGGCACTGCTGTTATTTGCTTCTGTGCTGTTACATGAGTTGGGTCACAGCTTGGTGGCACAGTTACAAGGGATTAAAGTTAACTCTATTACGCTATTTTTCTTTGGTGGGATTGCTGCAATAGAGGAGGAATCAAAAACACCTGGTAAAGCCTTTCAAGTAGCGATCGCAGGTCCTTTGGTAAGTATAGTGCTATTTTTGCTGCTAAGTCTAGTTTCTAGTGTCATACCTGATACCACTCTACTAAGTTTTATGGTCAGGGATTTAGCAAGAGTTAACTTGATTGTGGCTTTATTTAACTTGATTCCTGGCTTACCTCTAGATGGGGGACAGGTGTTAAAGGCAGCACTATGGAAACTTACAGGCGATCGCTTTCAAGCAGTACATTGGGCAGCCCGGTCTGGACAGATTTTAGGTTATAGTGCGATCGCTATAGGATTTGCTTTAGATTTCTTTACCAGGGAATTGGTGACAGGTCTGTGGATCGTGTTATTAGGTTGGTTCGGGATTCGCAATGCTAACAGCTACGACCGTGTAACCACATTACAAGAAACTCTACTCAAGCTAGTAGGTAGTGATGCTATGACTCGTGATTTTCGCGTAGTGGATGCAGACCAAACATTGCGGGAATTTGCTGACTTATATCTTTTAGAATCATCTTCCCCTCATGTTTACTTTGCTGCTGCTGATGGACGTTACCGAGGTTTAGTAAAAGTTGATGATTTGCGAACAACGGAAAGAAGTCAGTGGGAAACCCAAACTCTACAAAGCATTGTCCATCCCCTCACAACAATACCCACAGTTAGTGAATCCACTTCCTTAGCAGAGGTAATTAACAAACTAGAAAACGAACAGCTACCTCAAATTACGGTACTTTCTCCCGCAGGTGCTGTAGCTGGTGTGATTGATAGGGGAGATACTGTCAAATGTTTAGCACAAAAGTTGAATTTGCGAATTACCGATGCTGAAATCAAGCAAATTAAAGAAGAAGGTAGTTTTCCCCCAGGGTTACAACTAGGAGTCATAGCGAAGTCTGTTTAGAAGGGCTGGCAACGGTTTAGATTGTTGGATATAAAACAAAAAACCTCAGCTGTACAGCTGAGGTAGTTGGGAGAAGATCAAATGTCAATAAAAGATAGAAAACCGATGTCAGTATTTCTTAACTAGTACCCAAAACCACTAGAACTCTACCGATGACATATCGTGCAGTAACTAGACCGCTTTGTTGAGATGGACGGACATATTACCTCTGGCTTTTAATCGCTCAGTCCTTGAGTATGCCGCTCTCTTGGATTAAGTGATAGGCATTAGTTAACTTATGTAAATAAGTTTAACTACTTCTTTACAGAAGTTAACAGAGGTAAAATGCTGGGACTAACTCTTGACAAAAGTCCATTCCAGAACATTTATGGAGAACATTTATGGGAGCTTGACAAAGAGCTTGAGAAATTTCTTGAGAGTGGTTAAACTTGACCTGAGATAATTTGCAGGCTTCGATATTGACTGTAAATTGTTCATGTTTAAAAGGCCAGGGTTGAACTTTTACCAGACCATCGCAACGTTGCATAATGTCATAACGCTGTCCATCAGGACCCAGACTAATTTCTAGCCATTGTTCATCACCAGGGAGTTCTTGCTAACAGAGAATCAAAGACAAGCGATAGCAACATTGCATAAAAGCATAAGCTGCGTCTACCTGAGCTTGAGCTACTCCTAATTCTTTCTGCAAATTTTGTTGGTGATTGAGTTGTTCATCTAAAAATATATCCTGTTCTGCCAGTCGGCCACGAGCTGGTTCATGTATCCGGCTAATGTGCTTAGAAATTAATAAAGCTACCCACCTACCACGGTAAAGAGCATTTACTCCCAAATTAGCTACTTTGGAGACATCTATAATCTATATTTGTATTAACGGGACGTAAACAAAAATCAAGCCCAAATGTAGCCCAAACTGGCTTGGTAAAAAGCAAACACGTCCGGATTCCAGTTGAACCAATTAATAAATAGAAAAGATATGGCTGTTCTCAACCCTTCTAAAGCTTCAGTAGAAGTATTCAAAGGTTTCTTAGCCCACCTTGGTCTTAATCCTCCAGTCCACTGATGGCAAAGAATAAAAGTGTAGGCACAGAAAACCAAAATAAAATGGCGCAGTCAACTGCTGTTATCTCCAACTTGATATTCGTTGAGTCCTAACCATCCCTTGGCTTCCCTGTAAACAACTTCTACCCAATTTCTTTGAGAATATGTATCAACTATCCATTGGGGTGTGACAATTGCTCAAGAAACATTGGTCATAAAGTAGTCAATATCAGTGGCTTGAGAGAAAGTAGAAGCCTTGATGACGATAGCAATATTCCCCTTTCCAGTTAGTTAAGGCTGATATTTCTACTTCTTTAGTTACTACCCATAATATTTTGGGTTTATCTAACTCCAGTTGAATTTCTGTAACAGCCTCTTGGGGTAAAGTTTGTGCTAATTCATCTAACCTAATTATTGTTGGACTATCCTCTTGGTCACTGGCACGGACTTTGGGATTTTTAGCTAATCCTCCTAACTACTTTAAATTCCGGTTTTCTATCTTTAATAAGAAAGATGTATTGTGGCCATATCCAGGATCTATAATTACTATTCCTGGTTGATAACCACGGCTTAAGGTCAGATCTATTAATTTAATTCCTAACTCAGGTTTATTCTCAAATAGAGGGTCTTGTTTCCCTTTGGGTAAATAATCACCGTGGTGATATAACTCTATATTTAATGGTAAGCTTTTACTGGCATCATAATAGATGTATGTGTTGTTACTACTACTACTCCAGTATCCCTTGTCCTAATTTCTCCAATATATTGTCTTCCTACTCCATCCCTAAAATTCCCGCTTTTTCTATGGACAGAATCATCAATTATTAAGCTAAATCCTCCGGTGATTCTCCTCTGACTACACTTGTTCATAATCTCTAACCGACGGTCATTGACTTGGGAACTGGACCAAGGTGCTTCAGTTAAAAAGTGGTGTAATCGTTGGTAAGTCACCCCTAGGGCATTCTCTGCCATTTGAAATAGGTTTTTTCTCTCACTTTCACCCAATCATCCCCCTAAATAATGTCTAAACTCTCTTTTTTCCCCTTGATGAGTAAATACATCATCAAACCTTTAACACCATTTTTCAAACCATGGTGCCATTGCTGCGGCAGTGGTTTCTTTCATCAGCTTCTTTTACCCTGAAAGCTACACCGAAATTGCATTATACTCCTCTTTTTACTCTTAACTTTTGTTTAAGTCCCGTTAGGCACAAAATCCATTGGCGCACCTGCGTCAGTTAAATTATCTTCCTCCCACTCTTTTTCTAAATCACCATCTTGGGAAATAGCAGCCAAGGTTTCATACAATCTAGCGGGAGCATTTTTGCGTTGCCATTGTCCTGCTAGTTGAGCCGCAAGCAAAGCATGAGCGCGATGGTAAATGATTTCCCAACCACTTTTTCTCGGATTGACAATCCTAGTAATTGCTAATTTGGAATTCGTGATTAATAAATTTAAATAAAGGTGGATTTTTTCCACCCTAAGTAACATAAAATTGTAGATAAATCACAATTTACCAATTATTGAGTTCGAGATTCTAAAGGATTGGCAACGTAATTAAATGTTGGTTCAGAATTCCAAGGTCCACGCTGTTCTTGCTCAGTTCCATTTGTTGATAAATTGTAATAAAGAGAGACAGTTTCATCTGGTTGAATATTACCAAATAAAGGATCAGTTAACTTACCCAAAGAATCCAGAGCTTTCATAAACATTTGGGTATGAGAAACTTCTCGCGTTAAAAGATGGAGTAAGGTATTTTTAGTTCCCTGATCTGTTGCCAGTTTAATTAACTCCTCATAGGTTTGACGAGCGCCACCTTCTGCGGCAATATTAGCGCGTAAATCACGGACTACATCACCACCTTCATTCAAGTAACTGGCAGTCCAAGCTTGACCTTGACTATTAAGAAAATGGGGTCCAATTCCTCGCAGTGCAAAAAGAGTGCTTTTGTAAGCTTCGGTTTGGTCGGTATTTTCTGTGTGAGCTTCGATGAGTTTACCAACCATTTCCAAATGACCGAATTCTTCAATGGCAATATCTTGGAGCATATGCCGAATACCAGGATTTTCAACATGGAAAGATTGTACCCAATATTGTAAAGCTGCTGTCAGTTCTCCTGTTGCACCGCCAAATTGCTCTAGAAGTAATTGAGCAAAATGAGGGTTAGATTCATCAACTTTGACAAAATGAATTGGTTCTTTTTTGTGGAAAAACATACAATTAATTAATTCAGGTGTTAAACTTCAACTTTCAAGATTTAGGCTCAATTTAGGCTCTGCTACTTCTTTGGAATAAAGTCCATAGATAAATGGCAATTACTGCACCAAGTATTGCAACCAATAGTCCAGGAATACTTAAAGTAGCAGCAGTAAATTGTAGAGTACCTGTGCGGAGTAGTGTAAATAAAGTTCCACCAATACAAGCACCAATAATACCTAAAATTATTGTGGACACAATGCCGCCACCTTGATCACCTGGATAAATAGCTTTAGCAAGGGCACCAGCTAATAGTCCTAAAATTAGCCAAGCAATAATATTGATCATTGCTTATTACCTCTAAGGATTTTATTTATATCAATTTTATCAATGATAAAAGATGGTTATTTATATCATTTGACAGAATCATGTAAACCAAAAGGTGGAGATAATTGATATTTTTTTATTTCTTGAAAATATATGTTTAAAAATTGAAATAAGTTCAGAAGCCATACTCCTGAATTCCTGAATTATTTTTGATATCCCCAACTTCTTGAAGAAGTTGGGGTGACCATGAGCAATTTTTACGAATTACATAAGCCTGATGTTTCCAATTACCATACTTAAATTTAAATTGGGAGCATCCCAAATGTATAAGTCTATTGTCATGCTGTAGCTTGCTTCCCGCAGGGTATGTATGAAGCACAGCACAATGTTAGCGAAGCGTGCCGGATACACTTCATTCCGTTCCGCATGGCTTACGCCACGCTTCGCTAACAGAATGACAATTTACGATATTTTTGCAAAATTGGGATGCTCCCCTTAAATTGCACGAGAGAATTTTCTTTCTCTAGTTCTGGTATGAGTATCGAAATTAACTGCAATATTTCTGACCAGTAATCTACCAATATCTGTAATTTCGATTTGGTTGGTAAATAAATTTACTAGTCCATCACCTTCTAGGGGTTTTAACTCTTCTAGTTCCTGAGAGAAATATTCATCAAAATTGATGTGATATTTATCTTCAATGTCTGACTTATGTAGCTGAAAGTGAGACATGATTGACATAATGACATCCCTTCTGATGATATCATTTTGGGTTAATTTAATGCCTTTACTGGTAGGAATAACACCTGCTGATACAGCCTGATAATAGTCCTTTAAACTCTTATGGTTCTGAGCATAAGCATCTTCTAGCATACTGATAGATGTAGAACCAAACCCAAAAAGTTCTGTTTCTGCGTGGGTAGTATAGCCTTGGAAGTTGCGTTTTAGAGTACCATTACGTTGAGCGATCGCTAATTCATTATTAGTTTTCGCAAAATGATCCATGCCAATAAACAAATACTCGTTATTTGTCAACTCCTCAATGGTCATCTTCAGAATATCTAACTTTTCCTGTGCTGCGGGTAATGTATCTTGGGAAATCCTCTTCTGCACAGGTTTCATCCAAGGTACATAAGCAAAATTAAACACCACAATTCGATCAGGGTCTAGAATGATTGTCTTTTCTACCGTTTCCTGAAAAGTATGCAGAGTTTGGTATGGCAAACCATAAATTAAGTCTACATTGACACTGCTAAAATTAGCCTCCTTAATCCAACCCATAGCATCAAACAGCATTTTTTCCGGTTGGATACGGTTTACCGCTGCTTGTACTTTCGGGTTAAGGTCTTGGATACCAAAACTAATCCGATTAAAGCCAATATCTCTCAGAAACTGAATGTATTCCTTATTGACATAACGGGGGTTAATTTCAATTGAAACCTCTGCTGATGAATCAATAGTGAAATAACGATTAATCTTATTCCACAAAAATTCAACTTGGTCGAGTTCCAAATAATTAGGTGTTCCACCACCCCAATGTACCTGAAGCACCTTTCTACTTGTGTCAATCAACTCTGCGGTGTTGTGAATTTCTTGTACCAAATTGTGTAGATATGCTTTGGCAATATTCTTGTTATTAGAAATTACAGTATTACAGCCACAGAAATAACAAGCAGTCTGACAAAATGGAATATGGAAATACAAAGATAGGGCACTTTGACGTTCATTAGAAGCAGCAATAGAGGGTTGGAAATCTGCTGCTGTGAACGTTTCAGTTAACTCTGTAGCGGGTGGGTAGCTGGTGTATCTGGGTGCGCGGGTATCATACTTTTTAATCAGATCCAGATCAAATTTCACACCTGGTAGTAGAAAGACCATTAAAACCTCCGAGAGACTTTTAGTTCACTGCTAGTGATTGTAGGAATTGTAATTTTTGAATTGGGAGTAATTACGCTAATCTTTCCCAACCAATTGTTGTAAAGTTGGCAATCTTTGATTACTAATTGCCAATATATTTGTATGCTTCAGCTTTAAATACTGAAACTAACTAGCTAGGACTTACTTTAAGAAACCCAGTCTTGATTAAAAATACTATATCAAACTAGGTCATTATATGTAGCTCGACCTAAATCTTGAATTAAAATACTTTCCAATTCTTTCATTATCTCCATATTCAGGTAGAAAGCATCATTAGCTTCGGGGACAATTTTATCAGCAGTGATATCATCGACAGCGACGGTATCTAATGCTTGACGATACCTATTTTTGAATTCCTGCTTATCGGGAATTTGCTCAAATTTGTAAAAGGGAGTTTCTTCATATCCAGATAGTTTTAAAGCTGACTGAGCAATATTTGGTAGCATTTGTCCACCAGAAATATCACCGATATAATGGGTATAGGCATGACCTAATAACAAAGTAGGTTCATGAGCAGATATTTCATAAATACGTGCAATGTAATTTTGAGTAGCCGTTAATGGACTGATGAGGTGCGGCCATAGATTCCCATGATAAAACATCATATTTTTTTCTGGAGATGCTTGACGATTTAGTTCAGGAAGATACATTACACTAATTACAGGATATTGTTTATTTTTATCAACTGCTGTTTGTAGTTCACTGTAAACAAAATACACATCACTTAAAACCTTAATGAAGCATTCTCTCTCTAAAACTCCTTGGATAGAACATTTCATGAAACCGGTATTTTCTGCATCTCTATGAGCTTGTCGAGTACCAGAACGCAGCTTGACGGCTAAATTATTACTCATTATTACTTCCTTCATGTTCACACGCAAATTTTCTCAATAGTCATCGACTTGTTTATCAGTTCACCGTCGATGTCAACGTTACACAATTGCTATTCTAGAGATGTGGTTTTGCTGCACCAATCTATCCAGCAAGCACCAATGCTGATATAGATATTAGTTGATTTTTCTTGCTACTTAAATTTATTTAACTATTAATCTTCTTATAAATATAAAGATATACATATTTCTTTAGACTTGCATGAGTAAATCTGTAAATCTTTAAGTCTTGTAAATCCTGATATAGCTTGGGCCACGCTACCCTATCAGACAATATTTGTATTGCGTTTAACTAGACTAGCGACTACTGTACCTAATTCCGCTGGTTCAACAGGTTTAGGTAAATGTAGCTGAAAACCTGCCTGTTATAGATCGTATTCCGTCTTCTTCTGGCATTCCAATATCACTAACGAAAACATCAGGTTTCCACTGAGTAAGCATCTATAATGCTTCTGAAGCTGATGCCACTACTGTAACTTTTGCTTGGCATTCTTCCAGTACCGTCCTAATAAGTTGACGGGTATCAGCTTCGTCATCTACAACTAACACACGTATACCTGCGATTTAAGGCAGAGAGATGGAAGAATCCAGAGAAACAGAGAGAGATTTTTCTGCTCCTTCCCGATACTTTTGATCCTCTACATTTCTGCTTTCTTCCAGAAGTAGCAGCCTGACTGTAAATGTTGCTCCTTCGTTCTTACCTGAACTTTCTACATCGACAGTACCACCATGTAATTCTACTAAATGACGCACGAGTGCTAATCCTAGTCCTAGTCCACCATGAGACCTAGTGCTGGAACTATCAGCTTGACTAAAGCGATCAAAGACGTAAGGGGGAAAATCAGGAGTAATACTAATTCCATTGTCAATTACTTGAATCTGAGCATATTTCCTGAATGGTGGTTGTTGATGCTCACGGCAACCGCAGCTGACATAATTTTTTGCTTCTGGGTTGCTGATAGTAATCTGCTCTAGCCTGATTTCTACATTACCGCCTTGGGGTGTGAACTTGATGGCATTAGTTAACAAATTCCAGATCACTTATTGTAAGTGATCCCAATCACCGCAAATAATCACAGAAGAGGTAAAGGGGAAAACAGCCTCTGTCCCCTCTATTTCCACCAACGTAGCGCGAGAATATGGGTATTGCTAATTGATAGAAGAACGAGAAAATAACCCTCGACTACTTGCACTGAAAATAATCATCAAGCCATATCCCAATGCTCGCGAAACCTTACCATTGTTCCACGACAGAGCAGAAAATGAACTAGATGAGCAAGTGCGGGAGTGTGCGAAAAATAAATTAGCAGAATTAAACAGTTAAAATAATAAAAAAAAAGGATACCGCCATGAATACATCTCTCAAAACAATCAAAGTCTACGATGAAATTGTAGATTTTATTGCTGCTGGTACTACTCCCCAAAGTGTGATTAACTTCCATTCTTAATAGAAGTTAGTAAGTATCCACCAACATCAGCAAAAGGAAGAATAAGCAAGTAGATATATCAAAAATTAAGTACCATACTTGTCATAGTAAATTGAATCAAGTTTAAAACTATCAAATTGACAGATTTAGAATTTACCTTTGTTTTCATTTTAGCCAGTTGCGTCTTTTCCCAAGCTGGTTATACCCAAGATACCACAGCGAAAACATCTCAATTAACTCAAGAAGCTACAAGATTACGTCAAGAGGTTGCAACAGGATTACAAACTTTTCTCAAATCCCATATTAACGATTTAACATGACCACAAATCAAAATAGCTTTAGACCAATTATGTCAACAACGAGATTGTTATGCATCTAATTTATATTGGTACACAGATTTAGAACAAGCTGAAGCTGCCGCTAAAACTAGTGGTAAACTAATTCTTCCTTTGGGGTTGTTACGTAGATTAGATACAGAACTCAGTTGTGCTAAGAGCCGATCTGTTAGAGTCGCATTATATCGAAATTCAGGAATTATTCAAGAACTGATAGAAAACTTTATTTCACATTTGCAACTAGTACAACCAGTTACCAAAGTAACAATTGATTTTGGTGACGGACGCAAATTAGAAAGAATAATCACAGGAAATAGTATTCATCATATTTTAGATAGTTTTGGTCGTCCTATTGATCCCATTCCTGGACTCTATGGGCTGAAAGCCTTTCCTAAACAACTCAAGCAAGCAGAAGTAATAGCAGCAGTATTGAGTAACCGTAGTGGTACAGAATACGGAAATTTATTATAAAAGTATCATCTTCATCAGCTTGATAGAACTCAAAATCAATGGAGAGCAAATTTATCAAAATTAGGTATTCAGTCTCCACATCAGTTGGTAGAACGTGCAAATCATTCTACTTCACCTCCTAGCACCATTGATAATGGTGGTACTGTTGACAAATCGGCATCAATAAGCCGCTAAAGATTTATGCTTCTGCTAAAGTATTTCAGGTGAGGGTTGTAAAGTATCAACTCCTAGGAGTTGATACTTTACAAATAAATTTTCAAACATCTTCTCAGATAATTTTGTACAATTTACTTTCAATAATTTAACTGATGACTACTAATAACTATTTATGGTTAGATAATTTTACAAGCATAAAATAGCCAAAGGAGTATCATGGTTAAGTCTTTGGAAACTCCCCCAGTTGAGTTATTGAAACCAGGTGTCAAAGCACCTGTTCAAGAAACACTATTAACACCCCGGTTTTATACCACAGATTTTAATGCTGTGGCGAAATTGGATATTTCTGGTCATGAAGCAGAAATTAGGGCTGTAGTTGATGAACTCAAGGCTGATTATAACCGCCATCACTTCGTTCGTGATGATGAATTTAAACAGTCTTGGAATCATATTCCGGGTGAGAAACGGCTGGCTTTTATTGACTTTTTAGAACGTTCTTGTACTTCGGAGTTCTCTGGGTTTTTACTCTTTAAAGAGTTATCCCGTCGTATCAAATATAGTAACCCCTTATTGTCTGAAGCGTTTGAATATCTAGCAAGAGATGAAGCACGTCATGCGGGTTTTTTGAATAAGGCAATGGGAGACTTTAGTCTTTCCCTTGACTTAAGTTATCTCACGAAAAACCGTAGCTATACTTTCTTTCCTCCAGACTGGGTAATTTACACAGTTTACCTATCAGAGAAAATTGGCTACTGGCGTTATATTTTAGTATATCGCCACATGGCAGAAAATCCAGAATTCCAGTTCTATCCCCTCTTTAGAAAGTTTGAAAGCTGGTGTCAGGATGAAAATAGACACGGGGATTTCTTCAAGGCTTTGTTACGTTCTCAACCCCAGTTATGGAATAATTGGAAAGCACGCTTATGGGTGCGGTTCTTTTTATTGACTGTGTTTGTTACCCATACAATAACAGTTTTTGAACGGGCAAATTTCTATGAAATCTTGGGAATTCATCCCCGTAAATACAATAATCAGGTAATTACAGAAACCAACAAAACTGCAGCAAGGGCTTTTCCCACTATCTTAAATACAGATCACCCCTACTTTTTCTGGTATTTGGAACAGTGTGCAATTAATAATCAGAAATTAATTGCAATCAATAACAGTAAAAAATGGGGAATAGTGAAGTTATTCCAAAAAATACCTTTGATGCAAAACATCTTGTGGTATATGTTGAAACTTTACCTAATTAAACCCATCAACGCGGAGAAAGCTCGTGAGACTGTTTATTAACTAAGTAAGAATTCAGGAGTCAGAATGTTTGAGAAATTGGTTAATTATCAAATAGGTATTATTGGTGTTAGCCTGAAAAAGCTGCATGCTTACGTTAACTAATAACTACAGCAGGAGTCAGGAGTCACGAGTGAGACTCTCTTACCGTCTAGGTTTCAATTTAGATTCTGTACCTCATTTATCTGCAATCTGCTGTAAGTAGGTGGGTGTTTAAAATTGTCGTTATGACAAGGCAATAGGCAATAGGGAAGAGGTTTTGATAAATTTTACTTTTCGGTACATACTTCTCTCCGAGAAGCCGCTGCGCGTCTACGGTTTTTTGTGCCTTCCTATTTACAACCTACAAATCTTTCTGGGGAATCTCTTCGTGAAACTCTATCATCAATTGGATAGTTTCTACAGCTAAATCTTACGCTCAGAATGAAAATTTGTGATGTTTTTGCAAAATTGGGATGCTCCCTATTAATTTGGGAAGATTTGATATAAAAACAAGATAAAATAGAGCCAGAAAATCGAGAAAGCCGCAAAAAACTTAAAAAATATTTTATTAATCAAAAATGCTAAGAACTTGAACAAGTGCAGAAAGAATTACAAACTATAATCAATACATCTAAACTTCTGTCATTACAAATTTGTACCTACCTAACAGGTAACCAACATGAAAACACCTATCTACATCTATAACTAGTACAGTACGGCGTCAATAAACCAACCCTTCCAAATGTCTGAAAAGCTCAAGCCGTATACATTTTGAATTTCGTTGGCGCAGCCTGCTGGAAGCACTACTTTGTTAGTGTAGCTCTGATGAAAGAAGGAAGTATTTTGAATTCACGGCAGTACTAGCTTCATGAAATTATCTCAGAAATTTCCTCATCGGTGTAGACTGTTCCATTCTTTTACATCAAATAAGAACGCAATGCGTGGAATTTGTGGGTAAATATATAGTCCTCAATAGCTTTACCAACTAAACTATCAGCAGATATACCTTCAGCTTGAGTAATTTCTAAAAGTGCTGCTTTCATTTCTGGGGTAATGGTAATGGTTAGGATATCTTGCATATTTCATCAGGGAGCTACATAGTAGACCTGTCAGGAAGATTAACTTGGTGTGAAAAAAATGGTAGAAGGGAATTTTGAGGGTGTACCAAAAGGAAAAATCCACTAAATTAACTATATTCAAGAATATCCACATCGTACAAAACAAATACTGGGAAGAACTAACCATCAGTTTCAAGACTTGTTAGCCCAACCTGAAATGTAGCACAAAACACTTCAAGGTTACATAGAAAGTAAAAAGATAGGTATAAATTAGAAAGGAGGAGGGGGGAAAGGGAAACTAGAAATAAAAGAAGAGGTATGTCTATGCTTGTTCTATGTGAGGAAAATGCCAACATTTGAGGTTTTAGGTTTGCATTTCGGTATATCCAAACAAAACGGAAGCACAGGAGACATTTCATTACTGGCTAGAGATATTACAAAATGTTTTCCCTCCTAGTCTCCGTGAACAGCTAGAAAAACATGATAGGGATTATGCCATGGCGTCTCAGAACAAAAGGCAGGAAACAAAGAGTTTTCCACCAAGGGTGTTTTTGTTGAACAGGTCATTAGACTTGTAAAAATATTCCGGGTACCTCAACAAAGATTTCCCCTGGATTCCCCAATTTAGTCACAAGTAATTCTTACTATTTGTGGTTTAGTCACATTAGGAATTGGTTCATGAGTGTTGCCCATTTTATACATGTTATAGATATGAGGTCAGTTATGAATTTGTCATCAACACTTTCATGGATAGGAACTATCCGTAACTATTCCCAACCCTGATTCTTTCCTTGGCTGTTTCCTCATCTTAATACTATGGAAAGGCAGACACATACTCCTTTCTAAATTCTCGTCCCTCTCTAGTTAGTTAATTGTACACTATACCGGGCTAAGTACGGTATCTATTCATGAGCGAAAGGAAAGTTATACTCCAATTGATCCGTAAACAGATAGAATATTCCTCTGTCCTCTTGGTGCATAACTACCATGACCACCACCGAACAAAATCCATTTTCTCCGCAACAAATAGCAGAAGAAGGTATCAAGCCTGAAGAATATGCAGAAATAGTCCGTCGCTTAGGTCGTCATCCCAATAAAGCTGAATTAGGAATGTTTGGGGTAATGTGGTCTGAACATTGCTGTTATAAAAATTCTCGTCCCTTACTGAAACAGTTTCCCACCACAGGCCCCCGCATCCTCGTGGGACCAGGTGAAAATGCTGGAGTTGTTGATATTGGGAATGGACTGAGATTAGCTTTTAAAATAGAATCCCATAACCACCCTTCAGCCGTTGAACCATTCCAAGGTGCAGCAACGGGTGTGGGTGGTATATTAAGAGATATTTTTACAATGGGTGCGCGTCCTATTGCTTTATTAAATTCTCTCAGATTTGGTGATTTAGATGATGCGAAAACTCAAAGGTTATTTACGGGCGCTGTAGCTGGTATAAGCTACTATGGTAACTGCGTCGGTGTTCCCACTGTTGGTGGTGAAGTTTATTTTGACTCAGCCTATTCTGGTAATCCCTTAGTTAATGTCATGGCACTGGGATTAATGGAAACAGAAGATATCGTAAAATCTGGTGCTTCTGGTTTTGGTAATCCTGTATTATATGTTGGTTCTACCACTGGTCGGGATGGTATGGGTGGTGCAAGTTTTGCCAGTACAGAATTAACTGATCAATCAATGGATGACCGCCCTGCAGTGCAAGTAGGCGACCCATTTTTAGAAAAATCTCTAATTGAAGCTTGTTTGGAAGCGTTCAAAACTGGGGCTGTTGTTGCAGCACAAGATATGGGTGCGGCTGGTATAACTTGTTCTACTTCGGAAATGGCTGCGAAAGGCAGTGTGGGTATTGAGTTTGACTTGGATAAAATCCCGGCTCGTGAGTTAGGAATGATACCTTATGAATATCTGTTGTCGGAATCTCAAGAAAGAATGCTGTTTGTTGCCCATAAAGGACGGGAAAAGGAATTAATTGATATTTTCCACCGTTGGGGACTACAAGCAGTGGTTGCTGGTACGGTGATTGCTGAACCCATTGTGAGGATATTATTTCAGGGTAAAGTAGCTGCTGAAATTCCAGCTGATGCTTTGGCAGAAAATACACCTTTATATGAACGGGAACTATTGACAAACCCGCCACAATATGCGCTCGAAGCTTGGGCTTGGACGGTTGATAGTTTACCTGCTTGTGATGCTACAGGAATTGAAACTGGCAGAATTTGGAAAAGTTGGAATGAGATTTTATTAATCTTGCTGAATACGCCAACTATTGCTTCTAAAAGCTGGGTTTATCGCCAATATGACCATCAAGTACAGAATAATACGGTGTTGTTACCTGGTGGTGCTGATGCTGCGGTGCTGCGGTTACGTCCTTTGGAAGATATCCTCAATCTCACAACTAAAGCTGAAAATCTCAAATCTGGGGTGGCTGCTACGGTAGATTGTAATTCGCGTTATGTGTATCTTGATCCTTATGAGGGTGCTAAGGCTGTGGTAGCGGAAGCAGCGCGGAATCTTAGCTGTGTGGGTGCTGAACCCTTGGCTGTGACTGATAATCTCAATTTTGGTAGTCCTGAAAAACCAATTGGTTATTGGCAATTAGCTTCTGCTTGTCAGGGTTTGAGTGAGGGGTGTCAGGAGTTCTCTACACCTGTGACTGGCGGAAATGTTTCTTTGTATAATGAGACACTAGATAGTCAGGGAAATCCCCAACCAATTTATCCGACTCCAGTGGTGGGGATGGTTGGTTTAATAGAGGATTTGACTAAAATATGTGGACAAGGTTTACAAAGCCCAGGTGATTTGATTTACCTTCTTGGTATAGATGTGAAATCTCGATCCCCCCAACCCCCCTTAGAAAGGGGGGCAGAAATATCTAAAATTGAATTGGGTGCTTCGGAATATTTGGCAACGATCCATAATACAATTGCTGGTAAGCCGCCCAGGGTAGATTTTGATTTGGAACGTCGTGTACAAAAAGTTTGTCGTGAGGGTATTCGCGCTGGATGGGTGCGTTCCGCTCATGATACTGCTGAAGGTGGTTTAACGGTAGCTTTGGCTGAATGTTGTCTTTCTGGTCATCTTGGCGCAGAGATTAATTTGGGTATTTCTGCAACTCATGATTTGAGATTTGATGAGGTGCTATTTGGTGAAGGTGGTGCAAGGATTTTGGTTTCTGTGAGTGAGGAACATCTCGAAGTTTGGGAATCCTATTTACAGGAGTATTTGCCAGAAAATTGGCAGAAATTAGGTGTGGTTAGTAATTCCGAATTAGGTTTGCAGATTTGCACCAATGACAACCATGATTTAATCAAGGTTAGCATTCAAGAAATGAGCGAGCGCTATGATCTAGCAATATCTAATCGGCTCGCTATCCATGTTAATACCTAAATAAGTGATAGGGAAGAGAAAGTTATTTCTTCCCATTTCTACTTTAACCAGCAAGTGCGAATAGAGCGCAGCGAGTATTTTTAGTTGGAGATTATTCCATCTAAAATCCAAAATTCCTCTACCTGCTGATAGTAATTTTGTACTTTTTGGACTAAATTCCACAAATTACGCTAATCTTTTAATGGATGGTTAAGGATTTGTTAAGAATTTTGCAACTATCCATTGATATAATCCCAGTGACGAAGAAAGCAGTTCAGAAGACCAAGTATATTAATATAATTTCTCCTGTGTCTGTATTTTTAGAGACACAGGAATATTCTGAACTCCTTTCTTCATTGACAGACACCCCACCAGGAGCAAAACCAGCATGATTCCTCATCATCCCGTCACTCTGGATCAATCTATCAACAGCCATGAAAACCACCATGATAAGCCTGAAGAAGCTTGCGGTGTTTTCGGTATTTACGCACCAGAAAAAGATGTTGCAAAATTAACGTACTTCGGATTATATGCCCTGCAACATCGGGGTCAAGAATCAGCGGGTATTGCTACTTTTGAGGGTAAGCACGTACACCTGCACAAAGATATGGGCTTGGTGTCTCAAGTCTTCAATGAATCTATTTTAGAAGATTTACCCGGTAATATTGCTGTTGGTCACACCCGTTATTCTACTACTGGTTCTAGTCGTAAAGTTAACGCTCAACCTGCGGTGGTCGACACTCGTTTAGGCAAATTAGCTCTAGCACACAATGGTAATTTAGTAAATACAATTCAATTGCGGGAAGAGTTGCTCAAAAGTAATTTTAACCTGGTAACAAGCACAGATTCAGAAATGATTGCCTATGTGATCGCAGAAGAAGTTAATGCCGGTGCAGAATGGTTAGAAGGCTCTATTCGCGCCTTTCACCGCTGTCAAGGAGCATTTAGTCTAGTCATTGGTACACCCGATGGTGTTATGGGAGTAAGAGACCCCAACGGCATTCGTCCCTTGGTAATTGGTACATTAGATAGTAGTCCAGTTCGTTACGTTCTGGCTTCTGAAACCTGCGGTTTAGATATTATCGGTGCAGAATACTTGCGTGATGTCGAACCAGGTGAGTTAGTTTGGATTACAGAAAATGGTTTAGCTTCTTTCCCTTGGAATCAACAGCCCCAGCGCAAATTGTGTATCTTTGAAATGATCTACTTTGCCCGTCCTGATAGCTTGATGCACAATGAAACCTTATACAGCTATCGGATGCGCTTAGGAAGAAGATTAGCAGAAGAATCACCTATAGAAGCAGATATAGTTTTTGGTGTACCTGATTCTGGCATACCTGCGGCCATTGGTTTTTCCCAAACATCAGGTATAGCTTATGGTGAAGGGTTAATTAAAAATCGCTACGTCGGACGGACATTTATCCAACCTACCCAAAGTATGCGCGAAACAGGAATTAAAATGAAATTGAACCCCTTGAAAGATGTTTTATTCAGTAAACGAGTAGTAATAATTGATGATTCTATTGTACGTGGAACTACCAGCCGTAAACTCGTTAAAGCCTTGCGTGATGCAGGTGCAGCGGAAGTACATATGAGAATCTCTTCCCCTCCTGTCACTCATCCTTGCTTCTACGGTATTGATACAGATACACAAGATCAACTAATTGCTGCGACAAAATCAGTAGCAGAAATAACGAGGCAATTGGAAGTTGATACTCTCGCTTATTTGAGTTGGGAAGGAATGTTAGTAACAACAAAAGAAGATACTAATAGTTTCTGTTCTGCCTGTTTTACAGGTGATTATCCTGTGCCTATTCCTGAACAAGTGAAGCGTTCTAAATTGATTTTGGAAAAAGCCGTAGTTTAGGTAATTTTATTATCTTATGGGTGGGGTAGGTATCTTGCCTGCCCAAATCTTTATATACCTAGTACAGTATGGCGTAATTAGGGCTTGCTGATAGTGTAGCGTGGCGTTAAGCCATATAAACGAAAAACCTAGATAAATCAAGAGATTCGGGGGGATAAAAAGTGAATAAGGTGCAAGAAAAAAGCAACTGTGGTTATAGCCCACATTCCGCACCCTAAACTGCCACAGAGAGAAATTACGGAGAGAAAAGATCCAAGTGAGCATAAAGACAAACATATGCAGTGAAAAAAGGAATTGGAGAAACAGTAAAGCACCAAAAATAGCATCAAAACCTATTCTTAATAAGGAGCAATAAGAAATAACACGGCCCAGAGGAGTCAATAGATCAGGGGAAACGCAGCTTATTTCCTAATAAAAACTAATGAGGATTTTAAAATCATCTATATATATAAGTACAAAGCTTGATGGATATATAAACAAAATCAATCACTTTTCTATTAGGCGATGAATTAGCTTATCTCCAAGTGAATAACTCTTAGCTAAGGATAAATGAGCTAACTATTCATCCATAAATAGGTAAACTTATCTGTAAAAATAAGTAGAAGAAAATATTAAGTAAATTGTTGACAAGTTAGTTGAGGCTAAAGCTAAAACTCTTTCTCAAGAGTTATTATCCATTGCTGCCAAAAACTGTTTATTTTTTATCCCCCGCTTCACGGGGTTCTCTTTACCCGAAAGATTGACTGCTATCTGCCGCATTACTGCAAAGTTTTGTGGAGCATTATCTTTCCTAATCCGGCAGTCATCTTGTTTTAAAGCTACATCTAATACCCAATGCAATGAATTTTCTATTGCCCAATGGCTGCGGACAGAATTAGCCAATTGTTCTGTATTTGAGTCAAGACTACTAATAAAATAACGAGTCTCTACTGTTGTTTTATCATCCACTTATCCGATAGATTCTACCATCCCAACACTTTTTAGATTTGACCAAACTGAATCAGGGTCAAGCTGAAACCCAATTCCAGGTAACATCACATAATTGTGGATGTCATGAAGACCATGCCCTGTTTCTTCGGTTTTATATGTGCTATGTTGAAGCTCTTGAAAACCTGTACTTATCCCTGACTTAAATAGCTGTTCTACTGACTCATACAGATTACCTTGGTTCTTTTTTAAAGAAATTACATAATCTGCATTTTCTTGCGTAATTAACTTTACTATGTCTTTGTGACACCTGATGGCATCAATCCTGACAATACATCCAGCTAATTCTAAAACCTTTAATAATTCGGGAATTGCTGTAATTTCATTTGACTTCTCATGCACCTTCACCTGTCCCAACACTAATCTATTTGTAGTTGCCCATACACTTACCATTTGGATTGCACTCTAGTCACTATTTTTACCATGAGAACTACATAAAGTTTTCCCGTCAATTGCCACAACTTCACCATCCCTTATCTTATGTACTGATTTCATCCAGTTCAAGAAACAATTTTGAAATTGTTGCGGATTTAATTGTGAAAATACCCTTCCAAATGTGTCCTGGGACCGGAGCCCATTTCCTAGTTCTAAAAAGGTTTTTAACCACTTATATTTTGTACAGCCATAGAGTTCAATTGCCACCCAACTATCTGCTCCACAAATTACTGCACAAATTCCAATGGTAAGAATGTCAATTAACTTGTGTCGTTTCCTCCCCTCTACTCTTGGATCTTCCATCTGTGCAACGTGGTCAGTAATCGTGATTTCGGGCTTGAGCTTCACACTTTTTGGGACTTTCTTCTTCTACTTTTACAATGACCTTACCATCAGAGCCTCATTGGTCAACCTCCATATCATCAGCCCTCCCTACCTTTCTCGGTTCTTAGTATATAAGATGTACCATATTTACATGCGTTCGCCCTGCTCAACAGATAAAGGCAGATATTCAAGAAATAAATCATAACTTAGACTAATAGATTGAAGTAAAAAAAGAAATTATGGACATAGTAAAGTAGAGCTATAAATCAACGACATGAGGTTATTTTCTGATAGAAATTAAATTAATAGAGAGAGAAATTAGGTAACTAATTGATAGTAGGGAAAACAATGCTCTGGTAAAAGATTCACAATGAAATCTCTCTCTTGAGTCCAGTAACAGATGTGTTTTTCTTGGTTAAGTGTAACTAAATAAATAGACTGAAAGCATGGAAAAATCCAGCGTAAAGTGGGGCGGTCAGTTGGTTTGCCCAATTGATTTTTTACTGTTGATTTAGACTCTCTCACAGCGGTTCTGATTTGTCGTTGCGCTAAAGTATAAACCAGCAGATATAAACCCATAATCATTCCCAGGGACTCTATTCTCTCTGGACTTTTTAGGAAAATACTGTCTGCACAAAATAATGGGTCTTTGAGAAAAGCAAACCCTCTCTGGCAAGACTGTTGAGCTTTATATTCACTCAAGATGGAGTCATGGGTAAGTTCATTGGAATCCAAAAGGTTTGTAGCAAAAATAAAAGGCCCTGCCCTCAGAAATTCTGTATTAATTTTACTTTCATTCTGGGAGACTGTAGCTGATATTTCATTAGGATATCTCTCCTGAACTATCTTTTTTCTTAGATTTGATTTGAGTAACGTTACTCTGGTTAATTCGGTGATATTTGAATTGTTTGAATAGTTTAGATAACCCCTTGATAGCATCAGCTTCACAAGCGAATTTTTCTGGTGATAACTTTTTCAAAACTTGCACAGCTTTTGATTGTGCCTTGGTAATTTTTTGTGAGAGTTTACCCATGTCTGATTCTCTTCTTTTTTGACTTTGCACTACTAACCATCTTTATTCTATGCCTGCATAATTTACTGTTTTTGAAGCTAGTTTATATCGGGGTAAGTTACTATCAACAAATTCTGGTTCTGGTAATGTTGATATTAATCATTGTGCTGATTTTACGCTTAATGGCACTGGATATAACCAGCTTAAAGCTGACATCATTTTCAGATTTCATTCTGTATATAAGGCCCAGTCTGCTACTATGAGACTATTAACTTTCAACTGTTTTTGGTACTCTACTGCTATTTTACCAAAGCATGATGAATCTGCTTGGTTTCCCGATGCTAGTTTTAAAAATATATATTGGTATGTCTCCATCTCATGACGATATCATTTCTATGATGAACTGTTTTAACTCCGGTCTATGGTCACCAGAATAACCGTAGGTGATGGTTATTTCTTTTGGTGATTTTACTGCTAATTCTTCTAGTTCTTGATTATTTCCTACTTTTTGATTCTCAAATATTACTTCTGGTAAGCTGGTATTATATTGCCAATGTATGTGCATTTATGATGAGTCTAGATGGCCTGCTCATAGGGATACTCCAAATTTTTGGGCTGCTTTGAAGGCGACAAGAAAAAATATTCTATCCAATCCTTTTATAAATAGTTCATCCATGACTCTCCCCAGTTTATCGTCCTTGAGATATTCTGGTGTTACTCCTGCTCCTATTAGATGCTCACAGGGGATTGTTTCAAAATCTTGGGGAAACATATATACGGGTTTTTATACAAATCCTAACCCGTTGATTATCATGGCTTTTACTACATAACCTGGACTTACTTTCTCTGCAATTTCAAGGATTATTTCTACTACTCCTATGGCGTCTATTATTCCTGCTACTATGCCTAAATGGTCTAGGTTTTGATCTCCATTTTTTGAAGCTTTGATTTCACAACAGAATTATCCACAACTCCTGTTGTGATTCAATCATTTCTTCTTCTGTTCTAATTTAATTTTTAAATCATTCAATTTTCTTTTCTTTTATCTTCTTCACAAAACTTTATTCTCCCACTCTATTGCCATTTTAATCATACTTATTCTTATTAAGCCTTTTCTTCCTTCAAGGATCTTTAGTTCTTGTGTACTACTATCTGTGACAGTTAGGGTGCGGAAGGTGGGTTTTATGAAAATAAAAAACAGAGTGTAGAAGACCGCATTGTCAGTTTAAACCAACCACATATTAGCCCTGTCCGTGGGAAAGCAGGAACCTCCTATTACGGCTTTTTTATGTCTTTTTATGCGTATTTTTCAAAACCACATCTTTTTTTACTTCTTTTATTAATGAAAATTATGTTTTGGATAATCGCAGCCCACAAAAACTTATCGTTTCCCCTGTCTGACTATTTAGTCAATTCTTCTCTTGCCTTTTCATGACTTTTTCAGCAAACCCTAAATAAATCAACCATTCCAAATCTCTGAAAAGCTCACGCCGTATACATTTTGAATTTTGTTGGCGCAGCCTGCTGGAAGCACTATTTTGTTACCGTAGCTCTTATGAAAGAAGCATTTTGAATTTAAGGCGGTACTAGCTGATTTTTACATTGATCATGTGATTATTTTACGCACCTATCATGGGCAAGAGAATAAACCTTGTTAGTCAAGAGGGTGAGCATTTTAGTATTAAAACTTTATGAAGTGGGTAGGGGTTTAGCAATTTTAAATCCTACTCACTATTGTAGCGGGTAGGTTAGATTTCCTTAACTCATCAATTCTTGAAACATCAATGTACTCAAATAACGTTCCCCAAAAGAAGGCTGAATCATCACAATTAATTTACCAGCATTTTCTGGGCGTTTACCCACTTCAATAGCCGCACATAAAGCTGCACCCGAAGATATACCTGATAATAAACCCTCTTCCCTCACTAATCTGCGTCCATATTCCATTGCTTGTTCATCATTAACCTGAACCACTTCATCAATCAAATCTTGACGCAAAATATCAGGAATAAATCCCGCACCAATACCTTGAATTTTGTGAGAACCTGATTTACCTCCAGACAGAACTGGGCTATTACTAGGTTCTACAGCTATCACCTGAAAACTCGGTTTCCGTTGTTTAATTACCTCTGCAATACCAGTAATTGTTCCTCCAGTTCCTACACCAGCAATTAATATATCTACTTCCCCATCAGTATCCGCCCAAATTTCCTCAGCCGTTGTTTCTCGGTGAATTTTCGGGTTAGCGGGGTTTCTAAATTGTTGTAACATTACAGCGTTGGGAGTGTTAGTGACAATTTCCTCAGCTTTATTAATTGCTCCCCCCATTCCTTGGTTTCCTGGAGTTAATTCCAAAGTAGCACCATAAGCCCGCAGCATGGCTCGTCTTTCCTGACTCATGGTTTCTGGCATAGTTAAAATTAATTTGTAACCACGGGCTGCTGCTACCATTGCTAAAGCAATACCTGTGTTACCAGAAGTTGCTTCTACTAAAATTGTTTTTCCTGGTGAAATAGTCCCCTCTGCTTCTGCTGTCAGAATCATGCTTACGCCAATTCTATCTTTGACCGAACCAGCCGGATTCATACTTTCTAATTTAACAACTATTCTGGCAACTACTCCCTCAGCTTGAGGAATTTCATTTAGCTGAATTAAGGGGGTTTTTCCAATAAGTTCTGTTACGTCTTTAGCTATTCGCATCTATTAGCTCCTAATTAATATCGTAATTAAATAGAAATTTTCAGTCTGTATTTACAATACAATATGTTTGTTTACAACCTTAATGTGTAATTAATCAACATTTAGTTAATTAGATATCACCAAGGTCTGCAACAGTCATAATTACTGGATGCTGAATGAAATCAATAATTAACCCCTAAATTCTTAGGGATAGTACAGTAAGGCGTAAATAAACGGACCATTGCAAATCTGTGAAAAGCTCACGCTGTATACATTTTGAATTTTGTTCGCGTAGCGTCTCAGAAGGAGATATTTTGTTAGCTTAGGTCTTCTGAAAGAAGCATTTTGAATTCGTCCTTGCGGTACTAGTATCTGTCGCAGAGTTTATATCAATTAGATTATATCAATAAAATTATCCCAGGTCTTAGACATCTACATTTGCTGATCTTATGAAGGTTAGGTGATTTATTTACAAATATTTAATATATTTTTACAGTCATTTAGTTTATTTTTAATTCAGATCTAATTTGTCATGATATACTGTGATTTGAGTACAAGTTTTAATAGCTAATACTCACCCTCAAAAATTATCAATCATTGACAAGTAAAGCCTTGATGTTGAGTACAAAAATCCCCGCACCCTATCCGATAAATGCTAGTACCCCCTCCGAAAAACACTAGGACCTCTACCCCATAGAAATTTTATAGATCTTACTAGATAAGTCTTACAGGCTTTGAGTGCTAATGTAATTATTTTAATAATCTTAATTTCAGTCGAGTAAACTGGGTTGAGGAGAGGGGCTGATATAAACATTTATAGGATTTACGCAGAGATTCCCCTCTACCCCCCGAAATTCCTAGATGAAAATCTAGAGAACTAGGGGGGACTTCTTAACTCTCATTTGATTCTCATCTTTATGCATGCGAAGAAGGGTAAATCCTGTCAGTATTAACCAATACAAAATGGAGTGTATTTGAGATTTTTAATTTTGAATTGCTTAGTCATACTTTATGAGTGCTATGCGCATAAATTCTAAACTCATAAACCTACAATTTTTAGATTGATAGTTTTAGATTCGAACCAGAAATTAAATTATTGGGTATCATATACCAGATATATTTTAAGAATCAAAACTCACTAAATCAGAAAATAAAATTCGATGGGTCTTTGAGCATTGACAATACAAAGGTGTAATTTTAGTCCATAAAATATATTTTCTTACTGGGTAATTTTCACCTAGCAAGGGAGAGCAAGGATGAAATTAAAACTTTTAGATGTGCTGACAGCTAGTTTAGTTACTTTAGCAATCTTATATCCGGGAATAATTGTCTTTAATTTAATCTGTGGACGACATATAGAGTTAGTTAATACACAGAATTTATCCTGTCAAGTCACGAAGATTAAGAAAGGTTATAACCCTTTATCTCTTCAGCTAGAAAGCATAAATACTCCTCAATTTCCAGCTAACAGAAAATTATCTCGACATAATTTCTTTGTGCAACTGCAAATTCTAGCTGAACAATATAAGATAGCCACGATTCTGCAATGGTTGGTTTTGTTTACACCTATTGGTATTGGCTTCGGGATTCTTGGTTACGACAGGTATCTTGTCTATCGTGCTGCTGTTTTAAAAGCACAAGTCGAAATGCTAGAAAGACTTTGGCAGCAAAGCATCGAGCAATAAGTTTCAGTTTTCTTATTCACCTTAAACTAATTTACCATGACAGACGAACGCCAAATACAGTATTTTAATTTGATTGATGAACTGCTCAGATGTCCTAATGGCCAAGAACCAGAAGTTTTGGAGGCTCAACCAGAGTTAATTGATTCTGGTTTAATACATTCAATGCTACAAGTAGCCACTATGTTTGCCCATGAAGGTAATCAAGATGGCGCTCAGTTTTTATTTTTTATAGCACGGGAACTAGCGAAACAATTGGGTTTATATCCTGAAGTTTCTAATGAGGTTGTACATCAGGAGTAATAATGCTATTGACATCAACTGATGCTGGACGAATAGGTTTAGAGTTCCTCTTGGCAGACTGGAATATTCCAGAAGATTATCGAGATTGGTTTACTATCTTTAACTCCCGCTTAACTGGTGAGTTTTGGTATATTGTAGAATTGGGTGTTGAAGGTTTTCCTGATAAGTGGTTTATTCAGGTCTACGATACAGGAAGCTGTGACCCCAACTATACATTCATTTCTCCTATCTCTGGTTCTGAAGGATATCTGGATTTAAAAAATATTCCATATATCATTGCCGATGTTTTAGTCGCTGAACGCAATTCCCGATAAAATACAGCGTCAGGAGTCAGAATGTTTGACAAATTGGTTAATTATCAAATACGTATTTTTGCCGTTAGCCTGAAAAAGCTGATGGCTGATGGCTGATGGCTGATGGCTGAATGCTTACAATACAGCAGCGGTTCGCGGTCAAGAGTAAAAGCTTTTTGGTGCATTGTTTTTAGCTTCTGGATTTTGCGCCTTTTAGTTGCTATATATGGTCATTATTTAGGGGTGATACTTAATTAAAGTACACCCCTTTTTGTCATGGTAATTCAGAATAATTTTAATATATTTTTTACATTAAATTGTCTAATTGTCATGTTGATTTCAGAAAATAATGTTATACTAAATCGTAGTGATGGACGCTACAGAAATATCAGTCAAATGATTGCTGAAGATATCCTAGCTCAAGAGTTCACAAGAGTTGTCAAACATTATTACCCTAGGACTGGGGAACTACTGGAGAGGTGTCATGTGAAAGTCATCACCGGCTTCTGGGGACGACCTGCTAAACGCTTTCAATATATAGGAATTTATTGTTCGGAACAAATGATGCCATTAGTGCAAGCGCAAAAAGAAATATTGAGGGAAATAGCAGAAAATATGGGACTAATTCAAGTAGTTTTCATCAATGCCAAGCGATTGCTGCGGGATCCGATGTCCAAACTTAAATTATCTCAACCGCGCTTGTGGTTGGAGTTGCATTTAGTGGCAGCCTAATGGCAGGAAAATGAAGCTAGAAAGCAGAACCTAGAAGGCAGGAATGCTCATATTATCTACGTTTTTGTTTGATTCTAACTTTCTAATTATTTCTGCTGTGCTGTACTAAAATTTTGCCAAGCATGAAAACTGGACTGTTCTGCAATTACGACAATTATCACCAAGATGCCCGTCGCGCTATCTTTGAACAAGTTTTACTGGTGAAACAGGCAGAGAACTTGGGTTTTGAAGAAGCTTGGGTGAGTGAGCATCATTTTAATGAATCCAATCTCAGCCCGTCACTTGTGCCGTTAATGGCACATTTGGCAGGTGTTACGTCAACTATTTGTTTGGGGACAGGAGCGGTATTATTACCGTTTCACAACCCAATTCGGGTAGCTGAAGATATGGCAACTTTGGATAATCTCTGTAGTGGTAGATTAGCTTTTGGGATAGCTAAGGGTGGTCCTTTTCCTCAACAGAATCAGCATTTTGGTGTATCGACCCATGAATCTCGTAAGAGGATGCTGGAAGCAGCAGCACTGATTCAAAAGCTTTTATATGAAACTAACGTCACATTTAATGGGCAATTCTATCAGTGTGCGGATTTGACAGTTTATCCTCAACCACTCCAAAAACCAATTCCTGTATATGTTGCCAGTGGTGATGATGATGCGATCACCTATGCTGCTGAAAATTCCTTCGGTTTAATGGGTGGCCCCCCGTTTTCTCTGGTCAGATTGAAAAATACGGTCAGTAAATATCGGCAGTTAAATTCCAGTGGTGCGGATAAATTCCTGTTAGCACGGTTCTTTTTTGTTGCTAAAACCTACGATGAAGCGGTGAGTGAAGCTTTACCATTCATTCGCAAATTTAGCAACAAAATGACCGCTAATTCAACTCAAGTAATGCAGAATAGTCCCCAACCCCAGAAAGCTTATGATCAAACAAATATCTGTTTTGAAGAAGACTTTCTGATCGAAAATTCCATTATTGGTGATGTAGAAACCTGTCGCGGCAAAATCGAGAAATTTCAGGACGAATTAAATCTCGGCACACTGGCGCTTAAACCCTCATCTTTTTCATTGCAAAAAAATCGAGAAAGTTTAGAGCGGTACAATCAAGAGGTGCGAAATTATGTCTAAACTTCCCTTGCTTCCACCTGATGATTTACCTCCAATGGAGGTGACAAAACAGGATGGTATGCTACAGATGGAATTAGAGCAGTCTATTGGCAGATATTTTTATTATGGGTGCGATCACATTACCCAAGTTCTGCTATCTAACTGTCAGTGGTATATGACAAAAAATTCCTCTGCCCTCATGTTAATTATTGACTGTCCTGACATAGTATCTTACTGGCATATAGTCAGTAAGATTCCCCAATTGGGTAATAGATTAGAAAGGTTGACAAAGGATGCGAAAATTCGTGTTTATCCTCCTTTTGGTAAGGGGATGCCCTTTGAAATTGGTGTTAATGAAATCTCGGCTTATCGAGATTGGTTGTAAATTTTAAGCTTTATTGCGCGCAAAGGTGCAAAGATCCAAAATAAACTTTGTACCTTTGCATCTTTTGGTAAAATTAGACCTCTTGCAAAATTGTTTCTGTGGTATGATAGAGAGTTTTATATTTTATGTATTTTTGCTGTTCTTTGTGATCGCTAATTCAAACATAACCGTGTAACTCTAAGTTTTGCCTAAAACAAAGACAAACCCCTTTTATAACAATAATTAATTCTGCAAGAGGTCTATTTCTTTAAAAATTTCTTGAAAAATAAATACAATACCATAGAAATCATAATGAATAAGTTTATAACTAACAAAAAACAAATTTTTGATCGTTGGGCATCAAGTTACGATTGGACATTTCCTTCTTTTATCTATCAAGCCATTCATAAAAGATTGCTTTCCTACGTTGAATTACCATCAAATACCAATATACTCGACTTAGGTTGTGGAACTGGAAGATTATTAGATAGATTAGCAAATAATTTTCCTGAAATACGTGGTACAGGATTAGATTTATCTCCCCAAATGTTACGGGTAGCTAGACAGAAGAACCGCCACCATCCCCGCTTAATTTATCTTGAAGGTAATGCGGAATCACTTCCCTTTGCTGAAGGTCAATTTGATTCGGTATTTAATACCATCAGTTTTTTACATTATCCCCATCCAGAACAGGTTTTCAGTGAAATAAAACGGGTAATTTCTCCAGGTGGACGCTTTTATTTAGTTGATATTACTGGTAATAATCCAGCATTTAATCTCATGGCTAATTCTCCGGCTGGAATTAAATTATATAGTCGAGAACAGCGTCAACAATTAGGTGCTGATGCTGGACTTTTATGTTTAGGTCATTACTATTTATTAGGGCCAGTTTTATTGACGATTTTTGCTAAACCCGGATGATGTTGGCAAGAGAGAAGGGTTATTTTCCGCATTGATGTAGAAATTATTAGCAGTGATAGTTGATACAAGTTTATTAGACCTCTTGCAGAATTAACTTTATGTTATAAAAGGAGTTTATCTTTATTTTAGCCAAAACTTAGAGTTACACGGTTATGTTTGAATTAGCGATCGCAAAGAACAGCAAAAATACATAAAATATAATACTCTCTATCATACCACAGAAACAATTTTGCAAGAGGTCTATTAATAATAGCACCGATATTAGGTAAAGACTCAGTAAATGGTTTTTTATAGAATTAAGTAGATATTTCCGTATCTTTTGCAGAGATTTTTCCCCAGCATTAAGGGTCATTTGCAAATATGAAGAGGGAATAGGGGGGATACTAATATATCAGTTTTGCCTCCTGTACAGATGTTCTAGTGGAACGTCTCTACTGAACTTCTGAATTTTGCTATAAGTATTTCATCGGAGAATTAATGAAGTGATCCCAACTTTCATAATCTTAAACTAAATGAAGCTGAAAAATCTAAAATAACTTAATGTTTCCACATCTGTAACACATCGTGAACCTACGGCAATTAATCCCCATTTTTGATAGTTCCGTTTCTAGCTGGTCTTTAGAAGCGCGTTTGGTGCGCTGGTTAACTTATGTTTGGCTATTTATCGGCTTGATTATCCTCTTCTCCGCCTCTTATGCCGTAGCTGATCAACGTCAGGGTGACGGACTATACTATTTTAAGCGACAAATTATTTGGGTTTTAGTCTCCTTAGTTGTCTTTAATATTATTGTGAATCTGCCCTTGCGGAAAATTCTGGGGGTATCTCACTACTTTTTGATCTTTTTTCTGATCTTAATTTTTCTCACCCTCGTACCAGGACTAGGTAGAAAAGCCTTTGATGCTGCCAGGTGGATAGCTTTAGGTCCAATTCCCATTCAACCATCGGAATTAATTAAACCGTTTTTAGTGTTGCAAAGTGCGCGATTATTTGGTCAATGGGAAAAACTCAGTTGGGGAGTTCGTCTATCTTGGTTGCGTGTTTTCTGTCTTATACTGTTAGGAATTCTAGCCCAACCTAATCTCAGCACCACCGCACTATGCGGAATGACTATTTGGTTTATTGCCCTCGCCGCAGGATTACCGTATAAATATTTAGGCAGCACAGCTATAGGGGGAATATTATTAGCCTTACTCAGTATCAGTATTAAAGAATATCAACGCCGACGAGTAATGTCTTTTCTCAATCCTTGGGCTGATGCAACAGGAGATGGCTATCAGTTAGTACAAAGTTTACTAGCCGTAGGTTCAGGTAAAACCTGGGGGGCTGGATTTGGCCTTTCTCAACAAAAGCTATTTTATCTACCTATTCAAGATACTGATTTTATCTTTGCAGTCTTCGCTGAAGAATTTGGCTTCATTGGCTGTGTGTTACTTTTATTCCTTTTAACTGGCTTTGCTACATTAGGATTAATTATCGCCCTCAAAGCTAAAAATACTACCGCCCAATTAGTAGCTATTGGCGTAACTGTGGTCATGGTTGGACAATCATTTTTACATATTGGTGTAGCTACAGGGGCGCTACCAACGACAGGTTTACCCCTACCCATGTTTAGTTATGGTGGTAATTCTATGATTGCTAGTTTAGTAGCTTCCGCATTATTGATTCGCGTAGCTAGAGAAGGTAGTGAAGCTGAAGTTGTACCTTTGCGAAGAACCAAACCTGAGAATGGACGCAGAGGAAGGATGTTTTAGATGATGTAACCTGATTTTAATGATGGGACTTCCCAACGTCTACCTCTTACTCCCCTTTCATAACAATATGAATTTATCCCCCACTTCTGGAAAAAGTCGGGGATTTTCTACTAGTTAAGCTTTTAAAAGTCTTAAATTTTGGTTAAAACTAACAAAAGAAGGCCAATGTGCGATATCTAAATAAAAAGACAGTCAAAATTGTGCGATCGCTCTTTATCTTTAACAGAACTCAATTTATATCATGGAGACAGTTCGTAAAGACCATAAACTTGCATCTGATCAAGTTCCTAAACTCAATCATTGCAATTCCAAAACCCTACTCGATTATTTTGAAAATTCCTGGCAACTGGAAGAAACACTACTTAAAAGTATAATCAGGGACGAAGTATTTTACCTCAATCCTGATCCTTTAAGAAATAAATTAATCTTTTATCTTGGTCACTCTGCAGTTTTTTATATTAACAAATTAATTCGTGTGGGCTTATTAGAAAATCGCATCAATCCCCAATATGAAATTATCTTTGAAATCGGAGTTGATCCAGAAACACCAGCAGAACTAGAAGCAGCAACAAAGGATATCATCTGGCCAGATGTAGAAAAAGTTTGGCAATATCGAGAAAAAGCCAGAACAGAAATTACCAAAATTCTCAAAAATACTCCTTTAAATCTGCCTATTCATCCCGAACACCCCCTCTGGGCTTTATTGATGGGCATAGAACACAGTCGCATTCATTTTGAAACCTCATCTATGCTACTGCGTCAGTTACCCATTGATAAATTAAAGCGTCCCCAAGGATGGAATTACGCCCCTACCAATGGGATATCTACTGATAATCAAATGCGGGAAATTGCTGGTGGTGTAGTGAAATTAGGAAAATGTCCAAATGACTTAACTTTCGCCTGGGATAGCGAATATGGTAATCTAGAAGTAGAAGTCGAACCCTTTTTAACCAGTAAAAACCTAATCACTAATCAGGAATTTATAGGATTTATCCAGGCAGGTGGTTACAATAACTTAGATTACTGGAATACTGAATCTTGGAACTGGAAACAACTATACAATGTTCAACATCCAAAATTTTGGATACCCGATGAAATTTATCATAACTACCGCTATCGTGCCACATTTGATGAAATAGATTTACCTTTAGATTGGCCAGTAGAAGTCAACCATTACGAAGCCCTTGCTTACTGTCAATGGCAAGGTGCAGAAACTCGTTTAATGACAGAGGCTGAATGGAATCAATCCCTAAAAATATCAGAAGAAATATTTGAAAGTTCTAGTTTAGTAAATAAATATAATCTCAATTTACAATTTATTTCACCTTCCCCCGTAGGCATGTTTTCTGCAAATCATAGATCTGGTATTTCTGACTTGCGTGGTAATGTTTGGGAATGGTTAGGAGACACATTTTACCCCTTACCAGAATTTCAACCCCATTATCTTTATGAAGATCACTCTGCGCCTTTTTTTGATACTAAACATCAGATGATGCTTGGTGGTTCTTGGGCTACAAATGGTACGATGGCTTCGCCATGTTATCGTAATTGGTTCCGTCCCTATTTCTATCAGCACGTTGGGTTTAGAGTTGCTCAGGATTTACAATAAATATTCTTTATCACGCAGAATCATAGAGAGGATTTAGAAAATGATTGTTCAACCTTTAACAGTTTTAGATCATCATCATCAAGAATTACGTAACAATGGGGAAGATGTGATTCAGGGATTGAGTCAAACTCCGAAAACTTTATCTCCTAAGTATTTCTATGATGATCATGGTTCTCAGTTATTTGAAAAGATTTGTGAATTACCAGAATATTATCCGACTCGTATAGAAGCCTGGATTCTACAACAATATGCTGATGAAATTGCAGAAATTACCCGTTGTTGTGAATTAATAGAACTGGGTAGTGGGAGTTCTACTAAAACTCAAATTATATTAGATGCTTATCAAAAAATTACAGATTTTTGTAGATATCTTCCCATTGATGTGAGTGGAAAAATCCTCAAAACTAGTGTTCTAGAGTTACAAGAAAAATATCCCGATTTTGCAATTCATGGATTATTAGGAACTTATGAACAAGCTTTAGTTCATCTGGGATCAAATTATTTACAGTCACGGATGTTGTTTTTTCTAGGCAGTTCACTCGGAAATTTTAATGCGGAAGGATGTGATAGTTTTTTAGATCAAGTTTCTCGCACTTTACAACCAGGTGATTATTTTTTGTTAGGTGTTGATTTACAAAAACCCAAGGATATTTTGGAGGCAGCTTATAACGATAGTCAAGAAGTAACTGCTGATTTTAATTTGAATGTGCTTTCTCATTTGAATTGGCGCTTTCAAGGTAATTTTGATATCAGTTTATTTAGACATCAAGCAATTTATAATGAGGTTGATAATCAAATGGAAATGTATTTACATTGCGAAAAAAATCATTATGTATCTTTAGAACTTTTGGATTTACAAGTTTTATTTACAAATGGAGAAAGTATCATGACAGAAATTTCTCGCAAATTTGATTTAGCGACTATGGAGAAACAACTAGACAAAAAAGGATTAAAAACACTGAAAAGTTGGACAGATGAAAAAGGATGGTTTGGATTGATTCTTTGTCAAGTGGAATAAATTTGATGTGAGCATTCAGGAGTCAAGAGTTAAAATATTTGTAAACTTCTGAATACTGATTTTATTTCCCAATAAAATAAAATCAAAACCAGTAAATATCTAACAGAAGATTATGCTGCTCAATGTAACTCTAAATTCTGAACTGACTTTAGAGGATTGTTGATATAGATCCTCAAGCTTATGATGCTTGGGGTGTGACTGTTAATTATACCCAAGAGCCTCAAGTAACCTGTATGGCGAGCGCACATTTTGCCAGTCCAGGAAAACCAGTTGTAGTAGGAGGTTCTGATGCCATGCGATAGCTGAACCTCGTTACTATCTGGATGCAGGTGCAACAGCTATAGTAGTTGACAAATCTGGTGCAGCTAACTCGCCAATTTTTAAGTATGTACTCGGTAAAACTCCACGGGAAAAACTCACAGGAGTAAATTGGGAAAAACTCACAGGAGTAAATTTTAGCTGATGGTAGTTATTATCCCACCCGCACACAAGCCATAAGTCCTGATGAGTCAGCTTTACCATCGCTAGAAGTAGCCAAGCAATGTTTAGGACAAGAATATTAAGAAGAGCCTTTTGTTGAAGACCTCGTACCTCTACCTATAGGTTCGGTGTATTCCGACATTGGTTGCGATCCCAAATGTGACTTTTACCAAACTCCAACTTACACATCTGGCTATCGTCGGATGTCACCCCAAACCAGCCTCAAATAGATTGCTCTGGAAAAAGAAGCAGGAGCAAAATGTACAGTCATCAGTGCAGATAAATTTCTCGGTCGGGTCTTGTTTCCAGGAGGATGAGAAGAGGTTGTAGAAATCACCAAAGCTGCAAGAGAAATGGGAATGCCACTTCTGTGGCCTAATGGTTTAGAACTAAGAAAAGCCACATGATCCATCTATAATTGGTGGTTTCTGCACTCCAAGTTGTGATACACACCATCTCAGCTATGAGGATATTTCTAAGTAGCAATTTCGATTAGCTCAAATTGGTAAAGCCGAATCTAAATTTATTAACTATCATGGAGGACTCACAAAAATGTCCGCTGGTGGTTAATTAAATAATTAGAAAAATTTCCATCAATTCAGAAAATAAATCATAATGAGACCAAATCTAATTCTACCACAAGCAGGTCAAGAATCGGTTTGGGACTACCCCCGTCCTGCTATTTTACAAGATATCAACAAACATGTCAAAGTAATTTGCAATGGCATTGTTTTAGCCGAAACCAACAGAGGAAAAAGAGTTTTAGAAACTAGTCATCCTCCTACCTATTACTTCCCCCCAGAAGACATTAAACTAGAACATTTAATCGCCACACCCAAGAGAAATTTGTGTGAATGGAAAGGTGCATATCAATATTATGACATCAGTATAGGTGATAAGCATCTTAAATATGCTGCTTGGAGATATTTTTATCCAACTACAAATCTTGTCCCCATTCAAAAATACTATGGATTTATTACGGCTTTAATGGGTGCTTATTATGTTAATGATGAGCTAGTAAAACCCCAATCTGGTGAATTTTATAGCGGCTGGATCACTGCGGATATTGTGGGATCCTTTAAAGGTAAACCAGGTACATGGGGATGGTAAAGGATGGAAATTTCGGGCATGAAAATTGATAGTTTGACAATTCAGGAACATCATCTATAAATTATCTACAGTGCAGATAAACTTCAATTTTCAACTAAGATTTTCTATCTTAATGTTTATTTTTCTGAGTTGATAAACAAATATTCTCAACCCATTATCCAGCGCATATTTTATCATATAGTTGCTAAAAAGGGAATTGTTACCCTTGAATTTCACCGTTATCTGAATAGATGCTCAAGATAAAAGAATAGAAGGATATGACAGTATTTATGATACGGTTCGTTTGCGTGAGGAAGATGTGAGAATGATGATTGAAAAGAGCAAAAAATTTATTGAAATTGCAGAGAAAACCTAAGCATTCAACCATCAGCAATCACCTTTTTCATGCTAACACCAAAAATACCTATTTGATAATTAACCAATTTCTCAACCATTCTGACTCCTGACTCCTGACTCCTGAATTCTTACAATCTTTGTTTAAATATTTTAATTAACCGCCACAACACATATAATATATTGTCAGGCTCAAACTTTGTATTCTTGATCAATGTCCAAATCCCCGATTTCTTCAAGAAGTCGGAGATATTGTTTATATATCATAACTTGATAGTTGCAGCAGTGACAGCTAAAGCAGCCCAACCAGCCATGAGTGATAATCCTCCCAAGGGTGTGATAGCTCCCAAGGATTTTATACCAGTTAAGCTGAGAACATACAAGCTACCTGAAAAAATCGTCACACCAATGATAAATAACCAGCCACTAATAAAAAGTGTAGTGGGTGGAGTTTCTACACGACTGATGAGGATTGCTACTAACAAAAGTGCTAGAGCATGGTACATTTGGTAACGAGCGCCAGTGTCAAAAATTTCTAGCATTCGTTCACTGACTTTTTCTCGCAAAGCATGAGCGCCAAAAGCACCAGCAGCAACAGACAAACCGCCAAAAATAGCAGCTATAGTAAAAAAAATCTGCGTCATTAGACCTAGCTGTAAATTAGCAGAGTGAGACTAAACATCAAAGTGATATGATACGCCTCCTTCCTCACTCACTTGAAAATTTGCATTAAGTTCTTTAGCTTTCTCATCTAAATATTGTTTGGCTTCCGTTGCTGTTAACTGTGACTGCATGGCAAAACTTAACAATGTGATTCTGCCATCATTTTCTTGTAACATCTGATAAAATTGTGATAGCTTTGCTTGCTCTTGTGATCGTAAATATTCATTTTTTTGTTCTGTCAACGCCTTTGTACTTTGTCGGTTTTGCTTATACAGTCCTAATGCTAACCATGCCCCCAATAGCGCCGTAGGAAAGCCAAACATTATACCTTGAGCAGCAGTATTATCAAGTTGATATAGCGCTTCTTGATTGACAAGATCTTTTGCTAATGATTCATCCGGTATACCTGGTAAGATCGGCTTGAGAGTAGTATTTTTTGTAATTACAGCTGATACTGTAGTTGTTAAAAACATGAATCCGAGTGTAAGCAGCCAACCAGCAGCCAATTTTTCTGCCGTCTTCATAGTTTTACTTCAGAGTTAGACTTTGCTTGCGATTGTAACCTTACTTGCGCCAAGCTTCCAGTCATTAATTATCAGGCAGCAGGGAAAAGGATTTCCCCGTTCCCTACTTGTGAAAAAAGTTTATTGATTTCGTTGCGATTGTTAAACTATGCGCGTGTAGCTTCCAACAATCGAGAAAAATAGAAACGAGTCCGAGTCATTGCTTGACGTTGCACTGTAAAGCCATTTTTTTCCAGAATTTTCACCACATCAGCTTCACGGTGTAAATAGGCACGGGTGGCTTTACTCGGTCCTGGGAAAAAACTACCTATTTTCTTGAGGATAGAAAGAAAGCAGGTTTTAGGGGCAAAACTGAGAATAATACGTGACTGTGCCAAAGAACATAGGTAAGAAATCATCTCATCTGCTTTGTCTTGGGGATAGTGAATCAGAACATCCAGGCAAATAACAGTGTGAAAGTTACCACTCAAAGATTCTAAATCTTGTACTGCAAAAGTAGGATTTGTAGAATTGGAAAAAAGCTTTACACTTCTATCTTGAGCTTCTGAAACCATTTTAGCGGAAATATCACTAGCGTAAACCTTAGCACCTTCAGATGCTAGAGGAATACTCAAACTACCCACACCACACCCAGCATCACAGATTGATAACTCAGATAAATTGTTATCATCTTTTAACCAGCCGATGATGGTATCCACGGTTTGCTGATGTCCAGTACGGATATCTAGCTGGACTTTGTTGACTTCACCATCTCCATAGATGCGTTTCCAACGGTCGAAACCTGTAGAATTAAAGTATTCACGTACTATTGTTTTATCGTCGGCTGCATTCATAACCTTGATTGTTAAGGATTCACAATTCCTAAAATTATAATGATTTTAAGCAAGAAGTTAGCTTTGTAACGGGTACAATTTTTTTCAGATTGACTTATGCGTAAATACAACTTAGTTACTCAAAAGAAACCTCTGCTACTAATATTCAGCTTCAGCCTGATTACTTTTTCTATGTTACCCCTTCTACCCTCACGGACTGAGATTATAGCCCGTCCTTCTGATGCACCACTAGAACTAAATTTATTAACTAAGCCCACAGGTTCTATAATTACAGCTAATATTATTAGTCAATCAGGATTAACTATCCCTAGTTTATGGTGGGCAAAGGAAAACTCTGAAAATAAACTTCTAGATAATTGGATAGCATACCCAGCTTCTGAACAAGAACCAGCCCGTGTAGATTTGATAGTAAATCAACAAATTTGGAGTTTATTAGACTATTTAGATCGTTACAACTTTGTTAATGGCTTGGGTAGTATGGCTAGGAATTTTGGTTATAACATCCGAGTGTTTAATTATCACCGAGATATGTTAGCAGCTTACACTTGTAATTTGAGTATCAGTCCATCTTCATGCAAGATCGAGATGAGTATTCATAGTAAGTTAGGGCTTCGTCAAAATTTATAACCGACTGGAAATTAAAATTTAATCGTCAGGAGTCAGGAGTCACGAGTCAGAAGTCAGAATGTTTGAGAAATTGGTTAATTCTCAAAAAGGGGGGCTGAGGAATCTGATGGAGTGGGCTTTTCGTATATCTTAAATGGTTTATCTTTTGACGCTGTAGTGTACTATAAACAAGTTCATTTTCCTCATTGTTCGGAATTTTTTATTTTGTTAAATAAATACTTATAACCCTTATTGACTGATGCTGGTAAGGGGAGTAAAAATTCACTTTTATCAAATAATTCCTGATTATTTAGTAACAAGTTTTGTAATGGTTTCTGAAGATCAGAGGCTACAATATTTGTTATAGGCGAATTATTTTTAGTCAGTATGGCAATTTGTTTGGCTATATTTGGTTGCCAACAAAAATTAATCCAATCAGATGCTAAGGTGTTTTGCTCAACTTCAGCCGGACTTACCCATAAGTCTGCCCACATTGCAGTTCCTGATTGGGGAATGACTGCGGTAAGTTTTGGATAACGACTGAGTATAGGCATAACGTCATTTGACCAACCCACAGCTAACCAAGTATCTCCGGTGAGTAGTGGTTCTAGATAGGTAGTAGAATCATAAAATTTTACTTGTTGGTGTAGTGCCAGTAATTCTGCTTTTAAGTCGGGGATTTGAGTAATATTTTCCGTATTGTAGGATTCTCCTAGTTTTTTTAAAACCAAACCAATGACTTCTCTGGGATGATTAAGTAAGGAAATACGCGATCGCAATTCACTCCGCCATAAGTCGCTCCAGTCTTTTGGTTGCCAATCAAATTTTTGAAATTTTTCCCCATTATAAATAATGACTGTATTACCCCAGTGATAAGGTGCAGCCCAAATCTTTCCTTGTGGATCTATATTTCCTTGATCATCGCGTCTTACTAATTGCTGCCACCTGAGATTTAAACTTAACCATTGTTTAATTTTTTCTGTTTCTAGTGGTTGAATCAGTTTCTGTTCAATTGCTGCTTTTAGCCAAAAATCTCCCAATGTCACTAAATCAGCTTTAGATTGTTGTTGACTTTGCATCAAGGGAATATAACTTTTCCATCCCTGTTGATCTTTAGTTTCTGGTTTTTGCCATATTTGTAATTGCTTAAATAAATCTAAAATTTGATTAATAGGGACAAACTTTAAATTTGCATCTGACTCTAGAGTTTTACGAAATTGATTAACCACCTGACCAGGTATAGAACCTTTTAATAACTGTACATTTAGATGTGTCTGGTTTTTACCAGCACAACCCATGAGTATCTGGGAAAATACCAGTCCGCTTGCACCTAACAAAAAAGAGCGTCGATTCATTGAACTTTGATTTGGTGAGTATAAATAGAATTTAAACGACAGGAGTAGCAAGAGTTAAATATCTGAACAAATATCCATATTCTGCCCTCAGAAACCGATGATAGCAAATTCAGCAAATTCAAATTTATCTGTTTAGGCTGGGCGTGGGGTCTTCAGATCGAGGAAGCAACCTCATGATCCTGCTCCTTGGATTTCTCTCAAAAAAGACCAAATGCTTAACTTTTTTCAATAGAAATCGGAGTCATGCTGTTATTATTTTTTGAGTTATATATAAATAATTATTTTATTGACATAGAACTAAGAAAATTTTGAAACATTAAATAAATCATAAGTATTTTTAACTTGAGCAGTAAATTGAATAACATAGAGAAACTCTTTTGGGATAAAGGTATTAAATGGAGTCATTACAAAAACAGATACTGACTTTGAGCGAGAAAGTAGATGCTCTGTATCAGGTGATTGAAAAGCTTGATAGAAAACTGTCTCAGGGTCTATCTGACTACTTTTCAGAGCAAAAACAGCCAAAAAATAATTATCTAGAAAATCATCAAGTTGAACATTACCAGTTAAAAGCATGGAGCAATTTAACTTCTGATTTAGAGCATAAGGATGTGTTAATAGACGGGATTTATCCAGAGATGAATCCCCAAGCTGGAGATAAGCAAATAACGCCAGAAATTCAAATTCACCGACTGACAGCACAATTAACAGCGGCATATAATCGGATTGCAGCTTTAGAAGAACAATTAATGCGAGAGCGAATTCATTAATTGCTCAAATTGGTCTTCAATAGCTGTTAAAAGTTCATTTTGCTGCCAATTTTGGCTGATGTAGGCGGCTATACAAGCTGCTCCAGCACCGACACCTTCTTTGACAAAACCCTGCTCATAGGCTTGGAGTTGGGGATAACAAGAATCCGCGAAACTTAACTGTGTAGCTAAGAGGGAAGGCGTTTCTTGACAAGGATTCAAGCTGTTTCTGCCTAAACTGAGGGATAAGTCAACTGTACCCCCAGTTGAGTCTTCTGCTACCCAACGGGTTGTACCAACGACTATTGCTTCTCGTTGCCAAGATAAAGAGTAAGCTTGAGCGAGCGCTTGGATTAGAGCATAAACAGCCAGCATTTGTGTACCACCAGCCAATAAAACCCCACAGTGAAGACTAGCTGTGATCGCCATCCCAGCTACCACCACCTGCATGGGATCTCCCACAGCAGCTACAAGTTTAAGAGGATCTACAGAAGTGGGAATTTTTGCCAGCCCAGCTTGCACCACAGCCCACTTTTGCTCATGGTTACAAACAGGATGGCTACTGTTAACTTTTCCGGCGGCTTCAATACCTAAACCAGTTAAAATTGCCAAAGCAGTTGTAGTACCACCGACAACACACTCACTTAAAATCAAATAGCTGTGTGAAATATTAGCACTCAGTTGAGAACCCCACAGTAAACCTTGTTCAAATAAATGTTTTACCGTAGCTATTTCCAGAGCTGCACCTGTACTTAAACATCGAGCGATCGCCCCACCCAAATCAATTATTGGCACAGAGGGAATTAAGGGTAAACCCGCATTGAATAAATAAACTGGTATTTTTAGTTTTTCCACCACAGCACGAGAGATCAACACAGGAGAAGCACCAGTAGTCAAAGGTGGTAGAGGATATTTAGGCTGATGTGCTGCACCATAATATAAAAACTCTGCATCAGCACAAGCAGTATATTTTCTATCCTCTGGAGTCAAACCAGCCGCCGAAATGCCTGGAATTAAACAAGTCTCTGTAAAACCTAAAACACAGGCAAACACAGGTAAACTACCACGATATCGTCGTAACCATGCTTCACCCTGTTCAATTTGCGTATAAATATGGATCATATCAAAGGGAATGGGCATTGGGCATTGGGCATTGGGCATTGGGCATTGGGCATTGGGCATTGGGCATGGGAAAATTAATCAAATTTTGCCTTTTCCCTATTCTCTATAACTAACCTTCATAATCCATTAATACTTGTACCCAACGTGGAGGACGGGGTATAGGATTTCCCAAACGATCCAAAAGTAACCATGCTGCCAAATGTACTACAAACAAATAAATCAAATTGTTGAAAGCTATTAAAACCACTGCCCCCAATTGAATGACAAACACACTCGGAGTCGCCAATATTTGCAGCTTCAGGAATATCCACTCAGTAATTTCCGTAACCTGGTTAATAACATAAATCCAAAGGTCTTCACCAGATAATACCGACAGCAGCCACAGACGGAAAAACACACCTAAAGTACCTAACAGCATACCTAAAGTAATCGACACTATCCAGGGTACACGACGATACCAGGTAGCCCCTAACAGCACACCCATCAGTCCAAAAGGCATAACAAATAACATACTACGAACTGGACCCATCAGCACCCCCAGTAGTAACCCAGACGTAACAGCACCCATCCAGGCCGCACGTTTACCCCAGCGTAAATAAACTAACGCAATGGGAACTGGAAAAAATATCCGTAAAACTGGACCCAAGGGAAAATAGAAATTAATAAACCAAATCAAACTAGCCGTACTAGCTAAAAATGCTGTTTCCACCATCCGCAAAGGGGCATCAACCTGAAGTTTGGGGCTCTTTAAAGCTTGTTGAGCTTCATTACTAGAGTTTAGTGATTCAGGTGATGGATCTTCCTGCGGTTCATCTGGCAGAGAATCTAAAATACTCATATCATCTTCTATTTTCCAGGATATAAACCACTTGTCAGCTTGTTGACTAATTGATTAAATGTAAGTAATTACTAGCAATAGTTAGCAAATTACTAACTAGCTACTAACCTCCTGCCTATTGACTTTTGCCCTATGCCTTCTGGGACTAAATAATCATTTTTTCCAAAGCTGACACATCAGGAATACACAAAACATCTTGCTCTCTAAGGATCAAGCCTTTTTTCTCCAGCCTTGTTAATACACGAGTTACTGTTTCCCTTGCTAGACCACTGAGACTACTCAATTCCCGATGAGGTAAATTGGGAATTTCTGTACCTGTTTGTCCTCTCTTACCCTGTCCTTCTGCCAAAAATAGCAAAGTATCTGCCACTCGCGATTGACTATCCGATTCTCGCAGCCTTAAGCGACGATTTACCTGTCTTAAGCGTCTTGCCATTAACTGCGCTAATCTCAGTCCTGCTAAAGGTTCTGTTTGCAGCAACTTCACAAAATTTTGAGCAGGCATACTACCAATCATCGTTGGAGTAAGAGTAATAACATCAGTAGAACGAGGAACTTCATCTAGGGCTGCCATTTCCCCGAATAATTCCCCACTCCCAATAATATTTAGTGTTACCTCTTTTCCTTCTAAATTGTAGGTACGGATTTTTACCCATCCCTCTACAATGAAATAGACAGAACCACCCCAGTCATTTTCCAGCAAAATCACTTGATTGGCTGGGTGAGTACGGGTAACAAGATGGGTGAGGGCTGTTTCGACTATAGACTCAGGCAACCCTTGAAAAAAAGGTGCTGAGGTGATCCAGTTATGTGTAGATGCCTGCAAGCTATATCTATCTTCCATTAGAACATATTTATCAAAGCTGCTATCAACAGAAAAAGCAATATCAGTATTTTAGTAAACATTCAGCTATCAGCCATCAGCAGTCAGGTTTTCCAGGCTAACGCCAAAAATACCTATTTGATAATTAACCAATTTGTCAAACATTCTGACTCGTGACTCCTGACTTTCTGAAGTCTTACGTATTTTAAACCTAAGCTATAAAATCACAGCCGCTTTCATATTTAGGAAACTAAACTATGTTACACAAGAAAACGACAATATAATTTTTTCTCAACAAACTTTATTTTGTCTTAGTACTTACTGGTTACTAAAAAAGGGGTCGAAGGAATGGTTCACGGACAAAGTGAAAAACTGGGAATTTCTGATTTTGCAATATAGAGTTCCTCTGCCTCCTGTATACTTTTCCTCCTTTTCTTTTGATGTACACTTGAGAATTTTGTTTCTATTTTTACATAAATTATAAATTTAACACTGCAAAAAAGTACAAAATTTGAGTGAACTACCTGAAAAGGGGGTGAACCATGGGAATCAAGTTGCATCTGTCAGTAATTCATAACATAATTGCCCTCAGAAGTGAGAGCAATAACTTTTGTTACTCAGCACTTCGGTAATTCTAAATACCATAAACATCAAAGTACATTTTTAGCTAAGGTAATTTAACGTGACTTCCCGTACAGATGAAATTCACAAACTGATTGCAGACATTGACAAATTACTTGCCAACGGTGGGAATCGTCTAACAAAACTGCTGTCTGGTCAGGGGTCTGAAGAAAGAGACATTTTACAAAAAATTCGTGACTTTCTGGTAAGACTCAACGAAAGTGAGGCATCAGACGAAATCATACCCGATCCGTCTGAGGCACCACTATCATCTTTGTTGGCACGATATGTGGAGCAGGACAATCAGCAAGAGGTCTATTCTTCTCATTCACAACAAGAACAAAGCAAGTTTATTCGTGAACAATTAAAAGATGAAATTTCAGTCTTGCTTAAACCTTTGCAAGCAGAATTGACAGGAATGTTGCAAGAAAGAGCTACTCTTGTACAGGAAATTAGGCAGCTAGAACAAAAGCGACTGCAAAACTATTCTTTAACACAGCAGTTAGCAAACCAAGAGCAGATAATTACCGAATTTTTACAAGTGCTAGTTAGTCGGTTAGTGCCAAATTTAATTCCATATTTGACACGAAACGTGACTAATTCTCCCAGTTTGACTACAGGTGAATATAACCAAGAAGTTACTTCTGCTATTCAACCTATTTTAGAATCAGCGGATGGGGTAGAACGATTAGCTACTCTGGCCAGGGAGTTAGATCAACGCTTGCTCTCATTAGATGGAACTCTCAATATTGTTTTTCAGTCTTTAGAGCGTAATATTCACACCTATCATCAGTCCTTATCCCAAGCACTGGCAAGAATGTACAGTCAGGGGATGCAAGGTGAGCAGATGATGGCCAATTTTTTGAAAAATTTAACTGAGTATTTACAACAACAATCCCCTGATACTAAATCTTTTATCTTTGGGATAGATACTGGCACAATAGCATCATCACCATTATTAGAACCACAAGTGGTTGCTGATCATGTTGAAGAATTAACTCCAGATATTACTGCTGACTCACAGGAAACTCCTACGGTGGAGGATTTGGATTCAATGCTCTCAGAACTTACCCTGACTGAGACTTTTACCTCCGCTGATGAATTACAAGAAAAATTAACTCCAGATATTGCTGCTGACTCACAGGAAACTTCTAAGGTGGAGGATTTGGATTCAGTGCTATCAGAACTTACCCTGAATGAATTGCAGTCTGAGAGTGCTTATGAAGTAGACCAGCTGTATGCGAGTTTATTTGGTGGTGAAAATTCTAAGAGTACCACAAAAGATGCCATTAGTTTGCCGATTGAGAAGAATGAGGCATCTACTCCAGATCAGACGTTTGAATTAGTATCTCAAATGGCTGAGAGTATTTCTATATCTTCAATTTCTTCAAATATTCCAGAGGAACAGCAGGATGATTTATTAATCATAAATTATGTGCAGTCAGAAAATTCTACTATTTCTGAGCAGCGGGATGATCCTCTACCAGAAATTCCTGATATTTTCATAGAAGTAACTACTCAACCATCTGAGTTCTGGCGAGAATCATTGTTACCTGAGGATAGCCAGCCCCAAGCCGAATTTGCTGGCTTGCCTACAGTATCTGTGTCTCTGCCAGATAGTAGTGATACTATTACAGTTCTGACTGATTTATTGGTTGATGTTGGTGATGAGGAACCAACTGTAGGAGTTTTATCTGTGGAAGATAGGGGAGAAACTACAACAAATAAGACTGCTATAGCGTCACCTGTAGAGAATCAGACTGAGAATTCAGATTTACTTGCAACCACTTATATCGCTGCTTCACCAGATGAAAATTTACTGTCTCTAGAAAATTCAGCAACTGAAGGTGTACCGGAGATTATTTTGGATAAAGCACAGTTGCAGCAATTGGATCGAGATTTAGCTAATTTTGATTCGCGGTTAAATTCTGAAACGGTAAATACAACGAGGTTAGAAGATATCCAGAATTCTTTGCCTGACATCGAGGATCTGATAGACACAGGTTTTCTAATGGCAGAACTTCCTGGCACTGAATCGACAGGGAACATCCCAGTAATGACTATGTTGAATTTAGATGTTCCTGGGTCAGAAGCTGAGTTAGATTTGAGCCTGAATAATGCAAAAAACCAGAAAGTCACACATTCAGAATCAATAAATTCAGAATCGAAATTTGCTGTGTTTGTTGGTGAAAATTTGAGTGATAATTCTCTGGTAAATGTTATAGACAAGGATTCTGTTTGGTATTTAGGAATTGATTTAGGTACGACTGGCATTTCTGCGGCGTTGTTGAATTATTCAAAATTGGTTGTTTATCCGATTTATTGGTCAGCAGAAAGCCAAGTAGATGCAACTTCTTTTGAGCAATCATTTCGTTTACCGGCGGAAGTTTATCTACCTACGGCTTCTATACCTCATTCAGAAGTTGAAAGCGCCACAAATATTGAGCAAATAGCACCTGCGGTAGTGGCAAAGGATAAAACTTCTACAATAGCACCGAAACAAAGTCTTCATTCTGCCAATTTAAAGCCTTATTTACATATAGCTATTCCCTACAAAAGTACCCAGCAGAAATGGGAACCTGTGTTGCAATTCAATGAATCTTCTGCGGGACCTTTAATTTGGGTGGTGCGCTCGCTCTCCAAATTGCTGTTAACCCTCAAGTCGGATCAAAGCAGTACGACTCCCGCTTTAATTGCTAATGCTGTTCGCATAGATAAGCAAACTTTCTCTGAGATTATCAATAATATTGCTGGTGTGGTCTGTACTTGTCCGTCTAGCTGGTCAGAACAATATCGGTTTAATGTGCGGGAAGCTTTACTCACTAGTAAACTTGTCTGCCATCCGCAACAAATATTCTTTGTGGAGGAAGCAATCGCTACTCTACTCCCAGAACTTGATACTGTTAATTTAACATCAGTCAAGTTGCATGACAATCAAGGTTTACGTCTGCTCAAAACTAGTGAAAATCCGCTTTTGGGTCATACCCTGACATTGAATATTGGGGCAACATCCACAGAAATGGCGCTGGTTGATTTACCGTCGGATTTGAGTCAATTAACATATAGAGATTTCATGTTGCATGGTTTTACCTATGCTGGTAAAGCAATGGAGCAGGATATTATTTGTCAGTTACTACTACCACCAAAATCTCATCAACCCCGTGGTGCATCAGCATCTGATAGTAACACTTCTGCTAGTAACCCCTGGCATTGGCAACCCTCAATTCCTGGTGTAGAGAAGATGCAATGGTCTAGTTTGAGTTTGGATGGGTTAGAATTACCGCGAGTTGCTGAACCAGATATTCCTGCTCGCATCCGCCTCCAACAAAGATTAGAAAGTTCTTTATTAGGACAAGCTTTATTAGATGCTGCTCTAGCTCTGAAGCTGATTTTGCAACACCAAGAATCTTTTACTTGGGAATTAGCTGATCAACGTTGGGTATTGCAGAGAAGAGATTTAGAAAGCCAGGTATTTGTGCCTTATGTCCGTCGTCTCAACCGCGAACTCAATCAATTATTAGTAGCTAGTGGTATTCCCACAGAAGCTATTAATCAAGCAATTCTTTCTGGTGGAGTTGCTGCTATCAGTACAGTTAACCGTTGGTTACGCCAAAAACTACCCAACGCCAAAATTATTCAAGATTTATATCTGGGGGAAAATGGCGCTGCTAATTGCAGCCGAGTAGCTTATGGTTTGGCTATGTTACCTCTGCATCCCCAAGTTTTAGAAATTCCCAGACAACAGTATACAGATTATTTCTTGTTTACTGAATTGCTCAAAGTCATACCAGAACGTTCCTTATCCTTTGGTGAAGTTCTGCAATTGTTTGAACATCGGGGTATCAATACTTCCCAATGTCAACAGCGACTACTGGCTTTCTTGGAAGGGGAACTACCGGCAGGTTTGATACCTTCTATGCTTTCGGAAATCTTATCCGATCCAGAAGATAATCAAAAACCTTTAAACGCTATGTGGTTAACAAAAAACTCCCAGGAAAATCCAGATTATCATGCGATCACATCCGCACCACTCTTTGAAAAACAAGGTAATCTATCCTATCATCCCAATTCTCAGCAACTAATATTGTTGCGTCGCTATTTGGATGCAGTCAAAGCCAGTTCTCTGCAATCACTGGAAGAACCTTATGTAGTTAATTTTGCTTTGGCAATCAATCCACTTCATTAAGACTTTAAAAAACATCTACCTTACGGAAGATATCTTCCGTAGATATCTACCAATATTTCCGATAATTTACGCAGAACTTAGCTACAGTTTCATAGAGAATACCCACTTTCGAGTAGAAATACTGTTAGCTCAAGAGTGGGCAGTTCTATGTGTAATATCTATATTTTAACTAGTACCGCCCTGAATTCAAAATGCTTCTTTCAGAAGAGCTACGCTAACAAAATAGTGCTTCCAGCAGACTGGTCCAACAAAATTCAAAATGAATACGGGGTGAGCTTTTCAGCGATTTGTAATGGTTCGTTTATTTACGCCGTACTGTACTAGTTTGCAAAAAAATATCAAAAATTTAAAGTAACCTTCCTGAATTCAAAGATTGTATGAATTTTCACTATTTTGCTTTGTAAAGTATGAAAATTTACATATAATCTTATTAATTTCAATACAGTTCACATCTAATAGACCTATTGCAAAATTGTTTATGTGGTATGATAGAGAGTTTTAGATTTTATGTATTTTTGGTGTTCTTTGCCCTCGCTAATTCAAACATAACCGTGTAACTCTAACTCTTGGCTAAAACAAAGACATCCCCCATTATAACATAAAATTAATTCTACGAGAGGTCTCATCAAAATCTAGTTCGCAAAAATCACGGTGTGAAAAATCAGTATCAGTTATGTCACTTTCTACCATCAGAACTACAACGAAAAACTATACCATGCCTGGCTTGGGTTTTATGAATCGCTAGATTCTGGTTGACCTATCACTCAAGTCCTCACACCCATCAACCACCAGTATTGCAAAAAGATTAATTGATATACTCGGAGCCATAGTAGGTTTAATAATTACATAGCTGCTAGTAGTTACTGTGGCACTTGCTACTTTACTTTCAGATCTAGTCCCCATATTTTATTCTCAACTCCGCTGTGGTCTAAACGGAGGTACCATAGGCCGGAATTTCCAAATCCGTTCTATGGTGGTTGATGGAGATAAAATCAAATCTCTAGTCAAAAACCAAGCCAAAGGCAACATTTTTAAATGTACAGATGATCCACGTATTACACCCTTGGGCAAATTCTTGCGTCGCACCAGTTGAGATGAATTACCCCAATTTTGGAACGTCTTAAAGGGAGAAATGAGTTTACTTGGTACTCTTCCCCCGACACCTGATGAAGTCATCAATTATGCACAACACCATTGGGAAAGGTTGCGAGTTAAACCCGGTATAACTGGAGAATGGCAAACTCATGGACGTTCAACCATCACAGAATTTGAAACTATTGTCCGTATGGATTTAGACTATCAGCATAAATGGTCGATTATTTATGATTTGATGTTAATTGTTAAAACTATTTGGGTGGTCTTAGACAGAAAAGGAGCTTATTAATAGGTGATTGGTTACAGGGCGTAGGAAAAGAAGAACAACTGATAACTGATAACTGATTATCCTTTGACACCGCTACCCGTATCGGTGGGTACAATAAATTTCTGTAAAAATATAAATAATAGCAATACTGGTGCAATAGAAATTATAGAACCAGCTGCTACCAATCGCCAATCTAGAGAAAACGTACCTGCTAATTTAGAAACTCCCAAGGGTAAAGTATATAAACTCTCATCTTGGATGACAATTAAAGGCCATAAAAAGTCACTCCAAGCACCAATAAATACAAAAATAGCCAGAGTTATGAGTGCTGGACGAATAGCTGGCAACATTACAAACCACCATAATGCTAGCTCAGAACTACCATCCATGCGGGCTGCTTCTTCAATTTCTTTAGGCACACCCATAAAAGCTTGTCTTAATAAAAAAATGCCGAAAGCAGAAGCTAAACTGGGAAAAATCATCCCTAAATAACTATTTGTCAACCTTAATTGAACTGTCAAAATATATAAGGGAATCATCACGATTTGGAAGGGAATCATAATTGTGGAAATAATAGCAATAAAAATTCCATTTCGTCCCACAAATGATAATCTCGCTAAAGGATAAGCAGCTAAAGCACAAAATAGTAAATTCAATATTACAGTTAGTAAAGCTACTGTGATACTGTTATATAAATATTGCCCAAAGGGTAAAGATTCCCAAACACGAGTGAAGTTCTCTAAAGTCGGTTGACTAGGCCATAACTGAGGTGGTGACTCTAGAATATTTTCGGTTGGGGATTTTAAGGCTGTACTAATTAGCCATAGTAGGGGAAAAAGGGTCAGGACTGCGATCACACCCAATAAACCGTATGTGATCAAGATTTGCAGTTGTGATTTTTTGATATTCATATTTTTGTTTCACGCAAAGACGCAAAGTCAGAAGTATATTAATTCAGTGTGTGGTCTAAATACATGAGAAATACTGTAAAAGCTGTACTTTTTCTGGTAATATGTCTGATGGTAGTAGGCGTGAGTTCCTTGGGTAAAACTACTATGATATCACCACTTCAACTGCTGACAGACCCGTTTTTGCAACTACCAACAGCAAATTGAGTGCTAGTAGTTTGGTTGGCCGAGTTTCCTGGTGATAAACATTTGGTATTTTACGGTGAGAAACTTGATCAAAGTTCAATTACAAAAACTACCAAACTTAGCCGCACTAGAGAAGACCAACTATCAAGATTAGCAAATCAAATTGAAAACGGGCAAATTTATCAACAACCTGTAAAACGAGAAATTTGGCGACATGAAGCCTAAGTTACAGGTTTAACTCCGAATCTACGAATTCCCTATCAAGTCACCAGTATTAGAGAAGATGGTGAAAAAGTTAGCAGCGAAGCTTTTACCCTTGCACCTTCCCCAAAACCTGGTAAACCTTTAAAAATCCTCCTCACTTCCGATCATCAATTCAAACCGATGACAGCCGTGAATCTGCAAAAAGTGGTGGAAACTGTAGAGAGAGTTTATGGGGTATGGTTTCCAGGAGATTTGGTTAATATTCTGGACTGTGCTTCAGAATGGTTTGATGATAATCGAGGAAATGCTTGATTTCCAGCTTTGCAAGGTCGCGCTAATTATAAAATGGAACATAACGGCGTAAAATTCACCTACATAGGTGGGAGAATTATTCGAAATGCGCCCATGTTGACTTGCATTGGTAATCATGAAGTGATGGGGAGATTTGCTAGAACAGAAAGTTTAAATGATGAATTTAATGATACTATTCCCTGTGAAGTTACCGAAAAATTGTATGGAGAAAAATCTCTAACGGATAATTCTTTTAATACTGTCACTTACGAATAAATTTTGACTTTACCTGAAACTAAAGCAGGTGGAAAGACATATTATGCAGTTACCTTTGGTGATGTCCGCTTGGTGGTTTTGTATATTACGAATATGTGGCGACATCCAAAATTAGATTCCAACATTAAAGGTAGATATATAGAACCAGAAAAAGATTTGCAGAATCCTAAAAATTGGGGGTATGGACAGTTAATTTATGAACCAATTTTTAAAGAAAGTCAACAATAGTCCTCTTGCAGAATTAATTTTATGTTATAATGGGGGGTGTATTTGTTTGAGCCAAAAGTTAGATTTATACGGTTATGTTTCAATTAGGGAGCCCACAGAAAACTTAAAATACATACAATCTAAAACTCTCTATCATACCACAGAAACAATTTTACAATAGGTCTAATATAACTGGCTTCAGCAAGAATTAAACAGTCCTGAATTTCAACGGGCAAAATATAAAGTTGTGATGTTGCATCATCCACACCACACTTTGGGTGATAATATTGTTCCAGCTTACACTAATACTGTGACTATGTTGAAAGAAACCAAGAAGGAAATATCAAAGCTGTTCGTTATGAATATCCAAAAAATGCAGATTACATTATTTGTGATGTAATTCCTTTATTAGAAGCAGCTAAAGTGCAGTTAGTATTTTATGGAAATTCCCATTTATGGAATCACTTTGTTAGTGACAGTGGAATGAACTTCTTAGGAACTTCTAATGTTGGTAATTCCTATGGTGCTGCTTGGGATGAAGAAAGGCGAGAAGTACCAACAAAAGATCAAGAACATTATACTACAGTTGGTGATCCTAACGTTTTAAAACCAGTCATACCAACTATTTCTCCATTATGAGCAAAAGACGGCAAACCGCTACCTTATATTGCCAGTAATCAGATTACAGTTTTTAGCATTTTCAACACAGGAACAGGTACTATTAGCAGTTATCACTTTGATACTAGCAATCCTGATTATGAAGTGGTTAAGTTTGATGAATTTAAGATTAATTCGTAATTCCTAATTGGGGTTTTTAAATTTTTAATTCTCTAAAATTTCCTGTGCCCTTTTAATATTTTGGCTTACAGAATCGGCTGAGGTTTGCAAGGCTGCTTTTTCTTCATCATTGAGAGTCAATTCTAAAATACTCTCAACTCCAGTACATCCCAAACGACAAGGAACACCGATAACCACATCATTTAAACCATATTCGCCTTGTAAATAAGCTGCAACTGGTAATAATCGCGACTGATTTAATATAATTGATTCTACCATCAGGGATGTGGCAGATGCAGGGCCAAAAAACGCGCCTCCTGTGTGCATTAATTGTACAATTTCTGCGCTACTGTTGCAGGTTCTTGCTACTAAATTTTCAATTGTGGCTACATCTAATAATTCTGTAATGGGAATACCGGTGACAGTTGCATAACGGGCTAAAGGTACCATTAAATCACCGTGGCTACCCAAAACCATTGCTTTGACATCCGCAGATAAAACCCCGAATTCTAAAGCGATGAAAGTTTCAAATCTGGCTGATTCTAAAACTCCAGCCATTCCCATGACTTGATTTCTGGGTAAGTTTGTGGCTTGCCAAGTTAAATAAGTCATCACATCTAAAAGATTTGTGACGACTATAAAAATAGCATGGGGAGAATGTGCGATCACATTTTTTGCTGCTTCAACCACAATTTTGGCATTAATTTTCAACAAATTATCCTGACTTATTCGAGGTTTACGGGGAAAACCAGCGGCAATTACCACAATTGTTGTGTTGAATTAGCCGTATCAGCATAATTATTAGTACCGCTAATTTGCCGATTATGTAAGTAACTCCAGTCCCCGCGCTTCCAGCAAATCTAAAGGTAAACCTTCAGCCATTCCTTCCATAATATCCAACAACACCACATCAGCCAAATTTTTCTCTGCAATCCGTTGGCCTAAAGTCCTACCAACTCTACCCGCACCCACAACAGTCACACGGGGAGATTTACAAAAAACTGGGGAAGAAGACATAATCAGTTATCAGTTATCAGTTATCAGTAGTCGGGTAGATAATCCCTACCACAAGCATAACTATGGAAAGCCTATTTAAACTCTTCTAATTGTTCTAGCTTTAACCAAATATTTGGCGTTGGTACTTTTCCAAATTTCACCAAAGCATAATCACCTTTGATATCTACTACTTCCCCTTCGCTATCAAATAAATAGGAAGGAAAGCGAGAATCACTAGCTTGGGCTTCTAAGCTATTCTCCAACTTTTCGCGCAGAGCCCGAACCATATTTCCTTTTTTAACTGTCATGAGTTCCCCTTACAATTTATAATTGCTTTTTTTATTTAAAAAAATATCTCGCACCAAGACGTGAAAGCGCAATTTGTTTACTGAAAAAATATAACCGCCTACCATCAGGTCAGCAGTCTTGGAGAAAATTATGATATTTATTTGTGATGATATTTATTTATGAATATTTATTCTTTAATAGTCAAATTAATGATAACAAATCTAAAATCAGGTGTCAAGCCCCAATACTCTGTTTTTGCGCTGAATCAGAGAACTCAAAAAAATGATAAGCATTCAGTCGTCAACTATTGATTGATGCTCAAATTCTGTGGGAGGCTACTGATTTCTCGCTCTTGTCATCAATTGTTATGCAAATCTAGCTAATAACTCCTCACGAGATAATTGTAAAAGCAAGGGACTAAATTCTTCTCTAGTCATAGTAATGAGAAAGTCGATAATTCTTACTAATTCTGAATTAACTTCCCCAAAACGCACTTACATGATACTTTCAATCATAGCGCGTCGTTCTCTTTCTATACCTTCTTGTCGTCCTTCTTATCGTCCTTCTTGAAGTCTTTGTCTTTTCAGTTCTTCTAATTGTTGTTGATACATTTCCGATAATTTCATAATCAACTCCTGATCATCTTTATCAATATCTTGTTCTTGACGTTGACGAGCCGATAAAACAGCAATTAGGTCATGTACTAATTGTATGATATGGGAAAGAAATGGACCATTTTTAGGTAGTGCTTCTAGTTCTTTAACCGCTTGTCGTTGAACTTTCCCTTTACCTAATATCCTAAGAAACAGCGTTTCCGGCGTGTTGGGAAGTTGATGAATAGCAATAATGATAGTTTTTAATCCCTCTCCCAAGAAATAAATACCTTTCTTTAGACCAGTTTTCTTCATCGACAGTAGTATTAAAACTCCCTGGGAGTTCTACTGATGCAGTAGAAGAAAAAATCCACAGACTTGGTAACGCTACTTCATTTATTCGGGTATTGTTGCGATGATATTGACGTTCTATTTGTAGATCGAGGTCAAATAATTTACCCATACAACTGCGAGTTTCACTTTTGGTGATAGCATTACGTAATGGTTCAAGTATAGCATAGTTTGTCGCCATTCTTCCCAGGATTCCTAGTATTTCTAGACTTTCTGTACATTGGGATGAAGGAAGGAATAAATAAAACGTCAATTTATCTTACTTCTGTTGTGATATCTTTGCTGGTTTCTACTTGACCATAGGGTGTTAATAGTTCAGTTAGATATTGTTTGGCAAATTGCTCATGTATAAAGCGAGTCATTGAAATTGATTTAAAGAAAGAAATATAAATTTAAAACTCTACCTTTAAATGTTTATCGGCAATTCTTGGTTAACCATTGTGATTGGGAAAAACTCCTTCCTTTCACCTGTTCCCTACTTCTGACACTGAGAACAGAAATGACTAGAACGCCCGCCTAACTTAATACGCTGAATGACATTACCACAAACTTTACAAGGCTTACCAGTGCGTTTGTAAACCCAAGCTTCACCGCCATAGTTGCCATTTATACCTTTAACATTGAGGAAATTACTAAAAGTTGTCCCACCTGCGGCAATACTTGCAGATAGAACTTTAATTATTGCTGTTCTTAAAGGTTCGACTTGTTTTTTCTGTAAATCTGTACAGAGAGTAGTTGGTAAAATACCACTTTTAAACAAAGCTTCATCAGCATAAATATTACCCAATCCCGCTACTATCGACTGATCTAACAGTGCGGTTTTAATGGGACGACGACCTTTTTGCAGTTTATTTGCTAAATACTCAACGGTAAACTCTGGTGAAAATGGGTCTACTGCCAGTTGTGCTAAACCTCTAATAATACTTTCTACAGGGACACCAGGGGGAACATACCACATTTGCCCAAAGGTGCGCTGGTCAACAAAGCGTAGTTCTTGTTTTTCCCCAAAAAATAATCTGACTCGTGTGTGTTTGTGTAAGGGTTCATTTTGGTTTAACCATAACAGTTGACCGGTCATCCGCAGATGAACACCCAAGCAGGTTGAAGAGGGTGTGAGTTCAGCTAGAAGATATTTACCACGACGATGCCAAGATTTAATGCTGCTTCCTTTCAGGTTATCTATAAATTCGCTAACATAAAAAGGGTAGGCGACAGTGCGTTTTAGCAGGATATCTCCCCCCGTAATTCCTTCGTTTAGGGTTAGTTGATTTAAACCCCGTCGGACTGTTTCAACTTCAGGCAGTTCAGGCATTTCAGCGGACTAAGGAACCAATGTGATATATTCAGGGATTGTGAAGTCAGAGATAAGGAAGGTTGAATATTTCTGCCTTGAGGCTTTATACTTCACACTTAGTTATATCATGCCATGAAACAATCCCCTAGTAGCTTGATTGCTTACTTTTTAGCAGCAGCTTTTTTGGGTGCTTCGATTTCGATTAATTCATCTACGGCGAAGTTATTGGTGTTGATGCCAGAGTAGTTAACATTGGGGAAGCGGACAATTACAGAGTATTTGATGCCGCTTTGGTCTACAGATGCCACAGTTCCTACATCTTGATACCAGTAGGATTCGGGGCGGAGGACGCGCACTTTAGAACCACGTTGAACCATGATGATTTTACCTTTGAATTAATTGCCAATAAACTAGGGCTAATTCTTTTTAGTCTAGAACTTTTTTGCTACTGGTCAACAGCTTGAATAAAATCTTTACGGTTTTCAAAGCTATTTGCATCCTTTTGCGGGGGTTGGAAAACTTAGTGTGAATCTGTGGGTGGCCTGTCGTTACTCCAAGCCCACCAAGCACAACCACAATGACAATGGTAGAATTCTCACCACTTACGACGATGGTTTACAGTTGTAACAGCCGATCGCCTATTTAACCAAACTACTACCGCTTCTCGACTACTGGAGTGACGGGACAGCAAAACTGAGTTGCGAGAATAGCTTGATTTGTCCATTCTGGAGCTGTGGGAACAAAAGCATCCATCTAAATATTTTAAGTGAAGTCTTAGTAGTAAATTACTATACATATAGTATCGCTAAGAATGAAGACAATGGAGCCAAATAGTGAAATTTGCCCATTGTTTAGATGTAATACCTGCTTCTGGGCGCATGATGACTAAAAACGTCAGTAAACCAGAGCAAAAAAAGGTGATAGATACTGCTTTTGCTTTACCTTGGAGTCAGGAACGACAAAGATATATATTAATTTTGATTTGTGGAGACGCTTCACTAAGCCACAAAGAGATTTACTGCTGCTGTATCAGGTTAGTTGGTGGACAGGGGTGAAGTGGTTACAACCAGATATTTATCAAGGACTGGTTTGAGCAGGGTTGTTAGGTGGTGTGGTGGAAGTTGCCTAATCTGATGTGGTAGGTGTAATTATCGCTGGAGGATTAAGTGTTTTAGCTGGTGTGCGGATATGGCGGATGAGTCAGTCACAGAAATCAGAATTAAACGCCGATACAACAGCCATTAGCATTGCCCAAAGACGTAATTATTCAGAAACAGAAGCCGCACAGCATTTGTTAACCGCCATCGAGACAGTACCAAGGATAGAAGGGCGTTCTGGTTTAGATTTTAGTGAACTAATTCGGTGTCAAAATTTGAGAGCGATCATGATCGCAGGTTTTTCTCCCATAGCAATGCCAGGAAATAAAACTGGTGATAGGTAATTGGTGATTCAATTTGAGATTTTGAATTTTGAATGTAGCCCGTCACATATATTGATTAATCAAATTATCTGTGGCGTTTATCAAATTATGTGACGGAACTTAACCACAAATCATAACCGAAGTCCAACCGTCAATTTTCAGCCTTACATATCTGTGCTTAAACAGCTAATCCATGATCAGTATTTATAGAACCCATTTGGGATCTATGAAGTAACTAATCTTCGGAGCATAAGTCTGACAAAACAGAGATGAATTTTAGTCGTCGCATTTTCCAAAGTTCTTTCAAAATTTTTAACCCAGCTTTTACAGCGTTCCATCCAAGCATTACTTCTTTCAATTACCCATCTGGCTTTAACTGGCACAAAACCAGACCTCCCTTGCTTGGCCTTTTCTTCCCTCCTGGAATGGTTTAGGAGACAATTGAAATTGAATTTTACTCATGATTTCTGGATCAACCAAAACTAACTCTGCTTCTAGTTTGTCAGGATGATAGCCGTTGTCTGAAAGAGTTGTCGTTTTAAGCAGTTCCACAGATTTTGATTTGAAGAAGTCGATATAAATTGTCAACATCTCAATCAGCCCTTGGTCATCAGAAATATTAGCCTGAGTACAGTGAATAAAAAAGGGAAAGCCGAGAATATCTACTGCCAGATGCCTTTTTATAGCGTTGGTGGACTTGTAAAAACAAAACCCCTTGGTTTCAATACTAGCGTTACAAGTATTTTTAACGGCTTGGAAATAGCTCATTATCAAGGTAGTCCAAACTGGCTTTCTTCCTTCTTTTGCTCGCACCCTCTAGTGTAAAATCTCCATGATATCCTCAATAAATCCATCACTAGGTAAGTCAGCCCAATTACAGCCATTTTTCAGCTGATAAAAGATACCATCTAAAATTTGTCTTTTACTCCATGTACGTGGATGAGTCAGCTTCTTTTTAGGCAATAAATAATGGTTCAATAATTGACCACTCTTCATCTGTTAAACTGCTTAAACATATGAGAAATAAGAAGTACTTTTAAGATCAAATTCTACAAGAACCCAAATGGGTTCTATAGCACACACCCCATCAGAACTAAAATCAACAAGAGCCGCTTATTGGCTAATCAAACTATGTGACGCTTATGCGACAAAGTTAATCAAATTAAGTGTCGCACCCTTTCCCCCGTCCAAAACCCCACAACCCGCTCATCCCAATACTTCCCACCACTTCCCCGCAAGTCCTGCGATTCATGAATCTATCTGTCATCCTACAATGATTTCATTTTGAATGCCCTATCTGTCGCAAACATTTTCTGAATTGGTATTAGAAGCTTCTGTTGAGTATTTACAAAGCAATAAGCAGAATCATCTATAAATATACCGCTAATTATCCTTGTAGTGTGTTGAGGTAAGGATTCAGGTCTAAGGAAGAGGGATTAAAAAAGGTGTATGGAAGGCAGAGTGAACCATGGCTTTCATAGGTTGGTCAAAAAACTCAATTAGAGAAAGTGCTTGACGGCGACAAGTTTGTATAACGGTCAATAAATTGGCAGGATGTTGGAATAGCTCCAGAGAAAGAGAACCACCAGAGACTTTTCCTTGTGTCAGTGCTAAACCTAACCTTGGTTCAGCTAAATTATTATCAAGGTCTATTGCCTAACGGGACTTAAACAAAAGTTAGGAGTAAAAAGGAGTATAGTGGGGTTTTGGTGTAGCTTTCACGTTAAAAGAAGCTGATGAAAAAAACCACTGCCCCAGCAATGGCACCATGGTTTGAAAGATGGTGTGATTTGATGATGTATTTACTCATCAAGGAGAAAAAAGAGAGTTTAGACATTATTTAGGGGTATGATTGGGTGAAAGTGAGAGAAAAAAGCTATTTCAAATGGCAGAGAATACCCTAGGGGTGACCTACCACCGATTACACCACCTTTTAACTGAAGCACCTTGGTCCAGTTCCCAAGTCAATGACCGTCGGTTAGAGATTATGAACAAGTGTAGTCAGAGGAGAATCACCAGAGGATTTAGCTTAATAATTGATGATTCTGTCCATAGAAAAAGCGGGAATTTTAGGGATGGAGTAGGAAGAAAATATATTGGAGAAATTGGGAAAAGGGATACTGGGATAGTAGTAGTAACAACACATCTATATGGCAGTAAAGCTTACCATTAGATATAGAGTTATATCACCACGGTGATTCTTGACCCAAAGGGAAACAAGACCCTATATTTGAGAAGAAACCTGAGTTAGGAATTAAATTAATACATCTGACCTTAAGCCGTGGTTATCAACCAGGAATAGTAATTATAGATCCTGGATATGGACACAATACATCTTTCTTATTAAAGATAGAAAATCGGAATTTAAAGTATTGAGGAGGACTAGCTAAAAATCCCAAAGTCCTTGCCAGTGACCAAGAGGATAGTCCACCAGTAATTAGGTTAGATAAATTAGCACAAAGTTTACCCCAAGATGCTTTTACAGAAGTTGAACTGGAGTTAGATAAACCCAGAAGATTATGGGTAGTAACTAAAGAAGTAGAAATATCGGCCTTAACTGGAAAGGGGAATATTGCTATCGTCATCAAGGCTTCTACTTTCTCTCAAGCCACTGATATTGAGTACTTTATGACCAATGTTTCTTGATCAATTGTCACACCCCAACGGATAGTTAATACATATTCTCAAAGAAATTGGGTAGAAGTTGTGTACAGGGAAGCCAAGGGATGGTTAGGACTCAAAGAATATCAAGTTCGAGATAAAAGCAGTTGACTGCGCCATTTTATTTTGGTTTGCTGTACCTACACTTTTATTCTTTGCCATCAGTGGACTGGAGGATTAAGACCAAGGTGGGCTAAGAAACCTTTGAATACTTTTACTGCAGCTTTAGAAGGGTTGAGAACAGCCATATCTTTTCTATTTATTGATTGGTTCAACTTGAATCCGGACGTGTTTCCTTCTTATCAAGTCAAGCCAGTTTGGGCTAAATTTGGGCTTGATTTTTGTTTACGTCCCGCTAAGGAAGGTAAAAGTTTACCAGGTTCCCCTGGGGCTTGATCAATGAATGAATGGAAGATTCAACTCTTGGTTGACACTAGGATGGCCAAGTCAAGAATTCATGAAGGTTTTGGGTTTGTTGGAATAAAGGGTAGTTTTTAAAACCTTCATCTATGAGGTAGATGAATTTTGTGCCAATTTCTTGGTGATTTAACCCACATTCCGCACCCTAAACTACCACAGAGAGAAATTACGGAGAGAAAAAATCCAAGGGAGCATAAAAACAAACATATGCAGTGAGAAAAGGCATTGGAGAAACAGTAAAGCACCAAAAATAGCATCAAAAGCTATTCTCAATAAGGAGCAATAAGAAAGAACACCGCCCAGAGGAGTCAACAGATAAATGAAGATATTCAAGAGATAAATCATAACTTAGACTCATAGATTGAAGTAAAAAAAGAAATTATGGACATAGTAAAATAGAGCTATAAATCAACGAAATTAGGTTATTTTCTGATAGAAATTAAATTAATAGAGAGAGAAATTAGGTAACTAATTGATAGTAGGGAAAACAATGCTCTGGTAAAAGATTCACAATGAAATCTCTCTCTTGAGTCCAGTAACAGATGTGTTTTTCTTGGTTAAGTGTAACTAAATAAATAGACTGAAAGCATGGAAAAATCCAGCGTAAAGTGGGGCGGTCAGTTGGTTTACCCAATTGATTTTTACTGTTGATTTAGACTCTCTCGAAGGGGTTCTAATTTGTCGTTCTCCTAAAGTATAAACCAGCAGATATAAACCCATAATCATTCCCAGGGACTCTATTCTCTCTGGACTTTTTAGGAAAATACTGTCTGCAAACAATAATGGGTCTTTGAGAAAAGCAAACCCTCTCTGGCAAGACTGTTGAGCTTTCTTTATATTCACTCAAGATGGAGTCATGGATAAGTTCATTGGAATCCAAAAGGTTTGTAGCAATAATAAAAGGACCTGTCCTCAGAAATTCTGTATTAATTTTACTTTCATTCTGGGAGAATGTAACTGATATCTCATTATGATATCTCTCCTGAACTATCTTTTTTCTTAGATTTGATTTGAGTAACGTTACTCTGGTTAATTCGGTGATATTTGAATTGTTTGAATAGTTTAGATAACCCCTTGATAGCATCAGCTTAACAAGCAAATTCTTCTGGTGATAACTTTTTCAAATCTTGCACAGCTTTTGATTGTGCCTTGGTAATTTTTTGTGAGAGTTTACCTAGGTCTGATTCTCTTCTTTCTTGACTGTGCACTACTAAGCATCTTTGTTCTATGCCTGCATAATTTACTGTTTTTGAAGCTAGTTTATATCCGGGTAACTGACTATCAACAAATTCTGGTTCTGGTAATTTTGATATTAATGATTGTGCTGATTTTACGCTTAATGGCACTGGATATAACCAGCTTAAATCTGACATGATTTTCAGATTTGATTCTGTATATAAGGGCCAGTCTTCTACTATGAGACTGTTAACTTTTAATTGTTGTTGGTACTCTACTGCTATTTTACCAAAGCATGATGAATCTGCTTGGTTTCCCGATGCTAGTATTGAAAATATATATTGGTATGTCTCCATCTCATGAACATATCATCTCTATGATGAACTGTTTTAACTCCGGTCTATGGTCACCAGAATACCCGTAGGTGATGGTTATTTCTTTTAGAGATTTTACTGCTAATTCTTCTGTTTCTTGATTATTTCCTACTTTTTGACTCTCAAATATTACTTCTGGTAAGCTGGTATTATATTGCCCATGTATGTGCATTTATGATGAGTCTAGATACCCTGCTCATAGGGATACTCCAAATTTTTGGGCTGCTTTTAAGGCGACAATAAAGAATATTCTATCCAATACTTTTATAAGTAGTTTATCTATGACTCTCCCCAGTTTATCGTCCTTGAGATATTCTGGTTTTACTCCTGGTCCTATTAGATGGTCACAGGCGATTGTTTCAAAATCTTGGGGAAACATATATAAGGGTTTCTATACAAATCCTAACCCGTTGATTATCATGGCTTTTACTACATGACCCGGACTTACTTTCTCTCCAATTTCAACTCCTATTAATTCGTTGATTATTTCTACGACTCCTATGGCGTCTATTATTCCTGCTACTATGCCTAAATGGTCTAGGTTTTGAGTTTCCATTTTTTGAAGCTTTGATTTCACAACATAATTATCCACAACTCCTGTTGTGATTCAATCATTTCTTCTTCTGTTCTAATTTAATTTTTAAATCATTAAATTTTCTTTTCTTTTATCTTCTTTACAAAACTTTATTCTCTCACTCTATTGCCATTTTAATCATCCTTGTTCTTATTAAGCCTTTTCTCCCTTGCAGGAGCTTTAGTTCTTGTGTACTACTATCTGTGACAGTTAGGGTGCGGAAGGTCGGTCAGTTTTAAGCCAGGAATCTTGATTAGTATCTTGAAGTGACGGGGTAAGGTAGATGTGCCTGACATTTCTGTTGAGCTTTGACCGGATAATCGTTATAGGCAGTAAAGTCATCAGAACTGAGTACACCAGACTAACTTGAACCCAGAATAGATTCTGATTCACCAGGACAAGGAGTATCAGGCCCATGAAATAAAGGGAAGTCACTATTAGCAAAAATCCATAACCATTGTTTTACCCCTTTGACTACCCAGGGTGTTTCATCCCCAAGGATATGAGGCTGGGTTTGTTTTATCCACTGTTTGAGGCTATGAATACTTTGAGCCACTGGACCATCTATTCCTTCATCGGTACCTACTAATGTTCCCACTCCAATTTCTATTTGACCGAGTTCCCACAACAACAAGTGTTGTTTCTCATAGGGTAAATGGCCCTAGTTATTGATCCATCCCAAAAAAGCTTGTCCTGTGATTCCTATATGTTCTCCCAGTACTATCTCTGGTGACCAGTGTGCCCTTTGAGTTTCCCCACACACACTGCAAGTCCACTTCCATTGGCCTGTCCACTAACTCCCCTAGTTGTTGTATTTGGATTTTTATTGGTTCGCCAAACAATTGCCCCTCACCTCACCATCCACACAGTTGCCGTCCCACTATCTCAAATCTATTCTATCTACTCCACCAAACCCCTTTCTCCTTTTTCCCCTATGCCCTGGTTGTCCTCTTGGTTTCCGTTTTCGTGTCTGGTTCTCTTCTGGTTTCTCTTCTTGTTTGTTCTCAGTTTCTTTGAGGATATCTCCCAAGGGTGGGTTGGATCATGTTATGGTCTCTAAATCTCTACTGACTTTGAGTTTCTCTATTTCTTTTTCCAGTTCTACTACTCTATTTCTTAGGTTCTCTATACTTTTCCCCTGGTCAATAATGATTTCTACCAGTTCCTCTATTGCCAACTGCTTCAATATCTCTCTATCTAGTTTTGGTGGCAGCTTCTTTTCCATAACTGCTATATTCTCCCTCTCCTATCACACTTGTTAATACCCCACCATCTGAATCCTTACCTTTTAGATTCTTTTAGATTGATGACGCTCATAAGTTGATTTTCAGGATCCAATTCTAAAAAAATTATTGTTGTTTAAGGTGGGCATTACCCACCCTATTTACTATCAACTAAGGTACTTCAATAGGAATTAAAGCATTTTCTGGTAAATAGCTATGGAAACACCCATCATCGGCTAGTACCAAAATCAGACGCAGGGGATAATCTGGGGGAACTTGCAAATCTGCCCAAGGTATTGCCACTTCTAAACAAGTATTTAAAGCAGCTTGGGCGCGACTAACGCGGGGATACCATTGATAGTTATTTCCTGCTTCTCGAAATTGAATTGATTGTGTGAGTAAATTAATTTCTAGATGATGGTGAAACAGATAATTAACTGGTGATATATCTGGAACTTCTGCTAAAGTTACAGGGCTATTAACCATTGTTCTATCTGGATAATACCAAAGTAAATTTAACTCTGTTGGTAGTTCTTTTCCTGGTGCAATGCCACTTTTAAAATCTACCCGTAAGTAAAAATTCAGGTGATCTACTCCATACCAAAGTCGTTGAATGAGGCTGCTGTTGTGCATTGTTCCCCTTGCACCACCAACTTCTATTCTGCCGGCTTTGTCCCAGTCTTGTTCATCACCTTTACCGTCAATAACTGGGTGAATAAAGGCTTCTGGCCGACGGTCTGCTCGTGTTTCATGGACTTCTACTGGTTTTGTTAAATAGACTGGTATTGGTTCATTGAGGGCTTTATAAATTCCATAGAGATGTTCACGAAATAATTGGTCAAACATGGCATCTTGATTTGAAGAATGTCCTTCTCCAAACCACCAAAACCAATCGGAACCTTCGGCTGCATATAAGGCTTCCCAGGCTGCAGGGTTGTTGTCTTCGGTAGCTTCGGGATGATTGGCTAATACTTGTCTGGCTTGGGTCAGGTAGTCCCAAGCGCGATTTTTGGCGGGATCTCCTATCCAGGTGGTAAAACTGCCATCTACCCAAGAACCACTATGGAGTTGTTCTCCGGGGATAGTGGCTGTGGCGGGATATTTGTCTAGGAATTCCGAGACGGTAACCAGTTTGATATGAGGTTCATTACTCAAGCTTTGATATAAGGTTTCTAGGAATGGTTTGCCGTCTTGGGGATAAAATTCCCAGCAATTTTCACCATCTAAGGCGATGGTTACTAACCAAGGTTGTTCGCTGGGTTTCTCTCTTTGCATTTTAGCGATCACTTGCAAATGTCCCACTAAATCCGCTACGGCCTGTTTTAGCTGCATGGAACTGTATGTGAAACCAATTAAATCTGACAACCTATGGTCACGGAAAACTATGGATAAATCACCTGCTGGAGTTTGCAAAAGATAAGGACGGTACAGTAATTCTGGTTGCTGGACATTTCCTGCCCCATCTCGATGGAAAAAGTGTTTTAAGGTCCAACCTAAGACGGCTTCATCTGAGCAAATCCAATTAAAGCCCTGTTTAATAATATACGGTAATATTTCTGGACTAACTGACTGTTCAGAAGGCCATAAACCCCGTGGTTCTTGTCCAAATCTGTCTTTATATAAATCCCAAGATTTCTGTAAATGACGAGGAATATCTTCCGCCCACTGAAAATGATTGTTAGGTAATGTCATGTTTGGCACTGCTACCTGCCCGGAGTTGGTATCAGCTAACAAGGGCAAAATTGGGTGAGTATAGGGGGTGGTGGTGACTTCTAACTGTCCAGTTTCTTGCATTTTCCTGTGTTGGGGAATAATGCGGCTGAGGATTTGACGTTGTTTAGAATAAATGCGTTGGCGATCACTTAAAGTAAAATTTTGTCCCTGTTTTAACCAAGCTTCAATTTCTGGGTCATCCCAAAACAGAGGATCAATCCAAGCTAGATTATGCCAAGCTAATAAGTCACTGTAATCTAGTGGCTGCCAATTTGCTAAACACCACGCTTGTCCCTTTTCCTGTCTCTGATAGTACAACTGGGCATAGCGGGGATGGGGATCTATTAAAGTATGGTGATTAGCATCAAAAAAATGTTCAACAATAAATTCTTTCTGTTCCTGAGTTAACTTTTCAACAGGTGTTAAGCTGGCAGTCAGATAAGGGTCAAACGCAGTACCAGCAATATAATCTTCTAGTTGCAGTATCAAGGATGGTACTAAATTCACCGTTTGATGTAACTTGGGATACTGCTCTAGCAGCAAGATTAAATCCAAATAATCCTTAGTACCATGTAACCTAACCCAAGGCAAGCGGTACTGCTGACTAGCAGGTGTAGAAACACCACTACGAGGAGATTTATATAACGGCTGATGTTGATGCCAGATAAAAGCGACGTATAGAGGGTGGGACATGAGGAGTGATGAGTTATTGGGGATTTGCTAATAATCTTGAATTATGAATGATGGTAATAGGTAATGGGTAATTTTCCCAATTACCTATTACCCATTACCTATTACCCATCTTCCCAGTCCCTAGTTTCTAAACGACTTGTTCAATCTCCGCAATTTCGGGAATCAATTCCTTGAGGCGGCGCTCAATGCCCATTCTCAGGGTCATTGCCGAACTAGGACAAGAACCACAAGCACCTTGTAACCGCAGTTTTACAATAGGTCCATCCAGTTCTACGACTTCCACATTACCCCCATCAGACATTAGATAAGGGCGCATTTCATCTAATACTGTTTCAACGTTTTCAAGTGTAAGTTCCATAGTTGACATAGTTTTAGACCTGCTAAGTTAATGATGGTGATGAAAATTGGGAATTAAGATCGTTGTCTATTTCCCAAAATAACTAAAATTTTCTTCTTTTGCTGAATTAAATCGATCCTAAACTCCGGACTCTACATCCTATACCCTGCTTCAATAAGGTAATTCAATTAAGAGTTTCTATTTCACACTCGCTAGGGGAACATAACACCGGTTGTTGATAAAGGGGAACTGTGAAGGTTACTGTTGAGCCAAGTTCTTCGCCTAAACTGTAGAAATGTACCTCACCACCCATTGCCTCAATTAGCTTTTGGGATATAGTTAGTCCCAAACCTGTGCCACCATGAGGGCGAGTACGAGAACCATCTACCTGGGAAAATAATTGAAATAGTTTATCTTGTTGGTCTAAGGAAACACCAATACCAGTATCTGCTACCCGTACTTTCACAATGCCGGGATGCTGTGGTTGTGATTGTCCTTTTGCTTTTTTGAGGACTAAATCGGCGCTGATGGTGACACCGCCTTTGTGGGTGAATTTAATAGCGTTGCCCACCAAATTGAGCATGACCTGTAATAATCTTTGGTAGTTGCCCAGGATGATAATTTCATCGGAGGTAGTGGGCATTTGCATCTGGAGGCTGAGATTTTTCATCTCTGCTTGGGGACGCACAAAGCTTTCTACATCATTGAATAATTCATGAAGTCTGACAGGCCCGCAGCGGATATCCATTTTGCCTGCTTCAATTTTGGCAAAATCCAAAATGTCGTTGAGAATACCAAGGAGGTGGATTGATAAATCATGAGCATCTTGGACAAACTCATGTTCTTCTGGCCCATCTGCCATTCCTTCCAAAATCAGCTTGAGTAAGCCAATCATCCCGTTGAGAGGGGTGCGAATTTCATGGGATACATTGGCCAGAAATTCGCTTTTGAGGCGGGATGCTTCTTCAGCTTTTTGTCTTGCTGCTTCCAGTTCTTTGTATAAGGTAGCATGAGCGATCGCAGTTCCCAATTGATCTGCTAATTCTTTGGTTAATTCCAGTTCTGTTTCTGTTAATAAATCGCATTCATCGTTTAAACTTAAGGCTACCAAACCATTTGGCTGATCTTGATAGCTAGTAGCAACCAACAGAAATTTCTGGTGCTGAGGATTTTTATGCACAGACATCTTGATCACCATTGGTTCAAGAGTTGCTAAAGCCTGGGCAAAGACTGCCTCAGAAGATATCTCTATTTCTGAGCCAAGCATGGAATCTAATTCTGGCTGGTGATATTCTGCGATTACCTTGATTTTTGAAGCTCTGGGTTGATAAGGACAAATAATACAACGCTCTAGCTTGAGGATCTTTCCTAAACTGTCAACTGTTTGCTGCCAAATAATTTCTATATCCAGTGTCCGCCGGATATTTCTAGTAATTTTATTTAATAATTTTTGGTGTTGTTGCGATATCTGTCCCACATTACGGGAACGCAAAGCCCACTTTGGTTGTGAAGACGGTTTTGAACCCTCCTGATTTGCTTCTTTGCCATTGACTTGAGCTTGTAATAACCTACCCATGATCAGAACCGTGGTCGCGGCTTGACCCAATTGCGACATAATTGGAGTAATTGTCAACTCCAACTCTATTAATTTCTGACTGCATTTAAACCAGCACTGAACCCTTTCCGGTACTAAAGAACTCAATACCCGGTGTAATTGTTCTAAGTAGGCAACTTTATCTACTGCAGCAAAAGTTTCATTTGCATTCAGTGCTTCAACAATTTTCTCAGTATTTAAATCTAGGAGTTCGCTGCGCTGCCAATCAAATGTTAGATAGCGCCCGCTCCCATCTTGCGTATATACCAACTCAGAACTGAGAGATTGTAACAAGCCATCAGAACTACGGTTAATAGATTCCAGGTTCTGAGAAAATAAATTTGGCAATTGGGTGTTCGCAGTAATAGTCATTAATCGAATTGGATAGACAAATAGCTTTCCACCGTGCTTTTACTAAAGCTGTTTAAATTTTGGCATAAAGTTTTACAGCTTTCACACTTTCGATCGTGTATTTTTGATTTTTCTAGAATTTAGAGCGGTAAATTTTACATTTTTTAGCATTTAGAGGGATTAAAGGAGGGATTGATGGGAAGTTTTAATCGTTCCATTCACCCCTGGGGGGAACTGGTGTATGCATTGGTGTACGAGTTAAGTCATCATCTCTAGGCACATCTCCCCGCAACCATTGGCGGATTGCTACCTCAATCACTTTGCTGGGATCATTGGTAAGATGCTGAATTTGCGCTATTAAGTCAGAGTCCAAGCTAACCGCTATTTCTACCTTGTTGGGGTGCTTGTTCTCCGCATCGGTAGGCTTGTCTTGCATATTCATAGGTTTATATCTGCTAAAGTTTTTTTATCTAAAGCTTTGTCAAGAAGTGATATGAGAATGACGGCGGAATTTGGGGCAAGAGACAAGGTAAGAAAAAATTCCACCCCTCCCCCCTTAACTCTTAACCCTTACCCCATTGAAATAGTACCAAATAACCTTAAAAATTAATCGGTCTATGGATATGGGTATGAGGTGTGGGCTGTAAGGGTGTGGGAGAGAATAGTGTATTATCTCCTATGTCCTGCCTTCTGCCTCTTAACCAATTACCAATTACCAATTACATTACCCAAGAAAGCATTAAAATACATGAAGTAAATAGATTTCACTTTTGGTTTGCTTTAAGCAAAGATAGTATATGACTGACGTTCCCGCAGTTCGCATTCGCAATTTTTGTATTATTGCTCATATTGATCACGGGAAATCTACTCTCGCCGATCGCTTGCTACAAGCCACTGGGACTGTAGAAGACCGACAGATGAAGGAACAGTTTCTCGATAATATGGATCTGGAACGGGAGCGCGGTATTACAATTAAGCTGCAAGCTGCCCGGATGAATTACACAGCTAAAGACGGTCAGCAGTATGTCTTAAACTTAATAGATACTCCTGGTCACGTAGATTTTTCTTATGAAGTTTCACGCTCTCTTGCTGCTTGTGAAGGTGCTTTGTTAGTAGTGGATGCGTCCCAAGGAGTAGAAGCACAAACTCTAGCGAATGTGTATTTGGCGCTGGAGCATAATCTGGAAATTATTCCTGTTTTAAATAAAATTGATTTGCCAGGAGCAGAACCGGATCGAGTAATTGGTGAAATTGAAGAGATTATTGGTTTAGATTGCAGTGGGGCAATTTTAGCTTCTGCTAAGGAGGGAATAGGAGTTCCTGAGATTTTAGAGGCGATTGTGGAAAGAGTACCCCCTGCACCTGATCGAGTGAATGAACGTTTGCGGGCGTTGATTTTTGATAGCTACTATGACAGCTACCGGGGTGTAATTGTTTATTTCCGGGTGATGGATGGTAGTGTGAAAAAAGGTGATCGCATCTATTTGATGGCATCGAGTAAGGAATATGACATTGATGAATTAGGTATTCTTTCTCCCACCCAAAAGCAAGTTGAAGAACTGCACGCTGGGGAAGTAGGCTATTTAGCAGCATCAATTAGGGCAGTAGCGGATGCAAGGGTGGGAGACACCATCACTTTAGCCAAAGCCAAAGCCACAGAGGCATTACCTGGGTACACAGAAGCTAAGCCAATGGTATTTTGTGGAATGTTTCCCATCGACGCAGACCAGTTTGAAGACTTGCGGGAAGCTTTAGAAAAACTGGAACTCAATGATGCAGCCTTGCATTACGAACCAGAAACTTCCAGCGCCATGGGTTTTGGTTTCCGGTGTGGGTTCTTGGGTTTGCTACATATGGAAATTGTCCAAGAACGGCTGGAGAGGGAGTATAACCTAGATTTGATCATCACAGCCCCATCTGTAGTTTATAAGGTCATCACCATCAAAAGTGAGGAAGTGTACATTGATAATCCCAGTCGCTTACCTTCTCCCAATGAACGGGAAAGAATAGAAGAACCCTATGTCCAGGTAGAAATGATTACACCTGAAACCTACGTTGGTTCTTTAATGGAGTTGTCACAAAATCGGCGGGGTGTATTCAAGGATATGAAATATCTCACCCAAGGACGGACTACACTCACTTATGAGTTACCTTTAGCAGAAGTTGTGACTGACTTTTTTGATCAAATGAAATCCCGTTCTCGTGGTTATGCGAGTATGGAATATCATCTCATCGGCTACCGTGAAAATCCGTTGGTAAAACTGGATATTATGATTAACGGTGATCCGGTAGATTCCCTAGCGATGATTGTCCACCGGGATAAAGCATACAACGTGGGTAGATCAATGGCTGAAAAGCTAAAAGAACTGATACCACGTCATCAATTTAAAGTACCTATTCAAGCATCTATCGGTAGTAAAGTTATTGCCAGTGAACATATTCCGGCTTTGCGGAAAGACGTTTTAGCCAAGTGCTACGGTGGTGATATCAGCCGGAAGAAAAAGCTTTTGCAGAAACAAGCCAAGGGTAAAAAGCGGATGAAATCTGTAGGAACGGTGGATGTTCCCCAGGAAGCTTTTATGGCTGTGTTGCGGTTAGATCAAAATTAGTGAAGAGGAAGGTGACAGAAGGCGGAAATAAGAAGTAAGAATTTAGTTTTTCTCCCCTCGTCCTCTGTACCTCTACACTTTTACTCTCCTGAACCTAGAGATAAAAGCATTATTCACCTGGTTTCCCCATGAAATCGGGTGAATAATGCTTTAAACCCACATTCGGCACCATAAAGTGCCACAGAGAGAAATTACGGAGAGAAAAAATCCAAGGGAGCATAAAAACAAACATATGCAGTGATAAAAGGCATTGGAGAAACAGTAAAGCACCAAAAATAGCATCAAAAGCTATTCTCAATAAGGAGCAATAAGAAAGAACACCGCCCAGAGGAGTCAACAGATAAATGAAGATATTCAAGAGATAAATCATAACTTAGACTCATAGATTGAAGTAAAAAAAGAAATTATGGACATAGTAAAATAGAGCTATAAATCAAAGATATTAATTTATTTTCTGATAGAAATTAAATTAATAGAGAGAAAAACTAGGTAAGTAATTGATAGTAGAGAAAACAATGCTCTGGTAAAAGATTCACAATGAAATCTCTCTCTTGAGTCCAGTGAGAGATGTATTTTCCTTAGTTAAGTGTAACTAAATGAATAGACTGAAAGCATAGAAAAATCCAGTGTAAAGTGAGGCGGTCAGTTGGTTTACCCAATTGATTTTTTACTGTTGATTTAGACTCTCTCAAAGGGGTTCTAATTTGTCGTTGCCCTAAAGTATAAACCAGCAGACATAAACCCATAATCATTCCCAGGGAGTCTATTCTCTCTGGACTTTGTAGGAAAATACTGTCTGCAAAAAATAATGGGTCTTTGAGAAAAGCAAACCCTCTCTCGCAAGACTGTTGAGCTTTATATTGAGCTTTATATTCACTCAAGATGGAGTCATGGGTAAGTTCATTGGAATCCAAAAGGTTTGTAGCAATAATAAAAGGCCCTGCCCTCAGAAATTCTGTATTAATTTTACTTTCATTCTGGGAGAATGTAGCTGATATTTCATTAGGATATCTTTCCTGAACTATCTTTTTTCTTAGATTTGATTTGAGTAACGTTACTCTGGTTAATTTGGTGATATTTAAATTGTTTAAATAGTTTAGATAACCCCTTGATAGCATCAGCTTCACAAGCAAATTCTCCTGGTGATAACTTTTTCAAATCTTGCACAGCTTTTGATTCTACCTTGGTAATTTTTTGTGAGGGTTTACCCAGGTCTGATCCTCTTCTTTCTTGACTTTGCACTACTAACCATCTTTGTTGTATTCCTGGATAATTTACTGTTTTTGAAGCTAGTTTATATCCGGGTAAGTTACTATCAACAAATTCTGCTTCTGGTAATGTTGATATTAATGATAGTGCTGATTCTACGCTTAATGGCAGTGGATATAACCAGCTTAAATCTGACATCATTTTCAGATTTGATTCTGTATATAAGGCCCAGTCTACTACTATGAGACTGTTAACTTTTAATTATTTTTGGTACTCTACTGCTATTTTACCAAAGCATGATGAATCTGCTTGGTTTCCCGATGCTAGTTTTAAAAATATATATTGGTATGTCTCCATCTCCTGAACATATCATTTCTATTATAATGAACTGTTTTAACTCCGGTCTATGGTCACCAGAATAACCGTAGGTGATGGTTATTTCTTTTGGTGATTTTACTGCTAATTCTTCTATTTCTTGATTATTTCCTACTTTTTGACTCTCAAATATTACTTCTGGTAAGCTGGTATTATATTGCCCATGTACGTCCACTTATGATGAGTCTAGATGCCCTGCTCATAGGGATACTCCAAATTTTTGGGCTGCTTTTAAGGCGACAATAAAGAATATTCTATCCAATCCTTTTATAAATAGTTTATCCATGACTCTCCCCAGTTTATCGTCCTTGAGATATTCTGGTTTTACTCCTGGTCCTATTAGATGGTCACAGGCGATTGTTTCAAAATCTTGGGGAAACATATATAAGGGTTTCTATACAAATCCTAACCCGTTGATTATCATGGCTTTTACTACATGACCCGGACTTACTTTCTCTCCAATTTCAACTCCTATTAATTCGTTGATTATTTCTACGACTCCTATGGCGTCTATTATTCCTGCTACTATGCCTAAATGGTCTAGGTTTTGAGTTTCCATTTTTTGAACCTTTGATTTCACAACAGAATTATCCACAACTCCTGTTGTGATTCAATCATTTCTTCTTCTGTTCTAATTTAATTTTTAAATCATTAAATTTTCTTTTCTTTTATCTTCTTTACAAAACTTTATTCTCTCACTCTATTGCCATTTTAATCATCCTTGTTCTTATTAAGCCTTTTCTCCCTTGCAGGAGCTTTAGTTCTTGTGTACTACTATCTGTGATAGTTAGGGTGCGGAAGGTCGGTTTTATATAACCCAAATTGATATGATAAGCTTTATGAAAAAAACTTTTAAAAAATTAAAAATTTTTCCTAATCACCCTTATGGTATTTGTCACACTTCCTATTTTGAGATGAATATAGATTCTTAAATTTTTGTAAAACATTAGGGAGTCGAATCAATGAAGATATTAGTACTAAGTTGGGAATTTCCTCCCCGGATAGTCGGAGGTATCGCTCGTCACGTAGCGGAATTATACCCGGAACTTGTGAAGCTAGGACATGATATCCACCTGATTACGCCTGAAGTTAAACAGGCTTCTCTGTATGAAGTTGTTGAGGGTATTCATGTATATAGAGTGCCAGTTTCCCATAGTCATGACTTTTTCCACTGGGTGGCTAATTTAAACAAGAGTATGGGACATAACGGTGGTAAGTTGATTTTGGAAGAAGGCTCTTTTGATATTATCCATGCTCATGATTGGTTAGTTGGAGACGCTGCGATCATTCTCAAGCATACTTTTAAAATCCCCTTAATTGCTACTATTCACGCCACAGAATACGGGCGCTATAATGGTATTTACAATGATACCCAAAGCTATATTAGTGACAAAGAAAACTTGTTGGCTTATAACGCTTGGCGAATTATTGTTTGTACTGAATATATGCGTTCAGAAGTAGCAAGAGCATTACATAGTCCTGGGAATAAAATAGATGTGATTTACAATGGTATTCGCCCAGAAAAAAAACAGCATCACAAAGATTTTTATGCTCAAGATTTTCGCCGTCAATTTGCCGCAGATCATGAAAAAATAGTTTATTACCTTGGTCGGATGACCTATGAAAAAGGAGTTTCTGTATTAATTAATGCCGCTACCAAGGTACTTTGGGAAATGGCAGGTTACGTTAAATTTGTAATAGTTGGTGGTGGTAATACTGACCATTTAAAAAAGCAAGCTTGGGAATTAGGAATTTGGGATAAATGCTATTTTACTGGTTTTTTATCTGATGAATACTTAGATAAATTTCAAACCATAGCTGACTGTGCAGTTTTTCCCAGCCTTTATGAACCCTTTGGTATTGTGGCTTTAGAAAGCTTTGCTTCTAGAGTACCTGTTGTAGTTTCCGATACATGTGGTTTTCCAGAGGTAGTGCAGCATACAAAAACAGGTATTGTCACCAAAGTCAATAATCCGGATTCCCTAGCTTGGGGAATTTTGGAAGTTTTACAAAATCCAGGTTATCGACAATGGTTGGTGGATAACGCATACCAAGACTTAGAAAGACGGTTTAGGTGGAAAAAATTAGCCAAAAGAACGGAAGCAGTATATGAGAGAGTGATAAAAGAGCGCTCGCAAATTCACTGGTAATTAAACACAAAGTAAAATTGAGGTTGTCGCAGAGTAGTAAAAAGAATTAATCATTACTCTGCATTTTCTGGCGTAAAAAAACAGTACAAAACCAGTACGCTGGGAATTTCCCCCCCATTGATGCGAGAGTTAGGATGATTGCTGTTTGCGCCAAAAGGTAACTATGACAAAGGCATCCCCAAATATAGCACGGCGTTTGCAGAATGCAACAACTACCCTGTTGAGGATGGTAAACCACATCATAAACCGTCTGAAAGCAAACTTGAGGCGATACTTCACAGGCATGTCCAAGGATGTCCGTCCTCCATCAACTAAAATCACCTATAAATTGCCCACCTTAACTGGCCCCGTGCATAATTTGGGTGGAGGTGGTCCCGATGTTGATGATGCTATTCAGTGGATGATTAATCAAGTTAGGGGTGGTTCCAACTCCAATACCAAAGTAAATGTTTTAGTTATTCGCGCTGCTGGTAACGATGATTACAATCAATTAATTTATCGCATGAGAGGGGTGAATTATGTAGAAACATTGATCATTAGTAACAGACAAGAAGCCAACAGAACAGATATTTTTGATAAAGTCAGAAATGCTGGAGTAATCTTCTTTGCTGGTGGAGATCAATGTGAATATATTCGCAACTGGAAAAACTCTAAATTAGAAGTTGCTGTCAAGGCAGTTTACGATAAAGGTGGTGCTATTGGTGGTACTAGTGCAGGTGCAATGATTCAAAGTGAATATGTTTATGATTCCTGTGCTTGTAAAGATAGCATTGAAACTAACGAAGCACTGGAAGACCCATATCGAAATATTACCTTTACCTATAACTTATTCCAGTGGAAATATTTGCGAAGGACGATTATTGATACCCATTTTGACGAAAGAAAAAGAATGGGTAGAATTATGGTTTTTATCGCTCGACAAATTCAAGATGGTATATCGGCAAATGCATTAGGAATAGCTATTAGTGAAGAAACATCTTTGCTTGTAGATAAAAACGGTATTGCTAAAGTCATAGGTAGAGGTTCTGCTTATTTTGTACTGGGAGATCATCCCCCAGAAATTTGTCAACCTGGAAGTCCCCTGACATATTACGACTATAAAATTTGGAGAGTACCTAGAGGTGAGACATTTGATTTAAATAAAATTCCGTCAAAAGGTTATTATGTTAGGAGTGTAAAACGGGGAAGATTTGATTGTGATCCTTATTGATTGAGTAATTATTGGACACAATCATGTAGGGGTAAAGCGCAACGCCAAACCCTTACATAGAATGGTCATTAACGATTTTAAACAAAATTAATTAATTGTTATCACAATAAAGGTAAAATTTACCATATTATGAATAAATAGGACCCCGACTTTTCTAATGAATGTGGTCTCTGAATTTGCTAACAAATGACTACTGAAGTACTTCTTAAACTTTTCACAGTAGTAATGAAATGTTCTGCTACTTTATCTATTTCTTCAACAGTATTAAATCTACCCATTCCAAATCGCACGGAAGCATAAGCTAATTTTTCTGGATGACCTAAAGCTATCAGCACATAGGAAGGTGCAACATTATTTGAGGAACAAGCAGAACCAGAAGATACTGCTACCATTGGTTGTAAAGCTAAAGAAAGTGCAGCACCATCTACACCTTCAAGACTAATATTTAAATTTCCTGCCAACCGTTTTTGGGGATGTCCATTAATATAAATTCCCTCCAGAGTAGATAACTGTTTCCACAATCTTTCCCGCAGTTCTGTTAAGCGTTGATTTTCAGTTTCTTGTTCTGCTAAAGCAATTTCTACAGCTTTAGCAAAACCAACGATTTGGGGTGTATATAATGTCCCAGAACGCATTCCTCTTTCATGGCCACCCCCATGCTGTTGTGCTGCTAGTTTAATTCTGGGGTTGCGTCTGCGAACATATAAAGCACCAATACCTTTTGGTCCATAGACTTTATGGGCTGTTAAGGACATTAAATCAATATTTAATGCTTCTACATCTAAGGGAATTTTACCAATGGCTTGAGCTGCATCTGTATGAAATATAATTTCTTTTTGACGGCACATTTTACCGATTTTATCTAAGGGTTGTAAAACTCCGATTTCATTATTTGCAGCCATGACTGATACTAAAATTGTATCATGACGCAAGGTTTTTTCTAATTGCTCTAAATCAATTAGACCATCTTGATTAACTGGAAGAACCATAATTTCAAAACCCATGCTTTCTAAATATTCACAAGGCTCTAAAACCGCTTTATGTTCGGTTGCAACTGTAACAATATGTTGACCTTTGGCAAAGTAAGCTTCTGCTACACCTTTGATGGCTAAATTATTAGCTTCTGTTGCACCACTAGTAAAGACAATTTCTTCCGGGTTAGCATTAATAGCAGTTGCTAAAATATCTCTGGATTGTTTAACAGCGGCTTCTGATTCCCAACCATAAACATGACTAATACTAGCTGGATTACCAAACTTTTCTGTAAAGTAAGGAATCATTGCATTTAGTACCCGTTCATCTATGGGTGTGGTAGCGTGACAATCGAGGTAGATAGGACGACTGGACATAAATTAACTCAATGTTTAACTCAAAATTTGACCTATTTTTTCAAGATTTTCAGAACTTGATACAGTTCGTTTTCACGTCTATATAAAGTAAATCGATCAGACAAAGTATACCTGGGTTTATCTTGTTGGGTAAGTTTGATAAATTGGAAGTCTTCACCATTAATTACCAATGAATATAGAGGATAATCAGGGTGAGGATTAACTAACATATAAGTAATTGCTTGGGCTATGGCTTTGGCTAAGGAAAGACTAGCCATTTTGGCTTCAACTACCAATAAACATAACTGCTCTTAGAGAAAAAAACATCTATTTTACCTTTGATAATCTCTGTAACTTCTTCTCGATTTTCTTGTTCATCAGTAATTATTGTTTCACGAATTTCTATTGGTTCTTCTGTGCCAATATAAAAGGGATACTGATAGAAACCAGCTAGATCCAATAAGGGAGATAATACCACTATTTTAACAGCATCTTGCAAAATTCTGGAGGTTTATACTACGGTAAGATAGTTAGTCTTAACTCGGTCTAAATATTGCTGTTATAATTCAGACACTCTCGGTAAATCTTCCAAGTAGTCTGTAAAAAAGAAGTCATCTTTAGACTTTTGCAGAGCAAATTTTTCCTTTAAGTAAGCAAGGTTAATATTTTGTGCTTGGATAATCTCAAACCTATTATTTTTAATCAACTAAAAATGCTATTTATATTATATAAGATCTAAAGGAGAATGTTATTTTCCTAACACAATCTACTTAGATAAAATTTAACTCAATTAACATTTTAAGAACAAATGATAAATAAATTAATGAAAGCTTGGAAAGAGGCAAAGCTCCCTCACTAGTAAGTGTTTATTTAACAGCTAATTCTTGTAATTGCTTTAACAACACTGGAGCGTGACCTTTTGTTTTGACATTTGGCCAAGAGTAGGCAATGACCTTATCAGGTGAAATCAGAAATGTTGAATGAGCAACTCCCATATATTCTTTACCGATAAACTTGTTTAAACACCATGGGCCATAAGCTCCTATTAATTAATGTTCTGGGTCACTTAATAGGGTGAATGATAGGTTATTTTTGTCGATAAATTTGCAATGAGATTTACCAAAATATCGACTAACACCTATTATTTTATTTCCTAAAGCAGTAAATTGTGGTGATAAATCGGTGAAGTCTTTTGCTTCTGTGGTACATCCAGGGGTGTCGTGTTTGGGGTAGAAATGAAGGAGTATCCACTCGTTGAAGTCAGCGAAGGAGACAAGAGTGTCGTTTTGATCTGGGGTAGAAAAAATCGGGTGCTGATTGTCCAGTTTGGGGAATTTTGGTCATGATCGAATTAAAGGGACTTAAACGAAAGTTAAGAGTAAAAAGGAGTATAGTGGGGTTTTGGTGTAGCTTTCACGTTAAAAGAAGCTGATGAAAGAAACCACTGCCCCAGCAATGGCACCATGGTTTGAAAGATGGTGTCATTTGATGATGTATTTACTCATCAAGGGGAAAGAAGAGAGTTTAGACATTATTTAGGGGGATGATTGGGTGAAACTGAGAGAAAAAACCTATTTCAAATGCTAGAGAATGCCCTAGGGGTGACGTACCACCGATTACACCACGTTTTAACTGAAGCACCTTGGTCCAGTTCCCAAGTCAATGAGCGTCGCTTAGAGATGATGAACAAGTGTAGTCAGAGGAGAATCACCAGAGGATTTAGCTTAATAATTCATGATTATGACCATAGAAAAAGGGGGAATTTTAAGGATGGAGTAGGAAGACAATATATTGGAGAAATTGGGAAAAGGGATAATGGAATAGTAGTAGTAATAACACATCTATATGATGGCAGTAAAAGCTTACCATTAAATATAGAGTTATATCACCACGGTGGTTCTTTACCCAAAGGGAAACAAGACCCTCTATTTGAGAATAAACCTGAGTTAGGAATTAAATTAATAGATCTGACCTTAAGTCGTGGTTATCAACCAGGAATAGTAATTATAGATGCTGGATATGGCCACAATAGGTCTTTCTTATTAAAGATAGAAAATCGGCATTTAAAGTATTGAAGAGGATTAGCTAAAAATCCCAAAGTCCTTGCTAGTGAGTGACCAAAAGGATAATCCACCAGTAATTAGGTTAGATGAATTAGCACAAAGTTGACCCTAAGAGGCTTTTATAGAAATTGAACTGGAGTTAGATAAACCCAAAACATTATGGGTAGTAATTAAAGAAGTAGAAATATCACCCTTAACTGGAAAGGGGAATATTGCTATCGTCATGAACGCTTCGACTTTCTCTCAAGCCACTGATATTGACTACCTTATTACCAATGTTTCTTCATCAATTGTCACACCCCAATGGATAGTTGATACATATTCTCAAAGAAATTGGGTAGAAGTTGTTTACAGGGAAGCCAAGGGATGGTTAGGACTCAAAGAATATCAAGTTGGAGATAAAAGTAGTTAACAGCGCCATTTTATTTTGGTTTTCTGTGCCTACACTTTTATTCTTTGCCATCAGTGGACTGGAGGATTAAGAGCAAGGTGGACTAAGAAACCTTTACTGAAGCTTTAGAAGCGTTGAGAACAGCCATATCTTTTCTATTGATTGATTGGTTCAACTTAAATCTGGACGTGTTTCCTTCTTATGAAGCCAGTTTTGGCTACATTCGGGCTTTATTTTTTTTACGTCCTATTAATACAAATAAATGAGTTTCAACCACAGACAAATGCTAATTTACGATCAGGAGTTAGGAATCAGGATGTTTGAGAAATTGGTTAATTATCAAATAGGTAGGTATCTTTGCTGTTAGCCTGAAAAAGCTGACTGCTGATAGCTTAAAACTCACATCAATAGGAATAAGGCTTTATTTTGAGAGTATCCAAATTTTGCAGAACATCGCAATATTATAACGAGAATTTATCATTCTTTTATCCTCAAATATTATTAATACTATTGGTAATACGAGATGGTAAAGGCTAGGGATATTCAACACCAGTTTCTATGAAATGCTGTTGATTTTGGGCTGTAACTTTGCATTCAACTGCCAATAAATCACTTTGAAATTGGGCTAGGATTTGTTTATCAATTTTATCTGTAAACTGAATAAACTCAGAACTCGCTAATTTACTCCAATTAATCCTACTTAGTGAAAAAGTTAATTGTATTTGTTATAAGTCTTTATCTTTGGGAGGTTATTTTTCTTATAAAGTGGGTGGTGTACCTGGTAGGCTATAGTTTGCTAAAGGTGCATTAGGTAAATAACAAAAATCATATTGACTGAAATTTACGGCTGCGTGCTGTGGTCTACAGGTAAAAATGGTGATAGTTGCAATGTCGATTAATTGCTGCAAGCTACCTATTTTTGTAAATCCAGGTATACGGGGATAGGAAGGTAATTCTTGGGGTTCTATTCCTGATGCTACTACTAATTCTTTGGAAAACCATGCAGGTACTTGGGAAAAATCTGATTTGGTACGGGTGTTTAGAGGTGGGCTGAGTTCTTGAGCCCAATTTTGTAAATAGGGGTCTTGTATTACTGCTTTGTCATCTGGATAGTAAGGTTGTAAATAGCGAGTTGTATATTTTGCGATCGCTTCCCATAATAACAGAGTATCGTCCTGGTAAGGAAAGTCTGGCAATAACTTCGGTTTTATTCCCCGCACTTCGATATCTTTTAATAGGGAATAATACGAAAAAGACTTTTCTCAATAGGCCTTATTCATCAAGTTAAAAGAAGTTTCAATAGTGGGAACAGTTAAATCTTTAATCCCTGGAACTTCTGCTAAGAATATACTATTAGCACCGTTATTAATTGCGATTGAAAGATTAAAACCGGGCGATGTTAATTGATAAGCTGGGTGATTATTTGGTAACTGCCTAGGAGTTGCGATCACTAATGCTTCCATTGCTAAACGAGTAGCACTTAAATTTGCAATGAATTCATGATGGGTTACATCTGTAGTTTGAACACATAACTTTTATTATGACTTAGAACAACGGCTTTTTCTGAAAGGGGAGTTTAGTAAAAAGCCGAATAGTCAAATTTGGGAATACGGGAGACAAGTTCGTTAAAATTCTGTGTCTGAATTGGATGTTTGTTAGTCTCTGGATTTCATATCCTCACTGCTTTAACCAAGCCTTGGATAGGTGATTTGATGGGAGGATCCACTATTAGAATATACACAAGTGATAGGAGAATATAAGGATAAACAAGTGTGGATTAGCAACCATGAACCAGGATAAAAAAGAACGGGTCAAACCCTACTTAGAAGAATAGGCAACATTGTTATATGAAGAAGCAGACAAAAGTCAGATAACAGACTTGGAAGGCATACAAAAAACAGTAAGGAGTCAAATATTAGAAGTGGTAAGTTCAGAAATACCCCTTTTTTATCGAAGAAACAACCGGAAGGAAAGTAGGTAAAACCAGGAAAGTTAAAACCTTAGTAGGAGAGGAGAACTAAAACTAAAAGCTAAACAGTTGAAGAGACTGGGTTTGAAGCCAAGAAGTCGATTAAGTCCATTACTTCAAAAGTGCTGCTTGAGGCTATCAGCTAAGAAATCATATCAAATCAAACAGCAGAAGTTGAAATTGAGACATTAACAGGAGTAAAAGTTGGCCATAGGAGGCAACAAAAACTAGTTGTGGAACAAGATTGGGAGCTACCGCAAGGAAAACAGGCTGTCTGTGAAGTGAGCATGGATGGTGGAAAAGTACGACTAGGGGGCAAACCACAACCAGGCTGGTACTGGCGAGACTATAAATAAAATCCTTCGTCTACAAGGAATTTATGATGGCGCATTTTTTGATAACAACTAATCAATCATAAGTTGATTATGTTAATAGCCAGTCTTTGGTTAACCCCCTTGTGTGTTTGGGGGATGGTCATGATGGAGTTTGGAATTTAGTTAAAGAGTTTGGAACTAAAAAATTCAAACCTTTGGAAATTTTGGATTGGGATCTCCTCAAAGAGAATCTTTATCAAATTGGTGGTTATTTAAAGCATCTCCAAGCTGTTGAGAGTTTATTGTGGTAAGGTTAGATAGAGCCAATTCAAGCTTTATTTAATAATTGTCGAGGCAAACAAGTTAAGAAGTTTTTCGCTTATCTCGAAAAACATCCCACTGGCATTATTAACTACACCTACTACCCAGCTGAACAACTGTGTTCTATTGGTTCTGGATCTGTCGAATCTGCTATTCAACAGATTGGAGCAAGGATTTAAATTTCTGGTCCACAGTGGAATGTTGAAAGTGTCTACCAAATCCTTTCCCTTCCTTGTGCTTATCTCAATGGTTTGCTTCCTATTTGAGTCTTTCTGCCAAAACTCTATCCTCCCGATGTGATCGCACCACGTTAAAACTTGAGAAAAGTAAAATTTTTAATTATATTTATGTTATGTGTAGAAATCTGTGGGCGCATATATACTAAAATTCTGAATCATCAAAATTATTCTCTTCATTCACATCTAGACAATCTATAAATCAATGATATTTATCCATAAAACCTGTAATTTCTGATCTGTGTAAATCAGAACTATTATATGCTTGTATATATGGCTAAACAGACTTCTGGGTATCGCATACATCAATTATCTTTCATTACGAACTAGTAATATGAAGAAACCAATTATTTGGGTACATGGAGATTGTTTGAGTCCTAATAACCCCACATTTAAAAGGTACCCTAATATCCCAGCACTTTCGATTTGGGATGATCCTTTAATTGAGGAATGGCAACTCAGTTTAAAACGGCTAACTTTTATTTATGAATGTTTACTAGAATTACCTGTAGAAATTCGTCGGGGGAATGTGGCACAAGAAATTATTAAGTTTGCTCAAGAAAGAAAATGATCCTAATGATCCTAATTTAGTTGTCACTATTGATAGTCCCAGTCCCGGGTTTGAGGAGATCTGTGGTAAAATTGAAAAATCTTTAAAATTAGACGTGTTTGAAGTAGAACCATTTTTCGAATATGATGGATTTATTGGTTTAAAGCGATTTTCATCTATGGAAGAGTGGCTGAAGAATATGTTCTTGAAGAGAATTTTAAAAGCAGATTGCCTTCGACCAGCAACATTGATCTAAATAGTTGCAAAATAAATACAGTTCGTCATGAACACTAACAAGAATGCTAAATACACTTGCTGACGTACAAAATTTACTATCTGAGCTAATCACCCGCTATAGCTCCCGCGTGGATTATTTGATGATTCGCTTAGAAGAGGCAGAAGGAACAGATATCTTCTTGCGTGGTGACAAGATAGAAACTCTCAGCGAAGGCATCTCTATTGGTGGCCATGTTCGTGCTTGTTATAAAGGAGGCTGGGGGTTAAGTAGTTTCAACCAGTTAGCTACTATCAAAGAACGGATAGAAGAAGCGATTGCAGCAGCTAGAATAGTGGGAGATGAAGAAACTATACTCGCGCCCATTGACCCAATCAAAGCCATCTGTGAGTTGCCTTTGACGGGTATTGACCCGCGTCGAGTTTCCCTAAAACAAAAAAAAGAATTGTGCGATCACTATACCGAATTATTAAAAAGTGTTGACCACCGCATCACCACAACCTCTGTCCGCTATGGTGATAGCGCCCAAAAAGTGATTATTGCTACCTCTGAAGGAACTCTCATTGAACAGTCTTGGGTAGATATGGAAATGCGCTTTGCAGCCACAGCAAGAAACAGCGACACCGTACAAACTGGTAGAGAAACCATCGGTTCTCGCAAAGCCTACGAAGATTTAGTAAATTTAGATGCTCAAGTTAAAAGTTCCGCAGAAAGAGCAGTTACAGCCTTATCCTTACCCCCAGTTAAAGGCAACACTTATACAGTCGTAATTGATCCCATACTGAGTGGTTTATTTGTCCATGAAGCTTTCGGGCATCTTTCTGAAGCAGATATGGCTTATGAAAACCCCGACTTACTCGAAGTTATGACCCTTGGCCGTCGCTTTGGCTCCGAAGAACTGCAAATTTTTGATGGTGCAGCCCCACAAGGTCATCGCGGTAGTTATTTTTACGACGATGAAGGCGTACCAGCGACAACTACGCAGTTAATTAAAGATGGTGTTTTAGTCGGGCGTTTGCATTCTCGTGAAACTGCGGGCAAATTAGAAGAAGCACCCACAGGTAATGCTCGTTGTCTCGATTATCACTTTTCTCCCATTGTGCGAATGACAAACACCTGGATTGAGAGAGGTAATACACCAGTCCTAGACTTATTTACTGATATTACAGAAGGGGTTTATGCTCGTAACTGGTTAGGTGGAATGACAAACGGGGAAATGTTCACCTTTACCGCCGGTGAAGCCTGGATGATTAGAAATGGCAACATAGCTGAACCTGTGAAAGATGTCACCCTTTCCGGTAATGTTTTCCAAACCCTTGCAGATATAGAAGCGATAGGTGATGATTTTTACTGGGATGAATCAGGTGGATGCGGTAAAGGTGGACAAAATGGTTTACCTGTCGGTTGTGGTGGGCCAAGTTTGCGAATCAGAGATATAGTTGTGGGGGGAGAAAGTTAAATCATTAATAAAATTAAGGCTCTTCATTACTTGTTATGCTAAATTATTGGCTACACTTATAAAACAGTATTAAGAAATCTATGAGAAAATAGATGAAAGCATTGTAGGGGTTGACATAGAGAGAATATTTACTATTAAATAGGGCTTGCTGATAGCGTAGTGTGGCGTTAAGCCATATAAATGAAAAACTTAGATAAATTAAGAGATTTGGGGGGATAAAAAGTGAATAAGGTCCAAGGAGAAGAGTTAAAATAGGTAAAAACCCTATTGAATCAAGCAAGAAAGCAAACAGAAAAACTATAGATATTTTATATAACTCCCTGGAAGTAAAAAAGATAAATAAACCGAGAAGCTACAAGAATATAGCGAGAAAAAATTATACGGGTTTTTTGTATTTTTTTATGGCGATTTTTCAAAACAACATCCTTTTTTAGTTCTTCTATTAATAAAAGTGATACTTTGTCTAATTTCAGACAACAAAAACGTATCTTTACCCCTGCCTGACTACTTAGTCATTTCTTCTCTTGCCTTTTAGTGACTTTTTCAGCAGGCCCTAAGTAGTAAAGATGCAGGTGAAAATGCCATACCGCGTTATTTAATTGCTGCTAGCTATAGTGTATTTAAGACTAAATCGCTGGACAAAGACCCCTATTATAGGACTTTAGAAAAAGTGGTCAAAAATCCCGTACCTTATCCTAATTCGGGATTTCCAGAAATTCGTAAAAAATTAAAGCAGTTAATTCTTCTAGAGTTACAACCATAACCAAAAATCACAAATAAATTGGCTTGAATACACAGTTAATTAATCATACTTTTGACTACTCTACGGGTGAAGCATTCAGTAGATTAATTATCGGTTTTTACCAAAGGCTATTTTCGGAATGCTTCGCCCCTACTTTTCATCAATACATCTACCTGTTGTAAAAGTGATTCTAAACTGGAGGAATTATCTAAAATAACATCAGCACGTGCAAGTTTTTCTGAGATTGGTAACTGACTATTAATTCTAGCTACTGCTTGTTCACTGCTTAAATTATTTCGCTGAATTAATCTCTCTTGTTGCTGTTCTGCTGAACACGATACAACCCAAATTTCACTAACTAGATGTTCTAAATCGGCTTCAAATAACAGAGGAATAACTAAAACTAGTATGGGTGCAGATGATTTAGTGATTTCTGGGTGAAAACAATTCGTGATATAAGGATGAATAACATTTTCTACCCAATTACGTTCTTCTGGTTGATTAAAAATAATTTCTCCCAACTTGGCACGATTTAAATTACCATCTGGAAGTAAAATCCCTTTGTTGTAACGTTGGGCAATTTGTGCCAGAACAGGTGAACCAGCAGATACTGCATTTCTAGCATAAATATCTGCATCTAAAATTGGTAAATCATAAGCAGTAGCTAAATAATCAGCCACTGTAGTTTTACCTGTAGCGATACCACCAGTTAAACCGATTAAACGTTTGGTCATTAGTCATGGGTCATTAGAAAATATTGGAAATAGGGAATAGGTAAAGTATTTTTTTTCTCCTCATCTCCCTCATCTCCCTAGTCACCCTTGCGCCCATTGAATAATTGCTTTAGTTAATCCATCTACAGTGTATTCTTCTGCTTCTATATCAACACGACCAAATAGATCATGGCAAGTTTCAGAAGTTTGGGGACCAATGGAAGCAATGCAAGTTTTGGTTAAGTATTGTGTCATTCCCTCTGGAAATTTAGCTGCTGTTAATAGACAAAAAAATTGTACTGTTTTAGAACTAGCAAAGGTGATTAAATCTAAAGTTCCATTTCGCAAAACTACTTCTACAGCTGGGGGAATACTTTGAGGACAGCAAGATTCATAAGCAGGAACTTCTATAACTTCTGCACCTTTAGCGGTTAATTCTTTGACTAAAACTTGTCTTCCTCCGCTTTCAACTCTGGGAAATAAAATCTTCTTACCTGCTAGGTTTTCGGGAAAGTTCATTACTAAAGAGTCAGCGATAAAGTGGGGAGGGATAAAATCTGGCTGAATATTTTGTTTTTTAAGACTTTGGGCTGTTTTTGCACCAACAAGAGCAACTTTTACCTTCTTTAAGGCGCTTTTATCTTTACCTTTGGTTTGGAGTCTGTTAAAAAAGTATTCTACACCATTGCTCGAAGTAAGAATTAACCAGTCGAAGCTTGATAACTTAGATATTGCTTGATCTAAAGGTGTCCAACTGGAAGGGGGTCTAATTTCTAAAGCAGGCATTTCAATCACTGTAGCACCTCCGGCGGTAAGGCGATCGCTAAATTGCCTGGACTGTCCGACTGAACGGGTAACTAAGATGGTTTTACCTGCAAGGGTAGTGGTAGAAGGATGGGGTGATGGGGTGATAGAATGATGGCTATGCACGATTTTATAGTTGTAAGAAGACTAAATAATAAGTAGGTGGGCAGAAAAATTTATAACGAAAAATTTATAACTATGTCATGGCGAATGCAGCAAAGGGGAATCAAGCAATCCCAAGGGTTTCAAGTAATTTACATCTTGTTACAAACTGATGTTTATTTGTGTCTACCTACTTAGTTTATATTCAATAGTTTATATTTTTTCATTTTATTTACCAGTCCTAACTCATTCGCTAACGATAAGATCACCGACTTCTTCTGGAAGTTTAGGTATCTGAGATACTATAGAAATTTCCGTAATCCTACAACTTCACCGATGACGATTACCGCAGGGGAGAGATATATACCCGCAGTTTTTTCCAAAATATTACCGAGTTCGCCTGTCCAAACTTCTTGACTAGGAGTTCCTGCCCAACGAATAATGGCTATGGGTTTGCAGTGCGATTGCCCATATTTTAGCAGTTGATGGACTATTTCCGCTAGATGTTTTCCCCCCATCAAAATTACTAAAGTTTCTAATCTTGATAGTGCTTCCCAGTCCAAAACATCTGGTTTATGTGCTGTCAGCACAGCAAAACAGCGACTGAAAACGGGGTCTGTCAGGGGTATTCCTGCGAGTAAAGGTGCTGCTAAAGCTGAAGAAATTCCCGATATAACTTCAACATCACAACCAGCAGCTTTGAGGGATTCAATTTCAGAAATAGAGCGACCAAAAATAAACGGATCACCTGATTTAAGTCTAACAACTTGTTTCCCTTCCAGGCAATGCTTCACCAATAAATTGTTAATTTTAGCTTGGGAAGTGCTGGGTTTACCTCCACGTTTACCAACATCTAATTTCAAACAATCAGGAGGTACACAATTTAATAATTCGGCATCTACTAAAGCATCATAAACTAATACTTGAGCAGATGCTAAGAGACGATAGGCTTTAACAGTTAAATATGCTACGTCTCCAGGACCTGCACCGACGAGGTAAACTTTATTGTTAGTCATTAGTCGTTAGTAATTAGTAAAAACTCCTCCCTATCACCTATCAGTTTTTACCTGCTATATCTTGGAGAATTTTATCTATGGTTTCTACTTTCTGAGGTTGGCGTTGTTTTTGGAATAAATATTTGGATTTTTGGAGGTTATTTACTGCTTCTTGCTGATTGTTTTGCAGCAGTAAAATATTTGCCAATCTTAGGTAAGCATCAGGGTTTTTAGGACTACGACTAATTACTTCACTAAATAATTCTTTTGCTTCTTCAGTTTTACCTTGATGTTTTAAAATATCGCCTAATAACAACCGCACTATATCATTAGTAGAGTTAATCGAAATTACTTGGCGGAAAGCTGCTTCTGCGCCATTATAATCTTTTGCTTGACACAGCTTAATACCTTTTTGGAATAAATTTGAGGTAGTTAATGTTTTCCAGCCAAAATAAATGAGAAATCCAATACTGACAGTTACTAGAGAGATAGCAACAATGTTACCAACGGGTGAATTATCTAACATGATTTTAAGCTAAAATACAGGCAAGAGGGAAAATTAAGTATTCGAGAAAAAACAGTTTCCAGATAAATTGATAAAACCGAGAAATTGCATCTTTGTCTTGCAAGTCTACCCTTCTACTTTGTCTCCACATAATAATCAGGACTATTATATGGGTGATAAACAAAAATATAGGGTTAACTTCAGCTATGCGTAACATACCAACAAAAATCATGCCGACATAGGAAACTGTTAATACCCAAAGGGCAAGATGAAATACTGCTTGTTGACCCAGTTGGAGAGTAAAAGTAGTAATATTGTAAAGTTTATCGCCTTCCATATCGGGGATATCTTTAAAGATGGCGATCGCAAATGTAAACACCAAGATAAATACTGTCAAAACCCAAACTGCCGCAGGAATACCTTGGCTTCTTTGAAATAACCAATTAAAATGCAGAAATAACCCTAAATTAACAATACCTCCCCGCACAGAAAAAATACACAATGCTGCCCAAAAGGGAAACTGTTTCAATCTAATAGGTGGTAAAGAATAAGCAGTACCAATTGCTAAACTTACTGTCACCATTCCCAATAAAAATGGACTATTTAGCCATGCTAAAACCAAAGCTAAAATCCCTGTAATAATGACAATTAAGTTTCCTTGTTCCCTGGTAAATTCACCTGAAGCTATGGGTAGATCAGGTTTATTAATTTTGTCAATTTCCACATCTTCCACTTGATTTAAACCAACAATATAAATATTGCCAGATATACAAGCAGCCCAAGTTCTAAGGATATGCCAAATATGAACATTAGAAAAACTTGTAGAAGTGACACCGAGGGTTAGCAAATATAAACCCAACACACTTAAACTTGTACCAATAATCGTGTGCGGTCGAGAGAATTTCCAAAAAGCATAAAGCCAACTTCCTGGAAAAATAGGCGAATTTTGTTGATAAAATTGATTCATTTTTTACTGCTGACTATTGACTGCTAAATAAGTAGGTAGGCGTAGAAATTTATAACTATGTCATGGCAAATGCAGCAAAGGGGAATCAAGCAATCCCAAGGGTTTCAAGTAATTTACATTTTGTTACATAGTTATATTTATTTGTGTCTACCTACTTACTATTTATTTCCACACAGCAAACCAAACCGAATTAACCCTCGTTCATAACCCCGACGCATCAACCCTAAAGAAAGCGCACCTTGAATTGTACTCCAACCAGAAAACAATAACCCGAAAAATGCCTGGGGGGTAAAAGCTGAATCAATAACCACATTCCAAAAAGGAGCCACAGCAGTTGACCAATCAGCCATGTGGATGTTGTTTAATGGTAATTGATGTGCGATCGCTTCATACTCTGGTAACGAAATCACATAAGGTAAACAATAGACCCGATAAATATCGTGCAAATGCTTTTTTTCATCAGGAGTTAGTAGTAACTCATGGGTAGGTCGATGACACCAAGTTACCATAATTAAAGTACCACCAGCCTTTAACACCCGGTAACACTCTTGCAGAAACTTCGTTTTATCTGGCATATGTTCACCACTTTCCAGTGACCATACCAAGTCAAAACAATTATCAGGAAAAGGCATTTCTTGAGCATTAGCCACCAGAAACTGACTGCTTGCACCCAAATTAGCCTCTAAAGCTCTTTGGGTAGCTCTAGCAGCTTGTACAGGACTCAGTGTAATACCCGTTGATTTGGCATTAAATTTTTCAGCTAAGTATAAAGAACTGCCACCAATCCCACAACCCACATCAAGTATATTCTCCGCATCTTTCACACCTGACCAATTCAGCAGTTCTTCAATTAAATCAATTTGCGCTTGACGATGGTCTTTTTGCTGCTTACCATCTGCACCATAATAGCCGTGGTGCATGTGTTCTCCCCATATTTGTTCCCACAGACCAGAGGAGGCATCGTAAAATTGTTGAATTTGCTGATAAACTTTTGTACTCATGGATCCACCAGATAAAGAACAAGGCAAATTTTGAAAAACATATAGTTAGGCTACCATCTGTGTATTTAATTAGATAAGGCGATTTTGCTTCCAGAAGAAGATTTTTAAATTACTTATGACTGTTGCTCGCACAATCTGCTTAGGATTTCTGGCTGTCATCTTGGTAGGAACCATCCTGTTAATGATGCCTTTATCAACTAGCAATGGTATGTGGAATAACCCAATTGTAGCACTTTTTACCTCAACTTCCGCAGTTTGTGTTACAGGGTTATCTGTAGTTGAGCCTGGCATCTTTTTCTCCTTTTGGGGTCAATTGTTTATCACACTATTAGCTCAAATTGGTGGTTTAGGATATATGACAACTACCACATTCTTGATTTTGTTAATTGGACGCAGATTTGATCTGCGACAAAAAGTAGCAATTCAACAAGCTTTAGACCGTCCAGGCATCAGTGGTAGCACGCAAATTATCCGTTCAATTATTGCTACCACCATGGTTTTTGAAATCACAGGAATATTGTTATTATTACCAGCTTTTGTTCCTGATTATGGTTGGAATAAAGGACTGTGGTTAGCAATATTTCATAGCATCAATGCTTGGAACAATGCTGGTTTTAGTTTGTTTAAAGATAATTTAATAGGCTATCAAAGTTCTGGTTTAGTAGTTTTCACTATCACAGGCTTGATTATTTTTGGAGGAATTGGTTATCAGGTAATTTTAGATATATATCTTTGGATGCGTGATAGATTTTTAAAAAAGCCCAATGCCATCGTATTTTCTCTTGATTTTAAAGTAGCAACCAGTACAACTCTCCTGCTTTTAATTTTGGGAACAATCGCCTTTTTCTGTATAGAAGTCAGAAATCCTAAAACATTAGGTGATTTGAGTTTTACTAACCAATTATTATCAGCTTGGTTTCAATCAGTTACTCCTAGAACTGCTGGATTTCATACCATTGATATTGGGCAAATGACGGATGCTGGTTTATTTATTACCATTGCAATGATGTTTATTGGTGCAAGCCCTGGTGGTACAGGAGGAGGTATAAAAACGACAACTTTAAGAGTTCTTACCAGTTGTACAAAAGCTATCCTCCAAGGAAAAGAGGAAGTTTTATTGTATGATCGTAAGATAGCAATATCACTGATATTAAAAGCTATAGGAGTAGTTTTTGGTTCTCTAGCTACTGTGATAGGTGGGACAATTTTAATTAGTATCACAGACCCTAAATTAGAGTTTATTCAAATTCTTTTTGAAGTGGTATCAGCATTCGGTACAGTGGGTTTGTCTACAGGTATAACTGGTGGTGTTTCCACAACAGCAAAAATAATTTTGATTCTCACAATGTATATTGGGAGAGTCGGTGTTTTATTATTGATGTCAGCGATATTAGGTGATCCTCGTCCCAGTAGAATCCACTATCCTGAAGAAAATTTGCTTGTTGGTTAATTGGTAATTGGGAAAAACTTTTACCTCTTACCTTCCCTCTTCCCTATTCCCTGACAAATTATGAATCTTTCATCATTGAAGTTTTTTCGCAGTTTACGTCATGATAACCAGCAATTTGCCGTAATTGGGTTAGGTCGATTTGGCCGTTCTGTTTGTTCTACACTGCATAATTTAGGTTATCAGATTCTGGCTACAGATGTTGATCAAAAGCGGGTTTGTGAAGCATTAACTGAAGAATTAGTCAGTCATGCTGTACAACTAGATTCAACTGAACCTGCGGCTCTTAAAGAAGCTGGTATTCTGGAGTTTGATACAGTAATTGTGGCAATTGGTAACTATATTCAAGAAAGTATTATCACCACTCTCAATGTTAAAGAAGCTGGTGTACCTCATGTCGTTGCTAAAGCTTCTAGTGAAGTTCATCGTAAATTGTTAAAGCGCGTGGGAGCAGATCATGTTGTTTTTCCCGAGTATGAAGCTGGTTGTGCTTTAGCAAGAACATTAACTAAACCATCAATTTTAGATCGATTTGATCTTGACCCAGATAACAGTATTGTTGAGGTTATTGTTCCTGATGAATTTCATGGTAAAACTGTTGCTGAAATTCAACTTCGTAATCGTTATGGTTTAAATTTGTTGGCAGTAAGTCAGGATGGTAAATTTAAGATTAATCCTGACCCCAGCAAGCGTTTAGAACGCGGCTCGGCAATGGTAGTGATTGGTTGTAATAAAGATATTAATCGGTTGCCAATTTGATGGCAAAAGGCAGGAGGCAGAAGACAAAATATTATCTTTGCCTTTGCCTATTCTTAGAGATAACTTATAACGTAAGCATTCAGCTAATGCCTAACCGCACCCTAGGCAAACAGCCATCAGCAGCAAGCTTTTTCAGGCCAACGCCAAAAATCTCTATTTGATAAACTAATTTCTCAAACATTAGACCTATTGCAAAATTCTTTATGTCCTATGATAGAGATTTTTAGATTTTATGTATTTTCGGTGTTGTTTGGGCTCGCTAATTCAAACACAACCCTGTAACTCTAACTTTTGGCTAAAACAAACACAAGCCCTGATTATAACATAAAATTAATTCTGCAAGAGGTCTATTGTGACTCCTGACTCCTGAATTCTTACCTTATAACTGTTAACTGTCACCTATGGTTTTTGTTCAACTGTTTTAGGCACATGAGTAGATTTTTCTGGCTTTTGTTGTTCAGGTGTTTGCATTTGCGGTGTTTGCATTTCCGGTGTTGGTAGCACTACATCACTGTTATTTGGAGTGGGAGTTGTGGTTTGTGTGTGTTGAGGTTTTTTAGGTGTTAAATACTCGCTAATTTTCTGAATCATGTCGTCAATTGTGGTGGTTCTTTCAGTGTTTCCTTGTTCACCATATTCTTGACGAGCGCGTTTTAATGCGGCATTAGCTTCTTTTAAATTACCTTGATTGTATAAAGTTACTCCTAAGTTATAGTAAGCTAAGGCATTTTTGGGATTTTGGCCAATAGCTTTTTGGTAGATGGCAATAGCTTCTGAGGGCTGACCTTGAATTACCATGAGACTACCTAAATTATTGTAAGCTACAGTATTTTCAGGATTTAGCTTTAAGATTTGACGATAAGTAGCGATCGCTTGTTCTAATTGACCTTCTTGTTGCAGAGCGATCGCTAAATTAAAGTAAGCATTAGCATTGTTTCGGTCTAAATTAATAGCTTCCTGGTAAGCGGCGATCGCTTCTTGGCACCGTTCCTCTTCATACAATATCACTCCCAAATTATACTGAGCCGCTGCCATTTTTGGATTTGCTGCTAAGGCTTGGCGATAAGCAGCAATTGCCGCTTCTTTCTGTCCCTGTTTTTGCAAAGCCAACCCTAAATTATAATAAAATTCACCAAAATTGGGAATCAGTCTAATTGCTTCTCCATATTCTTGTACAGCTAAATCTAGGCGATTTTGCTCCATCAAAATATTACCTAAATAATTCCGTGCTAACCCAATATTACTATCTCGTTGTAAAGCTTGACGAAAGGCATATTCTGCACTTTGTAAGTCTCTGCGGTTATAGCGTGTCACTCCCAATTGGTATAATATAGCCGCATCTAAATCCTGAGAAACCGCATTCTGCGCTAACAATTTACTACCCGTTAAATTAATTGTCGGTAAAGCCAACATTAAAAATGCAGAGGAAGCAAACAGAATTGCTAATCTCTGTACAGAATTTCTGTAGAATGATGGTTTAATTAGACTGGATAAAGACTGATTAGATTGCAATTCTTTAGACATATAAGTAAGCACTCCTGTATTTATATTTAAGATCCTCACAACATCAGATTACCCAAAACTACATCGAAAATTCACAATTCACTTCCTAAATAATTATTAGTCATTAGCAAAATTACTTCCCCAGTCCCCAATGCCCAATCATAAAATTAACATGGCATCACCAAAGGAATAAAAACGATATTGAGATGCGATCGCCTGTTGATAAATCTTCAACAATCTTTCTCTACCAATCAAGGCGCTTACGAGCATCAGCAAACTGGAACGGGGGAGGTGGAAATTAGTGATCAAACCCTCCACTACCTGCCATTGATAACCAGGATAAATAAATAAATTTACCTTACCCACATACGGCTGTAAATCCCCAGATTGGGCTGCACCTTCTAAAGCACGAACTACTGTAGTACCAATAGCAATAATACGTCCTCCAGCAGCCTTAGTAGCTCGGATTTCCTCTACCGTAGCGCTATTCACCTCAATCCATTCTGAGTGCATTTGGTGAGTAGTGACATCTTCTACTTCCACAGGACGAAAAGTACCGACACCGACGTGTAGCGTCAAAAAAGCTTGATTAATGCCGCGAGCGCGCAATTTTTCTAAAAGTTCTGGTGTAAAATGTAAACCTGCCGTTGGGGCTGCGATCGCACCAGTTTGTTGGGCATATACAGTTTGATATTGTTCATCAGCAGCCGTTGACCCAGTGATATAAGGAGGCAGAGGTATTTCACCAAAATTCTCCAACACTTGCACCAAAGACCTATATTCTGGTAAATCAAATTGCAATAATCGGCCACCAGTTGCCGTATCTTTGTCCACAACTATAGCCATCAATTCATCGTCATTAGTTGTAGCGGGGTGTTTAGCCCGTCCTAATTTATTACCACCAAAAATAATTTTAGTTCCAACTTTGAAGTGCTTTCCTGGCTTCACCAAAGCCAACCAACAATTAGGCTGTTTTTCTTCCAACAGCAACACTTCCACTTCTGCCCCCGTTAACTTGCGACCATACAAACGTGCGGGCATCACTTTCGTATTATTCATAACTAATAAATCCCCCGGTTGTAGGAGATCAGGCAAATCCCGGAAAATGTGATTTAAGGCTGGTATTTCCTCACCGATATTCGGAGAATTAACCACCAGTAACCGTGAAGTATCTCTGGGAACTGCTGGATTTTGGGCAATCAGTTCGGGTGGAAGTTCATAGTCATACCCAGATAATGAACGGTCTAAATCAACATCTTGAATCTCTAAGTTAGACATTTCCTACAAATTACTTATGTTATTGATTTAAGTGGGAACAGGATACAGAGGGGCAGATGGGCAGGGTGTAGAGGGAGAATAACCGCTGGCAACTGATAACTGAATAACTTATAACTGATAAAAATTGGGTAAATCTCCCCATATAAAAACGGGGACTTTTACCCTACCGGGAAATCTCCTTTATTGAGGAAGATATAGATGTAGGATTGGATTTGATCCCAAACACCATCATGGAATATTTATATTACCTGGCCAATGCTAGTTTAACTCTCAGGGTCGTTCAACACCTGCACAACAGACCCCAAACACCTGTTTCCTTCATCACCGTAATTCATCAAATTGATGGTTGGGTAGTAAGGATAAAACTTAGAGATCCTGTCTCAGCCCAAGAAGATGGTGATTTTCGGGCTTTCTGTAATGAATTAGGAATTAGTTACGAGCCACCCATGCGGGTGCAAATGGCACTTTGGAGTTTGGAAGCAGGACAGTATCCTGTAGATGTAATGCGCCGTTACCAAGTAGCAGTTGTATCTCATGGTAGCCCAGAAAAAGAAGAAATAGAAGCATTCCGACAACAATTTGTCCGGGGCTTGGGCTATTGCCCAGAAACACTGGCTTGAAAACCAGTGACAAGTCATAAGTCACAAAAAACCAAGAGTGCAGCGTGCATAATTTTCACCCTACTGACAACTGACCAATTAATAACTCAAATTGGTGCATCAAAAGCTGCTAGAATATAATCTTGCAGCTTAAACTCATATCCCGGTATTGATAAACTCCCCAGAGTTTCACGGGTAATTATCACCCCATCAATATCTTTTTACAAGCGATTATAAAAAACAAAGGACACATCAAACCGGCACGGATAATCAGCCTTTTTAGGATACTGAGCTGAAAATATTCCTGGTGTGTGACAAAGTTTTGCTTGGTTTTGTGAAGTAATAGCGTTTCTACCTCCTGCATCTCAATTGCCAGCACTGCGGGTTTTTACCTCTACAAATGCCAGTATTGAGTCCTGATAATTGCCATTTTGATGATTTGCTGTGGCTTTGTTGTCGTCATACTAGGCAACAATATCAATCTCTCCCCACCGACAAGAAAAGCTACGGTGCAGAATTTCCGAACCTTTAGATTGTAACCATTGGGCTACCAGGTCTTCTCCTATGTCACCGATATCTGGATAATTAGATGGAGGAGGTTTAGAGATTTATTAACATCCATTAAAAATATCATGAATACTAAGTATCGAATTTCATCACTCGTACTCAGTTTATTACTCTGGGCAATTATTCCTATTACAGCATTGGTCGGTTTAGCATCAACGGCTTTAGCACTAGAATACAACAAAGAAATTTTGATTGAAGCTGATTTTTCTCGACGTGATTTAAGAGACTCCAGTTTTACCAAAGCTAATCTTCGTCAGAGTAATTTTACTGGTGCTAACTTGCGTGGTGTGAGCTTTTTTGCAGCAAATCTAGAATCTGCAAACTTAGAAGGTGCTGATTTGACCAATGCTACCTTGGATTCGGCTCGTCTGATTAGAGCCAATTTAACCAATGCCGTGTTAGAAGGTGCGTTTGCTGCCAGTGCTAAATTTGATGGTGCCATAGTTGACGGAGCGGATTTTACTGATGCATTGCTGCGTCAAGATGAGCAGAAAAAATTATGCAACCTGGCCAAAGGTACTAATCCTATTACCGGTAGGGATACGCGGGAGACTTTGTTTTGTCCCTAGTGCAGTACGGGGTAAATAAACCAACCATTTCAAATCTCTGAAAAGCTTACACCATATACATTTTGAACTTTGTTAGCGTAGGGTCTCCGAAGGAGATATTTTGTTAGGGTAGCTCTTGTGAAAGAGGCATTTTGAATTCACGGCGGTACTAGTTGTTAATCAAGTCATATTCAAATAGTTGTCAGGTTTTGCGTTCCAAGGGCAAGGGATAAGGTGTCAAAGAACCTGTAACCCTTTACCATATTTTTAATATCAAGGTATGTGAAATGACAACTTATTTTTTAATTGGTAGACAGAGCGGATAATTAAAAATTTATGAAAAATAATTGAGACTCCTGAATTAATATTGGAAACTATTGCCTGACACATCAAATATTTGAATCTAACTTACAGTAGATTGCAGATAAATGAGGTACAGAATCTAAGTTGAAACCTAGACAGAAAGAGAGTTTTACTCCTGACTCCTGGTGTAGCACTCTCAATCAACAAGTGCTAATTTCTTGAAAAGATTTGGCATAATTGTCAAAAGCTGTAATTGAGATGGTAATTTTACTTTTTTGTAGTTATAGTTGAATATACAGCAATAACATTAGTTCGTCATCTTGCGCTTGTGTAGCGCAGCCATATTCACTCATCTAACTGATTGGGAGGACTGGTATGAAATATGCATTTGACATTGTAGGAGTATCTCCAGTTTTGTACTTTTTCAATCATCAACAAAAGAGTTGGCAGAAAAATCAGCCCCAAGGAGTTGAATACTTGGGAACACCAATCTGTACACTAGATGCATTTCTAGAATCTCTGGAATCCGTTTCACCATCTGGAAGTTGGAATTTCGATCAAGTTGTAGACACAGTGATTCAGTTTTGGTTGAACAATGTAGAGAGTGTTCAATATTGGAAAGCCAGATTAAAAGATGCAGGTAGAGATAATGTATTAGTAGCTAGAGTTGCAGATATCAAAGCTTTACAAGCTGAATTTGAATCTTTATTGGGTAAAAATTGGTGAATTAGGTTCATCTGAAACTCTGGATTATTCTCTTTCTAATGCTTGCAGAATGAGGCGATATAAATTTTCTACTTTCTGTATTTGCTTGTCTCCAAGAAAAGCATAATGAGCTAAACCAGGGGCACTGTTAATTTCTAACAGTGTATAATCTACCAATGGTTGAGTAATATCAGTGGTAAGGATATCTACACCTGCTAATCTCAACCCCATATCTTTAGTAATATTAATCGCTAGTTTCTCAAAATTAGGATGAATAATATCAGTAAAGTCTATTGAATGACCACCAGTAGATAGATTTGCATTATCTAAAAGATAAACTACAGTATCCTTGACAAGGATACTTTCCCAAGTAAGGTTTTGTTGGTGTATTTTTTTCATTATGCGGAAATCTTCTAAATCAATTAATATTCTTTCTCCGGTTTTTAGCAACTGTTCACGTTTTGTCAGGAGTAATTGTAAGATTGTGGATTTACCATCACCAGTTACAGATAAAGGAATTCTTTGATAAGTAGCAATTACTTGATTATCAAAAGTTAAAATTCTAAAGTCATTACCATTATAAAATTTTTCTACAATTAACACAGACTGAATATTAAATATTTTTTCTGCTACTTGATAGTATTCAGATTTGTCATATACTTTCGTAACTAAGATTCCTAAACTTAAATTTAACGGCTTAACAATCACAGGTAGTCCTAATTTCTGGGCATAATCCCAACCATCATGGATATTTCTGGGATTGGCTACTTTCGCACACATTTTTTCATTAAAAAATGTTTTACCCTCTGTCACTCGATAACCAAGTTGCTGCAAAAAATAATTAGAGAAGCCTTTATCCTGAGCTAAGTATGCAGAAGCAAAACCATTAATGTTGAGTCTAGTATTATCAAAAACGGTAGTTTTGCCGTTTTTAAAGGTAATATGTCCAATTAATTCATATTCAGGTTCTATTAAAATAATAGCACCCATTTCTGTAGCTACTTTTTTTAAAATTGCTGTAGTTAGTCGCATATATAGCAATCCTGGACGATTTTTGATAGCTTGCGTGGAGTATTCATACTTATTCGTACTGGTAGCAGGAAACAGGCAACATATTTTTTGATAATATATGATTGAGCATTCCTATATCTATTTACCAATATATATGCTAAGTATGATATAACTATTTTATCAGAACAGGTGTGACTTTATTTACAGTTAAATCAGAACTGTTTTGATTAATTAGCTTTGTGTATAATGACAAAGTTGTAGAATCGATTGAGCTCAGTTTTCTTGCCTAGTAAAAACCATTGTGTTGCACTAAGTATTGACAATTCAAAAATTATGTAATAACAAGGTGGCATCGTCAATTAAAGGCGCTAGTGCTATCCCCGCTAAGAGACGCACTAACGCCATTTGCTCAAGTTCATACGGATAATATAATCATGCCACAAAACACAGATTACAAAGATACCAAATCAGAAAATCAAGCAATTTCTTACAAAAATCGGTTGAATGGGTGGGCTATAGCTCGTGTTCTTGCGGATAAAGAGCGTGTAATTGTTGCTAGATTCCGTAGTCGTTCAGACGCAGATGGTTATGTTCAGCACTTACGGCAAATGGTACCTGCTGGTTCTTTTGAGATTTTCTTTGATTCTCAACGGGAAGTAGCGGCGATTTAAGCTTTGCGTTCTGTAATACTCAGATTTCCGACTTTTTTGAGAAGTCGGGGATCTGTCTACTGGTTTACGGACTTACTTGCCAAACAGTAAGCGACTCTCTCTAATAAATATTTTTAGTCCTTTTAAGGAACCGCGAATCAACCAAGTAGCGGACAGGGGTTGTCGGATTAATGCTAAGGCCAGTGGTAAAGGTTGGAGTGAACCATCGCTATTGATGGCTGATGTCACGTCAGGTATATCATGGAGAGAATCATCACTGACGACTCGTAGTATTGCCACTGATGTCTCAAGTTGCTGGAAAAATTCTAGGAATGCAAATCCTTCCATATCGACAAGATCAGCACCAGATTGTTCATGTAAATTACTGTTTTGCTCGGTTAAATAAATTACGCGAGCACTCGTTCATCCCTTGACAAAAGATACTTACTCCTCAATCTTCTTATATATATCTGCTGTGGAATTACTAGTACACGCTTGTAAATGACTTTGATAAATACAATCCCGATAAGGGACAAGATCACCAATCCCATAACACTGACTTAAGCTGCCACATAAACCCATGAGTAGTTGCTGATTTAGATGTTGGCAATTTAGGGCTAAAAATTGGCGTAATAATTTCATCCCCATAGGAATCGCTATCACCTGTGGTTGATCAGCAGTAACACGACTTACACTGCAACAGACGGCTTGGTATTCTGCTTCTTGGGGTACTAGAATTGTGTGCATCATCTGCATATTTTCAATTGTCGAGAGGAAACGATATAAATCCATCTTCCATGCTATTTAATGTTTTTAAAACTCCTAAATCTACAATTTCCAATCTGGAAGTATCTCCTAGTTGGTGCGTGGCTTATGGAAAGTTAGATAATTTCAGAGTAGATGTTATTTGGCAAGGTGAAAAATTGGCAGTTATGTCTGCACCCGAATAATTTGCACTTAGTCCTACAAAAAGATTTATAATAGTTGGTGATATATGGTTAAGTAATCGAGCAGAACTACTGTAAAAATTGGCAATTGATATTCAGCAATTGATATTAACGATAATGTTAGTAATCAACAATTAATTACACAGCTTTGGGAAAAATACAATTTCCAATCTCTTACCCTATTGGTGGGAATGTTTGGACTAGTAATTTGGGATAGATAAAAGCAAGTATTATATTCAAGAAGAGATGCCATAGGTAGCCGGACTTTATATTAAACTACCACTGGTTTAACTCGTTGGATTTCCCCCAAATTAACAACCTTTGCAGCTTATAGCACCAATAATTTAGATTTAGTAGCATTACGGGATTACCTTTATTGTCCATTTTCTCCCTGAGAAAGAACACTTTGGCAATATGTCCGAGAAATACGTCCCGGAACATTTATAGAAATGCCATTAGAAAAAGTTTATCATTATTGGCAACTACAAGAACAAATTATAGATAAAAATCACCCTTTAGAAGGGTATAGTCAAAAATTACGTTATTTACTTGAGGAAGTTGTTAAAGAATATTTACCTGACAATCAACCCGTTGGTGTATTTCTTTCTGGTGGTTTAGATTCTAGAAGTATTACAGCATTAGCTGCAAAATTGCATACTGCAGCAGTTCATACTTATTCCGTTCATTTTGGTACAGAAACACCCAATGAATTAGAATTTTCTAGTTTAGTTGCTGAACACTGTAAAACTCAACACCACATTTTAGAAATTACCTTTAGAGATATGTGGGAACATCTCCAAGAAATGATGTTGTATTTACATGATCCGATAGGTCTTCCTTTAACAGTACGCAAATTTACTAGTAGGAAAACTAGCAAGAGAGAACGTAAAAACTACACTAAACGGAGAAGGTGGAGATCCTTGCTTTGGTGATACAAAAAATTAACCGATGTTGATTAATAGTTTATATGGTTCAATCAATCAATAATCAAGATTCTCTACAAGCATATTCGATAGCTTTTCAAAAATGTGCTTTAGATGTACAGCAACTTTTAAAGCTAGAAATTCAGTAAATTTTAACAAACGAACCATCTGTATGGTCCCATGATTTAGATTCCGATGCTAATTACTTAAATAAAGTAATGTCATTGAATATTAAATTTAAAAGTGCCGCTCAGATTTTAACAGAAGTGAGTAATTTAACTCAAGTAGCTAATTTACAGGGTTTATCACCGTTATTTGATCAGCGAGTAGTTGAATTAAGTATGCAAATTCCTCCAGAATATAAACTTTCTGGAGTGGAATAAAAAGCCGTTTTGAAAAAAAAATTGAATAATATTTCACCAGATACTATTATTCATCGTTCTAAAAATGGAATGATGGTTCCTGTTCAATTAGGGTTTAATAAATATTAGGAGAAAGCAGCGAAAAAACTTTTATTCAATAAATAGCAATAGTGAAATTCCAGTTTATATTAATCAGGATATTTTGCAGAAATGATTAGATTTTAAAGGTGATATATGGGTAAGATATGGTGTTAAACTATGGTTATTGGTGAGTTTGGAAATTTGGTTGCAGGTAAATAAATCCGTATTCAAGAAGTAATCAAATGTTAAACGAACTTCATTTAAGGTCTGTAAGACCATCTTCTCAATTTGAGAACTGATAGACTCAACATTTTTACTGGTGATAACGGACTAGTTAAGTAGGGAGGCACAATTATTGATAAAAAAGTCTCGCAGCTTTCATATTTATCAAACAATATTTCTCAAACCCTTAATTTATCAGAGGTTTAGATATATTTTCTATCTTAGATTTAATTACACTCGCCTACTTAAAAGCTTCTTACTGGATATTGCTTGGTGAGTACTTACTGGAAATTGGGTAGAACAACCTACTTATACGCAAAAAATAGCAGAAAAATCCCCAGGAATTAGCTCCCAAATTCACACTAAATTGGTTTAAAAGACTATCAAAGTGGCTTGAATTTTTATGAGCAACAATGGCTGAATGTACAGTTACCTCCTGAATTAAATGAGGTAGTTATTTTTGTTCATATTGATGGCAGTTTCTCTATTTTTGATCCTGATTTACTTTTATCTGTTAAATACTGGAAGCATAATTTTTAACTAGCCTATTAACTAAAACTTTCCACCATATAAAGATCATTTGCAGAATCACCCATTAAAATCATAGTACTATCATCACTTACTTTCTAAATTAAGACTTCCAGAAATACCACTTAGCAGAACCTTAATTAATATTTGCGGAATCAGTAATTGTCATATTGCTGTTTAGGAATGAATTCTCACTAGTGCGGAGAGGATGTGCTAAACTAATACCTTTAGGACTACATGATTGTAGTCCATAAACTTTTAAATCAGGGTTACGATGCAGCATTTGCACTGTTGTACTGAAAATGCTTTGGGGATAATCGGTAATACTGAGAATTGCACAGTTATTTTCAAAGTGGAAATTATTAGCAATTAATAATTGAGCAACACTAGAACTATAAGAAACCACTAATCCTTCAAAACTGTAAGCAGTCATATCAGGATTGATTGTTACTGGTGTAATTTCTTGTCGTGATGATGGTAGAATCTTCGGTGGTGAGCCATTAATTTGTTGCCATTTATTTAACCATTGTTGAAACTCTGATTGAGGAAATAAAAATGTCTGAACTAATTTAATTTCCTCTCTCTGTCGAGTTCCTAAATATATTCAGATTATTCCTGTAATAACGCTAATAACAAATAGGATAAATTATTCCATGATAAATATACTGACAATAATTGCCGCAACCATCACAACAACTCCGAGAATTTGTAAGAATTTAGCCATTGCTTGAGGAGTTATATAGTTAATTTTTGCAGAATTAGTTACTTTAAATAAATAAAATATCACCCCACCAATGGAAATGTTAAAATAGGCAAAATAAACCTAATATTTTCTGGAAGATTTATTCTCAAAAAAGATGTTAATACTGATATTATTAGTTTTGATAAAGAAACTAAACCACAAATGACTGTAAAAAATACATTGAAGAAAATATAAGCTATTATAAAAATATAAATTGATGATGGAACTCTACTTTTCAGACGAATATCTAGGGAATAAAGCAGTTGTTTGGGTGTAAAAAATAAGGTATTTTTAGCATGAAGATCAGAAATGCTTTTAGCACAGATGGGGTCTTTAATTTTAAAATTTCCCATTATTTTTGGCTCAGAAGTAAAAGGATAATTATACTGTTTGTATCTTCCTTGGTTTGCTGTTCTATCTTTTAAAGTATTATCAGTTCCGCAGTTAATACATTTCATATTTTTGTATTTAGTGATGTGATATCCATCAAAATATCGAGTTAATTATCTCACGCAAAAGCACAAAGATCCAAAGAAAGTAAAAATTATTCATCCTTATTCATCTGAAGTTATCTGCGTTTAATGAACTAGAACTGATTACTAAGTAAAACGCTGTAATCTTCCCGTTTTATAATTAAATAATGTGTACCATTTCCCAATAAAACCTCGGCTGGTTTAGGACGATGTAAAAAGTGAGAGGACATTGCATAACCAACCATAAGCACCAATATCAAAAATACCGATAATACCCCCAATTTCTAAAGCAGGAAGTTGGCAATTCTTCCCTAAGTAATCCCGTCAATAAGTCGTATTTCTACAAAGAGTGGTGAGGTAATTTCCTGAAGTTTGATTTTTCCAAGTTACTATTTCTCGGTAACCACCATGTACAGCAGGAATAGAGATGTTAGCCACAGTAGAATCAACACCAATAATTTGTTTTCCTCCTTGCCAAGAGATACAACCTTAGCTAACAAAGTCGGACAACCACTGATAGCAGCGCGTCCGGGTTCAATTATCAAATCAATATGTTCTTTTAAATCTAAAATTCCTCTACTTAATTCATATCCAAAGATCTCCCAATTAAAAGTTGCACCTTGATGATGATATGGATAACCAAAACTACCACTAAGATCTATGTATTGCCAATATAGTAACTTTTGTGCAGTTTCTAAAACATTATCAGTCACATCAGTCAAAGCAGAAGTTGCATTAGTTCCTGTACCCCGATGAAAATGTAACCCTGAAATCTTTAAACACACATTTTTAGCAATAGAAACAGCCTCATCAAAATCTACTAAAATAATACCAATGCGACTATCTTCAGAAACATTCAACCGCAACCCAAGACGTAACTCCTCGTTCTCTCTGCGATTCTCTGACTCTGCGACTCTGCGTGAGACAAAAGAACCTCACACAAAAAACGTAAATGAGAAATACTATCCAAATTGAGAGTAGTCACACCCCAATTTAGAAACTGTTCCATTTCCTCCCTATTTAAATTACTACCGCTATAGACAATATCTCTAGGATCAAAACCAGAATTCAAACCTAAATAAATATCCCCTGGAGTATTAGCATGAAGTCCCCAACCAGCAGATTTAAAATCTGCTGCAATATTGCCATTTCTTACACTAGCGAAATGAAACTTTGTATGAGAATAATTGAAAGCCTTGGTACTATATAAAATAGTTTAGCGTAAGTAAAATATCGCTATCATAAACATAGAGAGGAGAACCGTAAACCTGTAATAATTCCTGAGCGAGTTTCAGAGAAAATGGTGTTGTTAAATTTAAAATTTTTTGTAAAATTTCCATAACCAACTAGGAAATAAAAATGGATGATTCCAGGAATTTGATCCTAGGTTGACACCAAAAACGCGAGAATACCAAAGTTGCCATATAATTAGTAACCAGAGAATCTCACCTATCCGTCGTCCTTGAATATTTCCTCCTAATTCTCGTATCACAATTTGTGATGCTATGTCAGGGTAGAAAATATTTTCTGCCTTTAGTATACCCAGATTTAGCCAATTACCGATGTCATGCCAAAAATTATTTACACACCAAGAGGTTAAGGGAACACCCATACCCCGCGTTTGTCTCTAAACTATATCTACTGGTAGCAAATTTTCTACAGCGCGTTTGAGGATATATTTTTCACAAGCACCGTGTAAACAGAGTTCTCGAGATAACTGAAAAGTCCATACTGCTAAAAGTAAATCACAAAAAGGTGATCGCACATTCAACCTATGAACAAAACCCAACGCACTCGCACGTGGATGGATATTTTGCGCCCCTTTTAACATCAAAATCATCCTGGTACGACGGAGACGATGCAACAACGAAGGACAAAAATGGGTATCAAGAGCCTCAAACAACCAGTCCTGGGCATTTAATCCCCGAATCTGATCATAAATTTCTGGCTGATAAACCATAGATTCATAACCCCAGAGGCGATGAAAAGTTCGGAGATATTGCTGAATAAAACCTTGTGCTTCATTAGGATATTCAGCTTGATAAGTACCAACAGCAATTAAAGGTTTATTAGTCCAACCCGCAAATAATTGATCACCACCTTCACCATTAAAAGTTACCTGAGTTTCTTAACTAGCAACTTGATTTAGAGGAAATAAGGGAACAGTTACACCATCAGCAAAAGGTCAATCTAAAGCCTTAATAGTAGCAATAAGAGCATTTTTAATATTCCTGGGACTAGGATAAACCTTCACCATAGGAATATTGAGAAACTGCGCTACTTGTTCAGGATAGGGATCTTCAGAAATGCCAAACTGACTAAAATCTAAAGAATAAGAGCGAACCTTCACCCCCGCCTCTACCAACAAAGCAGCAACAAGGGACGAATCTAAACCACCAGAGAGAAAAACTGCCACTGGTTCATCTTGTAAATCACCAATTTACTTTTGAATCGAATCTTTTACTAACCTTTGTAATTGAGAAACTGCGGTTTTTTCATCTTTAATTTCTTCCCTTGACTCACACCATTGATGAATATGGCGAAGTTGAGGATAACTAACACCATCCGAAATAACTTCAGTTCCCGCAACCACAGACAACACCTCATTAACAGGAGTTAAAGGATTAGAAACATAACAAAAATAACTATAACCATATAAACTATAAATACTAAACTCCGGTGTTTAAATCATTTATAAAACTCATTATAACTGAGGAGCCAACCAAATTACATTATTATATTGAGTCCAAAATCAAGAAACTTTACCAAAAGCTTCCCTGCCCATAATCAACCGATTTGATTCCAATCTCACCGAAATATCAGGTTCGGAAAACCCCGACGCATAAATAGCCACAATTGTACTTTCTGTTATTGACGGTACAGACTCACATCCAACATAAACAATATTCCAAACAAACTTTTCTCGCTACCCTTCTTCCTTTGTGCCTCTACACTTTTGCGTGAGCTTCTTTTCTTGTTATCACCCCAATAACCGATAAAATGATAGGGAGAAATAACTGATCAAACGCAAATATTTCATCGCTAATCTTCCTACCTTCCAGCAACATTTCCACCTTCCAATTACCAACTGGGGCAGCAGAATTAATACTATAACGATAGTAAGTATCCCAAACAGAAGTTTTAATTTTGCGAGTTTGATAATTTGTTTAACAATTTGACCACTAGGGTCAATCTAATTACAAGCCAAAGATAGCTTTTTACCTATTGGTGTATCTTTTAAAGTTCCACGGCAAAAAACTTCAGAATTAGATTGATGAGAAATAGATTTAAGATTGCGATTATCAGCTAAAGTAATACTATCTTGTTGTGCAGAAACATTAGCCAATAAAGAACTTTATCGTTGATTCAAAAATATTACTGACCCAATGTCTACGATAACAGCCACAACTACTCCAGCTATAATCAATCTGTGTAAGGATTAAGGTCTAAGGTAGAGAGATTAAAAAAGGTGTATGGAAAGCAGAGTGAACCATGGCTTTCATAGGTTGGTCAAAGAACTCAATTAGAGAAAGTGCTTGAGGGCGACAAGTTTGTATAACCGTCAATAAATTGGCAGGATGTTGGAATAGCTCCAGAGAAAGAGAACCACCAGAGACTTTTCGTTGTGTCAGTGCTAAACCTAACCTTGGTTCAGCTAAATTATGATCAATGTCTATTGCCTAAGGAAGGTAAAAGTTTACCAGGTTCCCCTGGGGCTTGATCAATGAATGAATGGAAGATTCAACTTTTGGTTGAAACTAGGATGGCCAAGTCAAGAATTCATTAAGGTTTTGGGTTTTTTGGAATAAAGGTATGATTCCTATATCTTGTCCCGGTACTATCTCTGGTGACCAGTGTGCCCTTTGTGTTTCCCCACACACACTGCAAATCCACGTATATCTTTCATATTCTACTATTTGGATTGGCCTGTCCACCAACTCCCCTACTTGTTGTGTTTGGATTTTTATTGGTTCGCCAAACAATTGCCCCTGACCTCACCATCCACACACTTGCTGTCCCACTATCTCAAATCTATCTACTGCACCAAAACCCTTTCTCCTTTTTCCCCTATGCCCTGGTTGTCCTCCTGGTTTCCGTTTTCGTGTCTGGTTTTCTTCTGGTTTCTCTTCTTGTTTGTTCTCGGTTTTTCTGAGGATGTCTCCCAAGGGTGGTTTGGATCATGTTATGGTCTCTAAATCTCGACTAACTTTGAGTTTCTCTATTTCCTTTTCCAGTTTTACTACTCTATTTCTTAGGTTCTCTATACTTTTCCCCTGGTCAATAATGATTCCTACCAGTTGCTCTCTTCCCAACTGCTTCAATATCTCTCTGTCTAGTGTGGCAGCTTCTTTTCTATAACTGCTATATTCTGTCTCACCTGTCACACTTGTCAATACCCCACCACCTGAGTCTTTACGTTAATTGAGGTTGCTGTGGTTGAACTTACAAAGCCTGATGAAGACCTAAGTGAATCAACGCTTCATCTAATAACTCAGGAGGTAATTTTAATTGTTGTAGAATTTGTTCAATCTGAAGTTTATCAAATTCCTCTTCCTGCCGTAATTGCAAACCCTGAACTTCCGCAATAATTTAGTTTGATTGTTTCTGACTTAATCGTTGGTTCATATTTAAAGATTGAAAAATTTCTGCCTTCTGCGTTCTTGCACTAAGGGTCTGATTTTCACTTAACATCATAACTAGCTAACAAAGAAACTGCCAACTCGTTATCATATCAAGGTCAAAACCAGACCCAGTAGGAAATTTAGGTAATCAAAAAATTACTAATCTTAGCGTCTACCACGATAAGGAACTGCATTCAAGTAATCAATATCAAGTGCAGATAGCTTTTGGGCATAATTACCCTTACTAGACAGGGAAGCAGCCATATCTGCATATTTACCAGGATCACCTTCTGTTAAACGCTTTGCTTTCGCCTTGGCGGTGTAGAAGTTTTCCAAAGTAAAACGCCAGTCGGTTCTGACTGTACCTGCTATTTCTTGGAAGTCCGCACCATAGCGAGGAGTCACCAAGTTGTAGGGACGACCTTCTAAGCGTTTGCGTTGGTAAGGAACGGTATTTTCACCAAAGTTGACGGTGTACTCTTCGCTGTTTACTAAAGCATCAACAAAGCTGCTAAAACCCTTCGTTCCAATCACAATAGACCAAGCAATTTCTTCTTCTTTGTTATAAGCAGAACGACCCAAAAGGCGCTTGAGCGTGATATCTACTAACCGATAGTTGTTGTTAACGGAAACAACTAGACGATAGAAAGCCTCAGATTTAGCCAAACCACGGATGAAGTCCCGTACAGACAAAGAACCATTTTTCAGTTGAGATTCTAAAGTTCCTTGGCGGTTGAACTTAAGAATTTCATGTTCGCTGAAAACTTGGCGATAACTTGCCCAGATGATGCTTTGAATGTCAGTGTAAGAACTAACATCTTCTACGCGATAGACATAAGGTGTATCTTCATTTATGTCAGCAACACCAAAGCTGCTAACGCGGTGATTTTGACTGCTTGGTTTGTATTGAAGTAATGGTAGTGCCATGCTACGTCTTTCCTCTTGTTAATAAATTCGACTTTGAAACCGGAACAAGGAAGGTTTGATTAGTCAATATCCTAATTCACGCTTTAACTATTTTGCTGCATTAGGTTACACACATATTTCCGAGATTTAGCGGATAGGGAAACTGCCGCTAGGATTAATAGAGAGAGGAATTCCTTCTGGTTTTTTCTCTCTGGTTGTATCGGGAATTTGAATCTTAGCGGTGTTAACTAGCGTATAGGTGACAGTTCTAATGTTGATAGAAGCAGCCATTTTGAAGAAGTCACTGATGCTACCGGGTTTATACCGCGCATCTTCCAACTTGTCACGCCAGTAGTCAGCATAGCGTGGTGTTACCAAATTAAAAGGTCTATCTTTGTAGCGACGGCGTTGGTAGGGAACTATATTTTCCCCAAAACAGCTTTTATATTCTTCAGAGTCTAGCAAAGCATCAACAAAACCATCCCAACCATGTGTGGCAATTTTGATTGACCAAGCGATTTCTTCATCTTTGCTGTAAGGAGAACGCCCTAACAACCGCTTCAGTCCTAATTCGACCAAGCGATAATTAGAGTTGGTCTGAATTACTAAACTTTGGAAGGCTTCAGATTTAGCTAAACCCCGAATAAAGTCACGCACGGTGATAGCTTTATTCTTCACCTGAGATTCTAAATTACTCTGACGGTAGAATTTCAGAATTACCTGTTCGCTGAACACTTGGCGATAAGCCGCCCAAATTAATTCTTCAATTTCCCCAGCTTTAGCATAATCTTCGATGCAGTAAATTTTTGGGGTGTCTTCGTTAGGGATTTCGTAGCCAGAAACCCGTTGATTTTGAGAACTGGGTTTATATTCTAGTAAAGGTATTGCCATATTTCAGGGTGTTTGTGAGTTGTTTATTATCACTTAGCAGTTACCAGTTATCAATTTCTTCACTGTTCACTGTTCACTGTCACCTAATTTAGTTACTGGGTATGTAACGATAAGGTAGAGCAACTGCAACGGGTTTGATTGTTACTTGTTCTGTAACAACTTCGCGCGATGTATCAGGAATTGCCATAGTGTTTACTTGGGAATTCACTGAAGCAATTGTGCGCTGGTAGTTGCGTTCGGTGGTGATCAGTTTTCCTGCCATTGCAAAGAAGTTAGCAGGAATAGCCCGCCGGATATCTTCAGTTTTTAAAGATCCTGTAGTCCGGGCGCTGTAGAAGGAACGACCACCCATGTAACGGACGGACTGCATATCACGCCAGTAGGCATCATAGCGGGGGTTTACTAAGTTAAAGGGACGTGAACCAAAGCGGCGACGTTGGAATGGTACGATGTGATCACCAAAGTTTTCCTGGTACTCGTCGGAATCTAACAAAGCATCAATAAAGCCATGTAAGCCTTTGGTAGCAATGACAATGGACCAAGCAATTTCTTCGTCTTTGTTATAAGCAGCCCTTCCCAAAAATCGCTGTAAGGTGATGTCAACTAAGCGATAGTTGGAGTTGATTTCTCCTACTTGGGTGCGGTACACATGTGATTTACCCAAACCCCGGATAAAATCGCGGACGTTAATTGCCCGATTTCGCAGTTGAGATTCTAAAAAGCTTTGACGATAGCTTTCTAAAATGAGGTGTTCGCTGAAAATTTGCCGATATCCTGCCCAGATGATGGCATCAATGTCTGCATCTGAGGTGGCAGTATTTAAGCGATACATACTTGGGGTGTCTTCGTTGGGGACTTCGTAACCTTCAACACGCTGATTTTGCGAGGAAGGAGAATATTCTAAGAGTGGTATTGACATCTTTACTTTTACCTTGTTTTTGGTAGATAAAGCGGTCTACTGGTTGTTATATCAAGTGGGAAGAGTAAGGATATTTTGGAATATTTGAGATACAGCTAATTGCTGAAGGCTGTTAATCCCAAAGTTGAAAATCCAAAATCTAAAATCCACAATTGGTATAAGCCAATTGAATGCGGGCGCGGACTGCCTTTTCGACATCATTAGCCAGCATTTGTTTGAGTCTAGTCAAGATAGATTGTTGCACATCGGCAATTTTAGCCAAGGCTTGTAAACCGACAACGGCAGCATAACGAATTGACCAGTCTGTGTCTTGGGAAATCAACAGCAGTGTATCTAAAGCGCGGTTGATGGCTGTTTTATTTTCGGGAAAACTCAACTTATGCCAGTGTAAGTTTCCCAGTCCTTTGGCAGCGGCGCGGCGCACGCTGGGAGCAAAATCAGTAGCTGCAACTGTGATTAAGACATCTAAAGCACGGGGATCTGCGATCGCCGCCAAAGTGCGAATTGAATAAGCCCGTGCGCCATAGTTATAATCGTCTATGTGCTCTAGCAGTTGGGGTACTGCTATCTCTCCCAATTCTATTAATGCATCTAGTGCCACCATTGCAGCGGCTGGGTTGTTATAACCAAAGACAGCAATTAAGGTGGAAATTGCTTTTGGATCTTTAGCTGCTGCTAAATTCTTGACTGCTGTCACCATTTGGGCTCGTGTTTCTGCTAAGGTGACGGCACTAATTAGTTCCTCAGTCATTGGTCAACTATCAATGATAATAGTCAGTAGTCATCGGCGGTTAATCATCTCAACTAATGACTAATGATGACTATAAGAGTGAATCCATCAGGTTCATTACTTGGACGGCCTCAGCAGAAACAGCCAGAGAATCTAACTTATCTGGAAGTTGATACTCTAGCAATCCTTTGAGAGCCATGAGTTTGAAGCTATTTTCTGCCTTAGCATGGGTGATCGCATCTGCTGCAGCCATATAACCTATTGCTCCCAAGTCCCCCAAAACAACACGACGCAATTTTAAATCATCACTCTCCAACATCTTCACCAATAACTCACCATATTCAGGGTCTTGTGTGAGTTGGTACATGGCTCTACCTGCGGAACATTGTACTCGTGGTACTGGATGCTTGAGGAAAGGCAAAATCAGGGAAATGGCTTCTTTTGCGGCTAAGCTTCCCAAGGCTTCTAAAACCGCTTCATACGGTTGGGCGAGATGAGGACGACCTGGTACTTGCACGGCCTGGTCAACACCCCCATCTAATAGTTTGATCAGTGGCTCTACTGCTCTTATATCGCGCAGCATTTCTAGAGATTGGGTAGCTGCTTCACGCACATAAAAATCAGAGCATTCCAAACACTTAATTAGTCCTGGTACCGCTTTGATATTCCCCAATTTACCGAGCGCCCTAGCGGCATTCCGTCGTAAAGGATAACCACCAAGTTCTGTTTTGTCGGCTTCGTCTTCTAACGCTGCTATTAGTGCATCTACAGCCTCTGGCTGACTGACTCGAAACTTACCCAACCACCAAGCGGAATAATAGCGGAGACTTAAATCTGATGATTGCAGATTAGCGATAGCAAGCTCTTTTGTGAGCTGTTCCCCATTCTCGGCAGAGTATTCTTCTCCACTGGGTTCTATCATTGCCAGGGCGTTAGTTTTCCTCTGCTACAGTTAAAGGTGAAATGTTAACGATTTTGCCACCCAGACGGGTAATTCGTTGCATTTCTTCGTTCATCCGGCTGTAGGGTACGGTAATAAATACGCTACCACTGCAACGAATGTTAAATTGATTCTTGTCAGTTTCTTGATTTTGTCGTAAGCCTACAACTTCATAACGAAATACTCGGCTTGCAGATGAAGAAACGCTACCAGCACCAAGTGTGGTTTGACCGAACATTGCTTCTAAATCTCCTCTTGATGGGTTGTTCTGAAAAACAGCTCTCTACCTTACGTGGATATAACGCTGACAATTTTCCCACCTTGTCGGTGAATTTGCTGCATTTTGTCAAGCAGTCTTTCATAAGGCACAATAAATACTGTGCTGCTTCGGCGCACTTTGGGGTATCCTGGATTGCGAATGCCTGCTACTTCAATTCGGTAAACACGATCCGATTGCCCTACAGCATTACCTAAGTTTTGCTTGGGAGCGTTGTCCGCAGATGCACGGAAACTCCAATTATTGTTGCTGCCAGATGGACCAACAACTGAGGAAGACTTATTACTAGCCAATTCCCGTGCTAACCGAGATTTAGAACCTTCAACTTGAGCTGTATCGCTGTTGGCATAACCACGGTATAAACGGAACATCCGGGTAAACCCGGCTGCATTTTGTCCGGCTTGGAAATCAAAGCCACGATAATAGGGAACAACGTTCTCACCGAAGCTGTTTTGATACTCCTGAGAATCAATATAGGAGTCAATTTCAGCATCATAACCCTCGTTAATGTATAAGTCTAAGTGGTATGTCACTTCCGACTCATCATAAGGTGCGCGACCCAACAAATGTTTGTAGTTGAGTTCAATCAACCGGGTTTGAAAACTGTTATGGAAAAATTTTGCTTTGTAGAGTTCGGATTTGGCAACGCTCCGCACAAACTCGCGTACTGTTAGGTGGCGATCACGCAATAGTGATTCTGCACTGATCAGGCGATCTGATGCCAAGATATAATCATTTCCTAATACTTGTCGATAAACGGCTTTGATAACCGCTTCAACTTGTTCGCGGCTGGAGTTGGGGCGCAGTTCAACTCGACGTACCTCGCTAAAAGGCTCTGTTCCTAGCCTTGATGCTGCTGTTGTAATTGCCATTTTTTTCCCCTATGTATTTACACTGCGGTAACTCTGACCTAGTGCTTGCTGTATAAAGCTTGTTATTTATTCCTACCTAAAACTATGCCCGGAGCGAGATACACCTGCTAGGTGATTCAGTCCGGTCTTGGGAGGTTTATTCCCCATGAGTAACTGATTAACCCTAAAGGGATAATGTCATCCAGCACTTGTACCCCTCTCCGGGCATGAACTAATTTAGCTTAGAGCGTTGATTGTGTAATCGATGTAGGTGTTAGCTTCGTTAGCAGCTTGGCCGCTTAAGCCGTGGTTGCCTTTGATGTACTTCAGAGCTTCTACGTACCAACTGGGAGACAAATCAAACGCACTGTTGATTTCAGCCAAGCCAGCGATCAAGAACTCATCCAAAGGACCTGTGCCACCAGCAACTAAGCTATAAGTGATGATCCGTAGGTAGTGACCAACGTCACGAGCGCACTTAGATTTACCACGAACATCAGCAGCAAACTGATTACCAGGAGTGTTGGTGGTATATGGGAACTTTTGGTACACAGCATTTGTTGCACCATCAACTAGCTTTTGGGCGTTAGCTGTCAAACCACGAGCAGCTTCCATACTAGCTACGGCACGTGCAAAACGACCGTTAACAGCTTGTAATTCGGTGTTGCTCAGGAAACGTCCTTGGGTATCAGCAGATGCGATCGCTTCGGTAATTGGTGTTTTCATGATTTCTTATCTCCTTAATTGTTTTTTAGCTTTTTTGCTTGGAGAAGCTCAAGTTTCTAGGGTCTAGACTATATTGCAAATTGCAACTGTTATGAAACAGCAGCAGCAGCACGGTCAAAATAGCTAGCAACTTCAGAAACTAGCAAGCTGCAATCGCCTTTGGTGATTCCGTTAGGATCATTAATAATGGAGATAGCTGCATCTTTCATTTTGCCAATACCTTTACCTACAGAAGCACCTGGAGTACCCAAAGCTTGGTAGGTTTCACGCAGACCGTTCAAGCAACGATCATCAAGAACACTAGCATCACCAGCCAATGCAGCGTAGGTAACATAGCGTAAGATAATTTCCATGTCGCGGAGACAGGCAGCCATGCGACGGTTGGTGTAAGCGTTACCACCAGGAGCGATCAACCCGGGTTCGTCTTCGAACAAAGAGCGAGCAGCATTAGTAACTATAGCAGAAGCGTTACTTGTGATGCGATTTACGGCATCTAAACGCTTATTACCTGCGCTAATAACTGCCGTTAAAGCATCTAGTTGTTCCGTGCTGAGGAATTCGCCTCTGGAGTCAGCTTGAGAAACAACCTTGGAGAATACATCTAATGTCATGGATTCTAATCTCCTAATTACTTAGTTGAGAGAGGTTTTGATTAAAACTGCGGATGTTTTATCACTTTGAAAGTGGTTAACAGCAAACTGCAATTAAACTGCTTCCTTAAGTAAGTGGGTTCTCATTTTCTTGTCAATCATTCTGAAGGTAGAAATATGAGAATCAGCGGTAGGTTTATGAGAAACACGCAAATCTAATGAATTAGTTGCCGTGTTAAACTTTCGTTTGTTGTTCAACCCCTTCAGCTTATGTTTATACAATGCTATAGATCCATTATTTATTACAAATTATGAATAAATAAGTTATGCCAATAACAAAAGCCTCAAATCCTTTACATACAAGGAAGTTGGCTGAGGAAAGTTCCTTGCATTTGTTATAAAACTTGACATTTGCCTGACTTTAGAGTAGAATATAGGGGTTTAATATTGTTTTAATTTTTTCAAAAATCTCTATCAGAACTAAGTTTGACAGGTTTTAGCCGTATTTATGCTTTCAGCAAGTTTTGTTAAACAATCTAAAATTTACATTTCTAAATTTCCTAAATTTTTTTGAATTATTCCTGCCAGGGGTAATGGGAAGAATAATTAATTCTTACTCCTGATGTCACCTCTCACTTCTACGGCGCAAAACTTCCAGCAACGTTGTAAATGTCTGGGGAGGGGATGCAGTTACTTGAATCCAATCTCCAGAGATTGGATGCTGTAACTTGAGTTGCCAAGCGTGTAATGCGTGACCGGCCAAATTTACCCCTACTGAACGACCAGCACCGTAAACAGAGTCGCCAACGATAGGATGACCGATTTTGGCGCTGTGGACGCGAATTTGATGGGTACGTCCTGTTTCTAGCTGAAAGTGGATTAAGGTGTAGTTACTAAGCCTTTCTCGGATTTGCCAATGAGTAATTGCTGTTCTTCCCCCTTGTTCTGTAGGGACTATTGCCATTTTTTTACGGTCTTGGGGATGGCGACTAATAGGTAAGTTAATGATGCCACTTTCGGTTTTTGGTACACCATAAACCACGCCTAAATATTCTCGCCTTGCTGTTTTTGCTTGTAGTTGTGCTTGTAGGTGTTGATAGGCGATATCTGTTTTGGCGATCGCGATCGCACCTGTAGTATCTTTGTCTAACCTGTGAACAATTCCTGGGCGTTGAACTCCACCAATTCCCGGTAAATTGGCACAATGTGCCAATAAAGCATTTACTAGAGTTCCATCTAGATGACCTGGTGCAGGATGAACAACTAAACCTGCCGGTTTATTTAAAATTAATAATTGCTCATCTTCGTAAAGGATATCTAAGGGAATATCTTCTGCTACCAATTTTAAAGGTTGCAGCGAGGGAATTTCCACACAGATGCGATCGCCGACTTTCACATTTACTTTCTTTGATGTGCATACTTGATCATTGAGTAGGACATGACCCTGTTCAATTAACTGTTGAAGACGGGAACGAGATAAATTTTGTAATTCTGACGACAGATAGAGATCCAGTCGCTGAGTGTTTTGTGATACTAGGAGATTAATAACGGTCATCCGATTTTGGATTTTGGATTTTTGAGTGACCCCACGGATAAATCCGGGGAATTGTACCATTGGGGACTTGTACCATTGAGGAATTATTGGGTACAGTTGGTTAAATTTATATTACTCGATATGAGAGATGGTTACTAATTTTAACAACGGTTGACTGCTTAGTGTTATTCGCTGAATGCTTACAAGATAGTTACTACACCATAAACATCCTGATAGTTAACAACTAAGGCTGAAGAAAATAAAACTCAGACTATCTATATGAGTAGATAGGTAAGCAGAGAAGTACAGGTAATTTTAGTCTAGGTTTTTTTAAACATAAGATCTTAGTCCTATATATTCTTGTGTCCACGCATTTTTTTGATTGTGAGAGATTGCTGGTAAAGTATATTCATCATAAAGTATTTATTTCTACTCCTAACTTCAATTTTTTATATTAGGTTTAAAATACTTTTTTATTTCTCTGGTAAATGTAGAGTAACCTGAATTTAGTAAGTAATTATTGAGCATCTACTGTGTAGCTAGAAAAAATGCCTGTCTTTTAATTATTTAGGACTAAAGCTACATAACACACTCAATATATCTTGTAGGGAGAGTTAGATGGCAAAAAGTTGTTGATTGTTAATAAATCATCAAGTCTGAATCACTCGACTAAGATGCTAGCACCGTAAGAAGAACGTGTAAGGGTGAAGAGATGAACTTTTTTCTTCTGAACTCCTGCCTTTTGCCTTTTGCTTCCTACATCCTAAAGATCAACCAGATTAGCAAAAAGCACAGAAAATCGAGTTGACTTTTGAAATACTGTTTTCTGGCATAATTTTGGCTTTCTTGCTTGGGTGAGGGGTCTGTGGGGTGTGGGGTGTTGGGTATTGTGTGATTAGAGTAGAGACTTGCTATACTTGCCCCCATATAAACCGTTATCTTTATCTGGCAGTCAGTCCAAAAAGATCGGTGTGAATTCCCTACGGGTGATTCACAAATTCCAATGTCAAATTTTTATTTGAAATTAGAACCGTGGTAATGAAAACGCTTCCTATTAGTAGATACAGATTTTTCCAAAAACTGCAGCCCCTATCCCTCTTAAAAAAAATCACCAGTAAGTCCGTTACTGGTTGTCTACAGGTATTTAGCACCTCCGGGGCTTGGTCAATCTATGTTCAAGAGGGTAAGCTAATTTATGCCTGCTACTCAGAGAAGATGTTTGAGCCGCTATATAGAAACTTACAGCGGTTAGGTCAACACAATTCTACTCTTCCCATAGAGATTAATGAGCAGTTGCAGATAATATTTGAAAGGGGTGTCGACAACCAGACTATCCCAAATCCAGATTATTTGGCTATTTGCTGGTTAGTTAATGAGAGTTATCTTAGCCCCTTACAAGCGGCAATGCTGATTGAGCAATTGTCTTTGGAGTTTCTAGATTCATTTCTGAAAATAGAAGAAGGGAGTTATGAATTTATCCCAGAGAGTTTCCTCGATGATTTACCGAAGTTTTGTCATTTGAACTTGCGCTTATTAGTGGAAAAGTGCGAAGCGGGTGTGCGAATTTCTCCAGAGCAGTTTTGGCAATACAATGAGCCAAGAACACGCGCTAAAATTGAAGTACAGTTACCCCCGATTGGGAATAAACTACCTAATGGGGATAAATACAGAGACCAATACAAACAGATTTACTCAAGACCCAAAGACAAAAAGAACTACACTATTTTCTGTGTCGATGATAGTCCTCTGGTTCTAAATACCATGAGAGGTTTTTTAGATGAGCAAATATTTTCTGTAATTGGTGTTACAGATTCGTTAAAAGCTTTAATGGAAATTTTCCATGTTAAACCAGATATGATTTTTCTGGATGTGACGATGCCGAATTTAGATGGCTATGAAGTTTGTTCTTTATTGCGGAAACAGGCATCTTTTAAAAATACACCTGTGATTATGGTGACAGAAAAGGCCAGTTTGATAGATAGAGCTAAAGCCAAGCTAGTGAGAGCTTCCGGTTGCTTGACTAAGCCTCTTAATCAAGGTGATTTACTTAAAACTATATTTCAGCACATGGTTTAAATTCTTCTTGATGAAGACTACAGTGGACGGCATCCAGAGAGAATACGGTGCATTTTCACCACTGAACCAATAACTGCGATCGCAGGGGCAGTAAAACCTGTTTCTTCTACTTGCTCTACTATTGTTCCTAACTTACCAATTAATTCTTCTTGTTCTGGCCGGGTTCCCCACCTCACTAAACCTATTGGAGTCTCTAGACTCAAGCCAGCTAAACTTAACTGTTCCACGATATAAGGTAGATTGTGGATACCCATATAAATCACTATTGTTTCTGACCCTTGAGCGATTGCTTGCCAGTTTACCGCCGGTTTATACTTCCCCGCTGCTTCGTGACCAGTTACAAATGTCACAGATGAACTATACAGACGATGGGTTAAGGGAATACCAGCATAAGCTGCCGCTGCAATTCCGGCTGTGATCCCCGGCACAACTTCCACTATTATTCCAGCTTGTACCAATTCTGCCATTTCTTCCCCACCACGCCCAAAGATAAAGGGATCACCACCCTTTAACCTCACCACCACAGCATAATCTTGGGCTTTTTCAATCAGCAGATGGGTCGTTTCTTCCTGTAAGAGCGAATGTCTTCCCATCCGCTTACCTGCGTTGATTTTTTCTGCTTGGGGATTAATCATGGCTAAAATTGCCGGACTCACCAAAGCATCATAGATAACGACATCTGCACATTCAAGCAAACCTTTTCCTTTGAGAGTCATGAGTCCAGGATCACCAGGGCCTGCACCAATCAAATAAACCTTACCCAAAAACTTTTTCCTCTTCTGTTGCTAAATCCCAAATTACATCAGCTAGTTCTGTACTTTCTCCCAGAGGTGATGCTAGTTTAAACATCACTTCTGGAAATTGTAATTTTAGCTTTTCTACTGATTCTGCGATCGCATCGGTTATCCCACCAGTGAATAAAAAATATGGCAAAATTGAAATTTGCTGATAACCAGCAACTATCAACTCTGTCACCCTTGATTCTAAATTCGGAGATATAGACCAATAAGCCGCCACTACACCCAAATTCCTGGCCATAGTTTCTACAGGTTGTTGAGAACCAAAACGACGACTACCATGAGCTAAAAGAATTGGTACTTCTGCTTTTATACTAGCCATTGTGGGAGTCAACAATTTTTCTAAATTCCCATAACTACCTAAATATGGTTTAAGGTCAATGATCATATCTTGACCCAGTACTGCTTTTACCAGTTCTACTTCAGCGGGAATATCTATCATCACATGAACTCCTGCTACTAGAAACAAAGGTACAATTTTTAGGCTTTTATACCCCAAAACCAAAGCAGTTTGAGCAAAATCGTAAATTTGCTGATGTAAAGGATGAGTATTAAGCTCTAAAGTAGCTGTACCTACTAAATTTTCACTATTTGGGAATTTCTGACTTACCAGCTTTGCTAGTTGTTGCACAGCAATATCTGGACGCGGATCACGACTGCCGTGAGATACTAAAAGATAGGCAGATGGCATGGGCATAGAATCTAAAAGTTTAGATTAAGAGGTATTTATATGAAAGAATTCATGAGTGTTCTAGAAGGGTTAGTGGATCAGCTAACACTAGGTGCAATTCTAGAAATGCTAGAACCAATATGCCATAAAAAAGCTGAACATCTGAGAACTCATTGGAAAGATGGAGAATCCGCAAAGTTGTGGGATAAAGCCGCTAAACAGATAGAAAGTATCAACGTCGATATCTAAAATAATCTACTCCTGATCAGGCTACCGTATTTTCAAAAGAGCCGCACTCAGAGCATTTATCTATATGTTGCCAGAATTGAGTACCACCAACCCAACGATGTGAAGGTAAATTTCCTTTCTTCGGTGCTGAAGAAAGAATTAAGTTTTGGGTGGAAGAACTTGATTTGGTTATATCCCAGCCAATAGCAGTGCAAAACTCTCCATAGTCTCTGCCACAGCCTTCATAAATTTGTATTTGCACACTAAAACCAAAATTTTCTTGGCTATATTATCTCCACAACTGATAAATTATCTGTAAATCTTCACCAGGTAAGTTTTCTAAATCGCTACTAAATAGATATTTGCCCACAGGTTTAGATAAAGCGTGACACATTACCGCCCAAGTTTCTTCATCGGCTTTGTGCCATTTTTTAGCTTTCAGTAAATTATGCAACAAATCATGCAACTTTTGATAATCAACTCCTGCGGCTGAATACATTGTATTAAGCTTTGTTTAGCTGGTATTACTTGTATGAGCGCTGCTAAAACTTCAGTAGCAGATTGGTAACGTTGGGAGAGGGCATTGTACAATTGTTGATAAACTACTGTACATAAACGATCAGAAACAGTATTACCAGTAGGTAGATAATTTTGCCATACCCAGCGATCGGTCGTCACATCAAACAAATCAAAGGGAGAAACAGATTCCAGTTTACCAATAGTCATGGTAGAAGCTTGATGTAATAGTGCAGCGTTGTTGATTGGTGGAGGATATACAACTTCATTCTCTACAATAGAGGTATATCTTCGCATGATATTTGCTAGTTTAATCTCCCGGTGAATAACTTGTCGAGAATGAATAAATTACAGCACAGGCAATAAATCTTTGAGTAACTGGCAAATATGCGCTTCACCAAACACACCTTGGACTCGTAATTCCTGCGCTAAATTTTCTCCAACAATTAATTCCTGCACCAAATACAACTGATTTTCTTGTTCAAAGTGTGCTAGCAATTGGGAAATTTGGGAATGTTTTAACTCATCTAACCGCGCTGATTCTTGATTAAATAATCCCACGACCTTTATAATATTTTCCCTATTGGTATCTATAACATACAATTGCTTAATTACACATTTAGGTTTAGGTGGGATGTGTTCATCCATAGCCGAAAAAGTTCTGCCAAAACCACCGCTACCAACCAATTGGATAAAGTGGGAAATAACGTTCTTTCAGGAATAGTGACTGACCAAATTTAATACAAAATCGAGCAGTATCTGGATTTTGCGAATAGAGACAAGCAGTACAACAACTTATTGGTCATTAGTCATTGATCATCAAGAAAATTACTTCCCTATCCCCCTCATCTCCCTCATCCCCACACCCTATTGCTGTTCAGCTTTATAAGTATAAAAGTTGTCAAATGCTCCTACTGTTTCAAATTTATAACCGCGTATTAAATTATCAATTTTTAAATCCGTAGTGTAAATACTGAAAACAATATAATTCTGTCTTTTTGTCTTAGTAGCAATAACATCCCGCATTTCTGGGTTAACTGACTCCATCAACTGCTCACAATTAAATTGTATGAGATTTTGCAAGAAATGTGGTGTTTTTTTACACAAATCAGTTTTTAAGTAAGTTGTCAGTTTTTGTACTGCATATTCTTCGTATTCAGCCTGTTGTGGATTTCTCTGGGCCATTGTCACTCCCAAAACAGCGATTCCTACTGCTCCTACAGATGCAATCATAGTCCAGGCTTTCATATATTTTTGATTGTGATCTATTTATTCTCTACACTTTACAGATTACAAATCAATCAGATCAATTTCTGGCAAAAAAGTCTTGATTATTTTTCTAAGTCGTGCTAATATACTAAAATAGTAGATGGCGAGCGTAGCCAAGTGGTTAAGGCAGTGGTTTGTGGTACCACCATTCGTGGGTTCGAGTCCCATCGTTCGCCCTGTAGTTTCTGAAATAGTCTAAAACAAAATTAATGTGGAAGCAGATTGATATAATGGGTTTTCAGACTATTTTCCTATCAGAAGATAGGCTAAAAACCCAAGAATAGAATCATGAAATCCCAGATTTTATTATTCTATGCCTTTTAAGCCGGGGATGAAAGTTACTAGGGGCGCATTGACTACGCCTTTAAGAGTCAGCTTTTGGGCAACAGAAGAATCCCCATCTCTTTAAACTGGGGAGTGTCAAATTGACAACTCCCACCAGGTTTTTTGACCAACTATACCATCTACAAATAAATTATGCTGATTTTGAAAAGCTTTGATAGCTGCTTCTGTCAGCGGTCCAAATATGCCATCAACTCGAACACCATAGCCATTAGACACTAACAACCTTTGCATAATTCTCACAGACATACCTGCACTACCAAAAAGTAGAGTTGGCATAGCTTGTTGACCATATGCGGGGTATCGGGTTAATAGCTGCTGTTTTGTGGGGATATTATGTACATCAGCTAATTTATCAGAGATTTGGGACAGGTATTCTTGTTTGATTTGTGCTAATACTTTATCCCGCTTGATTGCCAGTGTTGAAATATTAGCTTCTTCTCTGCCATCTGTTTTCATGAATTCAGGTGGTGTAATTTGAGAAGTAGAATTTAATAGAGATAACTGACTATTTGTTGACTTCTGCACGCCATTTTCTCTAGGGAATGGTCGATGCTCCGGCAAATGGGGCAAAGTTGGTTGTGTGGTGCTTAACACGCCCGTCATTAGCAGGCCAAGTTCAGTCATTGTAGTTCATCTCATATCTTGCACCTATAAGGATAAACCAGGAGTAGACAAACAAAAACTGTAAAAGTATGACTCTCTCTCAAGAAAATTTTTTATGTATTATAAAGTTATTTATATTACGCTTGATTAATCAAAAATATTGATTAAATATTGAGTATTGGTTAAAAATAACTAGCAGCAAGCCCTATTTAGCAGATAATATGTATTGGTTTTTATAAGGGCAGCATTTATTCTGAAGATATAAATATTTATGCCTTTTATAATACCTGATTTGGCATAGATATATTTATTATTACTGGGTTAATATTTAAACACTTAGGGACAGTAACAGGAAATAATGTCTTGTTCAATTAAAGACTTATCATCAAGGCAGCGGGTGTAAGGCAGACTATGTGAATAGGAGAAGGATTTATGGCTTATACCAAGCTTCTCCATTGGAGTTCTGCACAGATGCGGGATGAGGAAATTATACAGCAACATTTTGTCCTTCATTGACCTGCAACACGCTGTATTCTGTTCGGTTGTTCACATTAGCATCCCGCTAGTACCGCAAGCAAAAGTCAAAAATCAAAAGTCAAAAATCTTATGGAGTAGGCTTTTCGTCTATTGTAAATGGTTGCTCTATTTATGCCATACTGTACTAGAGATACATATAGCTTATTTGGTAAGCCAGGAAAAACAGCAATTGTGAATTGGAACAGCAAAGCTAATAACGCTTACTTCCTTTCTGGATGTGCTATTTCCTCTGGAGAAGGAATAACTAATTGGTTAATTACTCCAATCATCTGATACAAACGTCCCAGGTCACGCTGATTAAAGTATAAAAGCAGACGGGGTAGACTAGATGTTTCATCTAGACCTTCTTGAGGTAATACTTGGCTTTTCTCAATTCTGCCTTTGACGAGAATGTCACTGAAGTTAACATTTAGCAGTTCCACCTCTGCATCTGATAACTGTTGTCTGAGACGGATCACTAATTGATCCCCTACATAGCGGCTAGAGTGATAACCCTGATAAAAATTGGTAATAGCATTGCAAGCCACTTCGAGGTTATCTGTGACTGTGTACAAATTGGGATCCTCTGGACTCACAAGACCTTTTGTCACCAATTGCTGATCAATATATTGACTCCAAGAATGCCAGTAATCACCACCAGGAGAATCAATTAAAACCAAAGGAATTGGGCCAAATTTGCCTGTTTGGCTTAATGTCATACACTCAAAAGCTTCATCCTGAGTCCCAAAACCACCGGGAAATAAAGCTACTGCATCACTTTCTTTGAGGAGAAAAAGTTTGCGGGTAAAGAAATATTTAAAGTGAATTAATTTGGGATCACCATCAATGATTGGATTTGCCTCTTGCTCAAACGGCAACTGAATATTTAAACCAAAAGAATTATCTCTGCCTGCGCCTTCTTGACCCGCGTGCATAATTCCACCACCACCGCCTGTAATCACCATAAATCCTAATTGACAAACGGCACGTGCAAATTGAACTGCCATTTCGTATTCAGGGGTTTCTGAGGCTAAACGAGCAGAACCAAATATAGTGACTTTGCGAATGTGTCGGTAGCCATGAAAGAGTTGGAAACCTCTTTCCATATCTGCTAGAGCAGCAGATACTATTTTCCAATCAAGACGCTCAACTTTACTATCAGCCAAACGCACTACAGTAGCAAGTGCCTGCTGGATAAATTGCCGATGTTTTAAGGTCGGTAAACGATCTATTAGTTCAGCAATATCAGCTTGGAGAGATTCTAGTATTTCAAACGAAGCTTCAGAGGTCATGTGAACTGCCACAACAATGGCATTATATTTTATCTAAACTCCAGTAAATCACAAACTTATCTCATCAGGCTGACTGATTGCTGATTGGGAAATTTTTGGCTCTTTTCTGCAACTTAACTAGTAAAGAAAAAACAGGGATGTACCCCTGGCAAAAGATACATCCTTAAGCTTTGCCATATCGCATTCTTGTGTAAAGCATTTTCAAGAGACGCAAAGGTTACGCCTCTGAAACTAATTTACAATTATTCACCTAAGAACTTTAGGCGATGGACAAATCAATGAAATTTTGCGGTCGATTGAGGTTTAAAGATACTTTTCCAAAGTGGTAGATAATGTGCTTTTGGGAACAGCACCGACAACCATATCCACTTTTTGTCCACCTTTAAAAATCATTAATGTGGGAATGCTGCGTATACCATACTTACCAGCAACTTGAGGATTCTCATCAGTATTAACTTTCACGACCTTGAGTTGACCTTCATACTGAGCAGCGATTTCCTCGACAACAGGAGCTACCATGCGGCAAGGACCACACCAGGGTGCCCAAAAGTCAACTAAAACCGGTAATGGGCTTTCGATTACTTCTTGTTCAAACAAATCATCCGTCACACTTGCAGCTGCTGACATTCCTAAAAACCTTTGACTATTATATTTATCAGTTTCGTGAAAATTCTACCATAGCAAAAACATCAGCTAGGGAGTGAAGGATGTACATTTGCAAAGAAGCCACAGCATTTATGCCTAATCATAAGGAACCGCCCGAACAGTAGTCCGGGCGGAGTGTGGTGTGAGGAGTGAACGGAAACATGCGTCTCCGCTATCTCTATTGTAGGCGACATCTGGAATTTTTCCAGTGATTGTTCAGGCTACTGGAAAAATTTTTCATTGCTTCCATTGCTCAGTTGTCAGTGGCAGTAGACAAAAGGCAAGAGGCAAGACGTAGGAAGTAATATATTATTCTTTCCTACACCCTAAATCCCAGACCTTTTATTTACCCATACCCAATTGTTGGGCTTTTTGGTAAACTTTGCCTTCGGTTAATAGGGAAGGAGCAATTACAACGTGAACTTGCTGCATTTCTTTGATATTTTTTGCTCCTAATGTACCCATGCTGGTTTTTAATGCTCCTAGAAGATTATGAGTACCATCATCTAGTCCGGCTGGCCCTGTGAGTATTTGCTCTAGAGTACCTGTGGTACCAACGCGAATGCGAGTACCACGGGGCAGTACTGGACTAGGAGTTGCCATACCCCAATGATAACCCCTTCCTGGGGCTTCAGCGGCTCTAGCAAAGGGAGAACCAATCATTACTCCATCAGCACCACAGGCGATACATTTACAAATATCTCCACCAGTGATTAAACCGCCATCGGCAATAATAGGGATATAGTTACCAGTGTCGCGATAGTAATCATCTCTTGCTGCGGCACAATCTGCGATTGCAGTTGCTTGAGGTACACCAACAGCCAATACCCCACGGGAAGTACAAGCAGCACCAGGCCCAATTCCCACTAATACCGCAGCCGCTCCTGCTTTGAACAAATCCAAAGTAACTTCATAAGTCACACAGTTGCCCAATATGACTGGGATAGGCATAGAACGGCAAAATTCTGCCAAGTCGAGAGGGATAATGGAGTCTGGTGAGAGGTGGGCTGTAGAAACTACTGTCGCTTGGATAAAAAATAAATCCGCCCCAGCTTTAGCTACAAATTCACCAAATTTACTAGCACCTACTGGAGTCGCACTCACAGCCGCAATGCCGCCTAATTGTTTAATTTCCTGAATACGTTTTTCAATTAATTCCGGCTTTATTGGTTCGGCATAGAGTTCTTGCATCAACGACACAAATTCATCTTTTCCCACAGCAGCAATCCGATCTAGAATCGGTTCTGGATCAGCATAGCGAGTTTGGATACCCTCTAAATTGAGAACTCCTAATGCTCCTAATTGGGATAAACGCACAGCCATCCCTATATCAACAACACCATCCATCGCACTAGCAATAATGGGGATTTCCCGCTCAATATTGCCAATTTTCCATTTAGTGTCCGCTAAACTGGGGTCGAGTGTTCTTTGACCAGGGACTAAAGCAATTTCATCAATACCATAGGCTCGGCGAGCCACTTTTCCCCGCCCAAGTTGAATTTCCACGCTTTCACTTTTCTCAAATCTGTTTAAGCTAGGGTATCAAATTGTGGGGATATTGGGTATCAGTTATCAGTTATAGGTGGTAATAGCCAGGACTATATATTTTTTTCTGCAACCTAGTTTTAATGGTTCTTTTTAGCCTTCTGGGCTCCTGTGTAACCAGTTGCTACCCACAAAATAGCTCTAGCTCCATCACGGATAGATTTTTCAATTGGTTCTGATCCTTGTTCAGAGGGCACTGATATGGCTTTGAACTCAATACCTCGACTCCCTAAAACAATCTCGCCAATCACACAAGCACGGCGCATATGAAAATCAGAAGTAATTAAATAAACGCTTTTAATGCCGCGTGCTTGCAAATCATCTACCAACGTAGTAAAATTAGTCAGTGTATCTACAGCTTCATAATCTAAATGTAATCGTCTGGGATCAACTCCAGATTTGGTAAATACTTCTTTTGTATATCTAGGTGGACTGCCACCACTAATCCATATTGGTATATTTGGATGCTTATTAGCAAAATTGGCTGTAAACTTCTCCCTTTCTAAACGTCTAGTAGAACCACCCAAAACTAACACAGCTTGTGGATGTAATAATTGGTTTTGCACTTCCTTATATCCCCACCAGACTAATAAGGGTAGGATAAAAGACATCAGTTGCAAAGATTTACCTGTAAACAGTAGCTTATTCAAGGCTCTATATGTGTATCTGCGAAGAACAGGATTTCGGTTAGAAATTATCTGGAGTAGAAAATTTAGCTAAAGTCCACTTAAATGAGTCTTTGGGATATTTTTATTTCGAGACGCATTTTTTGATCAGAGGACAATCCTGACTGCTCTCTTCGATGGATCATACTAACCTAAATTAGACAATCTATGATAGGGGTTCAAACCATTTATTTATTAAGTTGTTTTACACAATCATACGGAATAGATAATATAGATAAGATAAATGAGGAAATCCTTAAATTCTAGTATCTTCTTAGACAAAAGTAGACCTCTTGCAGAATTAATTTTATGTTATAATAGGGCTTGTCTTTCTTTTAGCCAAAAGTTTAGAGTTACACGGTTATATTTGAATTAGCGAGCGCAAAGAACAGCAAAAAAAATATATAAAGACAATCCAAAAGTCTCTATCATACCACAGAAACAATTTTGCAATAGGTCTAGTTTTGAAAAGCTGACTGCTAGATATTAATTTCATTATTCATTTAGCTTATAAGTACTAACATGAATTAATACTTACTCACAAAAACATTTGAGCTATCCAATCAATGAAATATTCATGGTCTAATTATGGTTATCACGATAGATAGAGTTAAATATTGGTTGAGAGGCTATTGATACAGTAAATGTAAAGGGGAGTAGAAAAGGAATGTTGGAAGGATAGGATACATAAAATGTAGTGTATTTACATAGCTACTGATGGAACGAAAGTCTTACCCCACAGACTTAACTGATATGGACTGGGAAATCCTGGCCCCATTGATTCCACCAGGCAAAGAAGGAGGGTATCCACCCACAACAGATATGGGTGAAATATGTAATGCCATCTATTTTCATTTGAAAACTGGATGTCAATGGAATATGCTTCCAGGTGACTTCCCGCCAAGGTCAACTGTATATAGCTATTACAGGAAATGGCAGGGCCAGGGGGTTTGGGAAAAATTCAACCATACATTGGGTAGTCAAGTTCGCTCGAAATTAGGTAAATCAACACAACCTACCGCGCTCGCTGCAGACAGTCAGTCGGTCAAAACTGACCAAAAAAAGGGGATGTGTATGGTTTTGACGGATGTAAAAAGGTAAAAGGAAGAAAGGGGCATACTTTAGTTGATAGCCTGGGACTTGTGTTGAAACTTGTTGTTAGTGAAGCGAATGCCCCAGAACGAATGCTTGCTGCCTATGCACTAATGGAACTGCTATAGGAACCCACAGAATTATTGGAAAAGGTCCAAGTTTTATGGGTTAATTCCGGTTATGACGGTGATAAATTTGCACTTGCAGTTTGGTTCCTGATTCAAGCTCATGTTGAAGTCATAGGACCTACTGAGTAAGAATTTAAAGTTTTACCACAACCCTGGGTAGTAGAAAGAACATTTGGGTGGTTTAACCAATATCATCGTCTAAGCAAGGATTATGAGCGTTTAACACAAATGAGGGAAGGGTCTATATATGCTCTTATGACTAGGATTATGCTACTTCCTCTTGTCTCCTAAACATTTACTTTATAAAGTATCTCTGATGCATTACAAAAATTACCTTGTGAGCAAGGCTATATCCAGTCAATATCTGATTGACACTCTCAGGTATATTGAAGACCCATATCACGGATAATATAGAAAAGACCACGGTGGTTAAAACCACTTCTGTCCCTTCCCTCTCAGGGCTAAAGCCGCTCAGTTTCCCACATACCGTGTATCCTGATGATTTATACGGGACTGGTGCGACTTGAACGCACGACCTGACGCTTAGGAGGCGTCCGCTCTATCCAACTGAGCTACAACCCCAAGTATAAAGCATATATAATTATAGCACTAGTTTCAGGAAGACTGCCAAATGTTCTCCCAACCATCACCGCCTATTTCCAATCCACACAGATTACTTTGTGTCTTAAGAAGAATTTTAGATTTGCTCCCAGTTAATTCTCGCAATTCTAAATCTAGTTTTCCCTCCATGGTGTCTCGGCAACAAAATGTGAAACCTTGGTTGGTTGGTGCGCGTAAGAGTGTACCTGATAAGTTAGTGATTCCTCTGAATTCCACTTCATAATTAGAGTTTTTAGCTTGCATTTGCCATCTTCCCCAAGATTGAATGTCCCAGTTTACCTGTGAGTTCCAGGGAACGAATTCATAAAACTTGCCTTGGTAGTGTATGCCAATCATGGCTACAGATTCCATCCACCACAATACACCACGTTTTCCTCCACCAGCAGTTAAAGCTAAGTCGGGTGTATCGTCAAAATAATTACAATTTAGCCAAAACCACTTTTGGGGAAAAGCACCACCCCAATTTTTTTCTCCGTAGGCAGGGACGTTGATAAATTCGTAAATTTTACCATTCCAGTCTATGAAACCGGAAGCTAAACCATGAGCCATCAAAATTTGCCATCCAGGTTCAAATATCTGCAAAAATGATAAGCAACCAGCGGTTGATTGCTGAATGCTATTTTGATTACCCCAACCGTAAATTGGTTTAATTTCATACTGCCAACGGCAATAATTACCTGTGGCTGGGTCGCTAATTATGCCTTGATTTAAAGTGTCTGTAGCTTGATAGCCTTGTTGAATATGATGTTCAAATTCGCTAGGAAGGAGATAGAAGGGGGTAACTTGTAAATTGGTTTTACCCCAATGTCCTAATGCCAACATATCTCGACTTGCCCAAAATTTATTGACATCGGGAAAAGTACGACATAGATATTCATCTTCTGGTCCAAGAACTTGGGCTGCACCACCACTGTAAGGTTTACCACCAATGGGATCTTGAATGGAGTACATGAAGGCAAAGGTTTGCCCTATATCGGGTAATGTAACTCTATAATACCAACCTTCAAAAAAACGCCGACTGCTACCATCCCAATGGTAGCCACTATGGGGTGTTTGGATTGAGTTGAGGAAATTTTCGGGAATACTAAACATACATAGCTTTTGGTTTTTTGCTGAACTAGCTACGAATCGAAAAGATGCAGGTAGAAAAATTAATTTTGTACTTGCTAAACTAACAACAACTTGACTAGCTAATAAAAACTAAGATACCCGACTTCTTTGAGAAGTCGGGTATTTTTTAAACTAAAACTGCTGCCTTACCCAACAAACTTTGAAATAACTTCAGACCATCGCTATTTCCTAATACGCTATCTGCTGCTCTTTCTGGGTGTGGCATCATACCTAAAACGTTGCCTTGACGATTACAAATCCCCGCAATGTTATTTAATGAACCGTTGGGGTTTTCACCGTGGTAACGAAATAATACTTGTCCGTTATCTTCAATTTCTGATAAGGTTTTCTCATCAGCGTAATATCGCCCTTCTCCATGAGCAATGGGTAAAGTGATAACTTCCCCTTGTGCATAACCTTGTGTCCAAGGTAAATTATTACGCTCAACTTTTAAGGGAGTGCGATCGCAAATAAAATGCAAATCCTGATTCCTTGCTAATACACCAGGTAATAATCCGGCTTCAGTTAATACTTGGAATCCATTACAAATACCGATGATAAATCTGCCTTGTTGTGAATGCTCAATTACTTGTTGCATTACAGGGGAAAAGCGTGCTATCGCTCCACAACGCAAATAATCGCCGTAGCTAAAGCCACCAGGAATAATCACCACATCTAAATCACTAATATCAGTCTCTTGATGCCAAACCATGCGTGTTGGTTGTCCTAGCAAATCTCTAGTAACATAAGCAACATCACGGTCACAGTTAGACCCTGGAAAAACTAAAACACCGAATTTCATAATTTAGTCATTAGTCATTAGTCATTAGTCATTAGTCAGGGAATAGGGAACAGATTATTCTACCCATTTCCCCCATCTCCCTAGTCCCCAGTCCCAAATTCCTAATGTCAGAACACTCCCGTTTGTGATTCCACTTCAATCAAATCAAAGCGATAATTTTCTATCACTGGATTTGCTAACATTTGCTCACACATTTGGTTCAGGTCTTGACGTGCTTTTGGCTCATCAGGTGAGATGATAGTGACTTCAATGTACTTACCAATACGTACCTGTTCCACGTTGTCGTATCCCATTTGTTTGAGGCCAGATTGTACAGCCACACCAGCAGGGTCTAAGACTGAAGGCCGAACCGTGACGAAAATCTTAGCTAAATATTTTCTTTGCACAGGCTTTTTGCTGAATGCTGCGATCGCTATCCTATAACTTTTATGCTCCAAATGACTGAAAATCAGATCACAAAGCAGTTACAGTTAATCTATCAGTGAATCAATAAAATAGCCTAACTATCCCTATTTTCAATCTAAAACCCCAAATCTAAAATCCCAAATCGGTATGAGAGCTATACGCACCCGCAGTCAAGACCGCATTTTGAACCTTTTAAAAAATATTAAACAAGGCATTTCCGCACAGGATCTCTACATAGAACTACGTAATCATAGTCAGAGTATGGGTTTAGCAACAGTTTACCGTTCACTAGAAGCCCTCAAACTTGAAGGTAAAGTACAAGTACGGACTTTGGCTAACGGTGAAGCCCTCTATAGCTTAACCCAGCAGGATAAACATCACCTCACTTGCTTACAATGCGGTCTTTCCATACCCATTCATCAATGTCCAGTCCATCAACTGGAAAACGAGTTAAAATCCAGTCACAAATTTAAAGTTTTTTACCACACCTTAGAATTCTTTGGCTTATGCAGTCAGTGTCAAGAAATTAGTCAGGGAATAGGTGACAGGTAGAAAGTCATTATATCCATACCTCACACACACCCTCTTATCCCTTATTTCCTAGCAGCGGATTGGAATCACTTGGCACATCAGAGACAATAGAGTGTATGCCTTCCAAAGTAGTAGGAATAGTGCGTGGGTCCATAAACATTATTTTGCTACTATCGCTTTTACCAATAGTTGCACCCATATCCAGATAGCCCAAGGCCAACAGCACTTCCACTGCTTTCTGGACTTCAGGATTAGCTTTCATTTTTTGAGCCGGAATTTCTGCTGATTCTGCGAGTGATTGTGCCTTCAAAACCTATTGTTGACGTTCAGCTTGCGCTGTGAGAATTATTGCTTTGTGTTCAGCTTCTGCATCTAAAAGTTGTGCATCTGCCTTACCTTTAGCAGTATTCACAGCAGACTCTCTATCACCTGCAGAAGTTAAAATTGATGCCCTTTTTCTCCTCTCCGCCGACATTTGCAATTCCATTAATTCTTGCACTGCCTTAGAGGGGATAATATCTCTCAGTTCTACCCTTGTAACTTTCACTCCCCCAGGTTCCGGTAGAAATGCCTAATCATTGTAACAGAATTTTATTAATTTCGGTGCGGGCAGTAAAAGTTTGATCCCATTCCAATTGTACCATTTCTGAACGAATTTTGGGTTAAGACCAAGTTCACCATTGCCGATTGAAGATTTTCTACCTTATAGTAGGCTTTCTCCAAATCAACAATTTGCTAATAAACCACCGCATCAACTTTGATAGAAACATTGTCACGAGTGACACATTGTTGAGGAGGAATATCTAAAACCTTTTCCCGAATCGTTTGTTTGTAAACAATATTATCGAAAAAAGGATCAATCATATTCAACCCAGAGTCTGCACTTTAATAAGTAGCATAAACAAACTATATTTACAGGAAATTCAGAACTATAGTTTTTAAAAATGCAGTAGCCATGAAAATATAAATAAATTATGCACGTCAAAATTCCAGCTTTCCTATTGTCTAAGAAAAGGTAGTTAGACAACAATGTTGAATTTGAATTTTTAAATCAGTTATGAAAATACAAGACTATACAATAGTGAATTAGAGATTTGAAAACTAAGAAAATAAATAATACTTTTGACAAGCTGTAGGTAGGAATTGGAAAATTCGACAACGTTCCTCTGTCAAGTTCAGAGTCCTATGAACTCCTCGTGTAATCAGAAAAAGTATCCCTTACTGCCTCTTTCCGAGGAGCTTCCCTAATCAAGTCAGGGAACCAGCCCAAGGCACTGGCTCTGAAATATCCAACTTAAAGTAGGGGATTCTGTAGGTTTATTCAGTTGGTTTTTAACTGTAGGTTTTTGCATCTTCAACGAGATTCTTAATTGTCTTTGTCCCACACAATAAACCAAAAGACACAATGCCATTAACATCATCATTGTCTCTACTCTTTCTGGATCTTTCATAAAAAGACTATGGGCGAAAAATAACGGGTATTTGATAACTCTCAATCCTATTTTTGTTGATTACCCTTCTCTATATATTCTCAATATTTCTATGGTTTCTAATTCCCTTGCCTCTAAAATATTTTTTGCTAAAATAAATCGACCATAAGAGTTATGATGTTGGGTGATTAACTCCTGATTTCCTATTAGTTTACCTCTTACTTGATACAGTACTGTTTGTCCTTTATTTAACCGATCAATAATTTCTAAGTCCGATATTTTATGATATTTTAATTTTGCTGCCAGTTGTTTAATCTTTAATTCCGCTAAGAATGTCTGTTCAAATTCTTCTTTGACTAATCTACCTACTTGTTTACTGATCTTTAGAAACTCCTCTTGAATGCTTTGGGTTAATTTCTTTTAAGTCTGCTTTTTTTCTGTCTGCACTGTCTACTAATAGCCATCTTTGCTCTATTCCCCCATAAGATACTTCTTCTTGGTAGCTATATCCTTTGATTTGACTTGGTTTCAGTTCTATACTGCTAAATGCTTTGACAAAGTTTTTGGCTTTTTTAATAGATAAAGGTACTCGACTTATCCATTTCATGTTCGAGCTTAATTTTAAATTACTTTCGCTATATTATATATAGCACTATCAGCCACCATCATTATACTTTCAAAATCTATTTGTTTGTCATACTCCACCAAGATTTGAGCAAATACTGCTTTATCTGATTCATTTCCTGATGCTCCTCTAAAAAATAAGGGTATATCTCTGTCACTACTTACTATTAAATCTAATATACATTGTTTTCAGTCTGGACGATAGTCATGAGAATATCCTTGTGTGATATTAGTCGGATTTTCTCGGTTCATTCCTAATTCTTGTCCTAAATTATTGAGACAAAAGACCTGTCAGGAAAATTAACTTGGTGTCAAAAAAATGGTAGAAGGGAATTTTGAGGGTCTACCAAAAGGAAAAATCGACTAAATTGACTATATTCAAGAATATCCACATCGTACAAAACAAATAATGGGAATAACTAACCATTAGTTTCAAGACTTGTTAGCCCAAGGTGAAATGCAGCATAAAAAACTTCAAGGGGAGATAGAAAGTAAAAAGATAAGTATAAATCACACAGGAGGAGGGGGGAAACGGAAAATAGAGATAAAAGAAGAGGTATGTCTATGATTCTTCTATTTGAGGAAAATACCAACACTTGAGGTTTTAGGTCTGCATTTCGGTATATGGAAAACGGAAGCAAAGGACACATTTCATTACTGGCTAGAGATATTACCAAATGTTTTGCTTGCTAGTCTCCTTAAACAGCTAGAAAAACATGATAGGGATTATGCCATGGCGATAGAACTATTGACGGAGTTTCACTTAATAGTCGACAGCATGGAACAGCCACGAGCAAGGTCTTCAGATAATCAGGAGCAAAAAAAGTATTTTTCAGGTAAGAAGAAAGAAGCAGGACACATTTTGTGAGCTTACCAGAAGGAAAAGATATTGTCGATGTAGAAGTAGGAGAAAAAGCCCAACCAGTGATATTAGCTTATTTCGAGAGCAACAAGAAAAGTTCCATAACAACAAAATGTTTGAAGGAGATAAAGCATATCAAGGAGGAAAGAATATTAGCACACCTTATAAGAAACCACGTAAAGG